>JAROAZ010000001.1 GCA_029432775.1 Pontiellaceae bacterium B12227 | reverse complement strand
GGATTTTCGCTTTTCGCATTTCCGTCCTAATCGGTACCTGATTGAATGGAGAGTCCCCATAGAGAAGTTCGCATTTCCGTCCAGCCGGGCCGACCTAACTTTCTTATGGCAAACCTCAGTTATTTGCGCCAAAGCTTGATGGCTAGAAGAGTGGTAAATAGCAGAACAGCTAGTGAAAGTAGTCTACTTGGGACGGTTCCGAGGTGGGAAAAGTGGGTGAAGGGGGAGTTGTTGTGAGCTTGCTCTAGGATTTCTGGGCCGTAGACCAGCAGGAGGATGAGTCCGATGAGTCCGAGTACATTTTTCCAATCCATGGCTGTTGCTCCTAAAATCGATTGATAAGCCGAATCAGGCCGGCAGCTGCGATGAAAATCATGATCCAAGCGAATAGGTTATATTGCGGGTCATGGCGGGATGAGGGCAGGATGCCGCTAACGTTTTGGAAAAGTTCCGGCATCCATTGGCGTAGCAACAATATGCCGAAGACGAGCAATCCGATTTTGAAGATGCGATAGTAGTCCATCACTTATCCTTCCAATGGTTGTAGGTGCAATCCAGCTCGACTTGACCGTTCTTGTCCTTTAGTTCGGGAGAGCCTTGGATTCGTTTTTTAAGCTTATTAAGAATGGTTTTGGTCGGTACGAGAGTGATTATTTTTCCCACACGGCCAGACTCCAGGTCTTTGAGGATGTTGTGAATCACATGGTCGGGATCGGTGTCGAAGTGAAGTTCGATTTCTATGGCAACGGCTGTTCCATCAGTGGGGTGCGATGCAACCAGGTCGGCATTCTTGCTGTCGCAAAGGCCTTCGATTTCTACCTTCCATCTTTTGGCTTTCCAGAATTCCGCGATTTTCACTTGGTAGAACTGGTGCAGATACCCGCCGCGTCCTTTCATTTGCACGACCGGTATTTTTGTGAGTTCTGTGCCTTTTCCGGTCACTTCGTAAAGATCGCGCGGGGAACCGCGTGGAATATGGACGTTGTGGGATTTGACCATCCCTTGTTCGATAAGTTTTTTGATTTGGTTCTGCAGGGAGATGCGTTGAAGTTTCAGTTTGTCGGCGCGGTCGCGGAGCAACTGGAAGGGATAATGCTGGATATCAATTAGGATGCGGAGCAGGTCGTCGCTAATCTCGTTATCTTTTATGGGATTTGCGTTTGGTTTGGGTGATGGCGGTGGCAACTGCGGTGCGATTCTCAAGTCATGCACTGTTTTCCTGATATGTTTCTCCAATGTCGCGGCATCGGGAGAGGCAATTTTTTGTGGCGGATTGATCCCGCATTCGAGCAGGGAAGAATACCTGCTGTCCGCGCTGAACGCGCGGCCGACGTCCGGATGGTTCATGACATGGTGTCGTTGCTCCAGTGTGATGGGGCGCTGACGCAGGAATAGGTCGGCGTCTTCCGGGCGGCCGAAGCCTCCGACGACAATTTTCGTTCCGGTATTCGCCAGAAGGGCATGGCTGAGGTCAGTTGAGTATTGGCTTGCGGTAACCAGCCCCATGCCATATCCACGCGCCTGCGAAACCATGTAGGAGAGGTAGGAGTCGTTTTCCTTTATTTCGTCGCTTCGCCGGAATAGGGACAAGGCTTCGTCAAGGACTACCAGGTTGCGCAACGATGTTTGGTGCCCCTCCACCATGGTGCGGTAGCAAAAGAGCTGCGCCATGATCAGGCTGAACATGAAATTCTGAACGGAGAGCTGGGGAATATTGTGCAGCAGGAACAGGGTGTGGTTGGATGAAATATCCCGTATGTCGATTCCGTTCTCACTGTCGAATACTCCGGGGAGCATATTGAGCAAGGTTGCGAGACGGGTGACGCTTGTGTCCTGATGCCGAGCAAGGCTGGAGGCGGGCTTGAATCCCTTACTTTTTATGTAGCCATAAAGGGTTCTGAGTGTGGGGAATGATCCAGTATATTGATCAATCAGTTCCAACGCATGTTCCAGCAGAAATCCACTGGTGGCGATGCGGATGTCCAGATAGTTGACCATCATCTGTGTAAAAACTGTTAGCCATATGTGCATTGGCACACCTGGCGGTGGCTTGAGCACATTGAAGCGCAGCCGCTTCACATCAAGAACATGGAAAGGTTCGGGGGCAAGGCCAAGCAGTTCGGTATATTCCCGCTTGCGCTCCAGGATCAGTAGCTTGATTGCGGGATGGTGACGCACCAACTGGTGCAGCAGGTGTCGGATCAATGTTGTTTTGCCTCCCTCTGTTCGGCCAAGAACGAGCAGGTGGGAGATCAGTTGCTCTATAGAGATGTAATAGGGGAATCCATTCTGGGGCAGATGGCCTAACAGAAGCTGGCCGCGAATGATTCCGGGGTCATGCGGCATGGTTGGTCGGAACGGATCAGGGTCGAGTTGCACAATGGTGCCTTCTTCCTCCAATTCCTCCTTTAATAATCCGATAATGGCCGAATCGTCGGGGTCGATCTGTGCCCATTCCATCAGATCCTTTACATGCGGAATCCGATCCAGCCCTGCCTTGCGGAGTTGCTGGAAGAGATAATCCAGTTTCGGGATCGGTTGTTCGGTTTTCATGATGGTGGTTTCAATAATGGCCGGATGAAAAATGTGACGATGCCGAGGAACCGCCGTTTGCGCGCAGCCTTCTGGAACTCAACCAGACAGTAGGGGCACATGTAGCAGTAGCCAGGCACGCGCCGGAGTTCGTGTATGGCCACCTTGTGGTTGCAGATGCTTTCCTCGTCGCGCGTCATCGCACGCATGCGGTTGATCTGTTTCTCGCAATCCTTGCAGACCGGCAGGCCGGTCACCTGCGACAGGAAGGCGACATCCATCGGGCTGCAGCTGACACAGCCGCAACCGCCGAGGATCTGGGAGTTTTTCTGGAACGCGCGGTATTTCCCGTTGTTTTGATCACGCATGTGCAGTGTGCGGCGGTGGTATTCCAGGTTCTGGACGCCATCGACCGTGGCCTGCTGATCCTCGGTCAAGACCGTCTGCATGCCGGGCGGAACGTGGATTCCTCCACCTCCCGCCTGGTTTTGGTTGCCCGGCGCTGGCCTGGGCATAGCAGGCGGCGGCTGGTTCCTGTTAGGATCCAGTAAGTCAGCCAGCCGCCTGCGAAAACCAGCAAAAGCCATGGGCTGATCCTCAGCCCATGTGCGGGCGGTGGGGGTCGCGCACCATCCGGCGCCGTTGTTCTTCCTGCCTGCGGCGCATCTGTTCCTGCTGCTGGTTGTTGCGCATGGTGTTCAAAGAATTATTTCCGCCCAGCGGTCGGTTGTTTCCATAGGGTGTGTTCATGGTTGGTTCCTTTCTTTGGTTAATGGTTGCTTATACCACTACTGAGATCGTCCCAGTTTTCGGTGAAGGCGGGAATTTGCCCTAAGCCGGGCTGCGAGCAAATCCGCGAATGACGGGGTTGCCGAGGTGAATGAAATGACAAAAGCTACATATGAAGGATTGAGCTGCGAGTTGATTGATACCAAGCCGCAGGACTTTGATTTTTCCGAAGGCTACATGGAGCAGTGGGAGGTGCCGCTGGTGACCTGTGAGGAGGACGCAGACCGGTATATGCCGATGATGAACTATATGTATCCACTGGGCGAAAACTTCGAGGTGCCGGACGATTTCAGGGCGAAGCTGGTGAACACCACCATTGTGCAGATGGGCGATGAATATTTTCTGGCGCTGACCGGAGGCGGCATGGACATGACCTGGGAAATCTGCGAGAGCTTCATCAACCTGGGCTACTATCCGCCCGTGCATTTCTGCAGGCTGCCGGTGATGTGCGGCAGGGGAACCCGTAAGTTTGATCGACACATTGTCGCGGTTTGCAACGAGAGCCTCCGGATCATGATCAAATGGCTGGCAGGGCGATTGAAGGAAAACCAGCAGGCGTATCCGGCGCCTTGCCCCGGACGGGCAGGAGCAAGTCCGCAAAAGACGGGCTGCCAGGGTGAATCAAAATGACTGAAGCAAGTGAGCGATACAAAGGGCATGATGCAACCGAGCAGGTAATCGATGCCATCCGAGACCACGAAACCAAGGCGAGCGGCTGGGCGTACAGCCGGATCGCCCATCGGATGAATGTATTGTATGACCAGCTCAACGGTATTTTCTTCGCGGGCAAGCTGCCGAAGGCGGTGATTTCCATCGGCGTGGATCTGATTGTGCGGTATGGATACTATCGGATCGGGCGGGACGAGATTGGGGCTAAGCATCGGATCCATCTTAACTCGCGGCATTTTGGCCGGAGCGAATCCGATGTCGCAGTGACTCTGCTGCACGAAATGATTCATCTCTATCAGCACCTATATGGGCACATTGGCCATCGGCAGCGTTACCACAACAGTCAATTTGTCGGGATGGCGGCATCCGTAGGCATCCACGCGCAGGTGGGCAATGGCGCAACGTTGGCTGTGTCATCCGATCTGAGAAGAAAGCTCGAAGCACTTGGATTTTCACCGCACCACCCAATGGTGGAGGGCGAAAGCAATGAGCCGATCAGAAAGCCCTTGCGAAAAGTCCTTTATAGATGTGAGTGCGGACAGGAGGTCTGGGCGGATAGAAACATCGAGGTCGAAGCCGTGTGTTCACGGTGCTTCAAGCTGTTCGAACAGATTGGCGGTAAAAGTGAGGTACTAAAGATTGTGGCGGCCGAAAACCCGCCACCGTTGGCCGCATAGGACATGCGCGCCCGAAAGATTTATATACATCGTCCTCTTGATCCTGTTTGCAATGGATGACTTTCAGCATATCGGATACTGCTTTGCGGAGATGCACGCAATAACCACTCCCAGCGGCAGCTGTCCGGTATGCACCGAAAGCTCCTCTCTTTCTGACTGGCGTAAAACACGAATGCAGCAGGAATTTCTGATTAATCGAATTCACGCACTTGAAACGCGTAGAGACGAAGTCAACGATCCGGCGGTGCGTGCGCAGGCTGAACTGGAACTCGAAATCATAAAGAAAGAATGGCGGGCAATCGCGC
Source organism: Pontiellaceae bacterium B12227 (assembly GCA_029432775.1). Lineage (GTDB taxonomy): Bacteria > Verrucomicrobiota > Kiritimatiellia > Kiritimatiellales > Pontiellaceae > Pontiella. The sequence goes on along the minus strand of JAROAZ010000001.1, from coordinate 703,656 downwards.
GTGCGCAATTGCTGCCCCAATAAAAAATCAGATCTTTTTCTCATCACTCAGCTTTAGCCGGGTGAGTTTAAGCAGCATCTTTTCCGCTTTCTGCAGTTTATCGAGCATGTCTTTCAGCTGGCGGTCGAGCTGCAGGGCGGAATCAATGGACTTCGTGGTTTCGGCCTTGTTCTTGGCGAGCGCCGCCCGGCCGATGGCATCAAGCATTTTCCGAAGTTTGGAATAGAGCGCTTCGCAGCTATTGATGGTCTGCTCGATCTTATGCTCCTCTAGGATTTTCTTACGTTCGAGCAGCAGCTGTTTCTTGAGCTTATCGCGACCCTCATCGCCCAGCTCGCGGCAATAGTCGCGCATCTGCTGGAGTTCGTGCCAGTCAAAGTTACGCAACCGCCGATCCAGCATGCGCAGACGGTCAATCTTTTGTTGGGCGGATTCCGTTCGGTGCGCGATGGTCGCGGTGGCCTGTGCCACCTGCTTGAAATCCGGGTTGGGTTTGCTGATCTCTTTTTTGAGTGCCTGCAAGGTGTGCTCGATCTGTTTTGCGTTCTTCTTTGCTTCCGAAACCGACTTGCGGTTCATTTTCTTTAAAAGGTGAAGTTCGCTTTTTTCGCGCGGTTGGTCAAGCCGCGCCACCATGCCCGCGTCCGATGTTTTGAAGACCGCTTCCGCGTCGTTGGGCAGGACTCGGCGTATAATGAGCCAGAATCCATAGATCACGGCAATGGCCGCGATCAGGTGCAGGAACGGGAAGTGACGGTCGATAAACTGCATGGATGCCGGGCTGAGTGCCTTGAGCATGAAATACAGGATCAGGAACACGAGGGTTCCGGCGGTTCGTTTGTTCAGGTTGAATTGGAGCAGGAAAGGCATCAACAGCATGGCGAAGATCACCATCACGATCACGGCGGCAACGCCGCCCGCCATCCGCAGGTTCCAGCCAAACTGCTGCTCCAGCAAGGTCAGGCCGACGCCCATGAAAATGCCGAGAGCCGCGGAGAGCGCCCGGCCGGGGCGGCCAGGGAATCTACGGCCAAGAATGGCCTGCGCCAGCGCTATGAAGATCGCGCTGAAGATAATCACGTCGAAAAACGCGTTGTATTTATCATAGGTTCGCCCGATGTCCCACCAGGCGAACGGGTCTAAAAGTCCTTTGAATGGATCGGTTGTCATGCATAGGTCACCTCGTTGTATAGATCAAAATTCTGGAGAATGGTTCGCTTCATGGCGTGCAGGACATGCGGTTCGAGCGAAACATAGATCTCCTTGCTCCGGCCGTAGCGACCTCGCGACACGGTTCGCGCCCGGATAAAGCCGTACATGTCCAGCTCGCTCAAAAGGTCGGTAAACGCTCGCTGGGTCAGCGGGGCAATGCCCGTTTCATGGCAGAAGCGGTCATATACGATATAGGCGTCGCCGGTATGCAAGGCCTTTCCCTTGGCCTTACCTGTGATCGACGCATAGAGCGCCGCCTGCAATTGCTTCGGCGCGGTACGGATCATCGCCAGGTATTTGCCCTTTTCGATTTCATCGTTGGCGCGATCCACCAGCTCCATCGTTACGGACGTTCCCGCTTTTTCCGCAAGCTGTGCGGATCGACTGAGCAGGTTGACGGCCTTTCGAGCATCGCCGTGATTACGGGATGAACAGGCCGAAATCTTTTGGAGCACGCCCTCTTCGACACTGTCTTCGCGCAGTGCCTTTTGAACCCGTATGTTTAGAATGTTGAACAGGTCTCCGGCATTGTAGGGGTCGAAAATTAGCTCGCGCATTTTCAGGCAGCTCTTGATCCGGGGATCAAGGTTGTCCGCCCACCCCAGGCGGTTTGAGGAAAAGAGCAGGATGATCTTCGCCTCCGTCTTCTGCGGAAGACGCTTGATCAGGAATTTATAGAACGAGTCGGGATCGGTTCGGATGTTGTCGGCCTCATCGATGAAGATCACAATATAGCCCTTCCGTTCGGCGAGTTTCACCTCTATGGAATGCATGAGGTCGTCCAGACTGATGCCTCTCTTATAATAACGGCTGGCCTGCATCAGGCAGCCCAGGTTGTTCAGGGCGCGAAAGCACGGTGCCGGGCAGCACAGATCCAGATGGTACTTTGCGAATGGTATGCCGCGCTCTTTGCAGAGCGCCGCGAATTCCTGAAGCAGATAAAGCAAAGTGATGGTCTTGCCTGTGCCGGTCTTGCCCAGCACCGAAAAATGAATGGGATGGCCGTTCTGGAAGATCGGCGCGAAATGCCGGGTGATCTCGTTGATCTCCCGACTGCGTATGTTGACGTTGAAGATATCTGTAAGTACGTGGAACTGGCCTTCGCGGGACAGCTGTTCGTCATCCAGGTATTCCGGATTCAGAATAATGCTGTCGCGGCAGGCCTGTTCGATCTGTTGTTTGATTTGGGATTGTATAGAGAGTTCCATTTGAAAATCACCTTTCAGAAGAAAGGAATGGAGCGATCTATTTAAACTTTGCCCACCCCTTGAAAGTGGTGGCGGGTGAGATCGCCGGTGAGAGTAATTTTCCGGTGGAGGTATATATATACATATACCTATTCTAGTAATAACTACTACTATAGAAAAGTTACGCTTATAAATCCGTTGATCGAAAAAGAGAGCTGCACTTGAATGTTGATCTCCAGTGGAAATCCACTCGCACTGCGAAGCGAAGCTTGTCAGTCCTGTCCGACGACAAGCTGCGCAAAGACGCAGTTTGCGAGGTAGATAAAATGAATGGAAATAAACCATCTGAAAAGTTTAGTGCAGGCGCGATCAGCGTTGCGGTCTGGGAAAATGCCAGAAAGGATGAAAGCGGTGAAGAGAGCGTGAGCTACAGCATCAAGCTCGAAAGAAGCTACAAGGATGAGAAGGGCGATTGGCAGAGGACACAAACCCTGAGATTGAATGATCTTCCCAAAGCGCAGTTGCTGCTTGGAAAGGCCTTCGAGTCCGTAGTGATGTCCGATAAGGACACCTCTTTATGAGGTGGTCGCCATGAAGAAAATGCCGAAAGTCGTGCATGAGGGCGAAGAGTGTTTCTTTGACAAGGAAACAAGACGGCTGAACCCGATAGATCGGCCGTGGGAGTCGATCGCTTTGAGCGAGTTCCAGTATGCCCATTATGTGGCGTTGACCACGCCCGTGTTTTTCGCGCCGAAGCATTAGCTTCGGTTTTTGTTTTTTACAAAGGATGATCGGTGCAATGGATTGCCCGAAAAAATGGGCTTGGGGATGGTAGGAAAAGTCCCGGGCTTCACCCCTGAAAACCATAAAAGTCGTTCGCTCCTCGCGAGCGCCATTTTAAGCTTTTCCCCGATGGGTCGGTGACCCGGATTAGAAAAGGCCTGACGGCCATGAAGAAAGACAGGAATATAGAGAGATCAGAGTCTCTTCATTACGTTTTGTTCGACCACCACTCGAACCCTGCCGGTTATCTGATTGGCTGCACGAATCAGATACCCGCAAAGACGGGTGTCGAGAGGTCTTTAAAATGAACAAAACGAAAGTGAATCGGATCCTTGAATACATCGGAATCCAGAGTGAATTTCCGTTCGATGTATTCGACGCGGAGGACGAAGAGTCCGTGCTAGGATACTATGGCATCCATCCCGTACTCGATGATAAAGAAAGAAGTGAGGTCAGGGCTGGCCTGCTCGAAATGGCAGGTACAGCGCAGACCGCGGAAATCGCGCGGTTGATGACGGTCGAACCGGCTCCACGGGGATTGTACCGGTGCAGGTATGCAAACCGGACAACACAATCCGTGGGGTTCGGTGAATGGGTCGAATCACTCCCCGAAAAGCTTCGGGGCGGCTTCGGTTCCAGGGGCTAGTTGCCCTGGGGCTTCCTGCTCGCATTCCTCGCAAGAAGAATGGATAAGTAGTGAAAAGTGAGGGTTGGATCCTTCGGATGGAAAGTGGGGGATCCCCTATGCCGGGGAGGCTGGTTTTTAGGCACCATGGGATGGTGGATTTGGAGGGGTGTTGGTGTGGTTGGATCCGTCGGCGACGGAAATTGATGAGTCCCCGCTGACGCGGAAAATTAAGTGGCCGGCCACATGGGTAAACCCCTGAGGCCGGGGAGGGTGATGTTGAGGGCTGGCTGCCCTGCGGGCAGGAGTCGCACTCCCTGCGGGAGGCTTCCCGGCACCTGCGGCGCCGGAGATGAAACACGCTGCGCGTGCGGGGGCTTCGCCCCCGGTGGGGGGATTGGTAATCCCCACCGTTGGTCGGATAATTTATATCCCGACCCTGCGGGTCGGGGGTGTTTGTTTAGATTTTTAGAAGAATGTTTTGTTTGAGATGTAAGTTGTTGAGGGTTGGATAGATAGATTTAGATAGAAGATAAAACAAACCCTTGAACAAAACATCCAAACAAAAGATTCCGGCACCGAAACCTTTATAAATGCCAATCCATTTACTCTCACCGGAGAGTGGTAAAATGGCATTTGAAGACAAATACGGAATACCGTTGTATGACGCCGAGGCGGAGCGCCAGAAAGACGCATACAACTATCATGTTGAAACCGGCCAGCCGGCCTTTGAAATCATCAAGAAAGTCAAGCCAGATAAAAGTCCTTTCAAGAATCCTGATGAGCTGACCGAGCGGATTTTCAACAGCAGGAACTCATACGAGATAGAGCCGTTGGACTTCACGACCGACCGGTTGCATTTGCACGGCGACCACATCGATGTTTTGGTCAAGCAACTGCGGGCGCGGCATGCGATCTCATACGGCATTCTGAAGAATGTGGAATACGAACAGCTGCGGGTTCACGGCATACTTTCGGAACTCAGAAACTGGCCAAACTATAATGGCATCCACAGTCGGTTCGAGTCCGAGCTGGAAAAGCAAGTGCACTCCCTGGCCAAGGAAAAGCATGCCGAGGAGGTGGCCTGCTGGCGGGACACCAACCGTCTGTTGGGTGATATCTTCGATTCATGGTCTGGCTATGCCGATGAACGACGAAAAAAGAGGGTTCTTGACGATGATCTTTGAAGAATCCTTAAAGAAACTCGCCGACTATATCGGCAAATCCAAAGCCCTGAAAATCTGGCACCAATACCAGGTTAGCGACAGCGCTGCCAAGCGCGATATCGAGGCCTTGGTGGAGCTTCAGCTCGAACGTAAATTCGGTGTCAATCCGTTGGTCGAAAACGGTCTCCATATTCCGCCGGAAGGAAATGCCCATGGGCAGTATGAACTGGGGCGGATTTTGGCACATGACCAGGCCTTGTATCCCTTCGGGATCTGCGAGGATGAATTCATTCAGCACATGGCAATATTTGGCCGGAGCGGGGCGGGGAAAACCAATACCGTAGCCCTGCTCATCAAGGAGCTTGTTCGGCATAAAAAGCCCTTCCTTATTTTTGACTGGAAACGTAACTACCGAGACCTGCTGGCACACGATGTTCCACTGGAAATCTACACCGTCGGCCGACCGGTTCATCCATTGTATTTCAATCCGCTGATTCCTCCGCCGGGAACCGATCTAAAAGTCTGGCTGAAAAAACTGATCGAGATCATTTCCCACGCCTACTTTTTGGGAGAGGGGGTCATGTTCATTCTTATGGAGGCCATCGATGCCGTTTATAAAAAATATGGATGCTACACGAACGAACCCGAGCGGTTCCCGACCATGAAGGATGTGCTGGCGTTTCTGGAAAAGATGCCGGTCAAAGGCCGGAAGGCCATGTGGCTCGATTCCACCATGCGTGCCGTTCAGAGCCTCTGCTTCGGGCAGGTGTCCGACGTCATCAACACCGAGTCGCAATCCGGCATACAGGAACTGCTCGACAAAAACGTCTGCCTCGAACTCAATTCGCTGGCGCACAACGAAAAGATCTTTCTCATCGAAACCCTGATGGTCTGGATCCACCACTGCCGGATGCTTGAACCTGACAGGGAAACCTTCAAGCACTGCGTCATCGTCGAGGAGGCGCACAACATCCTCACCAACACCGGCAAAGAAACCGTCATCGATCTCCTTCTTCGTGAAATCAGGGAAATGGGCGAATCCATTGTGTTGATCGATCAGCATCCCAGCCAGATTTCCGTTCCAGCCCTTGGAAACACCTATTGCACCATCGCGCTCAATATGAAACACAGCAAGGATATCAATTCACTTGCCGAAATGATGCGGATACCGCGGGAGCATCGCGAGGTGCTCGGGCTCCTTCCCATCGGCCACGCCGTCGTCAAGCTCCAGTCGCGCTTCATCTTTCCCTTCGAGATTCTGATCCCCAAGGTCGATCTGGACAAGGGCTCCGTCACCGATGCGCAGCTCATTGAAAAATATGGGACTGGTTCCAACGATTCCATGCAGGAATCTGTAGATAAAGCGGATTCCATCCCAACCAAGGATGTTCCCCAAAACCATAGAATAAGAAAGAGTGATTCTGGAATCCCTCTTAATGATACAGAACAAAAACTAATGAAGGATATATACCGGAATCCGTTCGATGGTGTGGTCAAACGGTATTCCCGGTTGGGAATCAGCCGGAGAAGGGGCAACCACGCCAAGCAAGGACTGGTCGAAAAGGGCGTCATCCAGCCAGTGGAAATTCCAACCCGAACCGGCAAGGTGGTGCTGCTCGACTTTTCCCCGGCCATGCGCGAAGCCATGAAGCGGAACAATGTCGAGGTCACCAAAAAGAAAGAGGGCGGCCTCATCCATAATTATTGGAAAAACGAAGTGTCAAAAAAGCTTGGGCGTGATGGCTGGTCGGTCGAGTTGGAAAAGCCCATCGGCAACAACCAATGCATCGATGTCCATGCCGCAAAGGAGGGCAGGCGCATCGCCATAGAAATTGAAACCGGATCACGCGGCGCCGACAACATACAGAAACTATTGGAGCTGGATTTCGACGAAATCATCAGCTTCAGCACCGCCGAATCCGTTAAGCACAAAACCCTGCGCGATCTTAAGTCGCGGAACATTTCCGCCGACAACCTACGGTTTATTTCCGATCCCAACGAACTCTAATTCTTAAATAGTGGGACGAACCGACACCTCTATATAGGAGGTGTGATATGCAACCGATAAAAGGCTGGGAACATGTAAAGGTCAAAGATCCCAATACCATTGGTGTCGGAGTAGATTTCAGATCAGATGCCGAAAGGGAAGGATTACCGCCCGCATCGGATGGTAGAAATGAAACATTACCGGGATACGATCCCCAAGAAATCTATCCAGACGAACCGGGCATTCCATATTCCAGTTCTCCACATGCACAGGATCAACAGAATTCGGGTGAGACACCTGACCGCGAAACAAATGACATATTTCACCAATATCCTCAGCATCCGCCGAACCATCAAAATCAGTATCCCCATCAATACCATCGGCGGCCTCGCAGGCAAATCCCCGAGGATCTTCAGGACATGATCATGTTGGGCGTGGGTCTTTTCTTTATCTGGATTGCTCTGTTGATCTTTAACTGACGGCCGGCTGCTCCCTGTAGGACACAAGCGATAATCACCGAGGGATATAATGAAGAATGAAACAATAGAGGATAGGTTGCCTTCCAGTAGTGCCCAGAGGCATTCACCCCCGCCATCACCACCGAGACATCAGGGACATCAATATCATCAACCCCAATGCAATGAGCCGGTTCCGCAGGAAATGACATTTATACAGCGACTGATTGCGACCAGTGTTATTATTGCTTTTGTGATATTCGCTAAATGGGTGTACATGCGGATGGGGAAATAATCCCTCATACACTTGTTCAATTGAACGCGGCCTCAATAGTGAAAGCCCTCTTGCTCGGTCTCCACCGGCAGCGCCTCCGTCGCTTCCTCATTCTTGTTCACTCTCCGGCTCCACCGTCGCCGGCATGATTTGCACTGCCGGATACGGACTTCGCCCGATTTGTTCCACCGTATTCCCTTTGAAATGTTTTTGGTTGATCCGCAGTACGGACATTTGAATGGCCTTCCTCTTGCCATGTTTATCACCTCTGGCCTCGGGGAAGACGCGGGGCTTTATAAAGCTTTCGCCGGAAAACTGGGACGGAATGGCTTTGATTGTAACCATCAACCCATGGAGGACAACATGAAGTCATTCAACAAAGTAATCCTGGTCGGCAACGTTGCCACCGACGTAGAATTCAAGACCCTCAAGTCCGGCACCAAGGTCGCCGATTTCCGGCTCGCGATGAACGAGCGTTATAAGGATAAAGACGGAGAGGACCACGAAAGCAAGGTGTACGTCACCATCGAAACCTGGTCGGGACTCGCCGAAACCTGCGACAAATATCTCACCGTCGGCCGCGCCGTGCTCGTAGAAGGCCGCCTGAAAATGGACGAGTGGGAAAACGGCGAGGGCGAAAAACGCTCCCGCCTGCTCGTCACCGCCGAAACCGTCAACTTCCTCGACAAGCCGAAGGATTAGGGCGAATAGCCGATCCCGCTAGCCATTGGAGGTTCCATCGGAAAACCACTCTGCTGCAGGGTGGTTTTCTCCATGGAAATTTAAGGACATTCATTCCGCACAAAATCCCCTTATGCTGAAGTTTTTAGCAAAAAACAGATCAAACAGGATGTGGAGGCTTGGCCTTGGTATTGAGACGGTGCATGATGTCCCTTGGTTGAAGTCGCGTGGGAAACATAATGAGCGAACAGAAGAACAGTTTAAGGTTACCTATCTCGCTGGATGACGTGCTGAGTGGAAAATCGGTGGAATGGGAACGGCTGGAGTACAAGGCCGGGTGGAACCCGGAAGCAGTGCTCCATACGGTCTGTGCGTTTGCCAACGATTTCCACAACCTCGGAGGCGGCTATATTGTGGTCGGCGTTGCCGAGAAGGACGGTCGACCGATACTGCCGCCAGTGGGTCTCGATCCGAATACAATCGATGCAATCCAGAAGGAATTGCTCAATTTGGGGCACTCGGCCATCCAGCCGATGTACCACCCGCTTTCCGCTCCTTGCGAAGTGGATGGCAAATGGATCCTCGTGATTTGGGTTCCCGGTGGCGAAACACGCCCCTACAAGGCAAAGACAAGTCTGTCCAGGGAAGGGAATGAATGGGCCTACTACATCCGAAAGCAATCAAGCACGGTCAAGGCAAGGGGCTTGGATGAGCAGGAGCTTATTGGGTTGGCAGCGACGGTTCCGTTTGACGACCGCTACAACCAGCAGGCCTCGGTGGACGATCTTTCCACGCGTCTCATGTCGGAGTTCTTGCACGAAGTCGGCAGCGATTTGGCGGACGAGGCGGGATTGCTCGCTCCTGAGGTGACTGGACGACAGATGAATATCGTTGGCGGGCCGTCCGAGGCGGTGTTCCCAAAAAATGCGGGACTGCTGTTTTTCAACGCCGATCCCCGCCGTTATTTCCCGGCAACGCAGATTGATGTGGTTTGGTTTCCCGATGGAGCCGGCGGCGACCGCTTCGAGGAGAAGACCTTTTCGGGGCCGTTGTCGCGCATGACGCGCGAGGCATTGGACTATATCCAGCGCAACTATCTGAAGGAAATCGTAATAAAGCATTCCGACCGGGCCGAGGCGGAACGGGTGTGGAATTTCCCGTATGCGGCAATCGAGGAAGCCGTGGTGAATGCGGTGTATCACCGGTCGTATGAAATCCGCGAGCCCGTCGAGGTGCGCATCACACCCGAGGATCTGGTGGTGTTGAGTTTTCCCGGCCCTGACCGATCTATCCGGATGGAGGATCTGCGGGCCGGTCGCGCCGTGAGCCGACGCTACCGAAACCGACGGATCGGCGAATTTCTGAAGGAACTGGATCTGACGGAGGGCCGCTCCACCGGCATTCCCAAGATTCTTCGCAATATGGCGGCCAACGGATCGCCCGCACCAGAGTTTGAGACCGATGATGATCGGTCATCCTATCTGGTACGCCTGCCGGTGCACCCAAAGGCAGAACGGGTGACTGGTGAAGTTCAGGCCCAGTCACCGACCCAGTCACCGATCCAGTCACCGACCCAGTCGGAAGATGCCGTTGAGCGTTTGCTTATTGCGCTGCAAGAGGGAGCGTTATCACCCAAAGAATTGCGAACAAAACTGGGCTTAAGCCACCGACCGACCTTCCGAGAAAACTATTTACATCCTGCATTGGAGGTTGGGCTGATTGAACCAACCATCCCCGACAAGCCGACCAGCCGTCTGCAAAAATACCGCCTGACCGAAAAAGGCCGAGCGGCGCTGGGCCAGCGCTGACCTTTCAAAGAGAAGCTTGGCCAACGCAATCGAATCCAGCGAAACTCCCGCAAGCCATGGGCACCGGGCAGTGGCTGGCAAAGCGACTAGTAAAAAATACTAGCGCAGATGGGGTGCTGCTGATTAGTTGTGGGGGAATCCACCACAAATACATCAAATCGGCGATTTTCCTAAGCAATCGCTGGATGATGGGGTGAAAAACGGATATTGTTTTCACGTTTCTTAAACCTGTTGATTTCGGGGTGCGTGGAATGGCGATCAAGTTTGCGGATGTTGCTGAAAAGGAGAGGAGGTTGGTGCGGTAGGTACTACTGATCGGCGGATGTGATATGAACGATTTTGTTGATTGGAAATGCAACCGGTTTAGTTGGTGTTATTTTTGTTGGTGCGTGATTTAGATGTTTTATGAATGCGGATTAAGTGTGTTTGTTTCAATTGGCTCGGAGGAGAAATATGTGGCCTGATCATGAATCAGAAAGAGATCTTTTGGGAGTTCAGCACCTGGTGTGTTCAGCTGTTGATATAGTGAATTCCGATAACCTTCTTCCTGCAACGATAGGAGTCTTCGGTGACTGGGGTTCCGGTAAAAGCAGCGTTATTCAAATGATAGAACGTGATCTCAAGTCGCAGGGAGATGTCATTCTCCTATCATTCAATGGATGGCTGTTTGAAGGATACGATGATGCAAAGACGGCCTTAATGGAAACAATCATCGACGAAATATCATCGCAAAAGACCTTGGGGAACAGGGCAAAAGTATTGGCGGTGAATCTTATCCGGAAGGTGAACTGGTTTCGGGCCGTTGGTTCCGCCGTCAAATATGGAGCTGCCACTATTGCCGGAGGCCCGGTTGGCCTGTCTGCTGTTGCCGGTATCGACGCCGTTGCTCTAGCAAAAAAAGCTGGAGAAAAAATAGAGGACTTGAAGCCAGAGGATGTTTCTGCGCTTTTGGAGGATGAGAAAAAACACACCTTGCGGAAAGGCATAAGAGAGTTTCGGGAGAATTTTGAGTCCTTTCTGAATGAGGCAAAAATCAAGAAGCTGGTCGTCGTAATCGATGATCTGGATCGGTGCCTGCCCGATACCATCATTGAAACGCTAGAAGCTATCAAACTGTTTCTCTTTGTCCCGGGCAGCGCTTTTATCATAGGAGCTGACGAACGCCTTGTAAGGTTTGCTGTTCGAAGCCGGTTTCCTGAGCTTCCTGGTGATCGGACTGATGTCGGACGGGATTATCTGGAAAAACTCATCCAGTACATGATCCGCGTTCCTTTAATGAGCAAAACCGACACAGAAAACTATATAGCCTTATTATTCTCGCTCCCCCATCTATCTGATGGTGATCTGGAAAAGGTCTGTGAATGGGCTTTAGGGCCGAAGAGCATTCAGGAAGGCCGATCATTCGGACTGTCTTCTGCTTCGGAAGTTCTAGAAGAGGTTCCAGAACCTTTGAAGGAGGAATTGGCGCTTGCAGAACGCATCAGTCCTATACTGGCGGATGTGATGAACGGCAATCCACGTCAGTGCAAACGTTTCCTTAATACGCTGATGATGCGCTTGAAGATGGCCGCATCAAGGGAAGTAGAGATACAGCAACGAGTATTGGCAAAGCTGATGATTCTTGAGTACCTGCGTCCAGAAACCTTCAAGAAGCTGGCTGGTTGGCAAATATCGCAAAATGGTGTGCCACCCCAAATTGTATGCCTTGAGGACGCATTGGCTCAACCCGGCATAGGGAAAGAAGCTGAAAAAAAGGACGCTGAGCGAAATGCAGGAACTACTCCAAAAAGCAATGCTGATAAAATCAAAATGGATACTGAGCTTGGAGTTCTGTTTGCAGAGGATTGGTTTAAGGAATGGCTGACCCTGGAACCAAAACTGGCCGGAATTGATTTACGGCCATACTTTTATTTTTCACGGGATTCGCTTAGTACCCTTTCGTATACGGCAAAAAGGTTGAGTTCAGCCGCCCGAGAAATCCTACTGAAGATTCTTAGCCCGAGTGAAGCTGTTCGCGAGGGAGCGCTGAAGCTCGGGGAGGATGTGAGCCCAGTTGATGCTGCCAGCATTTTTGAAGAATTAGCAGAGAAAGCTAAGCATTCGGAGGATCACTCAAAAGAAGAATCCCCGCTTTTGATGATTGTTGAGTGGACTGGTGTGCGCCATGAATTACTCGGGGAATTGCTTACTTTTCTCCCCAGTTTTCCGGCACAAGCATTACCTCCGCAAATCATATTAAAGCTTGAGGGGACGTGCAAAGCAGCTGGCCGGCAGGAGCTTTATGAGAGGTACATTGAACAGGTTATTGCATCAGACTCTGAGAGCAGTATTGCCAAAGTCGCGATAGCCCGAAGGAAAAGAAAGAAGGGATAGATCATGGGTACTTCTGCTTCATATGGGGGAAACAGGGATAAAAAAAGCCTGCTGCCAGATTGGGCTTTTCCATCGGGAGACGGTGAATCCTCAAATAGTCCTGATTCACAACCGGAATCTTCGGAAGAATCAGGTGAGGAGAATGAAAATCCCCAAGGGGATGTTCCAAATCCTGAAACAGAGGGATCAGACACATCTAATGAGCCGCCTCCGCTTTGGCAGGCTGCCAAGGCCAGTATGACACGAGGGGTTCGGGCTGATGGTCCAGGGGGCGGTGGCGGAATGCCTCAGACCGGACGCTCTTATGTGAAAGCCAAAGGTGGATCTAGAGTTGCAACAGTAAATGCATCCGCCGGACGTGCTGCCGCGCAAAGGATTACAGGGTTCCTGTCAAGTGTAGCATCGGACGGTGTTAATGCCGCACTTCAGAATCTGGGGTTAAGCAGACTGATCGGATCTGATGTAGATACGGTATATGCAGAATTGCTGGATTCAATCGCCCCCGAATCATCCGGTTTTGATGAAAGCCTGGCCAGACAGGCTATGGAGGACGCGCTTTCTTTGATCTACGAAAACACAGAAAAACTCGATGATTTAGATCATTTATCCTCGGGGGATGTCCTCTCAGCCCTGGAAAGGTTTATAGCAGGATATATATACCGGCAATGGTTACAGGAACTTGGGATATCGATAGAGAAAAATGCTGTATCAGAAACTCAGGCAGTCTCGCTTGAAAGAAACGTGAAGGCTTATGTTAATGATGCGGTTAAGCTGGAGATGGAGGCGATTGATCCTCTGGCCGTGGATTGGGCTGGCTCCGAAGGCAAGGCCATCATCCAAGGGCTTTACGAAGAGGCTTATTCGATAATCGGAGGTGAAGCATGATGTGGCATACGATAGCTCGAGTAGGGCCGAATGATAATTATGTGCCGGGCATAGACGAAGGTTCTCCAAGGATATTCTGTGATTATGACAACAGTTCCAGCCCATACTCCGTTCCACAGCATGTTGTCCGTGATATAGAAAAACTGACCCAGGTCCAGTTACCCGAAGACGCAAAGGATTTACTCCATTTTGCAATGACTGTTTACAGTGCAGACCGTTGTATTAACAGGGATATGTATTCAGATAATTGCTGGGGACGGGAGATCAGGATCTACGTTCCCGTTGCCGATCCTGAAAAATGGAATGCCGCAGCCCCCATTCTGCAAAGGGCACTGGACTTTCTGAGTGGTGATCGGTGGGAGTTTGAATTTAGGAAACGCGAATATAGTCTACAGGAAGAACTTTCATCGGAAGAAATTGACTGCAGTGATGTGTGTCTCCTCTCCGGCGGTTTGGATTCTTTGGCTGGAGCAATTAACTTATTGAAAGAAGGGCGCACTCCTATGTTTGTCGGCCACTATGGCGGTGGGGGGGTGACATCCACAGCCCAGGCAGAAGTCGCTTCCATCCTGCAGAACCAGATGGGCATTTCTGACAAGAGGTTCTTAAGGCTGAATGTTACCCAGCCCTCGATACGTGGATGTAATTATGAACAGTCAATGAGGACCCGATCCCTGTTGTTTTTAGCAATGGGATGTGCATTGGGATCACTTAATTCCGGGTCTTCAACTCTGTTCATTCCAGAGAACGGGTTAATATCCCTTAATGTTCCTCTGACAGAAACCAGAACAGGCAGTCTGAGTACTAGGACTACCCACCCCCACTTTATGATACTGATTCAGGAAGTGATATCACTACTTGGTTTTGACATCTCGCTGGAACTGCCGTTTCGGCATAAAACCAAAGGTGAAATGCTGAAGGAGTGTGCTGATGAGGCTGTGCTCTGTCTTACAACCGCAAAAACCGTCTCATGCTCCCACCCTGAGCAGAGCCGATGGGGAGGCAGGGCACCGGGAATTCAATGCGGGCATTGCCTTCCGTGTCTGGTGAGACGAGCCGCAATCCATCAGACCGATCTTGATGATGCTGAGTATTTGACCGATGTGATATCGAGTCCTCCTGATCCATCAACAGGGAAAGGACGCGACTACCGGGCGATAATGATGGCCGTCGAACGGTATAAAACTGATTCGCCGAAAAATGATATTTTCAAGGTTCTATCGACAGGATCGATTGAACCGTCAGAAGTTTCATCATTTGTTGATGTATATAGACGAGGAATGGAAGAGTTGGCAGTTTTTTTAACAGGATCTGGTCGATAGAGGCAGGTTTATATGTTCGTTGATGCACACTGCCACTTGGATTTGTTTCCTGATCCCAAATCCATACTTTCAGTTATGGGCAGAAGTCAGGTTCAGGCGCTAGCGATGACTAATGCTCCCTTTGTATTTGAGCGGTGCTGTGAACTGGTTGAAGGATACAGCTCTGTGAATGTGGCGCTGGGATTGCACCCTGAGCTTGCGTTTGAATACAAAGATCAGCTAGATCTTTTCCAAACGCTGCTTCCCAAAACAAAATTTATTGGTGAGGTCGGGCTGGATTACATGACCAGCGACAAGCGGGATCGACAGCACCAAAAAAGAGTTTTCGAACGAATTGTTGAAATGTGTTCTGCCGCTGAAGACAAGGTTCTTTCTGTGCACACGAGACGATCCGCCTCGGATGCCCTCAGCATACTGAATGGTTTCAAAGGTAAATTCATTTTGCATTGGTTTTCGGGAACGGATGGTGAGCTGAAATCGGCACATAATATCGGGGCATATTTTTCTGTGAATGCGAAGATGATGCAGTCTAAGCGGGGCCGTATGTTGGTGGGGAAAATGGATTCTAGTAGAGTTGTTACGGAAACCGATGCCCCACTGGCCAAGCGGTCACCTGAAATCAAGTATCCGGATGAACTGGAGTTCACGGTTGGTGAACTGGCAAATCTTTGGGGTCGTTCGATTTGGCAAACTAAACAAGACATTATGAATAATTACAGCGTCTTCGTTGAGAACGTTTATCGGGAATAGCCAAATCGCTGCACCCTTCAATTAATTTCCGACAATTTAATGTTAGTTATTGGTTAGGTTGCTTGGCGCTTCCAATAGTGGAGTTGTCGCAGGATTTCTGCCTGTGCTCGCATAAGCAGGTTGGTAAACAGTTAATCCTAAAAACGGAGATGAGCCACAGAAGAACACGGATTAACATCGATCCGTCAAGGTGTTGCGCAAAATGATGCCATCCGCTTCAAGGTGATACCTAAAACTTTCGTAACTCCCTTGCATTCCGTGTTTTTCGGTGTTGATCCGTGGCTCTATTCCCGGATCTGGGTTAATATAATCGTTAAGCTATAGTTGCGAAAAGTTTATAAACTGCGACTACTTTTGAGTAGTTATGGAAGCAGATAAGCAGAGTGAACCCGATTCACTCGAAACAAAGCTTGCGGCGATGGAATGCCACCTGCGCGACATCCGGTCGGATGTCTCGAAAATCCTGAATATGCTCCGGGACGAACTGGAGCATTTCAGGGAGCGGGAGTTCTGGCAGGAATACCGCGAGATCTACAACCAGGAGTAGAGGCGATTATGCCTTTACTCCTTTTTTATTTATGGGCGAAGCCGCAGATCATGTCTTTGTGAATTCTGCGCATTTTTGTGGCCATCAAAAATCCCGCCGGAACCCATTCGCGGTTCCATATATAAACGATTCAAATCAAAGAAATCTGTTTGATGCCACACGCTTGAACAGGTTTCTCGCGAAAGAACTGATGCCGAATTTCCGGCTGAACACAGTGGATTCGCATGAAGGTTTACGGTTTTGCCGAACCTTGTCTTGTAAACGCGTTCCCCGTCGAGAGGAACCATCTATGTAGCAACCGCTACGCATTTATGAAATCGCAATTTTACCACGAAAATTAACCGCGGACACGGGTGATTACGCATCACGAATTACTCGTTACGCACAAATGAAAGGAGGGTGCTATGCACCTGATTACATTGGAAACAGTACGGCAGATGATGAAGCGCGAGTTGGGCGCGGACTCGTTTGTCGCGGGGATCGTGGCTTCGGTTGAAGTCGATCCCAAAATCCCAACGGCATGCATCGATGCCGATGGGCATATGAAATACAATCCGGACTTTGTTTCGGAGCATGTGAAGACAGAGCAGGATCTGTTCTGCCTGGTCTTTCACGAAATTCTACATCCGGCGTTCGGGCACTTTGTCCATAAGTCGGATCCAATCAGCAATATTGCCTGCGACGCGATTATCAACGCGCTGATCAGCCAGTTCTATGCAAAGGCTTCGGGCGGCGGATCGTTATTTGAACGTTTCTATGCTGTCCAGGGATTGGAATCGATCCTTCGGCCAAACAGCAAGCATCGCAACAGCCGATACAGCTATCTGTATCAGCATCTTTATCCCAAGTGGCAGCACCATGATGTGCTGAGCGCGGGCGAGGTGATCCAAACCCTAAAAATGCTGGTACCGCAACCGGTCAGCCGACCGACATTGATCGGCTCGCATGGACGGGCATCCAATCCTTGGAAGCCGGAACAACTGCAGGGCGTTGCCCAGGAAGTGGGCAGGAAGATTCTGGAAAGCAGCGATTGTTCAGGAGGCATGTTCGACAGTCTGAAGAAAATGATTGTCGAGATCATGAAGACCAAGCGGAGCATTAAGCAGGAGTTGTTGTTGAACTACAGCACCCGCAAGCGGCTCGATACGTTCTTTTGTTCGGAGCGCGAAATGCGCCGAACGACATCGCCGTTTCCGATCAATCCGTGCCGCCGCGACATGGTGTTGCTGAGCGCGGATATCTGGCCGGGCTTTTTCCGTAACCGACAACCGGAGCTGAAAAACAACCAGGAGGGCATAGCGCTCTTTCTGGATGTTTCGGGATCGGTAAACCAGTCGTTGCCGGAAATCTGCGGTCTGCTGGCGCGGTACCGACGGAACATACGGTCGGTCTACCAGTTCAGCAACGCCGTTTCGGAAATCACGATGGACGCGCTGATGCGCGGCCATGTGGAGACCACCTATGGCACCGACTTCAACTGTGTTGCCCAGACCATCCTAACGGAAGAGTTCAAACGGGCGGTCATCATTACCGATGGCTATGCCGCGATGAGCGAATCGAACCAGGCGGCCTTGCACGAAGCCGGCGTCCGACTGCTGACCATCCTGTTCGGAATCCACAACAACGGAAAGGTGCTGGAGCCGTTTGGAGAAGTCATGAACCTGAATGAAATAACGGAAGGAGCAATACAATGAAAAGCCATGTCGGAATGGAACAAAAGGTGTGCCTCGTTTGTGGGCAGGCCTTTGATACGGGCGCAATCCTGCTGGACAAGCGCCTGCGAAACACGCTGGAGCGGAAGACGGTCACGGGCTGGGACTTGTGCCCAGAACACGCGAAGCTGTGGGAGAGGGGATACATTGCGCTGGTCGAGTGCGATCCCGATAAATCCAAGTTCACTGGCAGCACCATCAAGCCGGAGGATGCATATCGCACCGGGCGCATTGCCCATATCCGCAAGTCGGCCGCCGACCGCATCTTCGATGTGGAGATGAAATCGCCGGTGGTATTTGTCGAACCGGGCGTCGTGGACGCGCTGGAGAAAATGCAGGAAGGAGAGGCAAGCGGAGACTGAACATGAAACATCAAAATCGCGAGAGCCGATTGGGCGTAAATGCCGGGTCGGCTCTTTTTTTGTGCCTATAACAAAACAAGGAGCAATAGAATGAATACAAAACTACTGGAACAACTGGGCATCTATGGATGGAGCCTGGAAGACGAAAACCTGGCAATGGCCTCGCTGTTGACGGGCGATCCGCTGCTGCTGGTTGGCGCGCATGGCGCGGCCAAGACCCATGCGGCGGGCAAGATTGCGCAGGCGCTGGACTGGAAGTTCATGGCCTACGACGCCAGCAAGGCATTGTTTGAAGACGTGCTGGGATTCCCGAACGTCGAAAGCCTGAAACAAGGGCGCGTGGTATACGTGCCGAGCGCGGTCACCGTATGGGACAAGCAGTTTGTCTTGATCGACGAGATCAACCGCGCGGTGCCGGAACTGCAGGCCAAGTGGTTGGAGATTATCCGTTCCCGCAGGATCATGGGATTTGAGACCGAGGTCAAATGGGTCTGGAGCGCCATGAATCCGATGGGGCGGCAGTACAACGGCACCCAGCAGATGGATGCCGCGCTGATCGGGCGCTACGCCATCTTCCTCTATCCGCCGGAAGCGCTGGATATGGATGAGGAAGACCGCATCAAGGTGCTGCGCCATATCAATGGCGACGACGCGCCGAGCATCGGTGAATGGTGCCCGCAGTCGGAAACCAAGACCGTTAGCAAGGCGGACACGGAAAACGCCGGGCGGCAGATCAGGGAAATCCTCCTGAAGGCGGGATCGCTTTTCCAATCGTTGGAAAAGGATTTCCAGTCGCTGGGTGAGTTCCTCTCCCGTTTGGCGGTGCTGGTGATGAAAGAGACGGACGGTAGCGTAAAGCTTGATGGCCGCCGCCTGGGTTTCATCTACCGCAACCTGCTTGCCAACCGGGCGGTTGAACTGGCGCGTCAGTCGAACCGGGGTGATGACCTGCCTGCATTTGCGCAGAGCGCAAAGAAGGTGATCCTGTCGAGCATCCCCATGGGATTGAACGACGAAGGGATCAACCGCGAGGAAATGCTGCACAAGGTGGAAGTCTGCCTCGATCTGTTGGCGGACTATTTCAGCGAAGGTGGCGACTTCCAACGGGTGGAAACCGTCTACCGCCTGTTCACCACCACCGACCTGTTCGAGAAGGCGGAGATCCTGCTCGGTGAAAACCTGTCGGAAATGGTGAAGCTCAAGGCGTGGAACGACCTGTGCGACGCACCGGAGCAGATCACGCCGCTGGCCTACATAGCCTTGCGGGTGGAAACGCTTCATCCCGGAAAAATTCCATCTGAGCTGCTGGAAAAGGTGGGCGGACAAATCAATCTCCAAGGTTTGGAATCCGACACCATCCCCGGACTGACGGGCGGCAGCATTGAACTGATCGAATCGGTTGAAGGCCTGTTTGATCAGTCAGACGACCTGCGGCGCATGATCGCCTACCAGGAGGTGCGCAGTCTGGCCGTACGGTCGGAACTGGGCGAAGGGGAGATCAATAAAGCCAGCGCGCGGATCGAATCAACCGCAATCCGGATCGAGTCGCTACTGGAGAGAGGATAGTACCATGAAACTATATGGACTGAAGGTATGGTTGGTGCCGGATCATAGGATTCCGGCTTTTTTGCGCTTGGGATACGACCGTATCGAAGTGCCGATCGAGGATGTGCTGCTCAAGGGCATCCATCCGGAATCGGCCATGGGTGTGTCGGGCGACTTCTGCCAGGCGGCAGAACTGTTTTCCCGTCGGTTGAACGATGCGGAGCATCGTTTTGATGCGCTGTCCGTTCAGCACCTCAATGCGGAAATCATCGTGTCGCAGCAGGGCTCCTACCATGACCGGCGCACCGCGTTGGCGCGGACATTGGAGCAGGTGGGGCACGGCGTCTATTTCGCGGACGAGGTTTCCTATGACCGGATCGTCAAGCTGGCCAGAAAATATGTCAGCACGCATTGGTCGCACGAGCGAGCCTGGAACCTGCTGCGCAGCAGCCGGTCGGGCTTTTCGGAACTGCGGGCGTTTGTGAAGCAGAAGCACCCGAAGCTGAAAATCGGAAGCTACGACGACATGAACGACCTTGACCTGGAGAACCTGTTGTCGGTCGGGGACTTCATGGACGAGGAGCAGAGCCTGGTGCTCGAAGCGCTTAGCTGCCGCAACTTCCGAAGGGTATCGGCGCTTCGCGGCCTGACCGATGACCGGCACCGGTTGCGATTCCGCGACCGGATTGACTGGTTCGAGCT
Source organism: Pontiellaceae bacterium B12227 (assembly GCA_029432775.1). Classification (GTDB taxonomy): domain Bacteria; phylum Verrucomicrobiota; class Kiritimatiellia; order Kiritimatiellales; family Pontiellaceae; genus Pontiella. The sequence goes on along the minus strand of JAROAZ010000001.1, from coordinate 683,280 downwards.
GGTCGTCAACCCCAACCGTCTGCACGACTGCGGGCAGGTGAAGTATTCCTGCGGGGTACATGGCAATACGGTTCAATTCGAGCCGGAGCTGGTGGCCTCCGCAGCCCAGCGCAAGTGTGCGCGGGCGATCGCGCGGGAATACCGTACGACCGGCGGGGATTATTGCTTCGCCATGCCGGTGCCGCAGGTACAGGAAATCCTGGAGCACGAGGAGGTGGCAGTGCGGTTCAACAATGTCCGCTACCTGCAACGGATTAATCCGCTGCACTCAACGGCACGCCTGCGCAAGGAGCAGATTCCGAGGTTTGGAATCTCGTGGCGCAAGATGGAGACGCTCGACCAGTTCCGCGACGCCTTGCGGACGCACGGATGGAAAATATCCGGTCGCAAATCCGAGCTGATCAAACGCACGGCCAAGCTAGCCGCCGAGCGGTATGCCGAGGTTGCGCCCGTCTTAGGCGACTGGTTTTCGGATCAGCGCTATGTGCGTGTCCCGAATGCACAGCGGTTTCCGACGCCGTTCCCTTTGCTGGAGGATGAACCGTTACAGAACCTGCTCCTGAGCATGTTCCTGATGCGACATCTGCGGGGCAATACGGTGGTGGACACCAACCACGAAAACCAGTCCGTCAGACCGGAGGACATGGCCGAAGCGCTGCTCATCGGCAAGACGGAACTGAAGGGCTGCTTCCTGAAAGTGTGAAATGGAAAGGAGTGAAACCATGAAGAAAAACTATGCAGTAGCTGTCCACGAAACCCGATCCGCCTTTGGCGTGGAGTTGGATATCCATGTTCCCGGCAGTCCCCATCCCGTGCTGGTTGCACAGGATGTATTTGGCGAGGCCGAGGAGCAAATACAGTTACTGGTCTATCCTGCCGGGATCGACCAGGAGACCGAATCGGCGGTCAGCATCCGGTTCAACGATGACGGCAGCATTGCCGAAGTGGTAGTGCCCGATGGCGCCATCGCGTTGAAGTGGGAGGATATCACGGTGTCGGACTGGTTGAAACGGAGGGACGGGCAATGAAGATCACGGTTGGGAAGACGCTATACGTGAATGTTGAATCCGTCGCCATCGTGGATGCGTTCGAGGCGAAGGCTCCCTATTGCCAATTGTCGGGCGAGCGGCAGGTGGTGATCGATGCCGAGTGCTTCGAGATCGGCCTGAAGGAAGGCCAGTTCAACGAACCGCCGGAGCTTTGCCGTATCGCCGGGGCGGTTGCCCTGAAGGTCGGCGAGGAACAACCGGATGACATCAACATCTATTGTTGATGCGAAACCCAGAATGAACAACGCAGGCCGGGGTGTGCCCGGTCTGTTTTTATAAACAGTAAAACAGCCGTGCATTCGGCTGCAAATGAACGAGGCGTCCCATGGCGGGGCGCCTTTTTAACTATGGAGGTAAAACCATGATCATGGAAAAGAAAGCAAGATTCAAAGCCGGGCAGGTTTGTGCAACCCCCGGTGCGCTCGAAGCGATGAACAACGCCGGTCAATCCCCGGTGGAATTCATCGGAAGGCATGTCACGGGCGACTGGGGCGAGGTGTGTGCGGAAGACCAGCAAGCCAATGAGGAGGCGGTTGATGCCAACCTTCGGCTACTGAGTGCATATCGGACGAAGAAGCAGGTGAAGCTTTGGGTGATCACCGAAGCAGATAGGAACCTGACCACAATCTTACTGCCGGAGGAATACTGATGAGCCGGTATTACGAAGCTAGCGTCGAAATCGAAGAGCCCGAAAAATCACGGCAGGAGCAGATCATCAATGCCTGCTGCGAAGAATGGGCGTTCGACAAGGAGTCCTTCCAGGACTTTGAACGCGGCAATGGCGCGAAGGGAATCGAGGCCGTTGCCCAGGATCGTCTGTGCGGCGGTGAAACCGAGGACGAGTTTGCGGCGCGGATGGCCACGGCCATCTGGACGGCGAACGGCGGTTATTGCCGCGTGGTGGTCAATACCCTCTATCTGGAAGAGCTTCCCTATGAGGCCTATCCGATGGAGGAGGAAGAATACGAAGAGATAATGAACGGGGCGGAGTCGTAGTGGCTTCGCTTTTTATTGAATGAACCAGCCGTCCTTCGGGGCGGCTTTTTTTTATTGGAGGTAAAACGATGAAAAACGGAAGAAACAAAATCAACGAGATGATCACGCAGAAAATGATCGAACGCATCAGCGCGACCGGAACGCTGCCTTGGCGCAAACCGTGGGTATCGCGGGACGCGCGGCCGCAGAACCTGGTCAGCCGAAAGCCGTATCGGGGCGTCAACGCGTTCCTGTTGCACATGATGGGCTATGCACAGCCGTATTTCCTGACCATCAGGCAGGCCAACCAGCTCGGTGGAAAAATACGGAAGGGTGAAAAGTCGATACCGGTGATCTTCTGGAAATTCTTCGAGCCGGATGAAACCAATGAGGATCCGGACAAGCAGAAGGGATATGCCATGCTTCGCTACTACCACGTCTTCAATGTGGCGCAATGCGAGGGCATACCCGAACGGAAAATCCCGAAGCTGGTTCTGCCGGATCGGGAGATCTGCCCGATAGAGGAAGCGGAACGGTTGATCGCTGATATGCCAAACAAACCGGTGGTCGAATACAACCGCAGCTATGCGGCGTACAACCCGTTGACAGACACCGTCCGCGTACCGCCCCAGGAAATGTTCATGAGCGATGCCGGATTTTTCAGTACCTGCTTTCACGAACTTCTCCATTCAACTGGCCACAGTTCGCGCCTTGCGCGGAAGGGAGTCGCAGATCCGGTGAAGTTTGGGTCGCATGAATATTCCAAGGAGGAACTTGTGGCCGAAATGGGCGCGGCGTTCCTTTGCGGACATTGCGGCATCCTGCCGGAGGTCGAGGAAAATTCCGCGGCCTACCTGAACAGCTGGTTGGAGCGGCTCAAGGCCGATCCGTCCATGCTGGTATCCGCCGGGCAGCAGGCGCAGAAGGCCTACGACTACATCGTGGCCGAAAAGCCGGAGCCGGTGGCGGCGTAAATAAACATAGGGACATCCCTCATTCCGGGGGATGCCCCTGAAGCGTTATGGAGGTGAAACAATGAAGCGTTATTATGAAAAAGTTGACATGAGAAGCCGGAAGGCAATGGTGGGTTTTCTGGCAGGTCATTTCCGGTACAACACCATGAATAGCTGGAACCGAAGTACATCCTACGCCAACTGCGTAAAGGTGCATCGACTCGATCTGCCGAGTGAAATCATGGACAAGGCATTTGAAATGCTTGATTGCTCCGAAATCTATGATGTGTTCAGCCGCTTGCTGCGGGACTGGGCGGATGCACATGACTGGGAATGGCAGGCCGGATTCAACGGACGGAGCGGGGGATATCTCGTGCTCTACCATGGAGGTCTCGACTGGAAAAATGCCCGGACGGCCAAATGTGACCATTGCGGAAAACTGACCTGGCATAAAAAGGCGACACCGTGCACATCCGATTACTGCAACGGAACCTTGCAGGTATTGGAAAAACCGGTGCCGCAGATCTTCAGCCAGCCAGGCAAACCTGTTGACCAGGATGAAGATTTCAGTGAGTGGGACATAGAAACCTTGCGAGAACGGGTAAAACTCGTTCAGGAATTTGACCAACTGTGCGATCAGATCGTAATGGCGTTCGTTTCGTTCTGCGAAAACTATGACGTGGTTGATGCTGAAATTTCGGTTTCAAAATGCATCAAGGTTCTTGAGCCTGCATCCTGATTCTCTTATCCTTTAACCCGGAATTTCGATTTCGGGTTTTCTTGTTCTAAGGTGTAGCGAGAGCTCTATTCAGCAACGCGTAGGGATGCAATGAAAATTGAGGTTTGCACAGCAGAAGATGTGGTCACTTTTTTGGAGTCTGAAGAGGTCCAAAGGGATTTGTGTGAGGAGTTCTCACGAGAATTCCGCCTTGAGCAACGTATGTTGATCAAAGAAGAGGGCTTTCAGAAATTCACATCAAATGAGATCCCGCGCATAAAGCCCTCGATCGAGGCATTGGTCATGCGAGCGTTTATAGACCTCTTATGGAAATATGTGCTGACGAACTATAAAACCGCAGATGTCTTATTTTTCTCTGATGCTTTATTTAAACATGAGTCTGTTTCTGACACTTCTGCTCGTTTCTCTGCTATGGGGGAGAGGTTCAAGGCCTATCCTGCAACACTGGGCCGGCTTGTAATTAGCCCGTCCCTGGTTAGAGACTCTATAGCCTACCGGCTACTATTGTATCCCTCTCATGATGCAGCAGCCTCTGAGTGGGCAGAACTTCAGAGTTTTTTTTCGCCGCCCGAGCCAGAACGAGTTCCTGGCATTGCTGAAATCCTCAAACAAAGGGAGAAGGATAATATGAAAAACTATTTGGTATTGATTGGTATTGGGAAATATCTGGAATGGACTGAGCTCAAAGGCCCCCTGGAAGAGTTGGAGAAGGTGAAAGATGTGTTGTGTTCGGGGTCGTACGGATTTGAAACGGTGGCAGAGCTAATGGATGATACTGCAACTGAGTTGAAGATTCGGCAGACTCTTTGGGATCTTCAGGATTTGGAGGAAGACTCCAACTTGCTGATTTATTATTCGGGGCACGGGCATCATGTTGAGTACGATGATAACTACTATTTAATTGCCTATGATGGTGCCTCTTCAGATCTACACCAAGGGCTGATTCGTGATCGCTGGATTGAACAAAGCAGTATCATATGTTCGTTAGATAAGATCCCCTGCAGGCATATATTATTTGTTTGTGATGCATGCTTCTCCGGCAAATTGAAATTATCATATCGTGGAATACCCGCCTATAGTTCTCAGTATTTCGATAAAGCTATAAAAATCCGTTCACGGGAAGTTATTACCTCGTGTAATGAAGAAAAAACTCCCGATGTATCAGGAGGAGAGAACACCAGTTCTTTTGCTCAGGCATTCCTGAGTTCGTTACGTGACAACGAACGAAGGAACTTAGGTTCCAGTACATTATTCTCCGACCTTCGGGATCGAGTCCCGGGCCTTAATCCTCAGCATGGAGCCCTGCCCTTCGGAGGGCATGAAAATGGAGGGGAATTTTTCTTTGTTCAATCAGCTCGCCCACAAAAGAACATGGGCAAAAATCCCGAACGCCACAAGGGAATAATTAGGAGCGTCCAGCCTGATAAGCCTCTGTCTTCTGCAGGCAAGCACTATGACCCTGGGCTTGATGATAAATTCTTACTGAACTAGGGGATGAGGTGGCGGTTCCGGAAACGAGATGTAGTGTTGTGATTAAGCAGTATGATGATACTTGGTTTTAGAAAGCACCGGGCACTCTATTTGGAGGTTGGATGAAGAGCTATTATCTATTTGTTGGCATTGGACGATATAAGTATGAGCGAAAGGAAGGAGAGCAAGGGTGGGATATTTTAGAAAGTCCCAACAATGATCTGGGGGCTTTGGCTAAATTGTTGGAGGAGAATTACGGTTTCATGCCGCTGGATTATCTTTCAGATGAAAAGGCTACTGCTAAGTCCATTCGGTCATGGATAAAGAAGCTGGCAAAAGACCAATTCATCGAGGATGAGAACAGCCAGTTGCTAATTTATCTATCATGCCATGGGCATGCCTTAGGATGGCGGAAGAAACACTATTGGATTGCCCACGACGGAGCCCCGTTGCCTGAGGGTGAAAACAGCCTGAATGGATGGGTGGAAGCTTCCGATGTAATAGATGCATTCGATAACATTCCTTGTAAACACATTCTATTAATAAGCGATGCATGTTTTTCTGGGTACATTGCGGAGAAATACAAAGGCAATGATGATGTGATTATTAACACTCCGAGATTTGGAAGGCAGATGGAGAATTACCTAGATGTTGCTAAGCGCAAGAAATCTAGGGAGCTGATTTCCTCGTGCCTTAACGAAAAAACGCCGGATGCTGATTTTGGAAAGTATAGTCGGTTTGCTTCTGAAATTATCCAGTCGCTCCGGCTGAATGATCGTCCTGAATTAACTGCCGAACAACTTATTCCGCGGCTGAAGGAAAGTGTTGGGCGTTCATGCCGCCCATTATATGCTGCCATGCCACACGCTGGTCACGAACATTGCGGGAGTTTTGTGTTTTTTCAAGATAATGCAACGTGGCAGAAAAACCATTATGAAAGTCCTGTACACCTGCATGTTATTAAGGGGGAATCTTGCCTTGACCGAAGCGATTACGGTGGGGCAACAACCTGGTTCAGGGAGGCTTTGTTGCTGGCAAAAACCCCACGGGAAAAATATGAGGCGTTTATTGGGCTAGGCCGTGCCCAGACTGGGCTAGAGCAATATGAAGAAGCCATCGAAGCGTTCGATAATGCGCTTTCGTGCTCGGATTCGGAGGATTTTCAATCCTTATATTATCAGGCCGTAGCCTATCGGTTGCATGGAAAGTCTGTTGAGGCAGGGAGAATTTTGCTGACGTTGATGGCGAGAAATGAGCGAAATCCAAATGTAATTTATAATCTGGCTATTGTAAGCAAGAAGTCGATGTTCTTTGGTGAAATTTATGAGACATGCTTCATAGAATATTTAAGAAATGAGTTTCCCGAGCATGATATTTCCGGATGGGATGAAGAAGGGTGGGCAATCGATAGTTTGGAAAAATGGGATACCTTGCTCACGTGCATGGCATGTGAAACAAAAGATTTCTTAAGGAAGATAACAACTGCCTATGCCCGTAACAATGCGTCCACGAGGGAAGAATGGATTTCATTGGCTATCTATTTCTATAGAAGCCGCTTTATCTACAGAGATGAATACAAGGAGCTGGCGGTCGAATGCCTGAGTCAAGTAGGTATGAGCGAAGATGACCGCGAAGGTTTTCTTAAGAAAATCCATAAACTGGAACCTATTTCTCGCATGAAAGATTTAGATGCTTCATATCCGGTGCTTTAGGAGTAACTTTAATTTAGTTGTATGGCACGAGGGTGGCGCGGCGCGCGCCCCTGAGGGGCGCTATGCATGCGAAAGTGTACATTCTTTCTTGTGAATGTGGTAATGTTCTGAACCTTCCCGAAGCCGGTAGCCCCAATGTATAATGATTATGAAGAACCGCAGGGGAGCGGAGGCGATATGTGTGTTGCTTGCTGATAGAATGGGATGCGGCCGGTGCGTGAGCCCGGAAACCTGTTTTGTTGTTGATAAGGCGCGTGAATCGCGCCTTTCTTTTTTTTCAGTACAGAGCCGTTCAGATGCGGCTGTCCGAGGCGTTGGGGACGCGGGCTTTTGTTAATGTTCTTGAAAGATCCGAACGTGCATTGGTTTTTCGTGACCTACAGCGGAACTGTGCCTGCTTCCATCTCCTTGTCCCGAAAGTGAGACAGATTCTGAGTCTACAGAATCATTGTCGAACGCTTGCTGCCGTTCAGGAATTCTTGGCGGAGTTTTCAAGAGAGTATGGATCAAACACAGGAGATGAAGATGAAAAAACAAAGGGAGACGCAGCTTCAGCGTGCGGTGGTGAAAGAGTTGTATCGCACTGTTCAAATTCCGAGCCAATTGGAAGCGGTGGAAGAGTTGCTCAGGGAAGGTCGGGAACTTTCTCATAAAGAAAGCAATGCCTTGAGGAATGCCCTCACCGGGTTGGAGGAAAAGATTCATGTGTTAGAGCTGCGCATGGGAACCCAGGATGCGGCTTTACGAAAGTTGGCAATGCTTACGCCCGATTATTATCGGGCCAACATTGTAACCCCGGTTATGCAGCGGCTGATTAGCATGTATGACATCTGCAATCAGCTTTCCCAGGGAGACATTGCTGTCATGTCCGCTATGAGGGTTTTCAGGGAGCAGATTCTTGAGGAGTTGGATTGTTTTGGGGTTTCACCGATCCCGGTTAAACCCGGGCAGAAGTTTAATCCATCATCATGTATGCCCTTTAGATCTGTGCCGGCCAAGACCGAGGCAGAACATGGCACGCTCTCTGAAATCGTACAAACAGGTTTTTTCTTCGTTTCCGATGAGAAAGTGATTCGGCCAGCGAAGGTTGTGGTGAAGCAAATTAAAAAAAATAAAACCAAAGGAGAATAGTTATGGCAATGGGAATGGATGTCGGAACGACTCGTGGAAAGTCTGTTATTTACGATGATACGGGGGCTGCTAAACCTGTAAAATTCAATGGTGAAAACAGTTTCCTGACTTGTGTTTATATAGACGATGATGGGACGGTCTTTATCGGGGAGGAGGCCTTTCGCATGATGTGCCTAAATCCCCGAAGAGGGGTTTTGCATTGGAAGCGAAAGCTGGGGACCAATGAACCGATCCTCATTGTAGATGGGCGGGAATATACTGCCCGGGACATCCTCAGGATGTTCATTGAGCATATTAAGGAAACCTTCGAAAAGCAGACTGGACGTCTGCTTAAGGAGGTTGTTATGACCGCTCCTGCAAATGTATCGGATCTTGTGAAGCGTGAAATTCGTAGTGTTGCCGAGGAGTGCGGGCTCGAGGTTTTGCAGGTTGCTCATGAACCGACTGCTGCTCTTTTTGCTAACTATGAAAACAATCGGGCTCCGGGATTGTATGTAATCGTTGATGTCGGTGGAGGTACTACAGATGTCTCCATTGGCGAGGTTAGTGGGGATAATATCACCATCAAAGGGACGCGCGGTATTGAACAGCTTGGTGGACTCGATTTTACCAACAGGTTATTGGAGTACGTTCTCGGTGAGTTCAAAGAAAAGTATGCCATCGAAATTACGACCGACACCCATCCGCAGGAACATGAAGAGCTTTATCAGCGGGTGGAAAAGGCGAAATGCGCGTTGTCGACTCAGGAATCGGCTTCGATTGTGATAGTTGCCGAAGGGAATGCCCTGTCGGTAAAAGTTACACGCGATAAGTTTAATGAAATCTGTAAAGATCTGATTTTACAGATTGTTGATTGCGTGGATTATGCCCTGAAGGAAACCTCGACAAGCCCGAATCAGCTTAATGAGATTATACCGGTAGGGGGAGGGTCGTTAGTTCCTGGAGTCGGTGATGCTCTCCAGGAGCGTTTTGGGCAGAGCCCTACCAGTAGAACCGATGTCCATCACGCTGTGGCACATGGTGCGGCGATTGCATGCAGGCTGGCAATAGAGAAGAGGGGAGGGAGTGTTGTATTGGGAAATACCGTACTGCCTCCTCTTCGCTTGATGACTCGCGACGTTACCGCGCATGCCTTCGGTGTTACTGTATTGAAGGAATCGGATCAGGAGCTCTATAACTCCGTGATCCTGCGTAAAGGTCTTGCCTTTCCGTGCAACGAATTTACTGAACCATTCAAGTTGGCCGAACGAGACCAGACCGATGTCTACATTGAAATTCTTCAAGGTGATCACGGTGCCCGGCGCGATGATTGCCATTTGCTTGGGAAATTTGAACTCAATGGCCTGAGCCGTCTTTCGGATCCCAATCACGAACACCTCATAATGATTACATTCAAGCTGGATGGCGATGGGGTTCTTACGGCGCGCGCCAGGGACAGCATTGATGGTATTGAGGCGGATCTCCAGATCGAGGCTATCTAATCAAGTCCATATGTGGCCCGGTGCATTTGCACCGGGTCGGTTAATTTACTTTTAGGAGAAGAATCATGGCAAAATCATTTTATAATTTCGCAACTGTGGCTCAGAAACTCGTAAGGCAGGTTTGTACTCTACTCGTTGTTGATGTGTCGCCCTCCATGGAGACCCCGGATTATCCTCCAAGTAGGCTTATGGCTGCGATTGCGGCGATTATTGATCTGTTGGGAATAAAGCTCGAACGCCACCCCGATGATTATGTGGGTATTGTTAAATTCAGTGGCTCAGCAAGCATAGTGCAGTCGCCACTCCCGGTCGGCTCTCAATTCGAGGTTCTGAAGCATGCGGCTCTTAATGGACTGACTGTCAGCGGGTACACCAACATTGCAGCAGGATTGAAGTGTGCGGCAGAAGCTTTGAGCGATCATTGCCCCGTCCCTGCCCGAAAAGGGGGAGCCATAAAGGAATTCTTTCTTGGCCCCGATCAGGGCGCGGCACCGAGTTATGCTTCCGAGCTGAAGTCCGGCATTCAAGGGCATGTTATTTTGCTGACGGACGGCGATCACAACTGTCCAGGATTCCCACGTGATTGGGGAAAACGGTTGAAGGACGCCGGTGTTGTTATTGATTGTATCGGCATAGGGGGGAGTCCTTCAGAGGTTAATGAATGCTTGCTCAGGGACATTGCATCGCCCGATGAGTCTGGGCGCCCGCGTTATCGTTTTATCGATGACCGCGATGCTCTGCTGATGGAGTTTCATGAAATGGCAAAGGCCGGCTATTTGCGCAAGGCATAAATGATTGGGAGGTGAACCATGATGATTAGGGATTTTAAAGGGCATTTATCAAAGATTAGGACAGGAATGGGTGTGTTGATTCAAAAATCGAAAGCCGAACCAGAGTACCGACGGATCGCAATTTACACGCTGATTCTTTTAGCTATAACCGTTTTTCTTTCACCATGGCTCGGTGTGCTCTTGGTCATTGCCGGTGCGTGGTATCTAACATATTGAATTCAGAAGGAGTGAAATGATGAGTTACAAATCCATGGCAATCTGGGTCGTATTCGTCGCTGCATTTTTACTCTGCAAACGATTTATTCCCTGGTTCGGCAACCTGCCGGGGGATATTGAGATCCAGAAGGAGAATTTTCATATGAGTTTTCCTTTGGCGAGTTGTGTGTTGCTTAGCCTTCTGCTTTCCCTGCTATTTTCCATTGTGCGTCGTCTTTGAGTGCCTGTTAGTGGCTGCGGAGTGCATGAGAGATCAAGTATTCGGCAGTAGCTTGCGAAATAACGCCATCATTAACCGCCTGCTCCAGTAGGTAGATGGCTTTTTCCCGATCCATGGATCGCAGTAGCAGGAAAATCTCGTGGCGGGTGTCGCCGCCATCCTGGAGCTGAAAGTCTACTGCCAGATGGTTGAATCGGTCGCTGATTTCGCCCAGATCATCATAGGTCATTCCCATTCCCGCCATTTCGGTTCTGGTGCCGGCTCGTTGCTTCCTGAATCCGGTCTCCGTCAAACGATCATCCATTTCCTGGGCGGATATCTTTCCGCTATCGTAGAGGTCGTGGATTTTACGTTCCTTGTTTTCGTAGTAATCCAGTTTGGAGCGGTAGTCATCGAGGGACTCAACAATCAACTTGATGCGGCCGATATATACGTCCAGTTCTACAAAGTCCTTATAGGGATCATGGTAGGCCTGATCGTAGCCCTCGAGAACCTTTTCCAATTGCAGGATTTGTTCTGCAATTCGATTTTCGCTGGAGGTGCGGTATTCGCAATATTCGTCATATCGCTTGTTTTCCTCATGCTCATCGGCTTCGCCGGAAGAATAAAAGTCGGCGACAATCTCCCGGGCTTTTTCGATTATTTCCTCTGAACCTTTCGCGCTTGGCTCGTCATAACGATCACTTTCAGCGTCCCATTCATCCAGAAGGTCATCCTCAAACCACATCTCAACACCTCCTGAAAGAGGGGATTCGTCCCGGTTTCGATTTTATGAGAGGCTGTATAAAAGAATGGGAACTTTCCCCGGTACAACCAGGCGGCCAGTCCATTGTGGGTTTATTGTGGGGTTATTCTGGCATAGTACAGAGGAGTCAGAAGCAAACTTGTTTTATCAGTTTAGAGCAGGTAATTTTGTGTGGATAATAAAAAACCACAGTAAAATCGCTTTTTTACTGAGGTTTTCAAGATGGTGGTGGGAGATGGATTCGAACCATCGAACTCTAAGAGGGCAGATTTACAGTCTGCTGCGTTTGACCGCTTCGCTATCCCACCGTTTCCGTTGAAGGAGCGAATAAGGTACCTGAATTTTATGGTTTGTCTACTGTGAATTTGGAAAAAAATAACGTTATTATGTTTTTCATATGAAGACATCTACGAAACCCATTATCTGTTGCGGATTTACACCATGTGTACAGCGCATTGTTGAATTTGAAAAAGTTGAAAAAGGGGCCGTTAACCGTGCCTCAAGAGTAAATATTTGTATTGGAGGGAAGGGGGCGAACACGGCCCGGATGGTTCATCAACTAGGAAATCCGTCAGAACTGGTTGAGTTTGTCGGGGGAGCCAACGGAAGACTTTTGGAGGAGATGCTGAAGGAAGAAGGGATTGGCTTCCGGCATTTGGAGGTGGAGGGTGAGACGCGGATTTGCCAGACCCTGGTTGAGGCGGGAAACCCGGATACGACGGAGCTGGTGGAGGAGATGCCGCCGATTTCTTCCAATGATTGGAAACGGATGCAGGACTTGTTCCAATCTTTGGAACTTTCGGGGGCCGTTGTTCCAATCTCTGGAAAGCTGCCGGCGGGGGCTCCGGTGGATGGCTATGCTCAGATTTGCCAAATGGTGCAGTCTGCCGGCGGTCGGGTGATTCTTGATACGCAGGTGGAACCGCTGATGCTTTCGCTGGAGCATCGACCGGCTTTGGTGAAGATTAATGATCATGAGCTGAGGGCGGCGACAGGGGTTGATGACCTCTTAAAGGGATGCCGCCGCTTGATTGAGCTGGGTGCGCAGTCGGTTCTGATTACCCGAGGCCCGCGCAGTGCCTTTTTTGTGGATAGTTCCCACGCGCTTGAAATTTCTCCCCTGAAAATCGAAGCTGTTAATCCGATCGGCAGTGGCGATGCCGTGACGGCAGGAATGGCGATCGCGCTGAATCAGGGATTAAATATTGAGGAATCGTTGAAGCTGGCGATGGCCTGCGGGGCGTCCAATGCATTAAACCTGATCTCGGGCTATCTTAAGCCGGAAGATGTGGAACGGTTAAAGAACAAAGTTGAGATTGTACCCGCTTAATTGTGTTGAAGCCCCTATTGAATATTTATCTAAATATTAATACTGCATAATATTCCTATTTATAAATATAGAATTCTGTGAGACCTTCAGTCAGCTCTAAAATTAAGGAGGTGGGCATGAAGCGTTGGGTCTGGATGGTGGTAGCAGTCTGTGGTGTTTGCAGAATTTCAAGTGCGGCGGATTTGGTTTCGACTGATTTTAAGGCGGCGTATATGCCGTTAGAAGAACTTGAGCAAAAGCTGACAAAGAGTGGACTGACAGTTGTCGGTAAGCATGCTGTTGCAGGGAATGAAAAATATACAGCAGTCATTTATAGCTCTGCTGATTTAAAGAAGCTTGGATCGCAGCCGGAGCGCGGATTTATTTCTGTACTGCGGATTCTCCATAATGCGGAGAAGAAGGAGCTGGTGGCTTCTAATCCTGAATATTACGTGCGTGCGTTCTACCAGAAGAAATATAAGGACGGCATGGCAGATCCTGTCATGAAATCGTTGAAGGCGGCCTTGGGGGCTCTGACCCCAACGGATGATGGTCTTTCGGCAAAGGACTTATCAAAATATAACTTTATGATGAGCATGCCCAAGTATGACGATTTCGCACGGGTTGCTAAGGGGACTCCTGAAGAGCTGAGTTCTAAGCTGGAATCAAAAGCCAAGGATCGTATTGCTTTCAAATTGGATATCCGTGGCGATGGATCTTCGATGCTCTACGGGGTAGGCCTGCCGGATGGAATTGAATCATTCAACGAGAAACTGAAGACGATGGATCAATCACATCTGCTTCCGTATATGGTTCTGATCGAGGGCGGAGAAGCCAATATTCTGCATGCTAAGTTTTATCTGGCTCTGAGTTTTCCGCAACTGACGATGACGGAGTTTATGAAAATTATGACGGTTCCCGGAAAAATCGAAGACGCGTTTAAAGCCGATTTTAAATAGAATTCTAGAGCCCGTCGGGGAATAGATCGCCCAGTTTGGGCTCCTCGCCGGGCCGCGTTCTTTTCGGGATGATTTTCCGAGCGTCCAGTTTACACTGATCCATGAATTCCTGTGAAGACATCACCTGGGCCCCGTCGCTAAGTACGGCATTGGCCTCCGCGCGGTCGGAGGTGACAACGAGGATTTTTCCAGGGGTTGGAAAACGTCTTACCAGTCGTTCGATGATGGTGTCGGCGGTATGTTTGCCGGGCGAGAAATAGATTTCCAAATGTTTCGAAGTCAGCGCGGCATCCTGTCCGGATTCTTTGCCGTCAAAAACGATGGTGGTTTGAAGGGCCATGCGATGCCCGGTCCCCTCAACCATACGAACCAGCCGGTGCCGGGCGAGTCCCTGGTCAGAGCGCAGCATAGCTTTTAGCTCGTCGACCACATGCAGCAGATTATAGCCATCAATAATTAACCAGTCCGGACGCATTATCGTCTCCTGAGCCAGTCGGTCAACGGCTTGCGGCCTTCCAGCAGATGTTCGAGTTTGCGCTTGAAATCATCTTTCGCTTCCAGACCTTGTGCGTAGATTATTTCAGCTTTGTGGAAGTCCAGCATTTCAATGTCCATGAGTGGGGGCTGCAGATAGATGTCCACTGGATGGTTTGCCAGTTTTTCCTTCGACATGGCATCCATCATGACATCGTAGGTGTTAAACATGGCATCCATGGGCGAAGGGATCTTTGTTTTGGGGGTCGACCGGTTGCCCATGATGTCAACAGCGATGCGGATATCGCATTTCGGGCTCAAGAGGTCGTGCGGAACATTGTTCATCAGACCGCCATCCACCAGAACCCGATCTTCGAATATTACCGGTGTGAACACATAGGGAATGGCCATGCTGGCCCGGATGGCCGGAAGGATATCGCCCGAGTCAAACACCACTTGTTCTCTTCTCCAGAAGTCGGTCGCCACCACCTTTAATGGAATTTCCAACCCTTCAAATGAATCGACCTCCATTTCCTGGTAAAGAAAGTTCAGCAGTTTGTCGCCTTTAATCAGCCCCTTCGGTTTCAGCCCCATATGTGGGTCAACAAGTTCGAGGAATTTGAAGAGGTCCTTGTGCTTGAACATGTCTTTCAGCGAGGCCTTTTGGGGCGCAATGATCAGCTGTTCAATCATTTCAGCGATCTCGCGGGCGGAGTGGCCGGAGGCGTAGAGGCCGCCTATGATGGCACCGATGCTGGTACCCGTTATGCAGTAGGGTTTGATGCCCAGCTCATCGAAAACTTCCAGAATTGGAATGTGAGCAAATCCCTTCGCTCCGCCGCCGCCTAATGTCAGTCCGATTTTTTTCATGGAACCATGTTATGGAGTCCAGTCGGCCTCGGCAAGAAATTCGGTAACAATGTCTTTATAGTTTCCAAGGCGCTGCGCTTTTTTCAGCTTTTTAAACATCTTCCGGCCATTGGAGAGGTGAAGAGTCTGATAGGTCCAGAACTCTTTCATTTTCCCAAGAACGGGATGATCACCGTGCAGGACTGCTTCATAGCGGGAAACCAGATCTTCGTGGAAGTCCCGGATGCGCGGGATGTAACTGTCACACTTGCGCACGTGCGGTGTTTTGATCTCTTCGCAAAGGAACGGGTTGGCGAGCAGACCGCGACCCAGCATAAATCTTCCAATGGTTGGAAACCGCTTTTCCACGGATTGGAAAAATGCGAGGTCATTGATGTCGCCGTTGTAGCAGACGGTTTGTTCCAAGGCCTGGAAGGCCTCTTCGAACGCATCGAGATCGACGGTGCCGTCATACATCTGCTCAGCAGTGCGAGGATGAACAATGACTTCGGAGAGCGGGTATTTGTTCAGCACGGGGATCAGCTTCATCAGTTCCGACTTATCCGCCACGCCCAACCGAACTTTGACCGAAATTTTCACCGGGCTCCGTTCGCAGACCTGATCGAGAATGGTATCAACCGTATCCGGATAGGGCAGCAAACCGGAACCTCTTCTTTTTCTGCGAATCGGTTTATGCGGACAGCCCATATTCCAATTGACCTCGTTATAGCCTAGGTCATGCAGGGCAATGTTCATCTGCACAAAATCATCGGCGTTGTTGCCGATGATCTGGGGGATAAGCGGAAGGCCGGAGTTGTTTTCCGGCAAAACGTCTTTGAGCAGCTTCGGATTGATCCGTTCGGCGTTGACGGTGGGAATGAACGGAGCCATTTCAACATCCAGCCCCTGGAAGTGGCGCACGAACGCCTGACGATAGTGCATCGTCGTGATGCCGCGCATCGGCGCCAGGATCAGAGTTGGAGCAGAAGTAGTCATAGCCACTGAAGAACACGGATGAACGCGGATTCACTGTGTTAATCCGTGTTCATCTGTGGCTCTTACTTTTTAAGCGCGGGAGAGGAACTTACGCTCTTTGGTATCAACCTTAACGACTTCGCCCGGTGCAATGTATTCAGGAACCTGAACAATCAGGCCGGTCGTAAGAGTTGCCGGTTTCGTGCGGGAAGTGGCGGAAGCACCTTTCATGGCCGGCGGACATTCTACAATTTCCATTTCCATCGTGTCGGGCATGCGGAGGGTCAGAATTTTACCATCTGAAACCAGGGCGGTGATGCCTTCCATACCTTCGATCAGGAAGGGGAGAATATCTTCAACGTCTTCTTCGACGAGTTCAAAGGATTCGTAGGTTTCGAGATCCATAAAAGCATAGCGGTCGCCGTTTTTGTAGTCGTAGGATACTTCCTGGGTGTCAAAAGAGGTTTCCTGCAGGGCGTCATCGGCCCGATAGGTTTTGTCGACTTTCGCTTTGGTGGAAACGTTACGGAAGCGGACCTTATAGATCGTTCCGCCTCCGCGGGCTGTGGGCGACTGCTGGCCGATGTTTTCAATAACGTGCGGCGCTCCGTCGAGGTCGATGACGTGCGATTTTTTCAGATCAGATGCTTTAACCATTAAAATGCTCCTTATTTGCAAAGGGCGGAATATCCCTGAAGCCTCCTGAAGAATCAAGAACGTTTATTACTTGGTGGCATTGATCATGGCGGCGGAAAAACCGGCACCGAAGCCGTTGTCGATATTCACGACGGTGATGTTGGGGGCACAGGAATTGAGCATGGTGAACAACGGGGCCAGCCCGTTCATGTGAGAGCCGTAGCCAACTGAGGTGGGGACCGCAATCACCGGGCAGGCGGCCAGTCCGCCGACCACAGAAGGCAGCGCGCCCTCCATGCCGGCAACAGCAATGATGCAACGGGCCTGCTGGATCTTTTCATTCTGTGCAAGCAGGCGGTGGATGCCGGCCACCCCGCAGTCGTAAAGCCGTTCAACCTTTGCCCCGGCAATGGAGGCGGTGACGGCTGCTTCTTCGGCAACGGGAATATCGGCGGTGCCGGCCGAAATGACTAAAACATTGCCGGTTTTTTCCCGATCGCTGGTTTCCAGCGTAATGGTGCGGCCCAGTTCATTATAGATGAGCCGTTCATCGATTTTTTCCAGACGTTGGAAAAGTTCCGGTTCGGCGCGTGTCATAAGAATATTATCGTTATGCTTTTCCAATGCCTGGAAAATCTTTTCCACCTGCTCATGGGTTTTGCCCTGACAGAAGACCACTTCCGGATAGCCCGTTCGCAGGGCCCGATGGTGATCCACCTTGGCAAATCCCATATCCTCGAACGGGAGCTGTTTCAAGGTAGAGAGTGTTTCGGGGAGGTCGGCCTCACCGCTTTTAAACTGATTCAGCAGGTTTACTATTTTATCAACATCCATAATTTCGACCTTTTAACCACAAAATGCACAAGAATCACAAGAATCTGTATTTTGTGAATCCTGTGGTTAGTTTTGTTGTTTCCACGGCGGGGTGCCGGGGAGCAGGGCTTTGAATTCTTTAATGAGTTGTTTTTGATAATCGTCGGAAAAACCGCCGTCAAGAAAGGTGCTGTACCCTTCGTCGAGGAATCGTTCCCAACTTTGAACTTCCTGCCCGGGATTGATCGGGAAAAAATTGCAGCCGATGGCCTGGGCGGCGGCCATATCGCCGGGCGCATCGCCCATCATCAGGATTCGGTCGGCGGGATAGCGGTCGACGGCTGCCATGTTAAAATCGTCGATCTTGCTTCCCAGCTCCGGTCCGGCAATGACGGACACATATTGAGCGAGATCATCGCGATACCAATCTTTCAGCAATGCGACCGCCTGCGTCTGGGAAACCACGATGGCATCAGATTTTTCTGCAATCAGCTTGAGCGCTTCTTCCGCGCCTTGGAAAACCGGGGGATCCGGCATGTTCCGGTCGATATCTTCGTTGAGATCGACGCTCCATTGATAGGCCTCGGCCAGGAGGGTGCTCCCGGTACGTTCCGCTTCGGATTGAATGGTGGCATTACTGAGCGGCAGGCCGGAGTCGCAATAGACATGCAGATCGGTTGGGTCAGGCAGGGCGGCGTTATCGCGCGCTTCAGGCCAGTCATTGAGCAGCTCCATGGTTTTGCAAAGGCCAAGGAAGCGATTCAGGCCGCGATAGGGGGAGTAGAGATAGGTGAATTCCGCCGCCGCCCGCACCTGGGTTTCGATGGCCTCGAGCCCCCAGTGCCGGATAATAGCCGGGTGAAAGTGTCCCTTCTGTTTGATCTCCATGGTGTCAAACACGCAACCGTCGGAATCAATCCCGACAAAAGTTTCAAACTTCGGAAGAAAGTTAATCAGGTCGTCTTTAGTAAATTCTCTCATAAATCAGTTCCAATCAGTGGAAGCTATCTTTTTGTAAACAGCAGAGAATCGGGGAATAAATTAAAAAAGGCCATATTTATTAACGAATTTTGTCGATCTGACCCCGCCGGTTCGTTAAATTCCTTACATATATTCATAAATCCGAATAAACGAATAGAGGTTTAGAAAATGAGTAAAATTCGCGTAGACCATGTTTTTACATCCGAATCCGTGTCTGAAGGGCACCCGGATAAAGTATGTGACCAGATTTCCGATGCCATTCTTGATGCCTGCCTGGAGCAGGATTCCAAAAGCCGCGTGGCATGTGAAACCCTCACCACAACCAACCTAGTGGTAAACGCCGGCGAAATTACCTGCGCCGGCTGGGACAATATTGATGCTGAAGCCATCGCCCGTGAAGTTGTTCGGGACATCGGTTACGACCGTGAAGAGCTGGAGTTCTGTGATAAAACCTTTGAATACATCAACCGTTTGCACGGCCAGTCTCCGGATATCTCACAGGGTGTGACTGAAGGTGAAGGCCTTTTCGCGGAACAGGGTGCCGGTGACCAGGGCATGATGTTCGGTTATGCCTCCAATGCTACGGAAGAGCTGATGCCCGCCCCGATTGCCTACAGCCACCGTCTGCTGGACGAACTGCAGAAAATCCGTAAAGCCGGTGACATTGCCTATCTTCGTCCGGATTCCAAGTCGCAGGTTTCCATCAAGCATGTGGGCGGTAAGCCGGTTTCGATCGATACAGTGGTCATTTCGCACCAGACCGATGATGTTTCGCTCGACCAGATCCGCGAAGACCTGATCAAGGTCTGCAAAGACGTACTGGACCCTACCGGTCTGTTGACGGCGGATACAGAGTATTTTATTAACCCGACCGGAAAATTTGTTATCGGCGGACCGCACGGTGATGCGGGCCTGACCGGCCGTAAAATTATTGTAGACACCTATGGCGGTGTCGGCAGTCATGGCGGCGGTGCTTTCTCCGGTAAGGACCCATCGAAAGTGGACCGTTCGGCGGCTTACTATTCCCGCTATGCGGCCAAAAACATTGTAGCGGCCGGTTTGGCTGACAAATGTGAAATTCAGGTGGCGTATGCGATTGGTGTGCCGAAGCCGCTCAGTATTAATGTGGATACCTATGGAAGCGGTAAGGTGGAGGACATTAAAATTGAGGAAGTGCTCAAGTCGGGCGAAATCTTCGACTTCCGCCCCAGTGCACTCATTGCCGACCTGGGTCTTATGACTCCGAATGGCTGGAGCTACCGTGAGTCTGCGGCCTATGGCCACTTCGGACGTTCGCAGTTCCCGTGGGAGAAGACCGACAAGGTGGCAGCACTGCAGAAAGCCCTGAATCTTTAGCAGGTTTTAAGGCAATGAAAAACGCGTTTCCTGCCGTCGTGCAGGCAACGCGTTTTTTATGTCCTGCCTTGAAGAACGGTCCGCGGCAGGTATAGTGGCCTCATATATTTTTAACACTTTAAACCTTCTATGGCCAATAAGCGCAAATCTGAACAACTGGAAACCTATCTGCTGTCGGTCATCGACGGCACGCTGAAAGGAAAATGGCCCGCCATCCTTCGTTTTCTAATGAAAATGCTGTCGTGGCTTTTTTCCGTTATCGTTCAGGTGCGTATCCAATTGTATAAACACCGGATCATTCGTGGAAACACGTTGGGTTGTCAGGTGATCAGTGTGGGCAACCTGACCGTTGGCGGAACGGGCAAAACGCCGGTTGTGGAGGTCTTTGCGCGCAATCTGCAGCAACAGGGCCGTAAGGTGGCCATTCTCAGCCGGGGTTATAAGAGTAAAGAAAAGTCCTTCCGCGAAAAAATGGTCCAGCGGATCACCACCGGAAAAATTGAAACCCCGCCGCGCGTGGTTTCCGATGGTAAACGGCTGCTGCTCGATTCCTGGACGGCCGGCGATGAACCCTACATGCTGGCTTCCAACCTGCCCAAGGTGGCGGTGGTGGTGGACAAAGACCGTGTGAAAGCCGGGAAATATGCCATTAAAGAACTGGGCTGCGACACGCTGATTCTTGACGATGGATTTCAGTATCTGAAAGTCGGGCATCGTCTGGATATTGCGCTGGTGGACCGCACCAATCCGTTTGGCTACGGCCATCTTTTACCACGCGGCCTCCTGCGCGAACCGATGCGCAATATTAAACGTGCCGGATTCATTTTCATTACCAAGTGCGGCGATGAAGGCGAACCGGAACTGAAGGCGAAGCTCCGGCAGCTCAATCCGGTGGCCGAGATTTCGGAATGCCGCCATGCAGCAAAATATCTGAAAGAAGTGTTCGGCGATGAAACCTACCCGCTGGAAAAGCTGAAGGGCATGAAAATTGCCGCCGTTTCAGCCATTGCCGTTCCGGAAAGTTTCGAAAAGGCGCTGGAGGCGTTCGGGGCCGAGCTGGTCTACACGCGCCGCTTTGCCGACCATCATCGTTTCTCGCAGCAGGAGATCATTAATACGATCAACTGGAGCATCAAGCACGGGGCCGAAGCCATTCTGACCACTGAAAAAGATGCGGTCCGCTTTCCATTTGTGGATCGGCGTGATATTCCGGTCATCTATATGCGCGTTGAAATCGAGATGCTCAGTGGAGAAGACGAATTCATGGACTGGATTTCCCGCATCTGCTTTAAAACACCCCGGAACGATTAATGCCGAAGCGTATTCTAATTGTCGGACTCAACTGGATTGGGGATGCCATCATGAGCATGCCGGCTCTTCAGGCCTGCCGGGCGGAACATCCGGATGCGCATATTGCCATGCTCGTGAAACCCTATTTAAAACCCTTTTGGGAAATGCATGCGGTTCCGGATCAGATTCTGACGCTGGACAAAATGGGTACCACCATTTCCGAAGTTAAACAGTATGGGTTCGATACCGCATACATTCTGCCGAATTCCTTCCGCTCGGCTCTGATTCCGGCGATGGCCGGCATACATCATCGCATTGGACTGAGAGGGGATCATCGCTTTCTGATGCTCACGAAAGTGATTCCTTTGGCCGGTGGGCACCAATCGAACGAATACTATCCGATTATGGCCCCCGGATCGGCCGACCTTGTGAAAGAACTGCCCGCGCTTCAGATTCCCGATGCCGCATTCCAAACCCTGGAAGCCAAGTTTCCAAACCTTGGAAACTATGCGGTGCTGATGCCCGGTGCCGCCCGCGGTGCTTCAAAAATGTGGCCACTGGATCATTTTGAGAAACTGGCGCGCATGCTGTTGGATCAGACTGATCTTCAGCTTGTTTTTGCCGGCGGTGGCGGCGATGCGCCGGCCTGTAAAGATCTGACTGCCATGCTGGGTGACCGTGTAACAAGCGTGGCAGGAAAGACCAGTCTGCAGGAATGGGCGGCACTATTAAAAAATGGCCGACTGGCCGTTGCAAACGATAGCGGCGGCATGCATTTGGCCGGCGCCGTTGATGTTCCGGTGGTTGGCATCTATGGAATTACGGATCCGGATAAAACCGGCCCGCTGGCCCGCCGATTTAAGGTGGTCCAGAACAGCTCGGTGAAATCGCGCGATATTGCACGGAGCTCAGAGCTGGCTGTTGAAGCACTTACTTCGATTACTCCGGATCAGGTTTTCAAGGCAGCGAAATCCTTATTGGCCTAAAGAGAAAGGCGACCGTTACTAGCGGTCGCCTGGTTCCATTAGAGGGAAAAGGAGAAAGAAAAAACCCTCTAATTTATCTCAATTGATACTATCTGACCCTCAGTACCCCGATCTGTTCAAAAAAAATACCCGGAAGCTTCCGGGTATTTTTTTTCCAACCATTGGAGGAGTTCTGTTAGGCGTGGTATTCCTGGATGGGCTTAACGTCCCAATCGTTCTCCTGGATATATTTGATCGCTTTCACTGAAGCTTCGGCTCCGGACTGCGTGGTGACAATCGGCAGGCCGCGCAAAATGGCTTCCGAGCGGATCTTGATTTCGTCCACACGGGCAACCGGGCCGCTGGGGGTGTTGACCAGCAGCTGGACGCCGTTTTCCTTCATGAGGTCGATCACGTTCTTTCCATCGTCCGAAAGTTTATGCGTCAGCAGCACTTCAAGTCCTGCGTTGTGCAGTGCTTGTGCAGTGCCTTCCGTCGCAATCAGGCTGAAGCCGGCTTCCACGAATTTTTTCCCGACTGCCACGATCCAGTCTTTGTCCCGATCTTTAGCACTGAGGAAAACGGCACCTTCGGTCGGCAGCACCTGACCAGCCGCTACTTCGGCTTTCCAGAAGGCGAGCTCGAAGTTTTTATCGATGCCCATCACTTCGCCGGTAGATTTCATTTCCGGGCCGAGGATCGGGTCAACGCCGGCAAACCGGTTGAACGGGAATACGGCTTCTTTCACCGCAAACCATTCAACCTTCGGCTCGAACCCGACCATGCCGAGCTCTTTCAGCGTTTTGCCCATGGCGATCTGCGTGGCCAGGTTGGCCATCGGGACATTGGTTGCTTTGGAAACATAAGGAACTGTACGGGAGGCGCGCGGGTTGACTTCGATAATGTAGAACTCGTCGTCTTTAACCGCAATCTGAGCGTTCATCAGCCCCATCACACCAATCTCCATGGCCATGGCCGTACAGGCCACTTTGATTCGGGCAACCATATCGTCGGAGAGGGTGTATGGCGGAATCGAGCAGGCGGAGTCGCCGGAGTGAATGCCGGCTTCTTCAACGTGTTCCATCACACCGCCGACATAAACGTCAGTTCCATCGCAGACCAGGTCAACGTCCACTTCGATAGCATGCTCCAGGAAACGGTCGATCAATACCGGATGATCCGGGCTGGCATTGAAAGCAGCCTGTACAAACGGTTCCAACTCTTCTTCTTCATAGGCCACCATCATGGCGCGTCCGCCAAGAACAAACGAAGGGCGGATCATGACCGGCAGGCCGATGGTTTCGGCAGCGGCTTTGGCTTCGTCCATGGTCAGCGCGGTGGCGGACTGCGGGGATTGAAGTTCGACTTTTTCGAGCAGTTGACGGAACTGCTCGCGGTCTTCGGCGGCGGCAATGGATTTTGGCGATGTTCCAAGGATTGGAACTCCGGCTTCCAGCAGGCGGTCGGCGAGATTGAGCGGAGTCTGGCCACCCATCTGAACAATCATGCCCAACGGCTTTTCAGTTTCATAGATGTTCATTACATCTTCGAAGGTGAGCGGCTCGAAATAGAGTTTGTCCGACGTATCATAGTCGGTCGAAACCGTTTCCGGGTTCGAATTTACCATGATGGCCTCATATCCCATTTCGCGCAGTGCTTTCACCGTGTGCACGCAGGAATAGTCGAATTCGATTCCCTGGCCGATCCGGTTCGGTCCGGAGCCGAGAACGATGACGCTCTGTTTTTCGGTCTGGCGGGTTTCATCCAGCTGCCCGCCGTAGGTCGAATAGAAATAAGGGGTGGAGGCCGCAAACTCTCCGGCGCAGGTATCAACCAGACTGTAAACCGGGATCAGGTCGAGCTCTTTACGGAGGGCCCGGATATCGTTTCCGGTGCAGCCCCGCAGCACGCCGATCTGTTCATCGGAGAATCCGTTTTTCTTGGCATATTTCAGCAGGTCATAATCGAGTTCTGCTGCATCAATCAACTGCTGTTCGATTTCAACAATCTGCAGAATCTGATCGATAAACCATGGATCCATATGGGTCATTTCATGAATCTTCTCAGGGCTGTAGCCCTTCTTCAGTGCAACCTTGATGGCGATGGTTCCTTCGGTGCACGTCGTTAAAAGATAATGATCAAGCCGGGATGCATCGATTAAAGCCTCCGCCTTAAGGTCAAGTCCATCGACTCCGATTTCCAGGGATCGGAAAGCTTTCTGGAGCGACTCTTTAAAGTTGCGTCCAATCGCCATGGTTTCACCGACCGACTTCATACTGACGCCCAGTTTGGGGCTGGCAGACGGGAATTTTTCGAAGGTGAAACGCGGGAGCTTGGTGACCACATAGTCGATCGACGGCTCAAAGCAAGCCGGCGTTTCTTTGGTAATGTCATTCGGAAGTTCGTCCAGCGAGTATCCCGCCGCCAGTTTGGCGGCCAGTTTGGCAATCGGGAATCCGGTGGCTTTGGAGGCGAGGGCGGAGGAGCGCGATACACGCGGGTTCATTTCAATAACCGCCAGCCGTCCGGTCTTCGGGTGGATGCAGAACTGAACATTGGATCCGCCCGTTTCAACACCGACCACACGAAGGACGGCCAAAGAGGCATCGCGCATAATCTGATATTCGCGGTCAGTCAGTGTCTGGGCCGGAGCCACGGTGATAGAGTCCCCGGTATGAATGCCCATCGGGTCCATGTTTTCAATGGCGCAGATGATGACGCAGTTGTCTTTGCGGTCGCGCATCACTTCCATCTCAAATTCTTTCCAGCCGAATACGGATTCTTCGAGCAGCACTTCCGTTGAAAGAGAGGCTTTAAGGCCGCCTTCTGCAATTTCCATCAGCTCTTCCATGTTGTCCGCAATGCCACCGCCGGTTCCGCCGAGGGTGAAGGACGGGCGAACGATAATCGGAAAATCCAGCTCTTCGTCAGCAATGCGCCTGGCTTCTTCCAGATCGTGGCATTCATAACTGCGAAGCGTTTCCACGCCGATTTCTGCCATCGCCTTTTTAAACAGGTCGCGTTCTTCGCCGCGCATGATGGCGTCGTATTCAGCACCGATCATCTCAACGCCGTATTTTTCCAGAATGCCTTGTTCGACCAGTTTCATCGCTGTGTTAAGCGCAGTCTGACCTCCGAGTGTCGGCAGGATGGCATCCGGCTTTTCTTTGATAATAATCTTTTCCACTGCTTCCGGCGTGATCGGCTCGATATACGTCCGGTCGGCCGTAGCCGGGTCGGTCATGATGGTGGCCGGGTTGGAGTTGATCAGCGAGACGGTGTATCCCTCTTCCCGCAGCGCTTTACACGCCTGGGTGCCGGAATAGTCGAACTCGCAGGCCTGGCCGATCACAATCGGGCCGGAACCAATGATTAGGATGTGGTGAATATCTTCGCGTTTTGGCATAGCGTTAACCTCTGTTTTTCAAATCAGTGATCATGGTTTTAATAGTGTTGTGCAGCGGGGGGATATGCTTGTTGCAAATCTCAAAAATTTCCTCCGCGTCTAAATCAAAGTAATGGTGTGAGATAATATCTCTGACACCTTTCACGCCCTTCCAGTCGATTTCCGGGTAGTTGGGCAGCAGTTTAAAGTCCGTATGTTTGTCGATGTTCTTTACGCTTTCTCCAATGGCGATGAGCTTCATGCAGATGCTGTCTAGCTTTTCCAAACCTTCCGGCGTTGCAAGAAAGTCGTCGGGGGAGGCTATTACGGAAAAACGAATGCGTACGACCTCAATCGCCTGGTCGATCTGCATCAGAATTTCAGTTGTCAGTTCCGTATCAAACATAAACGGCTTCATTTTCAATACGCTTCTTGAGAAAAGCATTCATTGTTTTGCGCATGCGGACAATATCGACGGGCATATCAAGTATGAGTTCGAGTTGTTCCTTGAGGTGAACCATCTGGAATGGGTTCACCACTTCTGTTTCCACAACAACGTCAATGTCACTCAATTCAGTTGCCTGATTCCGGGCAAGTGATCCAAAAATGCCAAGCGAAATGATTCCATATTCGGAACCGGCTTCGGCTTTGAATTTTTTAAGAGAGCTGATTGCCTGTTGTTGTGTAATCACGGAATTACTCCCATTCAATCGTGGACGGCGGCTTGGAGCTGATGTCGTAGCAGACGCGGTTCACGCCGGGTACTTCGTTAATGATCCGGTTGGAGATCGAGTCCATTACTTCGTAAGGCAGTTTGTACCAGTCGGCCGTCATTCCATCGCGGCTTTCAACTGCACGAACGGCTACCACACTTTCGTAGGTGCGGTCGTCGCCCATCACGCCGACCGTCTGAATCGGCAGCAGTACGGCGAAGTATTGCCATACATCGAGGTGGTTCGGCATTTTCATGATCTCTTCACGAACACGCAGATCGGCCTGCTGGAGGACTTCGATGCGCTCGGGGGTGATGTCGCCGATAATTCGTACGGCAAGACCCGGGCCCGGGAAGGGCTGGCGGTCCACCACGTAGCTCGGTAGGCCGAGTTCGCGACCGACTTCACGCACTTCATCTTTAAAGAGTTCGCGCAGCGGTTCAACGAGGTCGAACTGCAGATCTTCCGGAAGGCCGCCCACGTTGTGGTGACTCTTGATGGTGGCTGATGGGCCGCCAATCGGGGAGACCGATTCAATGACGTCGGGGTAGAGTGTTCCCTGAGCGAGAAATTTAACCTTATCCTTCAGTCCGCGCGCTTTTTCTGAGAACACATCGATGAACGTGCCACCGATGATTTTGCGTTTTTCTTCGGGATCGGAAATGCCTGCCAGCTCTCCGAGGAAGAGGTCGCCGGAGTGGGCAACGATCAGGTCGATACCAAAGGCGCGACCGAACAGATCTTCAATCTCTTCGGTCTCTTTGTAACGCATTAGACCGTTGTCGACATACACACAGTGCAGCTGGTCGCCGATGGCTTTGTGGAGCAGGGCGGCCACTACCGAGGAGTCAACCCCGCCGGAAAGGCCGAGCAGAACGTGGTCGCTGCCGACCTGTTCCTGAATCTGCTTCACGGTGCTTTCAATAAATTTGGACATTTCCCAGTCGCCCGAGCATTTGCAAATGCTGAAGGCAAAGTTCCAGAGCATTTCTTTGCCCTGCGGGGTGTGTACCACTTCCGGATGGAACTGCACTCCGTAGATGTTGCGGTCGAGATTCTGAATGGCGGCGAGCGGACAGTTATCGGACTCTGCAACGGATTCAAAGCCTTCCGGCATGGACTCCACCTTGTCGCCATGGCTCATCCAGACCTGCAGGTCGGGGGCGAGTCCTTTGAAAAGAGGCGAGTCCTTGGTGATGGTCATCATGGCTTTACCGTATTCGGCCTTGTTGCCGCGATGCACGGATCCGCCCAGGGTCTGTGACGTCAGCTGCATGCCATAGCAGATTCCAAGGATTGGAAGCCCGAGGTCAAAGAGAGCGGGATCGCATTTCGGCGAGTCTTCATCCGGAACACTGCACGGGCCGCCGGAAAGGATGATTCCTTTCGGAGCGCGTTTCATCAGCTCTTCAGCAGAGGTGTCGAAGCGTATAATTTCGCAATACACTTTCTGCTCGCGCAGTCGACGGGCAATCAGCTGCGTGACCTGGGAGCCGTAATCAAGGATGGCGATCCATTCGGGATGATTCATTATTTATTTTCCTTCATTAAGTCGATGAACTCCTCAAAGAGGTAGAACGGATCGTGTGGGCCGGGTGCAGCTTCCGGATGGTATTGGACGCAGAATAGCGGCTGCTGCTTATGCTTCAGACCGGCGACCGTATTGTCATTAAGGTTGAGGTGGGTTACTTCGGCAATATCTGCATTTACAGTGTCTGCATCGATGCAGAAGCCATGGTTGTGCGAGGCAATTTCCACTTTGGTGGTGCGCAGATCCTGAATCGGCTGGTTACCGCCGCGATGACCGAATTTCAGCTTAAAGGTGTCGGCACCCAGCGCACGGCCCAGCATCTGATGGCCGAAGCAGATTCCAAACATTGGAATTTTGGATTCGATCAGCTTGCCGACCAGTTTGGTGGTTTCCGGCGCGCCGGCGGGGTCGCCCGGGCCGTTGGAGACAAAAATACCGTCCGGGCTCGTGGCAAGGATTTCGTCGGCATTCGAGTTGTTCGGGTAGACGGTGCATTCACAACCTAGATCTTCGAGAATACGCAGCTGGTTGAGTTTAATGCCGCAGTCGATGACCGCAACCTTATGGGAGGCATCGGATTTGCCGCCTTCCGGCCAAACGTATTTCTCGTCGATCGAAACTTCAGAAGCGAGGTCTCTGCCAACGAGTCCTTCGGATGCTTTCGCTTTGGCCACGAGACTTGCTTCATCGAAGTCTTCAGTGGAAACGATGCATTTCATGGCGCCTTTATCGCGGATGTGGAGCGTTATGGCGCGCGTATCAACATCATCGATGCCGATTTTGCCGTTTTCCTCCAGATATTCAGCCAACGATTTGGTTGCCCGCCAGTTGCTGTGGATACGGGAGCATTCGCTCACGACCAGCCCCTGGGCGAAGATTCCCCGGGATTCCACATCCTCGTCGTTGATGCCGTAGTTACCGATCAGCGGATAGGTCATGGTGACAATTTGTCCATGGTACGAGGGGTCCGTGAGGATCTCCTGATAACCGGTCATGGAGGTGTTGAAGACCAATTCGCCGTAAAATTCGCCGGCTCCGGCAAATGCGCGACCTTCAAAACAAGTTCCGTCTTCGAGTGCTATAATTGCTTTTTTCATCTTTTTCCCAGTAAAAATGCTCTGTTTAAAGGCATAGGTTTTGCAAAATTCGGAATATCATCCATGTCCGGTGCGCCGCTTGCAACCCTTTATATGAGGGAAATGCTTTCCTATGCCTGGAAGTGGCGGTTTTCGGCCTGAAATAGGGGGTTGACCTAAGCGG
This sequence comes from Pontiellaceae bacterium B12227, assembly GCA_029432775.1. Classification (GTDB taxonomy): domain Bacteria; phylum Verrucomicrobiota; class Kiritimatiellia; order Kiritimatiellales; family Pontiellaceae; genus Pontiella. Next base: position 654,302 of record JAROAZ010000001.1, on the reverse strand, counting down.
TTAAGCTCCATACACTACGCGCTCATTTTTTGAAAAAGTCAGCAGTTTACCAAGGAGAAAGTATTACATGAGCGCTGAAGCAAAACAAACCAGCACGACCCACGCCCTGATCTTCGAACTTGAATACGTTGCCGCAAAGACGCGTGCCGTTGAGTTTGCGTCGATTAAGAGCGCTGCAAAAACCAAAGGGGTTGAAGTTTCTCCTATCGCATTTTCCCGTTCGGGCATGTCGCCGTTGCATCGCGCCGCGGTTACGGCCGTGCTGAAGCAGGCAGGCAAAAAGACGGATGCCATTGAAAAAGCGGTCGGGGAAGTGGATAAGACCGTTGCAAACTACTGTGAAAACGAAGCCGAACTGGATGCCGGTCTGGCCAAGCTGATCAAAGCAACGCAGGATCGCGGCATTCCGGTTATTGCTTTCACGGCACTGCCGGAAGCCATCGCTCAAAAGCTGATGACCAAACTCGGTCTGGATGCCATGGGGGTTGAGCTGCTGATTCCTGAAGAAGTGAAAGATTCTTTCCCGCGTGCTGATGACTGGCTGAAAATGCTCAAGCAGTGCAACAAAGAGCATGCCACACTGGTTGCGGTTGTTTCTTCCCAGGTTGCATGTAAAGGCGCGCTGACGGCCGGTGCGGCCTGTATTGTTGTCCCGGATGAATACACGGCTTTCCAGGATTTCAGTGGCGCCAAGATGGTGCTCGATTCCGTGGCTGACGAAAAGCCGAATGCAATCCTGGATCTCACGCTCCGTATGTAACGATTGCCGTTGGATATCAGTTTGTGAAAAAGCGTCCCGCTCAGTGGGACGCTTTTTTGTGTAAGAATGTTCAGAACCGCCCGATGCATGGTTAAAAAATGATATGGGTGATTACATTTTCCACAATGGGGGCTGCGATTATCGAGACAGCTTTAGATCGCCGGTTCGAAAGGGGGCAGAGGTGGTTCTGACTCCCGACTGCACCTCCTCAGCAATGGAAAAGCTATTGTATGAAATCGAGATAACTGAATTTCCGATTAGGGCACCTGTCCGGTGCCCTTATTTATAATGTAAAAAACTTTCCTGGCTAGACAATTGAAATATTCCTCGCATAGGCGCTGAGCTCGCTGAGAGTTCGTTACAGGATTCGTTCTCCGCGCGAGTTAATTTGATGCCGGAATGTGTATGAGAGAATAATATGAACACTTCATTATTCAGCGTTCATATTCCTCTTCAATCAGCTCGATGCCTCGTTCCCGGATTTGGTCGAGCACCCATGGTCGGTAGTCGCCCTTGCCCAGGATAATCCGCTCGGTCCCCATCCTGCTGAGGGCCCCGGGCAATGAGGAATCCGGAGCCAGCAAGACGCCGACCATACGCAACTCTTTAAGCTTAAGGCCTGCCAGCTCCTTAACCAACGAAACCGGCGTGTCGCTGATGTCTAACGAGTACAGGTTCAGTGGCTGAAGAATGTTGAAGTCCTGGCCAGGATGCGGCATATCCAACACATATGCGCTATACAGGGTGCCGGCAAGATCCAGGTGGTAGCCTTCGGGGCGCCGGCTCAGTTTCAAAACGGGGTTATAGACCGTTCCCATGGTATTATGCTTTACCAGGATCGCCCGGATCACTTCCAGATACTCTTCAGCAGTTCTCTTCTTTTTGTGGGAGAACCTGCAGTCCTGATAATAGATTAAGCGGGCGGTAGAGGGCGATATAATGGCGTAGTTACTGGACAGTAACCGGGCTAAATCACGGTCTGCAAGAACCGCTGAATCATCGGGCTTAAGCGTCCCGTATTCGCGGCATACTTTAATCAATCTACGTTCGCCGGCATTCGGGGCTTTCAGCTTTTCATACGTTTGCAGTGCCGCATTAAATTGTTGTGTGATGAGAAAAGCGTACGCCTGATTGGATAAAATATCCTGCAGCGTTTCTGAATCGACGGTGTTTTGGGCCAGCAGGAGGTCGATCAGCGGAATCATTCGCTCTGCATAAATAAAATTGGGCATATTTTGCGACAACAGCGAATAGCTCGCCAGCTCCCCGCTGATCCGACTGGTTTCCTTTTCTTCTTCTTTGTAGAGCTTGAAATTGGCTTCGGCAACCTGTTTCTCCTTGCGGATAATGGTCAGGTTAATGCTCATGACAACAATCAGCAGGCAGGCAAACACCAGCGACCAAAAGGTCAGTTTCCGGTGACGCTGAGCCAGCAGCCCCGCCCGGGTGAGCAAGTCGGCATGTTCTGCTTCAGTCGGGAAGCCGGCTTGAAATCGGTGAACCTCCTTTTGCAGAGCCTGAACACTCTCGTAGCGATCGGCTGGAGCGAGGGCCAGGGCTTTCATGACCACAGCGGCAAGGCCGGTCGGGACAGAACGCCTAGGTCTGTATTTCCGGGGATGGATGATGTTCCCTTTTCGAGTATTTTCCACCACTTCGCTGGCGCTCTCCCCCGCGACAGGAAGTTCGTGTGTCAGAATGTAATAGAGGAGAGAACCCAGGGCATAGAGGTCTGTCTTCTCTGTTTTCCTCTGATTATTCACCTGCTCGGGTGCCATAAACCCCGGCGTGCCTTTCACGGTGCCCGTAAGGGTCATATCGTTCAGCATATTCGCATCGAGTTGCCCCGGTTCCACCTCTCCCAAGCCTCCATTATGATCGAGAACCCGCGCCAAGCCCCAATCACACAGGAGTACCTCACCAAATTGTCCCACCCGGATATTGTCCGGTTTAATATCCAGATGCAGAACGCCGCGGGAATGCGCATAGGCGACGGCATCACACACCTTGTTAAAAATGCCCAGCAAAACTTCCTGCGTGTATTGAGCCGCATAGGCAGGGTCATCTGCCTTCAGTTTTTTGATAATATCTTTCAGGCTGTCCCCCGGCACCAGTTCCATGGAGAAAAACGGTACGCCTTCGGAATCAAGTCCCATATTATGGATCGGCACAATATTCGGGTGGGTCAGGTTGGCCGTCAGTTGGCCCTCGCGCAGAAACTGCTCCTGCTCACTGGGCGTTTGAGCCGTGGACGACTGTGCCATGGCCACAAACCGGTTCAGGTGCTGATCATAGACCTTATAAATCCGTTTCTCGCCCCCTTCTGCAATCAGGATCGGGGTATCGTAGCGCGTTTCGGCATGATTAAGCGCATTCAGGATCGGGTTTAACGACCTCTCCTCTTCCTCTGATAAAGGGGCGTCACAGGTCGAAAAGAAGCCATACAGAAGCTCCCTCTTTTTCTGACTGTCGTCCTGCTCAATATCACGATCCATATCAAGCGAGACGATAAATCAAGCGATTGTGTTGGCAAGGATTATTTTATTGCGAAGCGAGGGTCTAATGCCCCGTTGCTTACAGCGAGTAATATGTAGAACAGGGTTCTTTGCGCAGGAAACAGCTTTGGGCACGGACCCAATGATCCGGGCTCCGGGTTTGGCATCGACAGCTTGACGCTTCCAATGTCTGGAATATTCCAGATCACCTGGCCAAGTGCGACCGGCGTGCTTTACAAGGTTTGGAAAAGTCCGGAGTTGGCCAACTGGTCCATCGCCCGTGATTGGGCCAGCGCGCTGACCCCGCCGGTGGATGCACTCGAAATCGATCTTACCCCGTCAAACGGCTACTTCCGGGTAGAAGCAAAAATCCAGTAGTGCGATGCGTTGTCCGGCTCAGACATCGTTGGCGGGAATGCGAACCGTGAAAACGGTTTCGGTTCCCAGCGACGCGTTGGTTGGATTGCTGAGCGTCAGGCGGAAACGTTCCTCGCCCTCAGCCACACCGTCGCGGAGAATGACGACATGGACAACGCGCGAGCGTTCCAGGGGTTGGAACGTAACCGTTCCGGCTCCGATCACGCGGAAGTCGTCGCCCTCGATGGCCGTCAAACTCTCCACCGTCACATCCAACGTGATGGTGTCGTCTACCGCCTTCGACAAGATGATAGGAACGTTCAGAGCGGAGAGCAACTCGGGCGCCAGCGCCCAATCGCTTTCAAAGCCAACCGTCAAAGAGCCATCGTTAACGAAAGGTGGCGAGCTCACCGGAAGCAGTTGCGATGTGGTATCGTTCAGAGCAGCATGCCAATCCGCGAAGGAAACCGCCGTGTTTTCAATATTAAACAGATTTGAGGTATAGGGTGCATAGTAGGTATTCCCCGATGAAACCATGGCACTTGAAACCCCGTTGAAACTGTCGAAATGATGCAGGTTGCCCGACGTGCCGGCTGTTGCAATGATGTTGTTGCGCACCACCGAATTTTTCGCGGCATAGATGTCCGGAATATGGGCCTGTTCGTCCCGGAACTCATGCGCTGAAGAGAGCATACCCCGATATGAGGCGATCTCCGACTGCTTGAACATATTGTTTTCAACCCGGACGCTCTCTGAATCCATGATAACGGCACCACCCTGCCGATTGTAATAGCAGGCGCTGTTGATGATTTCGGAGTTCAACGTATTGATCTCGGTAAAAAAGCCGACTCCGTTTCCGGCCAGGTAGCAGTTATCGACGGTGATATCCCAGTTTTGCGCATCGGCCCATATTCCGGGGCAACTATGATCGTTCACGTGCACGCGCTCCAGATAGATTCGACTGGAAAACATGATTTTCCCGATACCGGCCAGGTCCGGCCCCGAATAGTTCCCTAAATCGTTGCGCCAATGATTCTGCTCCACCACGCAATCCTGAACCCAGGCGCGGCTGTAGCCCCGTGTCAACGAAAAGCCCTCCCGTCCGTTACGGCTGAATGTACACCGGCGGATCACCGTGCCATTTCCTTTATCGATCGATCCCAGCCCCACGGAGCCGTTATCCACCATCTCGCAGTCTTCGACCAGCACATGGTCGCTGCCGACAATATCAAGGGCTTCGTCACCGATGAAAGAGGCGGTGTGCTGAAAGCGGATACCGCGGATGGCCACATAGTCGCAGTTGTTGAACCACACGTTCAGGCGCAACAGTTTTTCATGGATGCCCACTTCGACCAGACTCGTATTGGGATCCTTGGTCGTCCGCACATAGATGACATCATTGAGTTCATCCACGTAGAACGCGTGGTCGGCACTCAGATACACATCCGGATCGAGCGTGGAATCCTGCAGGCGTGCAAGCGAGGTGTAGGGCCGCAGCAGCGTGCCGTCCAACGCAACAAGCTCCCGCCGAAAACGGGCCTCCGTTTCGTGGTCAACCGGGGCGGTTGTACTACGACCAAATGCGTAGGGCCAGTCGTGCGTCCAAAGCGGGGTATAGCGGCGGAACAGCGATCCGTCGCCGGGGTCTTCCGGATGGATCCAGTCCGTTCCACCGTCCGGATCGTATCCGATACCCGGCAAGGAATAGGGGCCGCTGCCGCCGCTGCCGTTGCTGATACGCAGTTCGAAGGTATGCCAGCCGGGCTGCAGGTTCAGATTGCCCGTAGAGGTGCGGGTGCTCCAATCATCGTCATTGAGAACCAGCGTGCCGTCGATGTAGAGGCGCACCTTATCGTCAATATCTTCAGTGAAGGAGATGTTCCCGTCGGCATCGTAGATTTCGCCCGTGTAGATTTCGGTGGTGTCGGGCGCAATCCCGTCCTCGGTTTCGCTTAGGTCGGTGGTCGTTCCGGTGCTCGGGTTCGGATCGGTCGTATTAATGTTGCCGGGCACCTCCCCGTACCATAGGCCGGGCTGGGCGGGTTGTTGCGTCCAGGCGTCATCATCCCACACCTCGGATCCGCTGAGGGTAACGGTTCCGGGCGTTTCGGCCTCGATGATGATGGGTTTAAAGCGGGTGCCGTTTTCCTTAAGATGAATACCGCCTTCACGATACATGCCCGGCTTAAGCACGACACGACTGCCGGGAGCTTCGGCGGCGGAGAGCGCGTTGATTCGATCAATCGCTTCCGTAAGCGTCTTCAGGGGAGAACCGGCTGATCCGTCGGAGGAATCGTTTCCAGCGGTCGCATCAACGTAATACGTCCGATCGGTCGTCCATTGCTCAATATCGCGAATCGCCCACAACTCGGGCCGGAAATCGGAGAGCGCCCGGATCTGCTCCGAAGAAAGGGCTGTATCGTACACCGTAAAATCGCTGACTCTTCCAATCAACGGCTGGGCATTCGCCAAATCTGAACCGATACGTGAGGCATTCAAAACCGGCGGTTGCGCGGTTGAAAAAGTGTGCGTGGAGTCGTGGCGACCGTTGACGTATAGATCAACGGAGTTTTGTGCCGGATCGTAGCTCACCGCGAGATGCAGCCAGAGGTGGTTAAGCTTTCCGTTCATCCGCTCGTGATTGACGGTGGTAATGAAGTCGAGCGAATGTTCCGCAAAGCGGCGGTAGTTGCTTTCCACGCTTTCACCCGTCACGCCGTTGCCGCCCGCATTGCCGTGTACCTTGAATACCAACCCGACATCCCGATCCTTGCCGTCTCCGGTGTGAGTGCCTGCATGGTTATCGCGCAGGTAGAGCTGAATACCACCGGGTTGCGTCCCCGAGTCATACAGCATGGTGGTGGCTCCGACGATATCATCGAGATAGACATAGGTGGACAGCGTCAGAGCCTCCATACTTCCAAGGGTTGGAACATCGAGTGCGTTGCCTCCATCGAAGATGTAGGCACTGTAATGGTCGGTCCGCCCTTCGCCAAAAACGACCGTCCCGCCGACAGGAGTAACCACGTGGCCGGAGCCGGAATGATCCTGCAGATCGGTCTGCAAACCGAGTTGGAGCACCGGGTTATCGGTCCTGAGCAACCGGTAGAAACCAGACGGGTTATCGATCTGATCCCGTTCAGCCAGGAAACGGCCGTCGCCGATGACGGGATCTCCGAGATCCTGCCAGTCGGTGGTCAAGTTGGTGGACGTTTGAAAAAGATAGGTTTTTCCCTGTTCAGTCTGATCCAGCCAGAGATCCACCTGGTTTCCGGATATTTCCATGGACATATCGGATGCGCCGACCGTCCCGGCGAAACCCAGCGCGGCAAGAAACAATGCAATAAGACGATAGCCCTCTCTTCGGAAGCCAACGGTTCGGTATTCTTTTTTCATAGGGATCATTTTTGCACCTCTGCGAACCGGCAGTAAGAACGCCTCACCAAGGCGGGGCACTGGTTTTTGAGGTCAGCTCTCGGTCTTATAATTAGTAACGTAGGCACACGATGCTGCCTTCATGAAGAGGATACTGATCTAACTCCACTTACTGGACAGATAAGATTTTTATTTTCAGGCAAATCGAAGGGAAATCCTCAATGAATGGGTGGTTGATGCCCGATTAACTTAAATCGGATTGTTCCTCGTCCGTTCGCTGCGCTCTCTTAAGGCGCAAAGCAATTTCTTGTAACGGCGTTTAGCCACAAAGAGCACAAAAACACAGGAAAAGAGCAAAGGTTGAGGGTGACTTGCGAGAAGTTGGATGGAATTAGCGAATCTTAACCCTCATCAAAACCACTTTTCCGGCCCGTTTCACTACAACTCGGCCTAATTCCGTATAATAGGTAATAAATAAAACATTATACCTATAGGTTGCAGGGCGAGGCATGGTTGAGGTACGAGACCTGACCGCCGGAGAAGGGCTGATATTGCGCATGTTAGGCGCCCTCTGACAACTGTTTCATCCCTATAATTAAAGGGTAAAGCGCTTAATCTTTCATCCAGTACATGGAGTGATTGAAATAAATTAGTTTATCTGTCCATAATGACGGAATAGCTGAGTATCCTTATTGTATGACATTCATAGTTTCAGCTGAAACAGCTGAAAGATTCAATATAGGGCGCAATAAATGGCCTGGAGTGCAATGGGAACAAAAGGAGATGACACATGAATAAAAAAAGTATGATCGGCGCGGTCGCGGTGGCTGCGTTTTCAATGGTAAGTCTTACGATGGCGACCACCTATACGTGGACCGGGGTGAATGATGACTGGGCCGATGCGGGCAACTGGGATGCCAACGGGATTCCGGCCGTTACAGGAGCCAGTAATTATGTGGGCGGAGCGAACAACGACATCGTCATTAACGGGGGAGGCGTGCAACCTGCCGCGAATATTCCTGACATGGTGCATGGAGGAGCGGGGGAATCCCCAAAGGTGACGCTGGGTGCGAATGCGGAACTCACGTTGAAATGGGGAAACACGGGCACCTGGCATGGAATGACAGGCTCAGGTGTTATGGCGACGGTCGGATCGGGGGCAACGCTCAAATACGATCTGATTAATTATATCAGCAACACCACGCTGGCTCGTGAACCTAATGGTCTTCCCGCGCAGACGTTTAACGTCAACGGAGGTGAATTACATTTTATCAACGGAGGCCGTCTGGACTTTGCGTCCAGTTCGAGTCGTACATCTGCGTTTAATCTGGACGGTGGAGACGTGGTCTTTGATCACCGGTATGGTTCTCCATCAAGCACGCCGTATATGCAGGTCTGGGGATGCGGAAGCGTTGCTTCTGCTTCGACCAGCGCGAGCCTGATCACGCTGGATAATAATTCCACGTTTGGCACCGCACGGTTCTGGAACATCAAGTGGAGCGATGGAAATGCGGCCATTGTATTCGATATTCTGGATGAAGGCAGCAAGGTTAAAGTTGCTACAGGTGGTGGAAGTGTTTATCAGTCGGCGGCCGATGTGGAAGCTGATTTCGGAACCATCTTCAAGAGCTCAACCCTTGGTGATGCGAATCTGCTGGCGGTAGAAGATGGCGGCGTGGTCACGGTCAGCGTGAGTTTGAGTGGAACGCCAACCACCACCTATGTCTGGACTGGAGTAAACGACGACTGGTCTGACCCAGCAAACTGGGGAGCCGCGGGCGTTCCGGCGACCACGGGTTCAAGTAATTATTTAGGCGGAGGCGTCTGCGATTTTACCATTACAAGCGGTGGCGTGCAGCCTGCCAGCAATATTCCTGACATGGCGCATGGAAGTTTGGGATTCTCCCCGAAAGTGACCCTTCAAGCGAATACAGCACTTGCATTGACGTGGGCACCGGGCGCGGGTTGGAACGGAATGAAGGGGGCCGGCACCATGGCGACAGTAGCAACGAATGCGGTACTTACTTATAATCTGGATCATTATGTGAGTTACGCCTCGTTGTCTCGTGATCCCATGGGCATTCCGCTGCAGACGTTTAATGTCAATGGCGGTCAACTGGTGTTTAATCATGGGGGGCGGTTAGATCTCGCCTTCAACGATACCCGTACGTCCGCATTTAATCTGAACGGCGGCGACGTGGTCTTTGATCACCGTTATGGTTCAACCACGAGCGCTCCTTTCTTTGAGGTTTTGGGCTACGGAAATGATTCCGGTGCTGAGACCAACGAGAATACCATAACCCTCAATAACGGATCCTCCTTTGGCATCGCACGATTGGTCAATACCAAGTGGTCCTCGGGTTACCCATCCATGGTATTCGATATTCAGGATACAAACAGCACGGTTAATATTTCGACGACAGGTGGCGATTATACATCGGTGGCCGCGGTGGAAGCTGATTTCGGATCTGTGTTCACCAGTTCGACGTTCGGTGATGCGTATCTGCAGGCTAATCTGGTCAACGGCGTGATCACGGTCAGCGTGATGTCGGGCGCACCGGTCCCGACCCCGTACGAAGCATGGCTATCGGGATATAACCTGGGTGCGTTCACGAATATGCTGGACGATGCCGAGAACGGTGGCATCGGCGACGGCCTTAACAACCTGACCGAATACGCTCTGGGCAGTGCGCCGGATGTGGTGGATGTTCCCGCCGATGTATTGCCGAAATCCGTAGTGGATGGCGCAACGTTGAAGTACATCTATCAGCGCCAAAACCCGAAAGATGCCAACCTGACTTATACGGTACTGGACGGAACCGATCTGGTGAATGGTGGCTTGGTCAACACCAACACGACTGAAACCGTTTCTGCAGCGGTTGACGGTTTCGAAACTGTAACCAATGAAGTTTCAACGGCGACGCAAGGCCAACAGTTCATGCAGCTGAAAATGGAACTCAGCGATTAAGTAATTTTGTGTGGAAGTCCCCCGCAGGGTGCGGGGACTTCTGATGCACATAAAGGAGAAAAAAATGCGACAAAACATAAAAATCGGCGCAGTCGCAGTGGCTGCGCTTTCGATGGCCGGCCTTTCGATGGCGGCCACATACACCTGGACCGGGACCAACAATGATTGGACCGATGCGGGCAACTGGGATGCAAACGGGGTTCCGGCCACCACATCTGCCAGTAACTATGTGGGTGGAGCGAACAACAACATCGTCATTAATGGGGGGGGGGTGCAACCTTCCGTCAATATTCCTGACATGGTGCATGGCGGTTTGGGGGAGTCCCCGAAAGTAACGCTGGGTGCGAATGCGACACTCACGATGAAACCGGGAGCAAGTGGTACTTGGACAGGAATGAAAGGGGTTGGCACCATGGCGACGGTTGGAACCGGCGCAACGCTGACCTACGACCTGAATAACCATGTTGGCTACTTCGGGCTGGCTCGTGATCCCGTGGCTGTTCCTTTGCAGACGTTTGACGTCAATGGAGGTCAGTTGGTGTTTAATAATGGGGGTCGGTTAGACCTTGGATTCAATGTTACCCGCACGTCCGCTTTCAATCTGGACAATGGAGATGTTGTGTTTAATCACAAGTATGGCAATACCACAACCGCTCCCTATATGCAGGTTTGGGGAGCAGGAAGTCTCGGCGGTACTTCGACCGGCGCGAGTCTGATCACCCTCGATAATGGATCTAACTTTGGCACCGCACGGTTGGGTAGAACAAAGTGGGATGACGGTAATGCGGCCATGATATTCGATATTTTGGATACAGGCAGTACGGTCAGCATTGCTCAAGATGCTGTTGACGGGTATGCGAGTCTGGCCGCTGTGCAGGCTGACCTCGGAACTGTATTCACGAGCTCGACCCTCGGTGTTGGAAATCTGCTGGCTGAAGAGAACACCCCCGGCATTTACACGGTCACCGTGATTCCGGAACCGGCTACGCTCGGTTTGGTTGCGGCCTTTGGAGGTGGAATTCTCTTCATCCGCCGCCGTTTCATGATCTAGGCTGAAACACGTTTGATTCAAGAATGAACCGCTCGGGGGAGGTGAGTACCGGGCGGTTTTTGCACACAACGGCATACCGTGTGCTTGATTCTTATCAGACCGTTGGAAAGCTGCGCGAAGCGCCTTGGAGTGCGGAGACCCTGTCTCCGCTTTAGATGGGCATTCGTATGGAAAGCGCCGACGGGGTCGGCGCACTCCAGAGCGGCGGCGCCGCAAAATTTCGCAAGATTGATTCAGGCGACAGGCCGGAACACAAGTTACTTAAACCATTTTGGAGTACATATGAAATCGCATGGCTTACAGAAATATATGATCCGGTTCGGGTTGATTGGCATCTTGTCCTGTCTTGGCATTGCGCAGGGGCAAACATTAACGGGCTACACGAATACCGGATCGCTTCCGAATTATAATGCGGATGGGGCGTATGCCTTGCTGGATGAATGGATGGGATTGATTGATCCCAATCTGGATGTGCTGCCTTCGGCCCGCGAAACCGAAATTTATCAAGAGCTTGTAAAGGGTGAAAGAAGCATCAGCCGGGTTACCTCGTTTGATTTTAACAACAAATGGGCCAATGATGGGATGTACATTTGGGGGTCGGCGAGTACGATTGAAAACTGTCGAACCCGAATTGAACTGGCAAAAGATCTCGCCTGGCTGCCCTCCGCTCTGGATCATACCGACGAAATGCTGGCGCTGCGCGATCCGGCAGGAACCTATTCGCTCAACCTCGGCAGAAACCTGTTGGAGCCGATCTGGCTCTCTCCGCATGACTGGGAAACCGGCCGAATTTCTCCGCTGAACTCGGGGCACAATGGAACGTATGTGGCCCGGTTCGCGAACTGGATTCTGGAGCATCCGGAGTTATATGCCCAGACGGCCCCTTCAAACAGCGTGATTCCGCTGACGGTTCCAACCATCTATTATGAGCGGGCCAAGTTTTATTTGACGGAAATGAAGAAAACCATCAACGAAGAGCATAATGCCGGTTTCTTCTGGGAGTTTGACACGACAACTCAATCGGGTTGGATTTTTCAGGGGGATGGTGCGCTGTCCGGTTCCGACCTGGCTGCTTTGTATCCCGGCGGTATTCCCGTTGCGAATATTCTCTCGGTTTCTAACTCGGAAGGAATCTCGCTGCACCCGTACAACCGCACTCTGTTTTTTATTGCCGCTCACATGGAAACCGCAAAAGGGCTTGCGTTGATTGATGCTCATGAAGGGACTTCCGTTCATACCGCCTTCATTAATCGAGCATATGAGATTAATGAAAAATGTCTCAACTACTGGCGTCATCACCGCCTCACCCATGTGGAAGCGGAACCGAATGGAACGTCGGTCACCTGGCCCTATGGCGGCAATCAGAATCAACCCGCTTATGAAGATACCGTGCATTTTGAAATGGATATCGACCCGCTGAGTTCCCTCAAAGAGGCCGGCCTTCTGTCGAGCAACGATCTGACCGGAGTCACCGGATCGATCTATTCCCGCTGGTTCGACCATGAGTCGCATGTATATTATAATCATCAGGGCCGCTATGTAGGCACGCATGCGGTAACCGGTCTGCCGAATAACTTTTACTGGTGGTGGGGCCTCGGTCGTTCCGACTGGATGGGAGAATCGGCGACTCCGGCCCAGATGCAGGGCTATGCCATGAAATCACTGGAAGTGTTCCGCGAGCGGATGCGTCGTGCGTCGGTCGATCTGAGTTTCAGGGAGCAATACCTCGGTCGTGATGATACGCGCCGCAGTCGAACTATGATGGGGCCGTTCCAGCTCTATGATCTTAAAATGGCGCGGCAGGCGCGCGGTTTAACGCCGACTGGAGGATCGAATGCTCCCGTTATTCAGTCCGTTTCTCCCTCGTCTTCATTCAGCGTGTCGGAGAGTACGCCGTTGGGAACGGTCATTGGCTCCGTGACCGCCACCGATGTCGATGCCGGGCAAACCCTGCATTATTGGATCAGCGGCGGCAATATCGGCAACCGCTTTAAAATCAATCCCACCAACGGAACAATCCGTGTGAATAACTATTATGCGCTGAATGATGAAGAGGGCGCATCAACGCCGTTGGAAATCACCGTGATAGATGATGGCGTTCCCATGAAAATGGCCACCACCACCGTACATATTTCATTGGATGACACGAATGCATCGCCGCTTGTTCCGGCGGGGCAGACGGGACGCTTTACGAAGAACCTGATCAAAGGCGACCCCGTGATGACGGTGAACGCAACCGACGCGAGTGATCTGAGGTTCTTTATCGAGACCGGAACCACGCTGTTTAGCATTGATTCGGATACAGGAATTATTCGCATCAAGGACAGCGCGGTGGCGGCATCCAGTCCTGTGGGAAATACGTATACCCTGCAAATCGGTGTGATGGAAACCTCTGCACTGCCTTTAACCACGCGGCAGACGGTGGAGATTACGTGCGAGGCTTCGTTTGGTAATGCCACGGCCTCTGTTTCGTCGGGAACCGTTCCGTTTTCCGTGAATTTCAACAGCACACACGATAGCGGAACAGTGGTTTCCACTGCGTGGGATTTTGCCGACGGCGGCTCGGCCTTAGCGCCGAGCGCAAGCCACACCTACACGATGGCGGGAACGTATACGATCCATGCGCTTATCCGGGATGCGCGCGGTGAAATTGATCGGAAGACGCTTCAGGTGGTCGCATCGGGGGCGGGCGGAACCATTCCGGATGGCTTGCTGGCCCACTATCGTTTTTCTGAGGGCTCCGGCACAACAGCCATCGATAGTTCCGGGAATTCGAATCATGCGGCGCTGAGCGGCGATGCCTACGATGCCGATGCGCCGGTCGCTACGGGTTTTGAGCTGAGGGACGAGGTTCTGACGATTCCTTCAGCCGTCTATTCGGCGTTGAGTGATGAAATTACCATTAGCTTCTTTCTGCGGGGCGATGCGGACTTTCATCCCTACAACACCTTCTTAAGGGCGAGCGATAGTAGCGGAAACCGGGTGCTGAGCGCCCATATGCCGTGGGGCGGAGAGGGCGGGTCGTATATTTGGGATGCCGGAAATGTTGGAAGCAGTTTCAACCGAGTTCAATCATCCGCTCCGATTCCGGCGGCGGGCGAGTGGAATCACTGGGTTTTGACCAAGAATGCCAACACCGGTTCGATGGCCATGTACACGAACGGTGTTTTACTGGTGAGTGCGAACTCAAAGACGTTCTCCATGAATGATATTACCAGCTTCAAGTTCGGCGGCGGCAATTACCGCGGGACGATTGATGAAATCCAAATCTATGATAAAGCCCTCGATGCCGCCGAGGTTGTCGCGGTGTACAGTGCGCTGTCTGTGCATGAGCCGGTGACCCTGGTTTACACCGCCGGAGCCAACGGTATGCTCACCGGCATGACCACGCAGACCGTGAGCTATGCCGGCAACGGTTCGGCGGTTGAGGCTGTTCCAGACAGTGGATACGTTTTTGCCGAATGGAGCGATGGGCGGACGGATAATCCCCGTACCGACTTGTTGGTGACGGGGGATCTTTCAGTCTCTGCAACCTTCTCAACGGCGGCTGCGGGGCTGTGGTACGGAACGGTTTCTGGCGATATCAATATAACGGACCCAAACCCGCAAACGGGGGTCACTATGAACCTGGGAGAAACCGAGGATAGCATTGGGGCCAATACGACCGAGATTTATAGCGGGGAGGTCTACGATGCTGACGGAAATATCTCCTTCACCGAAGACATCGACGACAAAGTTCGTCTTTATATCGATGGCGTACTGGTGCTGAACAGCGATAACTATTGGGATCGCACTTCGACGGGCAACCTGAACCTAAGCCCTGGATGGCATACATTTGAGTTGCGCATCAGTAACGGCGGTGGCGGAAGCGGGCCGTACAGCTCGCCGGGATTCGGATATGATCCCGATGGCGGCAGCAACTGGATCCATCCGGAAGATCCCGGCGATGCCTCGCTGTTTCGCCATGCCGTTGCTTCCGAACTCACGCTGACGGCCGATGTGGCCAATTCTTCGCCGAGCGGCTACAGCGGTTCGGTGGCGAATACGGTGAACGATCCATTTGCCTACGACTCGGATGCCCCGGTATCCGCGCTGCCCGAACAGACTTGGGATTCCAGTGCGGGATACCATGCTTCCTTGGGTGAGGGGATCGATGCGGTGCTGGTCTATCAGCTGGCGGGCACGGCCGGAGATCTGGTCGTGGATCTCTACGGCCGCAATCTTGCGGGTGCGGTCGAGCGGGATAACAACATCGATATCAAGCTCTACAGCGGCGGCCTTGGGGGAACTCTGGTGGAGCAGGTGACTGGTCTCGCTATTCCGGACAGCGCTCCCTATTACGCCCGGGCCACGCTCTCTCCGGCCGCGGCCTTCGATACACTCGTGGTGATCGGGCACGATGCGACGTCCGCTTCCGGAAACGCCTTTACGTTGATGGAAATCCGTGCCGCTCTTTCGCAGGTGAGTGATCCGGATACCGATGGGGATGGACTGACCGATGCCCAGGAAATTGCATTAGGCACCAACCCCAACGATCCGGATTCTGGATTCGGCATAGACGGTTCGCTTCCAATGTATGGAAAAATCCAGCTCAGCTGGCCGAGCGCCACCGGCGTACTGTACAAGGTTTGGAAAAGTCCGGATCTGACCAGCTGGTCCGTCGCCCGCGGCTGGAGCAGTGCTCTGACCCCGCCGATAGATACGCTTGAGGTCGATCTGACCCCGTCCAACGGCTACTTCAAAGTTGAGGCTCAGATTCAGTAAAAAATTCTGTTCATTCGATCTGATGCAGGAAACTTTCATATGAAAGCAAAATTATTTTTGGCATTACAATCGATTGTTGTTTTGAGTCTGTTTGCTCCACGGGTGGAGGCTGGAGATCTCTTGCCGTCCAATGCGCGGTTCGTCGAGGTGATGAAGCATGACCTGTCGAATACCATGCTGCACATTGGAGAAATCGAGGTATTTTCCTTTGGGACGGTTCCCGACGAACTGGATGCGGATGGAACCAGTCAGAATGATCTCGTTCAGGCCGGCTCGGCTTCCGCGCAGGTTCCTCCTACCACACAGCAGAGGCAGCATGGTGCAGAGAGCTCGGTTTACGACGGCGATCTGGAGATCTATGGGGATGTTTGGACCACCAGGGCCGGACTTTCGACAGAATCCCGCTTTATGCTGGATCTCGGAGCGTCGTACGATCTGGATCTGGTTCGGGTCTGGGGTCGGTTGGATCAATGCTGTTTTGAGCGACTGGAGGATTTCAGTGTTACGCTTTATGCGGATAACGGGTTCGGTCAACCGGGCGAGGTGGTTTCCACCGTGCGCTATCGTTCCGTTGCGCCGGCCTCGGCTGATGGGCCGGTTGAACTGAGCCTTGCGGTGGTCTCCCCGACGCTTGATTATTTTCATGCCGACCATGAAACGATTGCCCCCGCCGAGTCCGTAACCTTTTCGTGGAAGGTGAACCCGGCCTTCACGAGTGTTTCGATGGATAACGGGATCGGCGATGTGACCGCTCAAACTGCGGGCAACGGACTCGGAAGCTACACGCTTACGCCCGGCCCGACAGCAAATACAACCTATACGATGACGGTGGTCCGACCCTCGGAAACCAAACAGGCCCCGCGGCTGATTAGCGTGTCCGATCAACCTCTTATTCGTGCATTCAACAGTAGCCATTCGCTTGTGGAACCAGGCAGTCCGGTGCAATTGAGCTGGGATGTGGCCAATGTCGTTTCGGTGGATCTGAACGGAACCGATGTGAGCGGAACCACGAGTGTAACGGTCAACCCCCAAACCAGCACGCAGTATACGCTGACGGCCGTCAACCTGAATGGCAGTGTGAATGCCGTGCGCAGTGTAACCGTTGTTGCGCCGGGCGAAGCGATTATTTCCGAATTCATGGCCGATAATGATGGATCTTATCTCGATGAAGATCTCGATGCTTCAGATTGGATCGAACTGAATAATCCGACGGCGGTTGCGGCCAATCTGAATGGCTATTATTTGACGGATGATCCGCTGAACCTCATGAAGTGGCAGCTGCCTGACGTGACGTTAAACCCCGGTTCGTTTCTGATTGTTTTTGCTTCGGGAAAAGACCGCGCCGTTGCGGGGTCGGTGCTGCACGCCAATTACAGCCTAAAGGCCGGGGGCGAGTATCTGGCGCTGGTGAAACCGGATGGCACCACGGTGGTTTCCGAATTTGGCTCGGAGTTTGTCGGTCAAAAAAACGGGATCTCCTACGGATACGGTTCCGGACTGACTGAGCTGGGCTATCTGCTGGTTCCTACGCCCGGATCAGAAAATGAAGAGAGCTATCTGGGCTTTGTAAAGGATACCTCGTTTGATGTGGATCGCGGATTCTACGACGCGCCCATCTCTGTGACCATCACCACGCCCACCGATGGAGCGCAGGTTCGTTATACCCTCGATGGAACGGAGCCGACAGCGAGTTCGGGGTATGTCTGGAACAGTCCCATTCCAATCGATAGGACGACCATCTTACGGGCCGCAGCGTTTAAACCGAACTATGCTCCGACGGATGTGGATACGCACACCTATATTTTTCGAAGCGATGTGATCGCCTCGGAGGTGATGGATTCCAGCATTACCCAGGATCCGGTTTATGGCCCGAAGATGGCGGACTCCCTGGTGGCCATCCCGACGATCTCGCTGGTTTCCCAGGGGGATATTATGCGCAGCGAACAGCCCTGCTCGGTGGAGCTGATTGGTTTTGAGTCCGGCAATACGCAGGAAGATTGCGGGATGGCGCGTTTCGGAAATTATGTGACGAATTTTGAGAAACGGAATATGCGCCTTTATTTTCGTAGTGACTATGGTGCTTCCAAGCTGAACTACCCGCTGTTTGCCGGATATGAGCACGGCGTGCAACCGGTACAGAAATTTGACCGCCTCGATTTGCGCACGGGCGGGCATGATATGTGGCAGCGCGGATTCTATATGGCCAACCGGTTTGTCGACGACACCTTGCTGGAGATGGGGCATCTTTGTACACATGGACGATATGTGCATGTCTATTTAAACGGAACCTACTGGGGACAGTATCATTTGCGCGAGCGGTGGGATGCCGCAATGAGCGCTGAGTATCTTGGTGGTGAAAAAGAGGACTATGAGAGTATTGCTGCGAACCGCGGAGGAGGAGCCTATTCTCCGGGGACGGTCTATGATGGAGATGGTTCGGCCTGGGAAAATGTAAAAGCCCTGGCGTCTGATTTTTATGCGGTCAGCCCATTTCTCAACGTGACCAACTACACCGATTTCCTGCTCGTGACCTTTG
This sequence comes from Pontiellaceae bacterium B12227, assembly GCA_029432775.1. Lineage (GTDB taxonomy): Bacteria > Verrucomicrobiota > Kiritimatiellia > Kiritimatiellales > Pontiellaceae > Pontiella. The sequence goes on along the minus strand of JAROAZ010000001.1, from coordinate 635,996 downwards.
GCGGCGCCGCCGAGTTGGAAACACGAACGGTCGGTCCCGTGGCGGCCGGTAGCGGATTCAAGTTTCAGATGAACGATGCGGACGGATTTCTGCGCAATGCGGTCTCGCATGATAATGAGGATGTTTTGGATGGGGTGGATGGCACGTATGCACAACTGCTCGAAGAGAATCATCCGGACTTTAAAATGCTGATTGCGGATCGTATTCACAAAAATTTCTTTAATGGAGGGGCGTTTACGCCCGCGCGGAACACGGCTCGGCTGAATGAGTGGGGCGATGTGCTCGAGACCTCGATCATTGCGGAAATTGCACGATGGAAAAACATGAAGATCGGCGAGAGCCCGAGTGGGTACAATCTGTCGACTCCGGATGTGTGGACGATAAAAAAGAATAACTATATTTCGAGTCAAATTCCTCAGATTACGGATCAGGTGGTTGAACGCTGTCGACAAGCCGGCCTATATCCTTCGCTGGCCGCCCCCGTATTCAGTCAGCATGGCGGCGAGGTTCCGGAAGGATTTCAGTTGGCGATGAATGAGCCGGCAACGGTTTATTACACGCTCGATGGGTCGGACCCGCGTCTGCCGGGTGGTGGCATTTCTCCCGCTGCGTTGACGCTGAGCACGGCTTCCGGTGAAACGCTGATTCAAAAAGGGGCCGTCTGGAACTATCTCGATGACGGCTCCGATCAGGGAACGGCGTGGTCGGAAAGCGGGTTTAATGATAGTGGCTGGGCATCCGGGCCGGGTGAGCTGGGTTATGGCGATGGCGGCGAGGCCACGGTGGTCGGGTATGGCCCCGACTCCGAGAACAAATATATTACCACGTATTTTCGCCACACGATTCCCGCTGTGAAGGATGCTGCTGCCATCAGCAGTCTGACACTGAATCTCAGAGTCGATGATGGTGCGGTGGTTTACATAAATGGAAGTGAAGCCGCCCGGACACGCATACTTCCGGGCTCGGTCTCTTATCTGAGTCCGGCGGATTCGGTTGCTGGCGGAGCGGGGGAAACCACCTATTATCCCTTTGATATTAATCCGTCCCCGCTGGTCAATGGCGATAATGTGATTGCCGTAGAGGTTCATCAGTACAGCGGAACCAGTTCGGATATGAGCTTTGATATGGAGTTGTTCGCCCATCGGTTTGGTAGTGGAGGGGGAGGGGGCGGTTCAGATATTATTTTGGATGAGGACACGGTCGTTAAGGCCCGTTCGTGGGATGGCGCCACCTGGTCCGCACTCACCGAAGCCGCTTTTGTGATTGAGGGTCGCGAGGCTGCAGCAATAGATAATCTGGTGATGAGTGAGATTCACTATAATCCGGACGGGTCGGATGATTATGAATTTATCGAGTTTCATAACCCGTCGAATAAGCGGGTAGATCTTTCGGGTGTCAGCATTACCGCCGGCATTCATCACACCTTTGCTCCCGGAACATCCATTGCTCCTAATGGATATGGAGTGGTGGTTCGCAATGCCGACCGGTTCGAAAGTCGGTATCAGGATCCTGTTTCACCCTGGTACTTTCCGGAGATCCATGTGCTGGGACAGTGGATTCCATCTGAAAAGCTGGACAACGGTGGCGAGTCGCTTATGTTATTTGCCTCGAACAATGTTCAGATCATGGATTTTTCATATGATGATGGAGGGTTCTGGCCGAGCCGGGCGGATGGAGGGGGGAGTAGTCTTGAATTGAACACCCCGCTCGCGGCTCCCGGAACCCAACCTGAAAAAAATGACTATCTTGGAAATGAATCCTCCTGGAGATCGAGTCGGGAATATCATGGTTCACCGGGGCGCGATGGAATGTCTGCCGCCGTTGTGATTAATGAGATTCTTTCCCATAGCGATCTCGGGGAAGATTGGATCGAGCTCTACAATGCCGGCGCATCGGCGGTGAATATCGGCGGATGGCATCTCAGTGATTCCGCCACGAACCTGACCCGATACACCATTCCCGGCGGAACCCAGATCCCGGGAAATAGTTATCTGACCTTTACCGAGACGCAACTTGGATTTGCCTTTAGCGAACTCGGGGACGACGCAACACTCTCCGTGATTTCCGGCACCAACCTGCTTTCCTATATCGACTCGGTTGACTTTGGTGCAGCGGCGCAAGAGGTGCCGTTTGGCCGCTATGAGCGTTCAGATGGTGGAGTGGATTTTCCCTCACTCCGATCTCAGACCCCGGCGGAGGAAAATACCTATCCGCTGGTCGGTCCTATGGTCATTAGTGAAATCATGGTGAATCCCACGAACGGTCCGGAATACGTGGAGCTCGTGAATATTACCGATCAGCCGGTGAAGCTTTATGATGCAACAAATCCAACCAGTACCTGGAAAATAAGTTCTGCGGTTGAGTATGAGTTTCCCGAAAATCAGGTGGTTCCTCCTCATGGAATCGTGCTGCTTTCAGGAATGAGCGAAACCGCGCTTCGCGCGGCACTCCCGGCACTTCCCGCCAAGGTTCAGGTATTTGGTCCATGGACGGGATTGCTGGATAACCAGGGCGAGTCCGTAAAGTTGTACCGTCCGGGCACCATTGAGCCGACTGGCTTTGTTCCTTTCATTCTGACGGATCGGGTAACGTATAAAAAGAAAGCCCCATGGCCGCTGATTTTGGATGGGCAGGGGCACTCCCTCGAACGCATTGTGCTGCATCACTATGGCAATGATCCAGCAAACTGGAGCGCGTCGGCCACAACCGGCGGCTCTCCGGGCCGTGTGAATCATACCGATAGCGACGGCGACGGACTGACCGATGCGCAGGAAATTGCATTAGGCACCGATCCCGACGATCCGGAATCCAGGTTCGGCATCGACGGTACGCTTCCAACTTCTGGAAAAATCCAGATCGCGTGGCCGAGCGCCACCGGCGTTCTTTACAAGGTTTGGAAAAGTCAGGATCTGGTCAACTGGACCGTTGCCCGCAATTGGACGAATGCATTGACCCCGCCGCTGGATACACTTGAGGTCGATCTGACCCCATCCAACGGTTTCTTCACGGTCGAGGCGGAAATTCAGTAGATAGCTCATGTTGACGGTAATAAAAATGGAACCGTATTAGGTTATCTGCAGTTTCCATGTCCAGTAATCGAATATACGACCGTATACTAATAAAATAATACGATTTATTCGGGTCTCGCTTTTGACTGCGGGAATCTATAGGTTTTCCGTCAGCTGATGAAATGAAGAAGGATTTTTATGAAACGTATGGGACTGAACAGTTTGATCTTGGCGGCATCGGTTTTTCCGATGTTTGGAAATGCAGACTTTTCAAATCCGTCGGAGCCGAAAATCGATTGGCAACACCATTTGGCCAAAAGCGACCTGGTATGGACGAACGGCATCGGGGAACTCTGGGGCGAGAGTGCCTTTATTGCCAACGGCCTTACGGGGGCATCGGTTTACCGCATGCCGGGCGATGACTGGGTTCTGCGTTGGGAACTGGGCCGCACCGATGTCGCTGCTGAATATCATATTCCCGGTATCGACTGGTCCATCCCGCGCGTTCCGATCGGCAACATTGTGCTTAAGCCGGCCGGAGGCGTGACAAAGGAAGCGATGCGTCTCGATATCTGGAATGCCGAGGCACGCGGCGCCATTGAAACGGATCTGGGTTCCATCGAATGGCGTTCCTTCATCGAACGCGACTCCAACGTGGTGGTCATTGAATCCAGCAGTACCGGCGGAGAGGCCGGCCTTGCGTTCGACCTGGCCGAGCAGTGGGCCATTAGCGGCCGTATTTTTCATTCTCAAACCGACGTGGCCACCATTGAACCAAAACATCTACCACCGAAACCGTATCGTGAACAAGTCGGCGACATCACCGTGGTGATCCAGCCGCTCACGAAACACGGAGCACATGCTACCGCCTTCGTGAACCTTCCTGCCGCAAAGGGGGAAAACCTGTTTCTGTTATCGGTTGGCAAGGTGTTTAACCCCGGTCTGAGCCAGGACGACAATATTTCTCAGGCCGTCAAACAGGCGGTCGATGCCGTGAACAGTGCACGTGCCGATGGCATGGAAAAGCTCGAACAGCGGCATCGCCAGTGGTGGCACGACTATATGGCGCAGGCTTATGTTGCACTGCCGAATGATCCGCGTTGGGAGCAGTTTTACTGGCTGCAGATTTACAAATTCGGCGGGGCATCACGTGCCGATGTTCCAATCATTACCGACAACATGGGGCCATGGTTCACGCAGTGCGGCTGGCCGGGCACCTGGTGGAACCTCAATGTGCAGCTTTCCTATTTTCCCACATTCAGCGGGAACCGGTTGGATGTCGGCCGTTCGATGCTCACGGCCATCGACCATTTTCATAAAACGGGGAAGCTGGGTTCGCCGGATAATCCCGATGCCTACAGCAAGAGCCGCACCTCGACCTATAACTTGCAGCGTTGCGACGGCACCACAAAGGAACTGGGCAATCTCACCTGGGTACTGCAGAACTATTGGCGTTACTACCGCTACAGCATGGATGAGCAGGTTGCCCGCAATCTTTTCCCCATCCTTAAGCGCAACATGAACTATTATCTTCAGGTGATGGAGATGGATGAAGACGGCACCATCCGTCTTCCGCTAATGATTTCTCCCGAATACAACGACCATAAACCCAAGGAGAATAAACCGGGCCTGTTGCGCGACACCAACTATGCACATCAGCTTTTCCGTTGGGGGCTTCAGACGCTCATTGAACTCAGCCATGAGCTGGATATCGATGATCCTGATATCGACACCTGGGATAAGATCCTTGATAATCTACTGCCGTTGCCGGTCGGTGAATATGGGCTGAAAATCAGTGACCAGGAAGAGTACAACTTTTCGCACCGTCACTATTCCCATCTGCTTGCGCTCTATCCGTTGCATACCATCAACCCCGACCAGGGGCCGGAGGCCGAAGCGCTGTTCCGCACGTCAGTTGAGCGATGGCTGAGTATGCCGAGTGCGCTCGCCTCCTATTCCTACACAGGTTCGGCGGCCATGTTTGCCACGCTGGGCGATGGCAACCGTGCGGTGAAGCAGCTCGACGGCATGCTCGATTCCGTGCTGGGTGCCGGCCTGCAGGGCATCGGAGACACCGCCGAAGGGTGGGGCAATAAGAAGGTGGGCATCATGTGGAATTCGATGTATGCCGAAGGCGGCGGGCCGGTGATTGAAACCCCGCTCTCCTCCGTTGAAAGCATCGGCTATATGCTGATCCAAAGCTGGGACGGCGTCGTGCGCGTGTTCCCGGCCATGCCCGACCGCTGGGCCGATGCAACCTACCACCACCTGCGTACCGAAGGCGCCTTTCTGGTTTCCGCCGAACGCAAAGGCGGAGAGACGCAGTGGATCCGCATTACAAGTTTGGCCGGTGAACCCCTGGTGCTGCAGACGGATATGGCCAAGTTCAAGGCCGACCGCACGATCGGCATGAAGTTGGTCGAAGGTCCGCGCGCTCAGAAACGTTGGATAATCGATCTGAAAAAAGGGGAATCCATTTTGTTACAAACCATGTAGCGCAATGCATTTGAAAGGGGAAACGAAATTATGAGCGCTAAACCTAAGAAACGTTTTTTTGCAAACCACGCAAAATCCAGCGCAGCGCTGGTGAGTCTGGGGATTCACGCGATATTGATTGTTGTTGCCTTATCCTTTGTGGCGGTGACTGTGATCCAAAAGGAAGACAATAAGTTTGAGGCCAAGCCGGTGAATCGACCGAAGATGCAACTGAAAAAGTTGCAGGTGCCGGTTAATATCAAAAAGAAGAAGACGCAGAAGCCGAAGCTTCGAAAACGGATTGTGGTGCAGCCCAAAATGAACCAGAACATGCCCGATATCAAGATGCCGGAAATTACCGGCGTGAAGGGTGGTCTAGGTTCGGCGGCCGGTGATGGGCTCGGGGGCGCGGGCGGTCTCGGTTTCTCCATGCCGGAGATCGAGCTGTTTGGCATCAAGGGCAAGGGCGAAAAAGTATTTATCATCCTCGATGCATCCGGCGATATGATGGTTGACGAAATCGGCGGGATTCCAGCCTATACCATTATTAAATCCGAGTTGGTACGGATTCTGGGAGGATTGAATCCGACGGTTCTATTCAATATTGCAGTGTATGGCGGCGGCGACTACACCCTGTTTCCGGATCTGGTTCCCGCCAGTCGAGGGAACGTTGCCAAGGTGGAACGATGGCTTGAACCGCTGAATGCGGTCACGAAGAATATGGGGGATAAAGACTATGGCCCGAAGACACTAGGGGCGGGGGGGATCAGCATTTCGGGGAATAACGAAATAGAGCCTTTGAAAAGTAATGTCGGATATTGGGCGCGCCCCATGATGCGGGCCATGGAGCAACAGGCGGATTCGATTTTTGTACTTTCCTGCTCGTGGGGATTTCTTGCTCAAAAGATAGACGATGCTGATCAATGGAGCGAATCCAAGTGGGTTCGCTGGAAGGAGAAAGTTGCGGAGTCCAAAATAAGATTCAAAGAAGATAATGATCTCCGGCGACAAAAGGGGGAAGCGCCAAGGGTGCTGCCGAATAGTAATCAGGATCGGCATCGTGTGAGAATCTACTTTCCGAACGAACCGCAACCGCCTCATCCCAAATTTTATGTCTATACACCGAAAGAGGTGCTGGAAGCGTACGATAATACACGTAAGAAATTTAAACCGAAGGTTCCAACCACGAGCGGCCTGGGGAAGCGCAGTCAGAAAAAGGACAAATATTCGATCAATGTTATTCATTTTGTGCGAACGGATGATGAAAAAGGAGAGGATGCCCGCTTCAAAAAAATAACCAGTCTGACCAAAGGTGAATATATAAGAATCCAAGGTATGGAAGCCATCGAAAGTTCGGTTCAAGCCCGCACATCAGGGCAATAATCGAGACCCGGCAGCTTGTTCATGAAGTAAAAATGATAGCAGGAAATAGGATGAATAAATCGACCAAAGTTTTAATGATTGTACTTATGGTGCTTGCTGCGCCGTTATTCGCAACTGAATCGACGGACAATGCCCTGTTTAAGGGAATCAATCCGCTGGGTGAAGCGATGGGTAAACCGGTCTTTGCGAACCGTGTTTTCCAGCACGGCTACCACTGTTGGGATCCGTCTCTGATTAAAAAGGGCAATACCTACCACCTGTTTTACAGCCGTTGGAAAATGGTGGAAGGCAAAGTAAATAATGTAGCGCATTGGATGACGACGAGCGAGATTGTTCATGCCACCTCGAAGAACCTCCTCGGCCCATACACCAACGTGGAAAACCCGGCGCTTTCCGCCAAAGATAATCACGACTGGTGGCTGCATAACCCGAAAATAACACCGCAATATAATCCGGATGGCAGTATCAAGCGCTATGTCCTTTATTTCATCAACGTGCGGAAGGGGGCCGTCGCCGGAACCAGTTGGCTCTATTCCGATGACCTCACACCCGGCAGCTGGTACGGGCACCATACGGAACGTGTGAAAGAGGCTAAATTCAATAATCCGGCCATCCTTTTTTACCCCGACGGAAGCGCGTATGGGCTTTCGAAAGGCAACGATCCCGCCTATCCCGGCACGCAGCGTCATTTGCTGGCTTATCGGGCGAAAGACGTCTCCGCCTATCCCGGCGAACCGGAAAAGCGCTGGGGCGCTCCGCTGCCGAACAACCGCGGCTCCATCAACCAGCTTCCCGGCGATGTGGATCATGAGGATGCCTGTATCTGGGAGGTCAACGGCCAGTACCACACCATCATGACCGATATGAGCGGCCGCGCCACCGACGGCAAAAAGAAAGCGTCGATGCATTGGTTCACCGATGCCAAGTCCGGCACCAATTACCGGCTCTATTCCGACGTGCCGCTTGCCCATGCCGGTACGCCGGTTGAATTTCAGGAGGGCAACTCCGAGGTCTACTACCGGATGGAACGCCCCAACGTCTATGTGAATCCGGAATCCGGTGAAGTGGAGGCTTTTTTGTTGAGCTGCATTCCGCGCGAAGGCTCGCAGTCCGCTCCGACGGAAGGCGCGAATATTATCATCTGGCCGGTCAACGGCTGGAAGCCGGAAACCAAGTAACCCTAAACAGGGCTAGCCGATGAAAAAAATTCTTATTCAGGCCGCCTCATTGCTTCTGGCTTTGCCCGGCCTAGCGACCGAGTCAACCGATAACGCTTTGTACAAAGGGATCAATCCTCTCGGCGAGGCGATGGGAAAGCCGGTCTATGCCAACCGTGTATTTCAGCATGGTTATCATTCCTGGTGTCCCTCGCTGACCAAGGTGGGCGACACCTATCATCTGATCTACACCCGTTGGATAATGGAGGCGGGGCAGGTTAATAACCTGAAACACTGGATGACCACGAGCGAGATTGTACACTCGGTATCAAAAAACCTCCTTGGGCCGTACACCCTCGTAGAAGAGCCGCTGCTCTCCGCGGAGAACAACCATGGCTGGAACGTCTGCAACAGCAAGGTAACGCCACAGTACAATCCTGACGGCAGTATCAAGCGCTATGTGCTCTATTATATCAATGTGCGAAAAGGGGCCATTGCTGGAACGAGCTGGCTCTATTCCGATGATCTGACGCCAGGCAGCTGGTACGGGCATCACACCGAACTGGTAAAGGAGGCGAAGTTCAACAATCCTGCGCTCTTGTTTTACCCCGACGGCAGCGCCTACGGGCTTTCGAAAGAAACCGATCCTGCCTATCCCGGCACGCAGCGTCATTTGCTGGCGTATCGGGCGAAAGACGTCTCCGCCTATCCCGGCGAGCCGGAAAAGCGCTGGGGTGCTCCGCTGCCGAACAACCGGGGCTCCATCAACCAGCTTCCCGGCGATGTGGATCATGAGGACGCCTGTATTTGGGAAGTCAACGGCCAGTACCATGCCATCATGACGGATATGAGCGGCCGCGCCACCGACGGAAAAAAGAAAGCGTCGATGCATTGGTTCACCGATGCCAAGTCCGGCACCAATTATCGGCTCTATTCTGATGTGCCGCTCGCCCACGCCGGTGTTCCTGTTGAATTTATGGAGGGCAACTCGGAGGTCTATTATCGCATGGAGCGGCCGCAGGTCTATGTGAACCAGGAGACGGGCAAGGTGGAGGCGTTCCTGCTGGCGTGCAACCCACGCGAAGACTCGCAGTCCGCTCCGACGGAAGGCGCGAACATCATCATTTGGCCGGTCAATAACTGGACCCCGGTAGAAAAATAATTTTCCAGTCCTTGGAAACGGAGCATCAGAATGAAAAGTCGAGTGAGTTTGTTTTTAGTAGGATCCATGTTGTGCGGCTCTGTTTTTGCAATCGGTAATTTTATTCCGGAGAACGTAGCGGACTTCAAGGAACCGCAGAACCCGGACATCAAGTGGCCGTTGTTTATGGCCGAGCAGGATCTGATCTGGGAGGGGGAGATTGGTGACACCTGGGGCGATGCAGCATTTATTGCCAATGGCCTGACCGGCGCCTCGATCTACCGCAAGCCCGGTGATGAATGGGTGCTGCAATGGGAGCTGGGCCGTACCGACGTGGCCGCCGAGTTCCATATTCCGAGCATCGACTGGTCGATCCCGCGCGTGCCGATCGGCAGCATTCAGCTGAACCCCGCGGGGGCGGTGGAAAAGGCCGACATGCGGCTCGATATCTGGAATGCCGAGGCCCGTGGACGGATTGAGTCTGATCAGGGGCGTATTGACTGGCGTTCGTTTGTTGAACGTGAATCCAATGTGGTGGTCGTCGAGTCGCGCAGTACCGGCGGCGAGAAAGGGCTGGCGTTGGGCATGGCCGAACAGTGGTCCATCAGCCCGCGCATCATCACCACAAAAACCGATCCGGCCACGCTGTCGCCGGATGAGCTTCCGCCCAAGCCAACCCGCGAGCAGCGGGGCGACCTGACGCTCGTCATCCAACCGCTTACGAAACACGGGGCACACGTAACGGCCTTCGTGAACATTCGCGGTAAAAAAGGCCGCAACACCTTCCTGCTGGCGGTCGGCAAAGCCTACGAACCGGAAAAATCACAAACCGAGAATATTGAGTTGGCCATTAAAGAGGCGGTCGATTCGGTCGAGCGGGCCCGTAGCGAAGGGGGCCAGACCTTGGAAAAACGGCACCGTGAATGGTGGCACAATTATATGCAGCGCTCCTTCGTGGAGATCGAGGGCGACGATTTCTGGGAGCAGTTTTACTGGCTGCAGATCTATAAGTTCGGCGGCGCGGCACGCCCGGAGCTGCCGATCATGATCGACAACATGGGGCCGTGGTTCACGCAGTGTGGCTGGCCGGGCACCTGGTGGAACCTCAATATTCAGCTCTCCAATCTGCCGAGCTTTATCGCGAACCAGCTGGAGCAGGGGAGCTACTTCACCCATATGATCGACCTCTATGATGCGAAGGGCACGTTCAATTCCGCAACGAACCCGGATGCGATCACCTGGCCGCGCACCTCCACCTATAACATGATCCGCCGCGAGGGGGGCGACACCTATGAGCTGGGCAACTTTACCTGGGCGCTGCACAACTATTGGCGCTTCTGGAAATACAGCATGGATGAGGCGACCGGTCGTAAGCTGTTTGCGCTGCTCAAGAAAAACATTAACTATTATTTCGATGTCATGACCACCGATGCCGACGGCACCATTCATCTACCGCCGCAGGTTTCGCCTGAATATAATTTCAAGACCGAACCTGAGGAGCGCGGTTGGGCGATGAACCGCCCCGGCCTGCTGGCCGATACCAACTATTCGCTCCAGCTCTTCGATTGGGGGCTCCAGGCGCTAATCGATCTCAACGAACGCTTGGGCCTGGACGATCCGATGGCTGCGAAGTGGGCGGATGCTAAGAAGCGGCTGCGCCCCTTCCCGGTCAATGAAAACGGGTTGATGGTCAGCGAAACGCATGGATTTGATATTTCGCACCGCCATTATTCGCATCTGATGGCGCTCTATCCGCTGCACACGATCCATCCCGAGCAGGGCGCCGAGGCCGAAGCCCTGTTCCGCAAATCGGTCGAGCGCTGGTTGAGCCTGCCCGATGTGCTGGCAGCCTATTCCTATACCGGGTCGTCCGCCATGTTTGCCACGTTGGGCGACGGTGAACGGGCGCTGAAGCAGCTCGACGGCATGGTTACCGCCCAAGGGCTCGGGATGGCTCCGGGCGTGCGGGCCGTCAAACCCAACTCCATGTATGCCGAGGACGGCGGTCCCGTGATTGAAACCCCGCTGGCGGTGGTCGATACCATGGGCTATATGATGCTCCAGAGCTGGGGCGATGTCATTCGCGTCTTCCCGGCCATGCCGGAACGCTGGTCGGATGAGACCGTGTTCCACCAGCTGCGCACCGAAGGGGCCTTCCTCGTCTCCGCGGAATACGCCCGGGGAATGACCCAATGGATCCGGATTGAAAGCCTCGCAGGCGAGCCGCTCATCCTGGAGACCGACATGCCGGAATTTAAAGCGGTCGGAAAGGTGCAACCGGACTTCCAATCCTTGGAAGGTCCGCAGGGACAAAAGCGCTGGAAGATTAATCTGAAAAAAGGCGAAACCGTTTTGCTGAAAGTTCGGGAGGACTAATCCACCAGCGAGGGGCTATGAAACAGTACTTTAAAACCATCTCCAGGGGGTTCTGCTCCGGTCTATTGAAAAACATTTTTTCTCCCAGCATCGTATGGGTGTTGGTGATGGCCGGGACCCTTCTTCAGGGAGAGGCTTCCACCAATGTTTTAGATATAAAAACGGCGGCCGAACATGTTGACCTGCGCGCATGGCCGCTGGGCTCGGACGAGACGTTTCAGTTGCAGTCGAACACGAATCTTTCGTCAGAAAGCTGGGTGGATGTTGGCGAAGCCGTAATGGGCCGGAATCAATCGTGGCAGAACATTGTGGCTGCGGATCAGGGTCATTCGTTTTTTCGGTTAATAAGGAAAAATCCGCCCGAAGCCCGTTTTGCCCTGGACGGTTCGCTGAACGACGGCAGCAGTCACGCTCGAAACCTGTCGGTTTCCAGTGGAGGCACGGCGGGTTGGAGTACGGGGCGGACGGGATTTGACCAAGCCTACTTGCTGGACGGAGCGAATACGCTCAACTTTACCGGTCCGGGCGAAACGGAAACGCTTTCGCTCTCCATGCATGTTTATCTGGAAGACCTTCAGGGCGCCACGCCGACCCTGTTTGATTCCGGAACGGGCAACGGCAACATTCAGCTCTATCTACGCGACAGTCAAAACGGAACATATACCGGCATCGGCCGCGATGTGGGGCTGGTGTTTAAGGTGGGCGGAAACACCGGCGGAAACGGACGTGTCGATGGAAGCGTTGAAACTCGGTATCGCAGGATCGGAGAGCACTCGGTTGATTTTATCGACGACACGGGGCACGAACGCCGCAAAAATCAACTTTGGCTTCACTTTGCCGTCACCTACGATCCCGCCAGCCACCGGGCCGACTTTTACATCAACGGAAAACACGACAGCACTCAATACTTCACCTCGTCCGAAAAACCCGTAATCAACAGCGCCCGAATTGGGGCCAAACTTTCCGGGGCCGATCCGCTAATTGCCCGAATCAGCAACGTAAACCTGTATTCCTCGATTCTTTCCGAAAATACGCTGCGAGCGCTGGGCGACTTTCGGCAGGACCTTTGGGCGGTTCGGGATATTGATGACTGGGACACCGTTCGCACCTTCCACGTGGCCTCCACCGGTGACGACGGAAACGATGGCTCGGAAGGTCAACCCTTTAAAACCCTAAAGGCGGCCATCCAGGCGGTGAATAATCTAGGCAACACACTGGCGCCCGGAAGCCGGATTGTCATGGAACCGGGACTATATCGTGAAGAAGGTGTGATTTTGGAACGCAGTGGAACCCGATTCCAACCGATTGTTATCGAGGCGCGCATCCCCGGAACCGTTACCCTCAGTGGATCCGAGGTTTGGGATGACGATGCCTGGATACAACAAACCGTCCCGCCCGAGTACGGAGAGGAGCAGCCCGGGCTGCTGTACGGAGAGGTGCCCGGCAACATCAATACAAGCGATCCGAACCCGAACTCCGGTATTACCACTGACCTCAGCGAAACCGAGGACGGGATTTCGCCCTACACCACCGAAATCTACACGGGCGAAATCTACGATGCCGACGGGAACATCTCCTTTACCGAAGACATCGACGACATGACCCGTCTTTATATCGACGGCGTACTGGTGCTGAGTAGCGACGACTGGTGGGATCGCACCTCCACGGGCAACCTGAACCTGCAACCAGGCTGGCATACCTTCGAACTGCGCATCAGCAATGCCGGCGGCGGTAGCGGCCCCAATTCCTTACCGGGCTTCGGCTACGATCCCGACGGAGGAACCGCCTGGATTCATCCGGAAGATCCCGGCGACGGATCCCTATTCCGCTGCGACGGAACCCTCATCCCCGACTCCGGATCAATCTGGACGCATGCCTGGCCCTATGATTTTGGGCGCTCAACAACGGAAACGGTTAATCATGACACCGAAGTGCAGTTCCGACGGGAGATTCTGGTTTTGGATGGCGAAATGGCCCGACCCTACACCTTGCTCTCGCATCTTGAAGCCGGAAGCGATCCTCGCCCCGGGGAAAGCGATGCACGGGGCCACCCGCACATAACCGACGAGCATGCCTTCATGGTGGACGAAGCAACGGATACCATTTATCTACGCACCACCAAAAACCCGAATACCGCCCTTGTTGAAATCGGAATTACTGAAGAAATTCTCTATTCCAGACATGAAAATTTCATTGTGGTGCGCGGCTTGAAATTTCAACATGCCGCCTCATTTCCCCCCTATAAGGCGGCCCTTGATCTGGGGCGCGGGAGTTATTTGCTGGTAGAGGATTGCGAGTTTTCCGACAATGGATCAGAGGGTCTATTGATTCAACACGGCACCCACAACGGTGTGGTTCGGCGTAGTGAAGGGCATCGCAACGGCCGCAATGGATTTAAGTTTTCGCAAGGCTGCAGCAACATGCTGGTGGAGGATTGCATTACAACCAACAATCTATGGCGAGTGGATGTTGGAAATTATACCGGCGCCGACCTGGCTGGATTTGCCAAAATAGGACGAGCCAGCCGCGTCTATTTCGACCGGGTGCATATTGCGCACCACAACCGAATCGGCTTATGGGCGGATATTCAAAACTGGGATATAACGGTGAATAACTGTTATCTGCGCGATAATCGCTCCTGCCTGTGGTTCGAAATCGGCACATTGAATCAGGAGCTAATCAACAGCGCGCTCTATGACAACGTAAACTCCAGTGTCCATTTTTCCGGCGAAAACGTGCGGGTCATCAACAACATGGTCCAGCAAAAACGAACCTCTGGTGCGTGGGGACTCTTTACGACCCTCGGATATACAAGTCGGGATGAACAACCTCACATGGGGCCCATATACATGGCCAAAGATGCCGTCATTCGCAACAACATGGTCTCCTCGTTCGGGGCGGCTTCCGGGCGGCTTATTGGATTTAATACGCGCGATTCCCAACTGGTCGCCGATACGATTACATCGGACAACAACACCTACTACGCGCCCTATGCGCACTCGACCCAAACGCCGCATTTCGGCACGGTCGCAGGAAATGGAAGCTATATGTCGATCGACGAACTTAACACCTTCTACAACGATTCAACCTCGACGTTACTGCCGGTGAATTCGCCGCCGTTTGTAAATCAGGGCCAGGTGACAGTCGAATTCGATGGCACATGGGCCACCGCGCGCGAATCCCGCATGGTGCTTCAGGTGCCCGTCACCGTATCAGAACCCGTTGATGATACGATCACGGTGAACCTGACGACCGAAGAGGGGACTGCGCAAGAGGGCATCGATTTCCGCGTGCTCGGAAGTCGAAGCATTACATTCCACCCGTTGCAGCGCAGGCAGGTCATTAATATCCTGCTGCTTCGAGATGATATTCCTGAAGGCTCAGAAAGCTTTAAATTACACCTGACAACCCCCTCCAATGCGGCGCTTGGAACGAACAGCACCTACGTGGTTGATATTCAGGATCGGTAATCTAATCGAGTGCCGGAGGCGTAGATCTGAATAGCGGTATGACATTATAAAAATAAGGAAAACCTATGGGAAAGAGGACTGTATTTCTAATCCTGTCTAGTCTGAGTCTTGTTTTGCCGCGTGGTGTATATGCTGATGCGGAACAGGCGGGGGACGATCTGGCGATCTTCTATCCGGAAGGGGGCGAGCGCTCTTTATTGCCTCCATCCTTTGCGCTCATTCAGGAACCCAAGGTTACAGGGGAAGTGGCTGCCGATTGGAAGATGGTTCCTGTTTGGTCTAAAGTAGGCGCAACCTATCAATGGACGCTGACGGTTGATGAGGGAACGAGTCTCTATGGAACGGGCGAGGTGACCGGAGCTTTGGAGCGGTCAGGCACTGTGGTTGAACTGTATAATACGGATAACTATGCGTATCGCTCCGCCGGAGGAAAACGGCTCTATCAGACGCATCCGTTTGTACTGGGCGTGCGGGCCGATGGAACGGCCTTCGGGGTGATTGCAGATACGAGCTGTTTTTCTGTTTTTGATCTGACTGACGGGATAAAAATTTATTCCGACAAGGCTCCTTTTCGGGTGTTGGTGATCGAGAAAGATTCTCCACAGGACGTGATGAAAGCACTGGGGGAATTGACGGGCACCATTGAAATGCCGCCGATGTGGGCGCTTGGATATCAGCAGTGTCGCTGGTCCTATTATCCGGATGCCCGCGTGCGGGAGATTGCGGACGGCTTTCGTTCGAGAGAGATTCCGTGTGATGTCATTTGGTTGGATATTCACTATATGGATGGGTATCGCGTTTTTACCTTTGATCAGAAGCGCTTTCCGGATCCGACCGGGTTGAATAACTATTTGCATGGAAACGGATTCAAAACCGTTTGGATGATTGATCCCGGTGTGAAGGTGGATGCCGATTACAGCGTCTATCAGAGTGGTACGAAGAACGATGTCTGGGTCAGGGATGCCCAGGGCGGGGAATACCACGGAAAGGTGTGGCCGGGGGATTGCGCATTTCCCGATTATACCGCGCCGCATGTTGCCGCATGGTGGAGCGATCTTTATGCCGATTTCATGGCAACCGGCATTGACGGGGTTTGGAACGATATGAATGAACCCGCTATCTTCGGCGGGGGAACCATGCCGGATGGGAATCAGCATCGCGGAGGGCTGGTGTTGGAGAACGGCCAAACGATTCCTGCGGGTTCCCATGAGCTTTATCATAATGTGTATGGAATGCTGATGGTCAAAGCCAGCCGAGAGGGGATCATGGCGGCCAATCCGGATAAAAGACCCTTCATCCTGAGTCGGTCTAATTATCTGGGGGGGCATCGCTATGCCGCGATGTGGACCGGAGATAATGAGTCGACGCAGGAGCATATGGAGATGTCGATTCCGATGTCGCTTTCGATTGGCTTGTCCGGCCAGCCCTTCAGTGGGCCTGATGCGGGCGGGTTCGGGAAAAATCCACAACCGGACTTGATGGGGCACTGGTTTTCGCTGGCGGCGTTTTATCCATTTTCACGAGGCCACGCGATGGAGAAAACCATTAATAAAGAGCCGTGGGAATTTGGTGCGGTTGTGGAAGAGGCGGCCA
Organism: Pontiellaceae bacterium B12227; assembly: GCA_029432775.1. Lineage (GTDB taxonomy): Bacteria > Verrucomicrobiota > Kiritimatiellia > Kiritimatiellales > Pontiellaceae > Pontiella. Next base: position 619,393 of record JAROAZ010000001.1, on the reverse strand, counting down.
AGGTTTCATTTGAGAAACGCTATCGTTTGATGCCGTATCTTTATACCCTGTTTCAAGAAGCGTCGCAGACGGGGATGCCGGTTATGCGCCCCCTGTTTTTTGTGGACCCCACGAATCAGGATTTGCGTAAGGAGGATCAGGCCTTTTTGTTTGGGGGTGATCTGCTTGTTATTCCAAAATGGGCCGACTCGCCCGTTCTCCCTGCTGGATTTAATCGGGAGGTCACGATTGTTGAGCCTTCGAATAAGCAGGCCAATCAATATCTACCCACGCTCCGCATTCGTGATGGCGCGATTATTCCGCTGACCAAGGTGATGCAGAATACCACGGAATATAATCATTCTGATCTAACCCTGATGGTGCGGTTGAATAAAAAGGGCGAGGCGGCGGGGATTCTCTACGAAGATGCCGGCGATGGATGGGGCTTTAAGGAGGGGGACTATCGAAAAACTGACTTCCGGGCCAAAAAGGTTGGTAACCGCATAGGTATTCAGCTGGAGAAAATCGGCGGTCAAATGCATATTCCGGCCCGAGACCTGAAAATCCAAATTCTATTGGACGACCGAACCGTTTCGATCATTAAACCAGAGACGAAAACGATATGGATCAATCTATAAAGGAACATCCATATTATTCCTTCATCACCCTGAATAGGGCTGTTTAGGGCCGGTTCTGTTCGAATTTGGTTTTACTGATTGTTTCAGGACGACAAACCAAATTATACATGATAATAATATGTTTTATTCAGCGGATTCGTCTGCAATAGAGTCTGAGTTTCCAATGGTTGGAAAAAGGCTGAAAACATAGGCGCGAACCTGGGAAATGGTCTCGCAGTAAGCATCGAATCGTCGATGGAAACTTATTTGGGTGACGTTTCTATGGTCTAGGGCAAGACCTGGTTGATCATGGGCGGTCGATTAAACCGATTTTGAAAGAGTTAAAAACAGAAGTAGGACTAAAATGAAAAAAAGAAACCTGCTGGCATTTGCTGCCATGGCGGCAAGCACGGTAGTAATGGGGGGCGCGAAGCCCGTGCCGCAACGGCCTAATATTATTTATATTCTGTGCGACGACCTTGGTTACGGCGACGTAGGTATCTGCAACCCCGACGGGAAAATCCCGACGCCGAACATGGATCGGCTCGGCCGTGAAGGCATGGTCTTTACCGATGCTCATTCCGGTTCCGCTGTTTGCACTCCGACGCGCTATGGCGTTCTGACTGGCCGTTACTGTTGGCGCAGCCGCAAGAAGAGCGGTGTGTTGAGCGGCTATTCGGAACACCTGATTGAAGAGGGCCGTATGACGGTTGCCTCGCTTTTGAAGGAAAATGGCTACCACACCGCCTACATTGGAAAGTGGCACATGGGTTGGGATTGGCATAAAACCGGCGAAGCGTCTACAGGAACAGGTTTGAATAGCATCACGCCGGTGGACTTTACAAAACCGATTAAAAACGGTCCGAAGGAAAACGGTTTTATCTATTCCTATGGCCATTGTGGTTCGCTCGACATGCCGCCCTATGTTTATGTGGAGAACGGTATTCCCACCGCCGTGCCGGACCGCGAAACGGTTGCCCATAAAAGCGAAGTGAAAAACGGTTGGTGGCGCAAGGGGCCGACTGCACCTGATTTCGACCACTGGGACGTGTTGCCCAATTTTACGCGCCGCGCGGTGAAGTATGTGGAGGAGCAGGCCAGGACGGACAAACCTTTCTTTCTCTACCTGCCGTATTCCTCGCCGCACACCCCGGTGCTGCCGACCTCTGAATACAAGGGAAAGAGCGGAATCGACAGTGCCTATGCCGACTTTACAACCATGAACGACGAGTGCATCGGGCAGGTGATGAAGGCGGTGGAAAAGGCCGGGATTGCCGACAACACCCTGATCATTGTCACCAGCGACAACGGCTGTTCGCCCGAGGCCGATTTTAAAGAACTCATTGCGCAGGGTCATAATCCCAGCTCAATATATCGCGGCCACAAGGCCGACATTTTTGAGGGCGGTCACCGCGTTCCGTTCATTGTGCGCTGGCCGGCAAAGGTTCAGGCCGGTTCGATTTGTGCCGATACCACCTGCCTGACCGATATGCTGGCCACCTGCGCCGATATTGTCGGTGCCAAACTTCCGGCCGATGCCGGCGAGGATTCGGTCAGCATGTTGCCCAACCTGATCGGCACGGCCGACCAGCCGGTGCGCGAAGCCACCGTGCATCATTCCATCAACGGAACCTTCGCCATTCGTCAGGGGAAATGGAAGCTGGTCGATGCGCCGCATTCCGGTGGGTGGAGCGCGCCACGCCCCAAGGATAAGGATGCATGGAAAAGCCTTCCGGCAGTCCAGCTGTTCGATATGGAAGCCGATCCCGCCGAAGCCACCAATGTACAGGATCAGCATCCGGAAACCGTTGAACGGCTGAAGGCGTTGTTGGAAAAATATAAGAACGAAGACCGCAGCGCACCCGCAGCGTAAAAAGGATACTATGCGAAAATTATTAATGGCAACGTTGCTGCTTCCAATGCTTGGAAGCGCGGTAGATCAGGAAACACTCCTTGCCGGGGACATCTATCTGGAACCGGAGTTTGCGCCGGGCGCCAAGGCTCCGAAGTTTTATGAAGAGTCGATGAAGACGCGCGACGAGCGCATCCAGTGGTGGGTCGACGGCCGCTTCGGCTGCTTCATCCACTGGGGTATCTATGCCCAGCTCGGCGGCGTGTGGCAGGACGAAAAGGTGCACGGCTATTCAGAACACATTCAGCGTAAGGGTCAGATCGATCAGGCAACATATGCGGAGGTTTGCGCGGATAAATTTAATCCCGTTGATTTTGATGCGGAAGAATGGGTTAAGCTGATCAAGGCTGCGGGCATGCGCTACCTGGTCATTACCGCTAAGCACCATGACGGTTTCGCGATGTACGATTCGCAGGTGTCGGACTGGAACATTGTGGATGCCACCCCGTTCAAGCGCGATCCGATGGCGGAACTCAAGGCGGCCTGCGTTAAACACGGCATCAAGTTTGGATTCTACTACTCGCACGCCTTTGATTGGGGCGAGGCCGACGGCCCCGGCAACGATTGGGAATTCAAGAATCCCGGTGGCGACAAAAACCTGGGCGGCCGCAACTGGTGGGATGATCCGGTCATGGGTAAAGAACTGCCGCGTATCCGCGAAAATTATGTGAATAAAAAATCAATCCCGCAAGTGGTGGAGCTGCTTAAGAAATATGATCCCGATATTATGTGGTTCGACACCCCGCACAAGCTGCCCAATTCCGAGAACTGGCGCATCTTTAAGGCGCTGCGCGATACCGATTCAGAAGTGGTGGTCAACGGTCGTTTCATCTATGGCTTCGGCGACTACACAACAACGTGTGACAAGCCGGCGCAGATCAAGCCGACTTCTGAAAAGTACTGGGAAGCCATCCCGACCACCAACGAGTCGTACGGCTATCACAGCGAAGACAAGAGCCACAAGCCCGCCGCCGAACTGATCCAATTGTTAATTAAGGCCGTGGCCCGCGGAGGTAATATCCTGATGAACCTCGGCCCGCGCGCAGACGGGAAAATCGACGACCCGGATGTGAATATCCTGAACGGCTTTGCCGAGTGGATGACGATGGCTTCCGAGTCGATCCATGGTGCCGGCAGGTCCGGACTCCCGGTACAGGCGTGGGGCGAGTCCACCGCCAAAGATCACATGGTTTATCTGCAGGTCTTTGATTGGCCGATCGATGGAAAACTGCGCATCGGCGGACTACAGAACGATCCTGCATTCATTCACCTTCTTGGTGCAGACGAAGTCGGGGTAGCTGCAAAGCGGCTCGATGACAACACGTTGGAACTCAACGTTCCGGCCTCGCCGGTGTCCGAGGCCTCCACGGTGATCGCGCTGGAGTTTGAAGCCGATATCCAGACCTCGAAAGCGCGCCTGCTAGACCCTGTTGCATTGAACACGCTGAATGTGTTCGACGGCAAGATTGATGGATCGACGTTGAAGTATGAAAACGGTGCGCGCGGCTATAAGGCTGATAATCACCGCGACTGCCTGAAGGGCTGGACGAAAGGCTCTGATACCGTCAACTGGAATCTGTATGTTCGCGAGGCAGGGGAATATGAAGTGATCGCCTGCTATCACGGTTTAAAGGAAGGCGCCGGCATTAAGGTTGAGTTGGGTAACGCTTCGGTTGGCGGAAAAACAAGCGCTGGTGCGGACGTCAAGCAACCGCTGGGCACCTTTAAGGTGGTTGTCGGCAGCAATAAACTGGTCTGGCGCATCACCGACACCGACGGTGTGGAACGCTTCCGCCCCCAGGCTCTCATTTTAAAACCGGTTAAATAGGGAATATCATGAAACATATATTTACAAAATTAACAGTTCTGAGTCTGTTGCTCAGCGGCGGCTATGCAGCAGAGGATAAGCCCAACATTCTGTTTATCTTTGCGGATGATCACAGCTACGAAGCGATCCGCGCCTTCGGGCATCTCGACATCGATACGCCCAACCTCGACAAGCTGGTGGAGCGGGGTGCGAGCTTTACGCATGCCTATAATATGGGTGCGTGGCACGGCGCGGTGTGTGTGGCCAGTCGCACCATGCTGACCACCGGGCGTTCGGTCTGGAACGCCGGCATGCTGGAACAAGACATGGGGCGGGAGGTCGAACAGGGCCACATGTGGGCGCAGCAGATGAAGGCCGCCGGCTACAAAACCTACTTCACCGGCAAGTGGCATGTCCGCGCAAAACCCGAAGACTATTTTGATGTGGCCAAGGGCCGCCGCGGCGGCATGCTTCCCACCACGCCGATGAGCGGCATCGGCTACAACCGTCCCAGGGACGAAGCCGACTATGAAGCCGGGTGGAAGCCCTGGGACAAAACCCAGAAGGGCTACTGGGACAAAGACGGCAAACATGCCAGCGAACTCGTGGGTGATTATGGGGTGGAGTTTCTGGAACAGGCCGCCAAGGAGGACCAGCCGTTCTTCATGCATCTCGCCTTCAATGCCCCGCACGATCCGCGGCAGGCGCCCAGGGAATATGTCGACATGTATCCGTTGGAGCGCATCCAGATTCCCGAAAACTATTTGATCGAATATCCCTATAAGGATGCCATCGGCTGCGGCAAGGGATTGCGCGATGAAGCACTGGCTCCGTTCCCGCGTACCGAATATGCGGTGAAGGTCAACCGGCAGGAGTATTTTGCGATCATCACCCACATGGATCACCAGATCGGGCGCATCCTTGAGGCGCTTGAAAAGAGCGGCAAGGGCGATAATACCTATATCTTTTTTACGGCCGACCACGGCCTTGGCTGCGGTCGTCATGGGTTGATCGGTAAGCAGAACATGTATGATCACAGTGTGCGGGCTCCGTTTCTCGCGGTGGGGCCGGGGATCAAACCGGGCTCCAAGTTCGAGATACCGATCTATCTGCAGGATGTCATGCCGACCACGTTGGAGCTGGCTGAGCAACCTGTTCCGGATTATGTTGAGTTCAAGAGCCTGCTTCCGTTGTTGAAGGGGAAAACGAAACACTATCCCGCCATGTACAGTTCCTATCAGCACCAGCAGCGCATGGTGTCTAAGGACGGCTGGAAACTGATCTATTATCCAGCCATTGGAAAAACGCGTCTTTATAACCTCAAGGCCGATCCATTCGAAAAAACCGATCTGGCCGGGAATCCGGAATATGCTGTGAAAATCACCGAGCTGGAAGCGGCGATGGCGCAGTTGCAGAAGCAATACAACGATCCGCTGGATTTTGATAATCCGAAGGAATCCTGGAATGCCTACCGCGAGGCCGCAGGAATGAATAAAAAGAAAACGTCGAAGAAAAAGAGCCACTAGGTTTAACGGATTCGATCTATGAACCGACTTTCGATCATGTGTCTTGTCGCGGCAGGATTGTTCTCAGTGGAAAGGAACGGTTTCGCTGAGAATAGGGGCGTTGCGAAAAAGGAGATGGTGGACTATGTCAACCCGATGATCGGTGCGATTACGCTGGGCGGATATGGCGGGCATGGCCTGGGCAAAACGTTCCCCGGAGCGGCTACGCCGTTCGGTATGGTGCAGTTGAGTCCCGATACTATCACCGGGGGTGATAACGGGTCGGGCTATTCAGCGCATCACGAAACGATCGAGGGATTCAGCTTTACCCATATGAGCGGCATTGGTTGGTTCGGCGATCTGGGCAATTTCCAGGTGATGGCGACCACCGGCGAGCGCATGCTGGATCGCGAGAAGGCTAAGTCGGAATTCAGTCACAGTGCGGAAGAGTCGGAGGCCGGGTATTATCAGGTTGAACTGCAGCGCTACGGCATCCGTGCCGAGCTGACCGCCGCGCCGCGCGCCGGCATGATCCGCTTCACGTTCCCGGAATCGACGGCCAGCCGAATCCAGATCGATTTGGCCCGGCGGATCGGTCAGAAGAATCGCTGGCTGGAGCACAGTCTTCAGTCCGTCCGCGTGGTGGATGAGCATACGATTGAAGGCTACATGCAGTGTTCCAGTAAGGATGGCGGTTGGGGGCACGGCAAGGGTCGGGTGAATTATACGCAGCACTTCGAGGCCAAGTTCAGTGTTCCGATCAAAACGTTCGGGGTCTGGGACAAGGATCAGGTGTTCGAAGGGCGACGGGAATACGAAGGCCGCAACACCGGATTTTTTGTTGAGTTCGCCACGGAGGCCAATCAGGAAGTTTTGGTTAAGGCCGGCTTTTCCTATGTTCGGCAGGAAGGTGCCCGGATGAATCTTGCCCACGATATGCCGGGGTGGGATTTCGATGCCTTGTGTAGTTCGGCACGGGGCCTATGGAGTGATGCCCTCCAAGGCGTTTCGGTTCAGGGCGGAACGGAGACTGAAAAGGAAATTTTTGCCACGGCGCTTTATCACTGTCTGATCGATCCTCGCAGTGTGTCAGACATCGATGGCTGGTATATTGGAGCCGACAACCAAAAGCATCAGGCGGACGGTTTTGTCTATCGGTCGATTTTCAGCGGTTGGGATGTTTTTCGCAGCCAGTTTCCGTTGCTAACTCTCATTCGTCCCGATGTCGTCAACGACGAAATCAATTCCCTGCTGCAAATGGCCAAACTGAGTGGCCGCGGCTATTTGCCGCGTTGGGAATTGTTGAATTCCTATTCCGGTTGCATGCTGGGTAATCCGGCCGTTTCTGTGATCGTTGATGCTCACGAAAAGGGGATCCGCAACTACGATGTGGATGAAGCCTATCGGCAATGTAAAAATTCCGTTGAAAAGTTTGGCAATGGCCCGGGAGGTTTCACGCCCGGCAGCATGTCGCATACTCTTGAATATGCCTACTCCGACTGGTGCATGGGACGCTTTGCCGAAAGCCTCGGGCATGAGGGTGATGCCAGCAAATATTACCGTCGTTCTCTCTCCTATACCAATATTTGGGAACCCGAGGTCAAATGGTTCCGTACTCGGCTGAAGAATAAATGCGACGGCTCGGCCAACTGGGCGCCATGGTCCAGCAGGACCGATCATAAACATAAGGGAACCACAGAATCGAATCCCTACCAGCAGGGGTGGTTTGTTCCGCACGATGTAGCCGGATTGATCAAGCTGATGGGCGAGGATTATTTTGCGCAGGAGTTAGAGGCTTTCTTTGATAAAGCGCCCGCGGATTGCCTGTGGAACGATTATTACAACCACCCTAATGAACCCTGTCATCACGTCGCCTACTTATTCAACCATATCGGCAAGCCCTGGCTCACGCAAAAGTGGACCCGGCATATCTGTGCAACTGCCTACGGAACCGGGGTGCGTGGACTGTGCGGCAACGAGGATGTCGGGCAGATGTCGGCCTGGTACATTCTTGCGGCCATGGGACTTCATCCGGTTTGTCCGGGGGATACTATTTACCAAATTACCAGTCCGGTCTTCTCCGAGATCTCCCTCCGGCTCGACTCGACCTATTATACGGGGAAATCATTTGCGGTTAAGTCCATAAATAATTCTGCTGACAACATCTATATCCAGTCAGCCAAACTCAATGACCAACCATTGAAGCGTGCGTGGATTACGCATGAGGAAATTGTGGGCGGCGGAACGTTGGAGTTGTTCATGGGACCAATGCCCAATAAGCAATGGGGGAACGCTACGTTACCGAAGCCGGTTTCGGAACCGCAGAGCATTAGACGATTATTTTCAGGAGATAAATAGTATGAGATATTTTAAAATGATATGTGGAACGATATTCGCAGCATGGGCTTTGCAGAGCTCCGGAACCGAACCCTTTAAACCCTATTCGGAAGGGCCGACGGATAATCCGCTGCTGCAAAAAATGGGGCTGCCGAAGAAAGGTGGCGGCTTTGTACGCGAGGGGTTCCATCTGTGGGATCCGTCCATTGTTAAGGTGGGCGATACGTACCACCTGTTCGCCTCCTGCTGGCCGAACGACGATTTCCAGAAATGGAAGCAGAGCTATGCGGTACGTGCCTCGTCTAAAAACCTGCTGGGACCTTACACCTATGTGGAGGATGTGTTGCTTCCAAGGCCTGGAAACTTTTTTGACAGTCAGGGGGTGCATAATCCGAAGGTCACGTTCCACGACGGTAAATATTATCTTTACCACCTCGGCATTCCGGCGTGGAAGAGCGGGGTGGCCGTCAGCGATTCGGTCGAGGGGCCGTGGGAGCGGCGCGATGACTGGTGCATCCCCGCGAACAACCCGGCCATGTGGATCCACGAAGACGGCTCGGTCTATGGTGTCGGCAAGGTGAAGGTGCCGAATCCAAAATATGAAAGCGGCAGCAAGGAGTTTAACCACCAGTTTCATTATCTGCAGGCGATCAAGGCTGATTCCATTTTCGGCCCTTACACTCGGCTGCATGCGAAGGGCGAAAATGCACTGCCGGAAAACTTTGAAAACGAAGATCCGTGTATTTGGTACGACGGCAGCCGCTATCATGTGATGGTCACCGACCTGCATGGGTATGCCACCGGGCTCAGACGTGGTTTTACGTACTATACTTCGGCAGATGGGCTGAATTATGAGCTGGTTTCGAAGGATCCGCTTTTTTCAATGATGCACCCGATCCGTTTCGATGACGGCAGCGAATTTAAATTTTCCCGTATCGAACGCCCCAACGTGGTGCTCAATGAAAAGGGGGAAGTCATTGCGGTGCTGGCCGCCTGCCTGCCACCGAAAAACAAAGAGGGATCGCGCATTCTCGTTTTCCCGGTCAATAATTATTAGGATGCTGATGAGATACGTTCGGGTACTCTTACTAGGGGCTTTGATTCTGCCATCGGTCTGCATGGCGGGTTCTCCTTCCAAGCTGTGGGGGCGGCGCGGGGAGCTCTGGAAGTCTGATAGTCGGCTGCCTTTCTTCGGCTATGCCGGTTACCATTGCGGCGACAAGCCGATCCCTGATGTGAAGGCGGTTTGCAGCGTGTTGGACTATGGTGCCAAAGCGAATGATGATATCGGCGATTCCGACGCCATTCAGGCGGCCATCGACAAAATGGATAGCGGGGCGGTGCTGATTCCGGCCGGGCGTTTTATTCTGGACAAGCCGATCACGATCAAAAAGTCAAACGTTGTGCTACGCGGGGCGGGGCCGCGCAAAACCATTCTGTATGTTCCTTGTTCGTTGCAAGAGCTCAATCCGCTGGAGAGCAATGCGGATGGAGGAACCAAGCTGGCCTATTCCTTTGGCGGTGCATTTCTGTCGATCGAAGGAACGCGCCCGAAGGAACGTGGTGTGGCGGTGGTGGAACCGGCCAGGCGCGGGGATACTCGGCTGCAGCTCAAAAGCACCAAGGGCATAGACCGCGGTTCATGGATTCAGCTCAATATGAAGATGAATGAAGAGCTGGGCCGCCACGTGCATGCCGGCTGTTGCGATGCGGGCGAGGGCACCTTGGGCTTTGTTTGTTCCACCGTGGCGCAGGTGAAGTCGGTGGATAAAAAGAGTATAAAACTGGATCGGCCGTTACGGCTGGATGTACGCCCGGAATGGAATCCAACGGTTGGAAATTTTGAACCGAGCATCGAGGAGGTCGGGCTGGAAAACTTTACCATCGAAATGGCGGGCAGGCCCAAGGAACCGCATCTGCTCGAAGAGGGGTTCAACGCCATTCAAATGACGGCGGCCGTCAACTGCTGGGCACGGCGCATTGAAATAATCGATGCTGACATGGGCATTAAGCTCGATAACCGCTCGCGCTTCTGCCAGATTGAACGCGTGCTCATTCGTGCTGAGAAGCGGAAGCTTGAAGACGGCTCGACCGGGCATCACGCCATCTGGCTTTCAGGCGTCACACAGGGGTGCCTTGTTTCTGACTTCCATATCGAAACGGAATATGTGCACGACATTACTTATGAGGGAATGGCGCACGGAAACGTGATGCGCCGCGGCAAGGGCGTGCGCCTTAACTTCGACCATCACCGCAATGCTCCTTTCGAAAACCTCCTGACCGATATCGATGTCGGCAATCCCGACCGGTTGTGGGACTCCAGCGGTTCCGGGCACCGCGGGCCGCATTCCGCCGCGCGTTCCACCGCCTGGAATATTCGACACAATGGCGATACACCTGCAGCCCCGAAAAAAGGACATTTTCCGCAACTCAACATGATCGGCATTAAAGGTGTCGTGAAGAGCAACCAGGACGAGTGGCATGTGGAACCGCTTGGCGGCAACGTGTCACCGCCTGACCTGTACGAAGCGCAATTAAAACGACGGGGGAAGTGAGCATTTTGAAAAGATAAAATATACTTAAGGTAACTAAAATGAAAATGATGCTGCAGATATTTAAAGACGATTCTCGCCTAAGCGGATATTGGAGTAAAAAAACATACATGCTGCTTATGGGATTTTTCCTGTGCGCAGCAGGGGTCGTGCCGGCCGATGAACTGGTGCTTGCCGGAGGAGGAAACTCGTTCAACTCCGTAGACGGAAAAAATGGAACTATAGATCTGATCAACGCCAACGGAGGAGATCTTGCCTGGGATATTGGCGAGGAGATATCCATTTCTTTCGATTTAAGTATCGCCAACCCGGATGTTGAAACGAGGGGGGGAGTGGCTTCATTTATGATTGGGGTTGGTGACGGAAACGCTGAAGGAAGAGCCTTGGGGTTCGGGCTGGGAATGTGGAATGACGACAACGATTATTTGGCGGCATCTATAGATAAATTATATAAAAACGGAAATAATTTCAGTATTAATTTAACGACCTCCGGAAACCGGGCATCCGTTGCCGTGCCTGATGAAAATGATCTGCGGGATCATGGAGAGCGTGCCCATTTTACCTTCAAAGCAACTCGAGTTGATATCAACTCATATACTGTTTCTGTCACCTGGGCCGGAGAGAGCATCTCCGGGACGGTTGCTGCCGCTGAACCCGTGGAGTTCTTTAATGAACTGATATTTCGAGCCAATGAAGAGGCTCTTGTTGCAAACACGACCTGGTCGGTTTCCAACCTCAGAATGAAGGTGAAATCGGAAGAGAGAACCATTGGTCTGCTTACGATGTGATGGCATTGATGTCGTTCTTTTTATAAAGGGTGGTGTCCTGTTTGTCGCATGAGTTGGGTATACTATATGTATTTGCTTTATACTTTCGGGTGAAATCATATGCGGGATAAATTTCTGATCAGATATCGGTATAATGATTTCCATTATCCATAAACTAAAAATTTCGAATGAATGCAGAGGTCTTTAACTATGCTTAAGATGATAAAAAATGGAAGCTTGCTGCTGGTTGCAGGGATAAGCTTGTCGGTATGCGCCAGTGCTTCTCAACGCACGTATGAAATCTGGGAAAACGAGCCGGCACCCAACGGCGGCAGCGACTGGGACACGGTCAAGGCGGGGGGCGTTCCCTTTGATCAGGACTGGGAAGAGTGGTCCTATCCTATTGGCAACGGCTATATGGGAGCCAACCTGTTCGGGCGTGTAGATACCGAGCGCATCCAGATCACGGAGAAAACCCTTCATAACAAAGGTATTTACAGCGGCGGCGGGCTAACCAGCTTCGCTGAAGTCTATCTGGATTTTAATCATGAGAATGTCACGAATTACCGCCGCTCGTTGAACCTCAACGAAGCCATAGCCCAAGTCTCCTATGAAATGGACGGTGTGAACTATACACGTGAGTATTTTATGTCCTACCCGGACAACATCCTGGCCATCAAAGTGAGCGCAAATAAAAAGGGTGCACTCTCTTTCGTGGTGCGGCCGGAAATTCCGTATCTCAACAAGGAGGACAAGCGCACGGGCCAGGTTGTGGCGAAAAAGAACCTGCTGACGCTTTCCGGCAATCTGCCGTTTTTCAACATCAACTATGAGGGCCAAGTGAAGGTGCTCAACCAAGGCGGTTCCCTGAAGGCCGGCAAAGGAACCATCACGGTTTCCAATGCCGACTCCGTTATGCTGCTGGTTGCAACCGGCACCAACTACCGTCCGGGGACGCACATTTTCTCCAGTGCCAACAACGAAAAACTGGATGCAAATCTCTTTCCCCACGAGGCGGTGTCAACGCTGATCGCCAATGCGCAGGCCAAAGGTTTCGCCGGCCTCAAAAAGACCCACCTCGAAGACTATCAAAACCTGTTTGGTCGTGTGGCCATCAACCTGAACTCCACGGTGTCGTCCGATCCAACCCACGTCCTGCTGGAAAAATACAAGGCGGGTGAAAAGAACGCCTACCTCGAAGAACTCATGTTCCAATACGGGCGCTATCTCCTCGTTGCCAGCTCGCGCGAAAAGTCCCTGCCGTCCAATCTGCAGGGGGTCTGGAGCCAATACCACAAAACCCCATGGACCGGCGGCTACTGGCACAACATCAATGTCCAGATGAACTATTGGGGTGCATGCAGTGCCAACCTGGCTGAATGCTTCGAAGCCTACATTGAATATTTCAAGGCCTACCTCCCCAAAGCGCAGGAGCACGCCCGCGATTTTGTGGAGAAACGAAATCCCGCCCGGTTGGCCGAAGGCGAAGGGGAGAACGGCTGGATTATCGGAACCTCCGCCAACGGCTATAACATTTCTGGTGCCGGCGGCGGACACTCCGGTCCCGGCACCGGCGGCTTTACCTCTAAGTTGTTAATGGAATACTACCTGTTCACGCAGGATAAAGAGTTCCTCGAAGAGGTTGGCTATCCGGCCATGCTCGGCATGAGCAAGTTTTTCTCCAAGGCGCTGGTGCCCCATGGGGATCTGCTGCTGCTGGTTGAGCCTTCGGCCTCCCCGGAGCAGAAAGTGCGCAAGCTGGAGCAACTCGATAAAATTAAAAATCCGGGGCATGTTGATAAAAAGGGAAACTACACCACGGTCGGCTGCACCTTCGATCAGGGCTTTGTCTGGGAAAATTATAACGACACCCTCATCATGGCTGACGCTCTCGGTAAAAAGGATGACTTTCTTAAAACGATTCGAAAGGAAATTACCAAACTCGATCCGATTCTGATTGGCACTTCCGGCCAGATTAAGGAATACCGCGAGGAGCAGGCCTACAGCGATATCGGCGATCCCAAGCATCGCCATATCTCGCACCTCTGCTCGCTCTATCCGGGTTCGCTCATTAATTCAGACCAACCGGAATGGATGGACGCCGCCCGTACAACTCTCGATTTCCGGGGCAACGAAACCACTGGCTGGGCCATGGCGCATCGCATGAACTGCCGCGCCCGCCTCAAGCAGGGCGAAGAGGCGCTCGAAGTCTACCAAAAGTTCATCAGCGAACGCACCGTACCCAACCTCTGGACGCTGCACCCGCCGTTCCAGATCGACGGCAACTTCGGCACCATGGCCGGCGTTGCCGAAATGCTGCTGCAGAGTCACGAAGAATATATCGATATCCTTCCCGCGCTGCCGAAAGCATGGAGCACCGGCTCCTTCGACGGCCTTGTCGCCCGCGGCAACTTTGTCGTCTCCGCCAAGTGGAAAGAGGGCAAAGCCTCCGCCATCTCCATCACATCCAGAAGCGGCGGCGAATGCCGCCTCGCTTATCCCGGCATCGAAGCCGCCCGGGTTAAAGACAGCAACGGAAAGGTTGTCAAAACGACCCGTGATGGGAAAGGCCGGATCAACTTTTCCTCCACCAAAGGTGAAACATACACGGTTGCATTCTGAGAATGCATGTGCCTGAACCTTGGCGACTCTCGTCGGCATTTTCACGGTAGACGTTTTTTTTTCGGTAAAATTTAAGGCTCCATGCCGCACATCCTGCATTTAAGAAATGGGAACTAAGCGAACAGGAGCGTTCTCTGGATGGCTGTAATTGTTCGAAAAGCAAAGGAGAAATATACGATGAAAAAAAAGATCCTGCTCATCCCCATTGCTCTATGCATAACCGGTTGTTTAAATCCGAAATTATGTGGAATCGAAGATCACCTAAATAAGGACCATATCCAACCCGAATATTTAGAATATTTTAAGGACAAACCAACACCCTCTGTTGCTGAAGCCCATGGGACTCTTCTTCCGCTGCTCCATGTAAGGGAACAGCTGCAGAAGCAACCTGATGGCTTCCGTTTTGTTAATTATGTTTCTTTTCTTGGAGGTTTGCTTTTCGAAGGAGGAACAACGCGGCATTTTGATGAAGAAGGAATTCCCCAATGGAATGAACATCACTCAGCATCCTTAAATATACTTTATGGTATGCTTTTTGAGAGCGATATCGATGAACATATGAATAACTCCACCGGTTCAGTAAAAAAATCCTTTTTATTCAGGGCATTTGGATCTGCACAGGAAGTGGGTGGAACTAAATATTACACCATTCTCTGGATGCCTATGAAATTTTCGAACAAAGCAACTGAGCCTGAAAAATGATGTATTTGAGTTCTGCCGGGCGGGCGCTTCCGCTTCGCAACGGGCCCCTGTTTCGAGGGGGGGCAGCGCGCCCCGTGTATTATGAAATAGTCCGGCATCATTCCTGAACAAACACAGTTGCTCTTGACCTGTTTCCAACCTTTGGAAAACTGGTCTGCCAGTGGCTCATGCCGTATTAACTATCCTGCGGTCGGGTTGGTCTCAGTCATCGACAGCAATGGAAAAGGTGTCAAAACCACAAGCCCGGCAGAAAACAGGATTACGTTTTCTTCCACGAAGGGTGAAACGTACGGCATCGTATTGAAATAAAAGCGGTATGGAGGGGCATCCCTCTTAAAAGGTCGTTTCCGTCTTTGCGGCGGGATTACTCATTTTCCCGCATGGCTCCTTCTCTGTAGAAAGTGGCCATAAGCCAAAATCTTCATTTTCTCTTTCCTCGTATTATGCGACAGTCCATTGCAGTTCAGGAAAAAGTGAAATGAACGATCCGTATAAAACCAGGAAGACGCTGATACAGCGGCTGAAGGAGAACCAGGACGAACAGTCGTGGGAGGAGTTTCAGCGAATCTATAGTCGATATATCTATGCAATCATCCGAAATATGCAAATTTCTGGAAACGATGCAGAGGATCTTGTTCAGCAGGTCATGATTAAGGTCTGGAAAGGGATACAGGGGTTGGAGAATGCTCCTGACAAGCCTTTTCGCAGCTGGTTGAGCACGGTGACGGCGAATTGTGTGAAGGATTATATGCGGAAGTGCAAAACGGATGCCCTGCGGCTGGAGAAGGCTACAAAGGATCGGACCCTCGCTTATCTTACCGCGATTCGGCTCCCCGAGATTGAACAGATTGCCGAACAGGAGTGGTATATTCATTTAGCCAATGTGGCGATGGAACGGATTGAAAAATTATTTTCCGGCAAGGCGATCGCAGTTTTCCGGGCGAGCCTGGAGGGGGTCGAAGCGAAGGAAATTGCTCAGAACATGGGGCTCAAGGAAAACTCGGTATACCGACTGCGAGCCCGGGTCAGGAAGCAGCTCACGCTGGAGCTGGAGCAGTTGCGTCAGGAATTTGACTGAGCTGAAAAATATCGAACACACGCGTACTCGCGCAGAGGCTTTCGAAGGAAACAGAGAGCAACGCGAACAGCACGCATATTGAAGGAAAAGAGCTCTTCGGAAGTATGCGCCGCATTGCTTACGCGCACCAGCCTCTGCGGTACTTATCCTGGATATGGGTATGGCCTGGTTTGCTGTAGATTGAAGGTGTAGTTGCCTACTTCGAAGCTTTAAAATCACGTCTCCTGCGGTCAGCCCGGCAGTCCGGATTCGTTGTTCAATATTCAGAGTTCATACCCTTCTTCAATCACCTCAATACCCTGTTTGCGGATATAGTTGACTGTTCCTTCTGAATAGTCGCCTTTCCCGAGAATCACCTGTTCGGCTCCCATATGTTTCAGCATTCCGGCCATGCCCTCCGTGGGTTCGAGAATCACGCCCACCATGCGGAGCTTCTTCACCTTCAGCTCCCATAATTCCCGAACAAGCGATATGGGGGTGTGGCTGATATCGAGCGAATAAAGGTTCAGTGGCTGGAGGACATTTTTCCCATAGACCAATGGAATGCCTACGATGTAGACACTATAGGGTGTATGGGTCAGGTTCAGGTGATAGCCTTCAGGGCCTTTGCTGAGTTTTAATTCGGGTATTTTTGATGAGTTAATCTGGTTCAACCGAGCCAGCATGGCTCCGGCCACAGCGATGTGGTCTTCTGGATTCGAAGACCGGTTTCTCTGGCGGTCGTGGTAATAGGTATACAGCGCCAGAGAGCGCGGGAGTATTTTATAGTGGGTCGTCAGGAACCGAGCCAGATCCTGATCAGACAGCAACATGGTATCGTCCGGCTTGATCGCTGCGAATTTCCGGCAGACGTCAAGCATGCCCGGCGAATTCTCTTCCGGATCTTCCATGGACTGGAAGGTGGATGTCGCGGCATTGAACTCCTGGAGCACCATGTGCATACGCGCTTTATGTACCTGGATGTCCTGCTTGCGGTCCGGGGTGAGCGTGTTATGTTCAAGGAGTTGTTCGGCGACTTGAATCATGCTTCTTGCGCTGACATAGCTGAGCACGTTCTTGGTGCTGAAAGAGAGGGCAGACAGCTTTTCATTGATCCGGTTGGCCTGTTCCTGTTGGGTCTTGTAGAGGACGAAGTTTTCTTCCGCAAGCTGTTTGCCCCGATGAATAATGGATAGGCTGATGCTCATCACGAGGATCAGAAGGATGAAAAAGGTCATTAACCACATCGTCAGATTGCGATGACGCTGGGTCAGCAAAGCCATTCGGTGGAAGAGGCCGGCCTGCTCCGCTGTGGTGGGGAAACCGGTTAGAAAGCGGTTTATATCGGACTGGAGATTCTTCACGCTTGCATAGCGTTTATCCGGCTCGAAAGCAAGGGCCTGCATGGCTACGGCGGCCAACCCGACCGGAACCGGATGAAGTAGGTTGCATTTGCGGGGATGGATGACGTTTCCCTTTCGCGTATTTTCCACCACTTCGCTAACCGTTTTTCCATCAACAGGCAGTTGGTGGGTTAAGATAAGGTACAGAATGGCCCCAAGGGCATAGATGTCCGTCTGTCTTGATTTTTCCTGATTCATCACCTGTTCCGGTGCCATAAACCCCGGGGTGCCCTTCATGGTGCCGGTAAGCGTCATGTCGTTAAGGAGATCGCTGTCGAGCTGGCCCCGTTCCGCTTCTCCGGAATCGATGTGGCCCTCGATCCGCGCCAGACCCCAATCGCACAAGAGTACTTCACCAAACTGCCCGACGCGGATATTGTCCGGCTTGATGTCCAAATGCAGGACATTGCGCGAATGGGCATAGGCCAGGGCATCACACACCTTGTTGAAAATATCCAGCAGATCCTTGAGGGTATATCGGGTTTTATATACGGGGTCGCCCGCCTTTAGTTTTTCAATAATGTCCCTCAGGCTGTCGCCGGGCACCAGTTCCATGGAGAAGAACGGTGCGCCGTCGCTTGCGATTCCCATGTTGTGGATCGGCACAATGTTGGGGTGGGTCAAGTTGGCGGTCAGCTGGCCTTCGCGCAAAAAACGTTCCTGGTCTTCAGGGGTCTCGGCATGGGCTGCCTGGGCCATGGCGACGTGCCGGTTTAGGTGGTGGTCGAAGGCCCGGAAAATACGTTTTTCCCCGCCTTCCGCCAACAGTTCCGGGGCGTCGTAGCGCATTTCGGGGGTCATTAGCGCATTCAGGATGGGTGTCAAGGCTTCGTCGCCCTCCGTCGCGAGTGGCGTATCCTGCAGTGCACCGAGGATTTTCTTACGCTTCAGAAAGTGTTGTTCCATATCGGTATTCATGCTGAGCAAGATAAACCAAGCGGTCATGTTGACAAGGGTTTTTTAGCCGACCGGGGCTGATTCCGGAATCAGGGACAGGGATTGGATGAAAAATAATAATTTTGTGTCCAGTAGCTTGGATGACTCTCCGTATCTATTTTTAGTCAAGGTTGTGTCAGCGCTCGTAGTTGAGTGATCGGGAAGGGAATAAACCACAACGTGGAATTGTTATCCTCTTGCAGTTAACTTGTTTAAGTGTGTACAGTAAGAATAAAACAATTTATTATAATTTGTGTTCGAGGTGTCAGTTAATGCATACAAAGGAGATGAAGATGAAAAAGTGGATTGCAGTCGCAATGTTGGCCGGAGCCGGTTTGAGTGCTTCAGGGCAAGTTCTGGAAGAGTGGAAATTTGATGACGCGGCGGGTACGCAGATTCGCAGCTGTGTCAACTCGGGCAGTGTCGGAACTCTGTTGGGTTGGCAGACTGCCACGCGGTATGCTGCGGATGGTAATGGCAATCTGGATGTATTGGCTGGAGACGGAGGGTATGGAATATCTGATTCGTTCCCGGACCTGGCGGATAGCGCTGGAAATTATTCGCTGGAAATTAAGGTTGCTCAATGGGTCATTCAGTCCACGAATGCTTTGGCCCAATTTAACTACCGGCTGTGTAACGCTGCGAATACAGATAAGCAGATTTCCATTCAAACCAAGCTGGACCCAGTCAATGGGCTCGGCTTTACGTTTATTAGCGGAAACAGTAACTATAAAACCCATTGGGTCGGTGGTTTGACCGGTTCCAATGCCGTTGCGCGCATCGATTTTAATCTTGATGACGGAACGGCCACCTATTTTCTCGATGGGGTAGAAAAAGAGAGCATTTCTGGCCTGTCAATCCCCTCAATAGTACGCATCCTTTTGCAGAAACAAGGTTTTGAGGCAGCCCTGGGAGCGGTATTGAAAGTCGACGAGATGAGTTTGAATTTTGTTTCTGACGATCCGCCGGCAGGGGCCTATATATTCGATCGGTTTATATCAGGTGATTCCAATGCTGCGGAAACCAATGTGGTCAAAACCTTTGATGCAGTGGCGGGTGATGTCATCGTGGTCGTGGCGCCTTCAACCAACAAGGATGAGCCGGGCAATGACTCGGTTGTGATCGGTGGAGGCACTGCAACCCTCGATCCGGTTACGATGGGCACGGCAGACCCGTACGCAGGTTCTGCGACCCGCTATTGGTACACCACAGTTACCGCCGACGGAACGGTTCCGGTTGAAACGCTTCGTAACGGAACCGCTTACTGGAAGCCAGGCGCTTTCCAGATTCGCGCGGCAGATGGATACTCTGCACCTCAACTGCTTGGGGGCGTGCAAGCTGGCAAAGTGACTGGCGGGTCCGCCACTAACAGCTATACACTGGGCACCAACTATGTCGGCGTTTATATTGAAGCCATCTCCTCGTTTAACAACGAATGGCATCCGGACAATACGAATACCGTGGTAAGCTATGGCAACCAGAATAAGCGCAATGTGGGCTCCGGAGAATTCAGCGGTCTGGCTTCGCTCGATAATGTCTGGACCTCGGTCAATCCCGGTCAGGTCACCCTGGTCGGCCTCGCGTTCGGTTCTTCCATGGGAGTTGTCACCCCCGAGATGCACTACAGTGCCTGGTTGAGTGGATACTCCGTGGGAACGGATACCGATATGGCTGATGATGCCGATGGCGATAAACTCGACAATTTGACCGAATATATGTGGGGCGGAGAACCGGACAATGTGGCCGATCAGGGTAATATTCCGGTTCAATCCATCGTCAACGACGGTGGCACCGACTACATCGAATACATCTACTACGAGCGCGACGATGCGGCTGCCCGCGGACTGAGTTCAATTTTCGAGTACGGCACCGATCTGGTGAACACGAACTGGGCCGATGCCAGCGGATATGAAATCGATCGCGGTGCAGGGCCTGCCGACTTCACAGCGGTCACCAACCGTATTCCAACCGACGTTGAGGCAAAGCAGTTTATTCAGCTTCAGATTGAATTCACGCCCTAAGGTTTTGTTCGAGGCATTTCCTGTCGGGAAGCCCGGTGAATCCGAGCTTCCCGTCTAGTGTTAGTTAAGAGAAAATAAAAGGAAGGCAACTCATGATGAAAATAATAAAAACAGCACAGTTGGCCATGTTGGTTTCTTCGGTGGTATTCAGCTCGCAAGCCGAATTGTTGCTGCAGAACGGAACGACTGCCGAACGGAACAGCGCATATGTCGCGGCGACGACATCTATACGCTCGCTGACGACTGCAATCCAGGAAGTGGGAACCCATAACCGGAATACGGCATTGAACGTGGGCGATACCTACACGGCATCGTTTAATATGAAAAACAATACGGCCAATGTGCCTCTTTGGGCTTCGTCGGGCTCCATTTCAATCGGCATTCAGGACAGTGATACAGCGGTTGGTCTCGGAGTTAGTTTTTTCCTTGATGGGGGAAATAATCACCTGCGTATCGGGGCGGATACCTCGACGGGTGGTGCGGGTAATTTTGGAACCATTTGGAACGGATCCAATATAGCTGGTGATCCTGCTATCGATTTCGAAAGCGGGTTCAACAATGGCGATATGGTCTTCAGTGTAGAAAGAACGGCGTTGCAGAGTTATGACCTGTCATGGACGTGGGGCACGGCCGCTCCGGCGACGGCTACCGTTAGCGGATTCACCTTTGATTCCCTGGATAACTTTCTGATTCGTGTGAATTCATTGCAGACCGGTAGTCCTGATTCTCAGCTGGCCATCACAAACTTTACGTCTGAGGTCATTCCGGAACCGGCCACCTTGGGACTGGTTGCGATGGTTGGTGGTGGACTGCTGTTCATTCGCCGTCGTTTCATGATCTAATCCCTTCTGACGACATGGATTGAAGAAGTAAAGGCTCCGCCGCGAAACCGGCGGAGCCCGTTTGCGCTAAAGAGAGAGCATCTTGAAAAACCCTTTGGGTTTAAGAGGCAATTATCTGTTATTTGTTATCAGGGATAGCCGCTGCATACATCTGCAGTTGAGTTTGTTGGCCTAATAACCAATAACTTTTTAACGAATAACCGCCTCGGCACCCCCGAAGAGTTTTGCAAGAGGCTCTAAAGCCTGAAAATAAAACAGTATATTTTTCAACTTCCAGAGGCTGGAAGGGTCTATCAACAAAATTAAGGAACCCCATGATAAATAACCGCAGCCTGCTTCTTATTTCCACGTTGATCCTATCCGCACTGGCCCATGGTGCAGGCTATAATCCTGACATTTGGCTGGATGCGTCCGATGCATCCACCATCCAGTTCTCGGGCGGCCTGGTGCAGCAATGGAACGATAAGAGCGGTAACGGAAACCACGCCATTGCTCCTGCCTCCACCAACCGACCCACCTACGACAGCGTCAAGGGCTCGATCGAGTTCGACGGCATAGACGACGGCCTGCGCATAACGGGTGGCAGCGAGTGCGGCCCCAACGACGAAATCACTGTTTTTGTGGTGGCGCAATTGGATGATACCTCTAAGACTCAGTCCATTTTAACCGATGTGGAATGGACCACTTTCAGCAAGCGTTTCGCTGTGCATTACTGGAACGTGAGCTACGGCGGATACATGGCACTTTACGGCGATGGGCGCACGGAACATGGAAACCGTGATTACGACCTGCATCTTACCAGCTTCCGCTATGATGGTTCCACGCTCCATTCCGGCATGGATGGCTTGACTCCACCGCTACAGGAAGCCCTTTCCCAGGATACATCCGGCACTTCCGACCTCATGCTTGGCAACGCCACCACCTTTGATCGCAACGCGCTCGACGGCCGCATTTGCGAAGTCATCATTTATAAAAAAGCGCTCACGGCGCTTCAGGTTCAGACCATTGAATTCGAACTGCGTAACAAGTGGGGGTTTGTCATGGATCCGACCCATCCCTTCTATTCCGACGATTTCGGCGTCGAGTTCGGGCAGAGTTTTTCCATTGCTGAAAATGCCGCCAATGGCACTACGATCGGAACCCCGGTTGCTCTTTCAACCAACGCCACCTTCGTCGCCTCGGATTGGCGCATCGAACCGGTCGGTTCTCTTGATAAAACCGTGGATATCGGCGCCTTCGGTATCGACCCGGTTTCGGGCGAGATTTTTGTAGCCGACAGCAGTAAACTCGATTTTGAACAGTTCACCACGCACCGTATCGCGATTAGCGTATCCGATGGCACCAGCCGCTCGCCCGGGGTTGAGGTCGATATCGACGTGATCAACGTGGCCGACGGCGATCCGGCCAGAACCAACTCGTCTTTGTGGGGCGTGAACGGAGAGCTGTGGAATTCCTATAGCCGTCTGCCCGACTGGTCTCATGCCGGTTATCACTGGGGCGAAGACCCTATTCCTGATCACGCCGACTGGCCGGTTTATGACATCACGGATTACGGTGCAATCGTCAACGACGGCAACGATGACAGCGCCGCCATTCAGGCCGCCGTGAATGCCGCCTCAACCGCTGGAGCGATTGTTTATATGCCATCGGGGCAGTTCCTCCTCGAAAATATGGTCAGTATTAATCGTGGCAATCTGATTCTTCGCGGGGCAGGGCGTGATGCAGGCGGAACGGTGCTCTATTGCCCCATCCCACAGAAAGATTTTGGGGATAGCACGCTGAACGACCATATGATCGAGTTCGAAGGGAATAACGGAAACTACAACACCTTCAATTCCAAAACCGTAGCGGCAGAGGCCAAACGCGGCGACCGTACCCTGCTGCTCACTTCCGCTCCGTCCTGGCAGCCCGGCCAGAAGGTCCATCTGGGTTTGACCGAGGAAGGGCCCGATCTGCAGGGATCCCTGTGGTTGCATCTGCACAACAACCAAGCCGACTTCAACCCCGACCCCAGCCCGTGGTGCGGCGGCAGCGGAACCTGGCCCTATACCGTGGAACGGGTCTCCGGCAAGCTGGTCACCTTCCGCGAACCGTTGCGCTGCGATGTCCGCCT
Source organism: Pontiellaceae bacterium B12227 (assembly GCA_029432775.1). Lineage (GTDB taxonomy): Bacteria > Verrucomicrobiota > Kiritimatiellia > Kiritimatiellales > Pontiellaceae > Pontiella. The sequence continues at coordinate 596,221 of JAROAZ010000001.1, read as the reverse complement.
CGTGTGGCAACCGAAGGTTTTTGAACGCAAGGGCATGAGCGAAGTCGGGGCAGAGGACTTTAAGATGGAATTCCCCGACACACCGGTGCCGGAACATCTTCAGGAAGACGGATATAACGGCATTCATTTTAAATATGTCGAACACGGCTGGATCCGCCGCATGGAGTTCGAAAATGCCGACAATCCTGTGGCATTCGGCCGGTGTAGTAACTCCAATATGGAAGATCTGCTCTTCACCGGTCGCGCCGCGCATCACGGTCCAACGGCGGATTACGACGGCAACAACCTGATCCGCAATATCGTTTTTGATCAGACCAATTCCTTTGTCCATTCGATCACCTTCACCCACAAGGCGACCGGCAATGTGGCTTGCGATCTTTCGGGCACCGCGACCATTACCCTCGACCTGCACGGTAACTGCCCGATGGAAAACCTGTTCACTGGCGTCACCACCGCGTGGGGCGATGGCAGCAGTGGAACCGCCGGCTCGCAGCCGCATGGTGCCCATGGTAACACCTACTGGAATCTCACTGGCAGCAATACCTTCGAGCCCGGAAACTATAAATATATTGGCACCTCGATCATCGGGCCGACTGCACTGCCCGACAGCCATACGGTTACCCGCGATTGGACTGAAAATATTACCAGTGTCAGCCCGGCCAACATCTATGATGCGCAGCTCTCCCGCCGTCTCAACCCGCCGGCCGACCCGGCCTTTGCAAGCGGTGCGTTCGGCGAACGTTCCAATTGGTTTGAGCGCGATCCCGCTCGTTGGCGCGTTTCCAATGGCGCGGAACCGGCCTACGAAATCCTCTTCGGCGAAACGCCCGCCGTGCCGGGGGACCGACTGAGCACCTACAGTATTTATACCAACACGCCCGAAACAGAAATCGAGATGCGAGTCCAGACCTTGGAAGACCTCTTCTGGCAGCCCGGTGCGGATGTGGCGCTTGTTCTCGGCTATCAGGACGACGAAAATTATCTCTATACCTCCGTCAGCGCGACCAACGGCGCACAGATCATTCGCGTACAGAACGGCAGTGGTTCTGTCCTTGCCTCAGATTCGGCCATCCTACTGGCTTCCAATGACTGGAAGACTATTTCCTTTGCCCGTGCCGACAATACCGTTGAGCTGATCTACGACGGCCAAAGCCTGCAGGCCACCGACTCCATCTTCACCTCCGGGCATGCCGGCATCGGCTCCAACCTCGGCAAGGCGGCATTTAAAGAAACGGCGGTAATCAATACGCCGCCCGTGGCCTATGCGCAGAGTACCAACACGCTGGAGGATATTTCGGTCAACCTCGTGCTGACCGGCTTCGATGCCGAAGGCAGCAACCTGACCTTTACGGTTGAATCTCTTCCAACCTTTGGAACATTAACTGGAAGTGCCCCGAACCTGGCCTATGCACCGGGTGCCGACTATTTCGGTGCGGATCTCTTCACCTTCACCGTCAGCGACGGCTCCGCCACCAGTGCGGCTGCCACGGTCTCAATCACAATCAACCCGGTGAACGACGACCCGGTTTTCAGTGCGGATCCAATCATTGGAAGCCATGCCACGCAGGATGTTGCCTACGCCGGAAGCATTGCCGCGACCGATGTTGACGGCAACAGCCTGAGCTACAGCCTGACCAGCATCCCGACCTGGCTGACTGTTTCGACCAACGGCGTGCTTGGCGGCATGCCATCGAGCGGCGATGTCGGCCTAAATAGTTTCACCATCGAGGTGGACGACGGCAACGGCGGAACCGATGTGGCCACACTGCAAATCGTGGTGCGAGGAACCACAACGCAAATCGCAGTGGATTATCTGGAGTTCGATGCTTCCGCCACCAATTCCTGGTCAGCGCCAGGAACGGCATCGCAGGCGATTCGTCCGGTCGGTTATCCCGGCTCCAACCGCGTCTGGAACGTGGGCGAGACGGTGATTCTGGAGTGTGATGTGCAGGTGGTTGCTTCAACCGATCCGATTGATTACAATAGTTCGGCAATGAGCCTTGGTTTTGGATTGGGCGACAATGCGCAGGCGATCTGCTGGGGCATTAAGCACCAGGCCGATAGCTATCAGTTCGCAAATAGTTCGATCGATTCATCGGCGGGTAGTGCCGGGTCGATGTCCGCAAATCTGTACAGCAGCGGAGACCGGGTTCGTTATACGGGCATCGAAGGCACGGCCTACGACTTGTATGACAACAACGAGACGGCCCACATGATCCTCTCGGCCACCTACAAGGGCGGCACGGAATACGATCTGGCATGGACGGTTCAGAACACGGCCGTGCCTGCCAACTCGTTTACGATGGCGGTCACGCGCGATGAAGGCGTTAAGATCGATTTCATTGATGAATTCCACATCCGTCGCAACCTCAGTTCCGGCACCGCTGATTACACCTTCTCGAATGTTGTAATCAAGGTGGAACGCGAAACCACAGTTGTGGTGGTCGACACCGATGGTGATGGACTGACCGATGCACAGGAAATTGCATTAGGCACCGATCCCTACGATCCGAACTCCGGATTCGGCATCGACGGCTTGCCGCTTCCAATCACTGGAAAAATAGAGATCACGTGGCCGAGTGCCACCGGTGTGCTCTACCGCATCTGGGAAAGCCCGGATCTGGCCAGCTGGGTCGTCGCCCGCAATTGGACCAACGCACTGACTCCGCCGGAGGATACACTCGAGTTGGATCTCACGCCCTCCAATGGCTTCTTCAAGGTAGAAGCGGAGATTCAATGAGTTTCGTTCGTATTATTCGTTTCGGCAGCAGGCGCGAGGACCGTCCTTCGAATACAACGTCAAAATAATCTCTACTCATGTCCTAATCCGCGAAGTTATCCCGTACTCACTGTATTTGAATCATTAATTGGAGAGAGGAAGGCAGAAATGAACCGAAGTGCTATGATAGGCGTTTCTTTTGCATGGGCCATGACGGCTGTTTTGGCGATGGCTGAATCCCAGAGTGTGTTAGACTTTGGTGCCAAGGGCGATGGGAAAGCAATGGACACCGCCGCGATTCAGCAGGCCATCGACACCTGCAGTGAACAGGGTGGCGGTACGGTCTATTTTGCGCCGGGGCACGCATTCCTGACCGGAACCATTGAGATCAAGAGCAACGTCACGCTGCACCTGGACGGAAATGCCCGCATCGTCGGCAGCGACCATTTGAAAGATTATCGTGAAGTTGTTGGCGGGTGCCCCTATGGCGAAGGGATTGACCGTGCGTTGGTTTTTGCCGAAGGCGCGGTAAATATCGCCCTCATCGGCACCGGTACGATTGATGGCGGCAACCGGGGTGTGAAAAACAAACCGAGCGAATGTGCAAAGCTGCTCAAAGAAAACGGTGAGAAAAGCCATAACCGTTCCGTGGCCATTCGGTTTCGCAACTGCAAGCGTGTCCACATGCGCGATCTGCTGTTCACAAACTCCCGCGCGTGGTTCACCCATCTTCAGTTTTGCTCTGATGTCATCATCACCGGCATCACGGTCGACAATCCCTATCAGGACGGTTTCAATATTGAAAGCTGCCAGGATGTGCGCATCAGCGACTGCTCGCTCGACTGCTACGATGATGGCTTTGCGCTGACCACCAGCCATCAGGACAAGCCGATCCGCAACGTTACGATCGACAACTGTACGGTGAAGAGCCATTGGTCGGCCATTCGTTTCGGTCCGCTTTCCAAGGGCGACTTCGAAAACGTCTTGTTCAATAATCTGGTCATTCATGATAGCGAGGGCGGCGGCATAAAGATTGATCCGTGCGAAGGCGGTGCCGTGCGCAACTGCCTGTTCAATAATATCCGCATGGATCGTGTACGGGGGCCCATTTGCATCCAGAGCGCGCGCTGGCCGGAGATCGGTGTCGGAGGCTGGAACGAAAAAGGCCGCAAACTGATGCCGGCTTCGCCGATTCATGACCTGCGATTCAGCAACATGATCATCCATACCATGGGTGGCCCAAACATTAATCCGAACCATAACCCGATCATCTGGATTCAAGGACATATTGAAGCCATCGTGAAGAATATCTATATGGATAATATACAGATCACACTGCTCGGCGGTGGTACAGCCGAGCAGGCGGCGCGCCGCGATATGCGCGACACGCATGACATCAAGTGGGACGAAGCCGGATACTGGTACACCAACAAGTCGGCCTTTGGTGTGCCTCCGTCTTACGGGCTGTATGCCCATCACGTGGATGGGCTTTATCTTCGCAACGTGCGGTTTTTCCTCGCAGACGAGGATGCCCGTCCGGCCTTGTTCCTGAACAAATGCAACGACTGTACAGTGACCGGAACGCGGGCTGCGATCTCGCCGGGTGCCTCCAGTCTGGCTGTCGCGAAAGATTGCTCACGCATCGTCTTCGACCGGATCCGCAGTGACGGAGAAGTGGAAGCGTTGCTTCAACTGGAAAATACGGTGTTCGTTTCGGTCGTCCATCCGGCTCCGTTCAGTGGACACCTGAAAAATACGATCTCAAAATAAACAGGAAGAAATACGAATATGAAAAACTATCTACAGATCATTCTGGCTTTTCAGCTGGGTGTTTGCGCTGCATTTTCGGGCAGCGAAGAGGCGAAGAAAAACACGGCGATTGTCAAGGGCCAGCATGGCGAGATCGGTAATATGACCGAAACGGTTTCTGGTCATACCGCGCACCCGGATGCGCAGTGGTTTCCGGATGCCGGATTGGGGCTTTTCCTGCACTGGAGCATTTGCAGCGTCGAGAGCATGAATATTTCATGGCCGATGATGGTCGGTGCGCGCTTGCCGCGCATCGAAGATCAAGCCGAGCGCGACCGCATCATTCGGGAAAGGGATTGGGAGCTCAAGGGCAAGCCGGAAATGACGCCGATGGATTACTGGGCGATGGCGAAGGAATTCAACCCGCAGAATTATCATCCAGACCATTGGCTCGCGAAAGCGAAGGCCGCCGGTTTTGAATATGTGGTGCTGACGACCAAACATCATGACGGCTTTGCCATGTGGCCGAGTGCCTACGGAAACTTCAGCACCAAAAACTATATGGGCGGTCGCGATCTCGTGAAGGAGTTTGTGGATGGATGCCGTAAGGCGGATATCAAGGTGGGACTCTACTATTCGCCACCGGATTGGTATTTTGATCGGGAAAACGTCAACTTCACGCATCGCAATCTGCGCAAGAGTAACCCGGAGCTTTCTCCGTTGGATTACAACCTGCAACCGAAGGGATCGTCGATGGAGGGCGAAGAACTCGCGGCGCATCAGAAAGCCTATGCGGAGATGGTCAGCGGCCAGATCCGCGAACTGCTGACGAACTATGGTAAAATAGATATCCTCTGGTTCGATGGCAATCCGAAGGTCGGCGATTCCGCGAAGCTGCTCATTGGGCAGGACGAAATGCGTCGGCTCCAGCCGGGGATGGTTATCAATCCGCGCATGGGAGGCAACGGCGACTTCCGCACCTTCGAGCGCCACCTGCCGGAAGACCCGGAGTTGAAAGACGGGGAGTGGGCCGAGTTCTGCAACACATGGAACTTTAACTGGCCTTATGTCGATAAGGACTACCGCCATTTCAACCGCGTGCTCGACGAACTGATCCGCTGCCGCATCCACGGCATCAACTACCTCTTGGGCATTGGCCCCAAAGCGGATGGCGACTTGTGCTATCGCGCCTACGAAGGCTTCGACCTGTTCGAAAAGTGGATGAAGGCCAACGGCGAGTCGGTCACTGGAGTAAAGCCGCTGGCCAAGGGTGAGGACTGCTCGACCTACGCCTCGCAAAAAGGCGATGTGTGCTATGCCTACCTGATGCCTTCCAATATTTGGGAAGACCGAGTGCCGCGCCCGGAAACCATCGAGTTCACCGGCGTCTCAAAACCGAAACAGGTACTGATGTTGCACAACGACCAAGCCCTTCCATTTGAGTATGGGAACGGTGTGCTGAGCATTTCCGTGGCGAATGAAATGCAGACTAAATATGCAGATGTCATCAAGGTAGAACTTTAATATGAACCCGGTCAAATATGTTGGTGCTGTGGTGATTGCGGCATTCCTGGTGCAGGGGTGTTCGACAACCAAATATGAAGAAACCTGGGAATCCATGGCAGTGCACGAAGCGGCGCCGGAATGGTTTCAGGATGCCAAGCTGGGGATCTATTTCCACTGGGGCGTTTATTCCGTTCCGGCCTATCGCACGGAGTGGTATCCGTGGGGCATGCATCGTCCTGGTGACGGGGTCTACGACTATCACAAAAAGACGTACGGTCATCCGTCGGAGTTTGGCTACCATGACTTTGTGCCGATGTTTAAGGCGGAGCATTTTGACCCCGAAGAGTGGGCTGACCTATTCGTGGCCACCGGCGCGCGTTTTGCCGGTCCGGTCGCTGAACACCACGATGGGTTTGCCATGTGGGCAAGCAAAGCGACCCCGTGGAATGCGGCCGAGCGCGGGCCGAAGCGCGATGTGCTGGGGGAACTTTTCCAATCATTGGAAAAGCGTGACGTAAAAACCATCGCCACCTTCCACCACGCCCGTAATCTCCAGCGCTATCCGGCAGTTGTGGAGCCAGCGCATATGGATGACCTTAAGGTCGGAGGAGAGTACAAAGGGAATCCACACTGGAACAGCCACTATACGAATATTGAGGGGATGCCGCCGTCGTCCGGTGATCCGGAGTTACAAAAACTGTATGGCAATATGCCGGAAGAGCAGTGGGTCGAGGAAATCTGGCTGGCCAAGCTCAAGGAAGTGATCAGCCAGTATCAGCCCGACATCATCTGGTTCGACTCGTGGCTCGATTCTATTCCGGAACATACCCGCCAGGAATTCTGCGCGACCTATCTCAATGCCGCCGAAAAATGGAACAAGGACGTGGTTATTGTGCGCAAGCAGAAGGATCTGCCGGTTGAGTTTACGGTGAACGACCATGAAAAATCGCGCGAGCCGAAAGCGCTGCCGGAAGTCTGGATGACGGACGATACCATCAGCACCGGTAGCTGGTCCTATACCAGCGGGCTGAAGGTCAAGCCGGTCAGCCAGGTGATCCACTCGCTGATCGATACCGTTGCCAAGAACGGCATCATGCTGCTGAACGTTTCCCCGCGCGCCGACGGCGTGATTCCCGATGACCAGCGTGCGGTGATGAACGAACTCGGTGAATGGTTAAAGATGAACGGCGAGGCGATCTACGAAACACGGCCCTGGACAATTTCTGCCGAAGGACCGACCGCCGAGCCCTCCGGCGGCTTTGCCGATGCCAAGAAATTCCTGAAGCTGAAGTATACCGCCAAGGACATCCGCTACACCCGCAGCAAGGATGGTCAGACGGTCTATGCCATGATCCTTGGTTGGCCGGGCGCCGGCGAAACCAGCGTGTTCGAAGCTTTTGCCGAGGATGCATCGAGCGTCAAAGCGGTTCGAATGCTTGGTTGTGATGAAAAGCTCGAGTGGTCGCTTGCGGCCGACGGCCTGCATGTCGTCATGCCCTCGAAGGCGCCCGATGTTTCTGCAGTCTCCTTTGCAATCGAAGTGGAGTAAAGATGACGAGATTCAAAATGAAACCAATTCAACCGTTGATAGCTGTACTGGTGATTCAATGCGGCGTATTCGGAATGAGCGGCTTTGCGGATGATTGCGCATTGGATGCCGATGGAACGGTGATTCATTATGATCGCTTTAACACGCTGATCGGTGAGGTCGGAATTGAAAAGGGCGTTGATCCGGTCAATGGAAGGAATCATATCACCTTTTCCTATCGCGGGGCAGGGGTCTATGCCCCGGCCATTCGCCTGGGTGAAGACGGCGTTGAGCAGACCAACTTTAACCTGCTCCATCTGAAATTTCGATTGGATGGTGCCGTCGAGCAGTTTAAGGAAATGCATCTGCGACTGCAGAAAACGGGCTCGGACGACTTTTCGGAATCGGTGAACCTTTCTCAATACACCGTCTCTGGGAAGGATGCGGATGGATTTTATAACTGCATGATTCCGCTGGATTATTTTTTATGCCCGGTTGATCGCGTCACGCACGCATATCTGTTCTGCAACACCTATGGAACCCGCGAGCGAGTGGCCGCCATCGACTTTGAGCTGGCCGGCATCGCTTTCAGGCAGGTGGCGGACATCGAATGCTATTATGCGGATTTTCGAAAACCCCGGCTTAACTTGAGTCTTTCACAACGTATTCTGGCCGTTAAGAAGGCTTCCTATGAAGGTGTTGCAAAAAATGACACTCATATGGGCGATGGTTATTCCGGCCGGGAACTGTTTGAGCTGCAGCAGGAGCTGCGCCTGTTGGTTCATAAAAACTTCAAGAAAGCCCCTGCGAAACGCGAGCTGGAAATTCTCAAGCTGTTGCTCTACGGAGACCCGGAACGTGATATCAGCTGGGAAAAGACCCGTGAACGGATTGATACAAAAAGTCGCAAGAAGGAAAAAGGCGCTGAACTGTTTTATGATGGCTATGCGGTCTATAAAAACGTCCTACGCTATCGAGCCACCGGCGATCTTCGGAATCTGGAATGTGCCATGGTTGAGGCCGATTATGTGATGAGTGACTATCGCAATGATCGCGATGAAGCGGCATATTTTGATGAGGTTATTGCCAACAACGGCACGCTTGGATTAGGTCGTGGTTTTTCCGGTGTCTGTGAAGTCATTATCGAAATTATGAAATCGCCGAAGCTACAGAAAAAAACGGCTCCGGCAATGATGGGCAGGGAAACTTATCTGGAAAAGGCGCAATCCTGGATGCCGCGAGTGATACAGGTAACCGAAGGGCATCTGAAGAAAGGTGAGTATCAGAATGGAAAGTGGCTGGAAGGCGACGGGATGGCGATCAATAGGTTCCTCTATTATTTGCATTTTTTAATGGCTGCATCGGATGCGGCCATCGCGTTGGATTCGGCTGAATATGGCGAATGGTCGGAAAAAAACGACCGCATGGCGAAAGAGATCGCGGCCTTCTTTCAGGGCGAGTGCCTGTTGACGGGCGATCGGCTCCGAGCCTGCAAGCGGGTGAGTATGCCGTGGGATGAAACGCAACAGGTTTTCACGAGCCCCTATGGCCCCTATGTAATCTGGGCCTATGCGTATGATCGCGAGAACACCGAGGACTTTGCGCATATCCAGATGGATGTCGAGGCGATCGACAGTGTGCTGGAACTCGACCCAACGATCCTGACCGAGGACTTTAAGACGAAAATGGCCACCATGCTGCTCATCTCTGCATTCAATATGGAAACCGGCGGTATGCAACGGGATATTGGTCCCAATGTCCCGGGAAAAGATCCCTCCGTATTTCCCAGCTGGCACCTTCATTATGTTCCTGAATACGGCCGCTATATTGGAAAATATGGTTCAGACAAGGCCTATGCCGACTTCATGGACTACCAACTGGAAGTGTGGGATGCGCAGTTGATTGAGGGGCAGTTAGGACGTTTCAGCCAATATCCCATGCCGCGCGAAGTGGTTGAGGCTCGCTTGTTCAAATATAATGCCAAGACTACATTTCCCCGAGGTTACTAGGCGTTTTTATCGTTCCTTTGAACACATGCTTGGGAGGACTACTTTTTTCGTTTGAAAGGGAAGGAACGTCTGTTCTTCGGTTTTAAGGCCTTGCCCTAATGGGGACGGTGATGCCTGTTAGGATAAAATGAATCATTAAGCATGAAAAAACACTTGCATTATCACGGCTCTGCTAATAAACATAAATAAATCGCTTTATTAAGCAATCGGCGATTGATGCATATAATGAATTTTTGACAAGGCAGATGATGAACAAACCAAAGAATTTTGTAGATATGATCCATAACGAGGCCTATCTCGAACCGTTTCGGGAAAACCTCATTACCAGTGAGTCGCTGATTAATGATTTCGGCCGAACGATTGAGCTTCTGAATGGGCAGTGGAGTTTTACGATCGATCCTTACGACACCTGCCTTCGCGGCAAGTGGTGGCAGGAAGAAAACCGCGATAAGCAAGGTGCATTCGTTCCGGTTGATTATAACTTCAAGGACTGGGAGCTAACAACGGTCCCATCCTGCATCAACCTGCAGAAGCCGGAATACTTCTGGTACGAGGGCCCGGCCGTCTACACCCGCGAATTTCCCTATTATGAAGAAGAAGGGAATGAACGGGTCTATCTGAAGGTGGGAGCGGTCAACTATGAGGCCCTGATCTTTATCAACCGCCAGTTTGTCGGTCGCCACCTCGGTGGATCCACCCCGATGTTTGTGGATGTGACCGATTTCCTGAATAAAGATATCGGCAACGAAACGAATCGCATTTTGCTGGTCACCAATAATGACCGAAAGCCCACGCAGGTGCCGATGCAGAATACAGACTGGTTTAACTATGGCGGGCTCTATCGCGACATCGGCCTGATCCGTCTACCGAAAACATTCATCGCGGATACATTTGTTGGCCTGAAGAAGGGCTCCGGCTTTAAGAAAATTGATGTGAAGGTTTCGGTAGAAGGCCCGGAGCAGAGCGGGACCGCTTCTTTTGAGATTGAGGAGCTCGGCATTTTCCAATCATTGGAAATTACAGAAGGCGAAGGAAGCATGGTGCTCGATGCGGAGCCGGAGCTGTGGGATGTCGACAGCCCTAAATTGTACGATGTGGTCATCCGCTACGCCACCGATACCCTGACCGAGAAAATAGGCTTCCGTGAGATCGCCACTCGCGGCACCGAGATCTTGCTGAATGGAAAGTCGATTAAACTGAAAGGTATTTCTGCTCACGAAGAGAGCGTCATCGGCGGAAAGACCATGACCGAAGCCGAAATCCGCGAAAACTTTGCTCTGGCAAAGGAGATGAATGCCAACTATATGCGCCTTGCGCATTATCCTCACACCGAAAAAGCGGCACGTATTGCGGATGAGATCGGCATGTTGCTTTGGGAAGAAATTCCGGTTTACTGGTCTATCGCCTTTACCAATCCGGATACATATTCCGATGCGGAAAACCAGCTGTGTGAAATGATCAAACGCGATATAAACCGAGCGTCGGTCATCATGTGGTCGGTCGGTAATGAGAACGCCGATTCCGATGAACGCCTGTCGTTTATGAGTAAGCTGGCGATCAAGGCGAAAGATATGGATTCGAGCCGCCTGATTTCAGCAGCCTGCCTTTGGAATAAGTCGGAATTGAAGATCGAGGACCGTCTGACGGAATATCTGGATGTGATGGGCATCAACGAATACTTCGGTTGGTATGACCCTCATTTTGAGAAACTGATCAAGCTGTTCGAAAACTCGAAGTCGGACAAACCCGTGGTCATCACCGAATGCGGTGCAGATGCTCCCTATGGCGAGCATGGAACTAAGGATGAACTGTGGACGGAAGAGTATCAGGAAAACGTCTATATCCAACAGGTCGAAACGGTCCGCAAGATCGACTACATGGCCGGCTTCAGTCCCTGGATTCTCTACGATTTCCGCTGCCCGCGTAGAACCAATCGCTACCAGCAATCATTTTATAACCGCAAGGGGCTGCTGAACCCGGAAAAGACAGAAAAAAAATTAGCGTTCAGGATTCTTCAGGACTTCTACGCTGAGTGGAAATAGAGGCATCTCTTGCTGGGGAAACAATAATTAAATTAGATACAAAGGACAAAAATATGAGCGAACAAGCGAAACGTAACGAATTCATCGACGACCTACTGAAAAAAATGACGGTGGAAGAAAAAGTAGGCCAGTGTTTTACATTCTCCTGGCGTGGATCAATCGTTACCCCGTCGGTCAAAGCGCTGATTGAAAAACTGCATGTCGGTGGGTTGCGCATCGAACCCTACACGGCTGAATCCGCCCGGTCCACCTACTACGGCAAGACGCTGGCGGATACGGACTATGTGAAGCCGGAAGGCTACACCGATATGCCGAAGACCTACTTCACGGCAAAAACGCCGGGCAACTACATTATGCCCTCCGAATATGCGGAGCGCATCAACGAGCTTCAGCAGATTGCAACCAGCACACCGGCCGGCATTCCGCTTAACATCTGCACCGATAACGAAGGAGCCTGCACCAACGACTACCAGTTTGGCGGTATGCCCGGTTACCCGGCTCTGATGGGCCTGGCTGCTACCGGTGATCTGGAACTGACTAAGCAAGTGGGTGAATCGATTGGTAAACAGCTCCGTGCGGTGGGTATCACCATGCTGCACTCGCCGGTTTGCGACATCAACGTCAACGCGGCCAATCCGGAAATCCGTTTCCGCGGTTTCTCCGATGATCCGGAAAAAGTTTCTGAATTCGTTTCCGCGTTTTCTGAAGGTCTGATCGCCGGCGGCATCATCCCGATGGCCAAGCACTATCCGGGCCGCGGCGATTCCTCCACCGATGCGCACTACGAACTCGAACAGATCGAAGTGGACAAAGAGCGTCTGCTCGACGTCGAGCTGCGTCCTTATAAACGCATGATCGAAAAAGGCTGCCTGAAGGGGGTAATGACCTGTCACAGTGCCTATCCGCTGGTGGTGGGCGAAGATCTGCCGGCCACGCTCTCCAAGGTGCTCGTCACGGATATCCTGCGCAACGAGCTTGGGTTTGATGGGGTAATCACCTCCGACGCGATGGGCATGGGCGCAATCGTCAACCGTTACGGCCTGCCGAACGCCTGTGTGATGGCGCTGAAAGCCGGTGTTAACCTCATGCTCTGCAAGTCCGATGATGAAACCCGCGAGCAGGTTTACTACCGCATGCTCGACGCCGTTCGCTCCAACGAAGTCACCATGGACCTGCTGGAAGGATCCGTTCGCAAGGTGCTCGAAGCCAAGTATGACCAGGGCCTTTTCGAAAATGCCCAGGTTGATGCTCCGGCGGCTAGTGCGGCTGTTCGCAGTGACGAAATCCTCAATGTTGCCCAGCAATCTGCAGAAAAATCGCTGACTCTGATGCGCGATGAAGAATGCCTGCTGCCACTGAGCCAGGATAAAAAAGTTCTGATCATTGAACAACTGAAGATGGCTGAGTTTACGCCGAATGATGTCTATCAGGGTCACTGGCGCCTGAACGCGGAAGTCCTGAAGCATTCCGACAACGTCATCAACTCTGACTGCACGTTCATCCCATCCGACGAGGAAGTCGACTTCCTTTGCGACTTGGCGAAGAACGAGGCGGACGTTGTTGTAGTCACGAACTTTTTCTGGCGTCATGCCGGCAACCAGGCGAATACCAAGCTCGTTGAGCGCCTGATCGCCGAAGGCAACAAAGTCGTTGTGGTAACCAACGATCCATATGCCGAAGGTGCTCCGGCAACAGCCGGCACCGTGGTGAACTGCTGGAGCCTGATGGGCGAGTCCCTCAAGGAAGTCGCCGAAGTTCTCTATGGAAAGAAGCAGGCCACAGGCTCCATGCCGGTCAGTAACTTCCAGGCATACGCTGGTCGGACCGAAGTCGCAGAGGAACTGGTTACTGCGTAAATAGAACGATCCATAAGCAAGGGAACCAGGAATCGGTTCCCTTGCTCATTTTTTCAAAAGGAAGGTTTCATAATGGCCTATCAAATTCAGAACCCCGACTATACCCTGAGTCCCGAAACCGGCATGACCCGCCAACACTGGATTGATGCAGGCACCTATCTGCTGGAAGGAATCTTTAAACACATTCCGACCATGGACGACCCGATTGTTCTGCCCAAGCAGAGCGATGTGATTTATCCGAAGGCCGACGATCCGGCCTGGCGCTTCAAGGCCGAAGAATACGAGGGGCTGTCACGCACTTTCCTGCTGGCCGCGCCGCTGATTAGCGCGAAACCGGATCTGGAGTGCAACGGCTACAACGTGGCCGACTACTACGCGCACCAGTTGCTGCTGGCCACCGACAAAACGTCCGAGCGCTATCTTGGCACCACCAGTGAATTGATCGAAGAGTATGGCCCCGGCTGGTATCAGCATACCTGCGAAGGTGCCGCGCTGGCCATCAGCCTGATGAACTCCAAGGAACAGATCTGGGACAAATACACCCAGGAGGAAAAAGATCAGATTGCCGCCTTCCTCAGCGACTATGCGCATAGCAAAACCCTTTCGCACAACTGGCGCTTCTTTAACGTCATGCTGCTGACCTTCCTGCGCGTCAACGGCTATGAAGTCGATGATGGCCTGTTGCAGGATCATCTGCAGCACATCATGGCTCTGTACTGCGGCGACGGATGGTATCGGGATCTCGGCTTTGATTATTACACCCCGTGGGGATTCCATTTCTACGCGCCGATCTGGTGCAAATGGTACGGCAATGAGCACGAGCCGGAACTGGCAAAGATCATTGATCAGCGCCATGCCGAATTCATGCAGACCTATCCGCTAATGTTCAGCCGCGAGGGCCATCAGATCATGTACGGCCGTTCCATCATTTACCGTTTCGCCGCCAGCGCCGCGCTTGGCACCTCCGCGATGGTGAAAGATTCGCCGGTCGACTTCGGCTGGATGCGCCGTATTGCTTCGGCCAATCTAATGCAGTTTGTGGGGCGTGATGATTTCTACACCGACGAAGGCGTTCCCTGTCTCGGCTACTACGGTCCTTGGGATCCGATGGTGCAGTTCTACAGCTGCGCCGCCAGCCCGTTCTGGATGGCCAAGGCCTTTGTCTGCCTCACGCTGCCGGAAGACAGCCCGTTCTGGACCGCCACCGAAAATAACGGCGAGTGGGACGAAATCGACGACGGCTTCAAGACCGTAACCCTGCCGGGGCCCGGCCTGACCATCACGGCCGACGGCAAAACCGGAACCAGTACCGTTCAGATGGGTAAGATTAAATCGTCGGAAGGCTATAATAACCTGCCTCCATACTACAGCCGTCTGGCGTTCAACTCCGACTTCCCGTGGGAAGACGATAACACCGATGGCGCCGTTCCGCAGCAGTACTGCGCGGTTGAGCTCGACTATCCGGAAGATTTCCTGCTGCCCTACAGCGTGGGTACAGCCGGCGAGCGCGATGGCGTTGTTTACCGCCATGTGGAAGTTAAAGCCCATCACGATGTGCCGGGCCGTTTCGATCTCGCCGACATCGTGGTGCCGGGCGGACTGCTGCGCGTGGATCGGCAGCGTCTCTCCACCCGTCACGAAGTGTCGCTCGGCCATTACGGCCTGCCGCACATCGATGGGTTGGCTGCCAAGGTTGAGAAGCGTACGGTGAACGGTTGCGAATGTCTGACCGCCTCCATCCCGGGCCGTCAGGTTGCTATGGTTGCACTGGCTGGCTGGGACGGGCTCGACCACCTGGTTCACACCGGAAAACATCCGGAAGCCGCCGACAGCACCGTCATTTTCGCCAAGCGTCGCCGCGAAGAGCACTATCAGGGCATGCCGCTGCTGGTTACCCTGATGCTGCAGAAGACCGACGATACCCCGTGGACTGACGAGGAACTCTCTGTCGTAAAGAGCTATAAAACGGTTTCCTGGTTCAAGAGCGGACAGCCGCTCGGAGCAGAGGTCGAGCTGAATGATGGGCGTAGCTTGAAAGTCGACTTTGGCCATATCGAAGGCAACGTTGCCTACTAAGGAGTTTCCAATGCCTGGAAAATACACGGTGCTGATGGTGCTGCTGGCTCTGGTTTCTGTTTCAGCTCATGCCGCCGGAAAGCCGAATATTATTTTCCTGCTGACCGATGACCAGCGGGACAATTCATTCGGTTTCATGGGGCATGAATTCGTTAAGACGCCCAACGTAGACAAACTTATTAAAAACGGAGTGCGTTTCAGCAATGCCTATATTGCCGAACCGACCTGTGCACCGAGCAGGGTGTCATTTTTTACAGGAATGCATGAGCGGGTGAACGGCGTTGGATTCTCTTCCAGCTATAAGCTCAACGAAGAGCAATGGGAGCAGACCTATCCCGCTGTATTGAAGCGGAATGGATACTTCACGGGCTTCATCGGAAAGTTCGGGGTCGAGTACTACACGTTCAGAGGGTTGGCGGATAAACGGTTCGACTTCTGGCGCGGCCACGATGGGTGGGCGAATTTTTTCCCTAAGACAAAGGAAAACTGTAAAAGCTACCACGATTCCGGAGAGGACATTATTACCCCGGTGATGGGCGAGAGCATTACGCAATTCCTGGATCAGGCTCCTGCGGATAAGCCGTTCTGCCTGTCGGTGAGTTTTTCGGTGCCACACGGATCGCAAATGTTTTCCATGCATGATTGGGAAAAGCGGGCGTGCGAAAATCCAAAGCTGAAAGGTCATTCGGTCTATGGCTACCTGTACCGCGATCAGGGGGTTGGAATTCCGAAGGAAACCGCAACGGATCCATATCAATATATTCCGAAGGCGCTGATGGATCAGGAGCAGGGACGTAAAGACAAGATCTATCCGTACGATTATACCGTTGAGGCCTGTCGGGAACATCACATCCGGTATTACCAGCAGATCACGGGACTGGACCTGGTGATTGGTGATATGGTTGAAACGTTGAAGAAAAAAGGGCTGGATAAAAACACGGTGATCATTTTTGCCAGTGACCATGGTTTGCTGATGGGGGAATACGGCATGGGAGGAAAGGCGCTGCTGTATGACCTGACCGCAAAATTTCCCTGTTTTGTATACGACCCGCATATGCCCGAAGGGAAACGGGGTCGGAATATCAAGGCGCTCATTTCAAGCCTGGATATCACCAGTACCATTCTGGACTATGCCGGGGTAGACCAACCGTCTGAAATGACTGGAAAAAGCCTGCGCCCGTTGATCGTCGACGAGCATGCGCCGTGGCGGGAATCCATCTTCCTTGAAAATCTGTATACCGGCCGCGATACCCCGTTTTCCGAAGGAATCCGAACGGGACAATGGAAATATATCCGGATGGTTGACGGGGTTGATCCCTACACGGAAAAAGACACAGATTTCAGAGGAAGAACCCCCGACTTTGAACAGCTGTTTGATTTGGAAGACGACCCCGGAGAAAGGGTGAACCTAATAGGCGAGTATGAAGGCTCGGATCTCCTCTCTGAGTTACGAACGATGTGTCAAAACGGGTCGGACGATCTGAATAACCAACGCACCGAATACAAAAAGACGCATACCGTTACGCCCAGATAACCGATAGGTAGGATAAAACATGATGATGAATAAAATTAAACCATTTCCGATGTTGGCACTTTTGAGTGTGCTCTTCGGCTTCGTAACGGCGCAAGGTGCGGATCAGCGACCCAATATTCTGTTCATTTCCGTCGATGACCTGCGTCCGGAGCTGGGGTGCTATGGGCAGAATTACATGATCACACCCAACATCGACCGTCTGGCGGATGAAGGGGTGCTCTTTGAAAAAGCCTATTGCAACTATCCGGTTTGCGGTGCATCGCGCGCCAGTCTAATGAGCGGTTTGCGGCCGACGCCCGAGCGCTTTAATATCTATTATTCGCGGGCCGATGAAGATGCCGCCGGTATCCCCGATCTAGCGGCCACGTTGAAGAAGGCGGGCTACCGCACCATCAATAACGGTAAAATTTATCATCACAAAAGCGACAACGAAGCATCGTGGGATGAAATCTTCCGGCCGAAGGAATTCTGCCAATACTTCACTGAGGAAAACCTTGAGATACTGAAGACCGCCAAAAGTGAAAACGGCATGAGTATCAAGGGCTGGCCGTATGAAGCGGCGGACGAACCGGACGAGTCGTATCAGGGGGCCAAGGTCGCCGCCAAGGCCATTGAGGAACTCAAGCGTGCGAAAGCGACGGGCGAGCCGGTTTTCATCACTGCGGGATTCACCAAACCGCACCTGCCATTCAACTGTCCGAAAAAATACTGGGACCTCTATCCGGCCGACTCCATCGTCCTGCCGGTAAATTTCTTTGTTCCGACCAACGCACCGAACGAAGCCATCCACAATTTTAACGAGCTGCGCGGTTATTACGGCGTGCCGAAGTCCGGCCCGCTTCCCGAGGAGATGGCGCTGAACATGATTCGCGGCTATCGCGCCTGCACCACCTTTTCCGATGCGATGATCGGCCGCATTTTCCAGGCCTTGGAAGAACTGGAAATGTGGGATGACACGATTGTGATTCTATGGGGCGACCACGGTTGGCAACTGGGTGAACACACGCTTTGGTGCAAGCACGCCAACTTCAACACGGCGCTTCAGGCTCCGTTGATTGTCCGCGTGCCGGGCAAATCGACCCGAAATACGGCCGCGCTGGTCGAGTTTGTCGACCTCTATCCAACGGTCTGCGATCTGGCAGGAATCGATAAGCCTGCGCATCTCGAAGGCACGAGCTTTGTGCCGCTGCTGGACGATCCTTCCAAGGATTGGAAAAAGGCGGTGTTCGGTCGGTACGGGAAAGGCGATTCAATCCGTACTGCACGTTATCTCTACACAGAATGGCGGAACACCGCAGGCGAAAAAATTTCCAGTATGCTTTACGACCACAAGGTCGACCCCGACGAAAATAACAATGTGGCAGGGCATCCTGAATATAAGGGCGTCGTTAAAAAACTGTCGAAAGAACTCAAGGCCGGCTGGCCTCATCTTCAATAGCTAAAGAAAAGGATCTTCATCATGGACTATGTTGCCCAACTCAAGGCGCTCCCGAAAGAAAACGAATACTTTATTGGATTCGATAGCGATGGCTGCGTGTTCGATACCATGGAACTCAAGCACAAGGAATGTTTCTGCCCCGCGGTGATCAAACACATGCAGTGCCAGCCCGTCAGTAAGGCGGCCCGCGAAGTCTGGGACTTCGTCAACCTCTACAGCAAGACTCGCGGCTGCAATCGCTTCTTCGCCATCCAGCATTTCCGCGACTTGCTCAAGGAGCGCAAGGATGTTCAGGCGCGCGGTTTCCAACCCTTGGAACTCAAGGAACTTGATGCCTGGATCAAACGCGAAACCAAACTGGGCAATCCAGCGCTGCAAATCGAAGTCGAAAATTCCGGCAACGAAGAACTCCAGCGTATGCTTGACTGGAGCCTGGAAGTCAATGCCCGTGTCGCTGATATAGTTTCCGGCGTGGCGCCGTTCCCGCATGTGATGGATGTGCTCAAAGCAGGCAATGAAAAGGCCGACATGATTGTGGTTTCCCAAACCCCGCTCGAAGCGCTTGAGCGCGAGTGGGAGGAAAACGGTATGACGCCCTACGTCAATCTGATCGCCGGACAGGAGCACGGCACCAAGTCCGAGCATATTCACTATGCCACCACGGGCAAGGGCTATGACGCCGATAAGATCCTCAAGGTGGGCGACGCCCCCGGCGACTATAAGGCCGCCATGGATAACAATGCGTTCTTTTACCCGATTGTTCCCGGCAATGAGGAAGCCTCATGGAAGCGCCTGTTCGAAGAGGGTCTTGATAAATTCTTCGCCGGCACCTTTGGCGGCGAGTATCAGCAGATGCTGATCGAAGAATTTGATGCCGCTCTGCCGGAACACCCGCACTGGAACTGATATGAAAAAAAACGGATGTTCGTATGCCGTCCTCACATTGGTCTTGGTGGCCCTGACTTCGTCCTGTACCACAACGGTTCCCGTAAAGGTGCGGGAAACAGTTTCGCCCTCGTCGGGCTTGCGCCACCCAGGCATTCTTCAATCCAAGGCCATGCTCGATGCTATGAAACTGGATTTGGAACAGGGTCATGAGTTGCGTTCCAATGCCTGGAAAGACATGCTCAGGCATCCGCGAGGGAAGACTGGGTGGGGCGGCGACCCGTGGAAAGCACCGACCGAAATACTCGGCCCGGACAACCTTCATTTCAAAACTGCCGCGGCCATTGTGAACAGCTATGCGCTGCAGTGGATCGTGACGGGAAAGGCGTCCGATGCGAAGAAGGCGATCAGAGTAATGAACCATTGGTCGTCAACCCTGACATCCATCCGGTCCAAACCGGACGACGAGCATCTGCACACGCGTCTGATCATGGGGATCCATAGTGGCTACTGGGCACAGGCCGCCGAGCTACTGCGTTATTCCGGGGCTCCATGGCCCAAGGAGGAGCAAATTCAGTTTGAGCAGTGGTTGCGCGATGTGATTCTGCCGGCTATGGAACCGCGGCCGAATACTTACAACGGCAACTGGGATGCGTCGGTCACCTGGAGCACGATGGCGATTGCCGTATTCCTGGATGACCGCGAATTGTTCGATGAAAACATCGAGTGGTTGAAGAGCGGTGATAGCAACGCACGGTTGACGAACTATCTGCTGCCCAGCGGGCAGTGCCAGGAAACCGGCCGCGACCAGGACCATGCCCAGATGGGGCTGGACTTTCTCGCCCGCGCCTGCGAGATCGCATGGAACCAGGGTATCGATCTTTATGATTACGAAGATGTGTCGATCGGTACATGTGTCGAGTATCTGGCGCGCTACAATCTGGGCGATGACCATGTGCCGTTCGAAGTTTATCCCTCGCCGGTCGGGGACGGCAATGCGCATGACAAGGCTATGGCACCATCCGATAAGTATCGCGGCCGGTTCCGGCCACTCTACGAACTGGTCTATCACCACTATCATGATCGTAAAAAAATGCCTATGCCATACACCAGAAAAGTAATCGATCAGACCCGCATCGAAAACCCCGGATACTACAACGATTACTGGAATACGCTCTGTTTCGGCGATCTTAAAGAATAGTGTGTCCATCCTGGGGCCATTGCATCGTAATCAAAGTAAATAAAAAAAGGATTATGATGCGTTTGACTAAAATAATGTCGGGTGTCCAGTTGGCATTCATCTTTGCGGTGCCGTTTATCTGTTTTGGAAATCACGAGCCTCGGCCGTTGCCGCAGATGGCGCGGCCGGCTCCGGCTAAGCCGGACCGGGTATATTATGGAGCTCTCAGTGCGCCCAGGGGTTTCCCAAAAGGTGTGTTGCAGGATATCCTGCTTTATGATGGAGAGCGGCCGATACCACTCAACCTGCGTTCGCCTGCAGGATTTGTCGATGGCGATCCTTCATTGTTTGATGGGGATCCGGCCACGGCACTCGACACAAAAGATAAAGCGGTTTCGTTCCGGTTGCTCATGAATCCAAAGGCGACCGATGTCGTTATTCGAACAACGGATGCAAAAAAACTCAAAGGGGTGACGCTCCTGCTAAAGTCCCCGCGATGGCGCACGATGTACGAGGCGGATCTAGGCGTGCTGGCCGCCGAGCCGTCGGCTCCGGCCTATCGCATTAATCTGGCATCTGGAAACGTGACCCCCCTCAAGCAATCTCCGACCGTTGAACTTTACCATCATCCGGAATTACGCGAACTCATTAAGGGGCATGCGGCAACTGTGAACGCGCTTCCAACATTGGCTCCGGGTCAGGGCATTGCGGTTGAGTTTGAACGCAATGCCTTCGAGATTACGCCCAAAGAAAACAATGAAACCTTCGGCCTGAAGGTAGGGGAATATATTTTTTCCATCAAAGGACATACGGTGCTTTCGACCCCGGACGGGAAACAGCATCGCATCAAACGTGCGATGGGCAAGGCGCCCGTTAAGATAACCCTTATGCTGGTCCGCAGCAGCACGGGCGACACAATCACATGGTTTGTTTTCGGGCAGCGGCACGATGTGTATGGCGAAACGCTGCTGCCGGAAGGAACATCAACGGTTCTTCCATTAGGTCTGATTCTGAAATCGCTAGGAAAGGAACCGCTAACAGCAGTCGCCGCGCAGGTGGGAAAACCGGTAGGAGGTCTCGCCAGATTGCCGGTGGCAGATCCCTATCAGGAAGAAACGTTGAGCGAAACGCTTTACGACTGGAATCTGGACCGTTTGCGGAAGAATGCATTGGAAAAACAGGGCAAGGAGCTGCCCGTGCTGAGGCTGGAGCGGCAATACGGTGCCATGACTGAAAAGGAACTACAGGACTTTAAGGCTTATGCCCGCAACTTCCCGCTGCCGACCTCCAACAACAATAACAAGATTATCTTCGGTGCCGAGCAGGGGGCGCGCGGGATCTATTTTACCCTGATGCTGAGCCAGGACGATGAGTTGCGTGGGATTCTCGAACGATGGGCCGATAGCATTCTTGAACATCGTAACGGCGGCAAGCACTGTCGACATCCGTTGATTCCAAGGAATGCAATCAATTCCGACTTTAAGCCGGATTCCGAACGGCCCGGTTGGCCGGGGTGGCTGAACCGATACTATTTCAATGGCCAGCCAGCTGCCAGTGAGCTGCTTAACGGCTCGCCGCTGATTCCAATGGTTTTCTATGCCGACTATGTAACCGCCCATTCCAATGTTTGGAACAAGCCGAGCAATACACCGGGTATGACCCAGCTGGAAAAGGCCTTGTTCTTTATTCGCGAAGCCGAAAAAACCGTGGATGATTCTATTCAGCAGTATGTCGATCCCGAAACCGCCCGCATCACGATGCCCTGGAACCGCTATGCCGCCTTCATCGATGTGTGCATCACGCTGGAGGAAATCTATGACCGCATGCAGGATACGCATCGCGAGCTTGATAACCCGGAGCGCGCCGCGCTCTATCACAAGATTGCTGCGGCCTATGTGGACTTCATCCTCGATCCCGCCGCCGGTTATAAACGTTCGTATCTGCGCAAGAACGGCAAGCTGGTTCCCGTGCTGGACTTTCCGTATGCCTGCACCGATGTGGGCTGGGGCAGTGCCTCTGAAATGACCGGTTATAGTTTTCTGGATTTCACCCCATTCGCTACGGCCTATTATTCCGGCCGCTATCCCGATGTGATGACGGATGCGCGAGCGTTTGAGTTGGCGTACAATTTCCGCTACCGAATGTATCTGGGGCGCAATGCTGAGGGTAAAAAACTGGTGGCGGGTAATCTCAATGGACGCGGTGGTATTAAGCCCGGCCATTTATCCTATCCTATGCTTTGGACCGCCGCCTTTCTGCCGGAGCTATATGATATCTTTGCCGAGGATGCCACGGCCGCTGAATGCGGGCTGCATGGCGGAGGCGAATGGACGATGCTGCGACAGAAACTGCTCGAACAGGGGCTGGACGAACCGGGAAAACGCAGCGCGCCGACCGTTGAAATTGTGGCCGATCGCAAAAGCGGTGTCGCCATCGGCGAGCCGGTGACCCTGACGGCGGCTGGGTCAGGACACGTCAGCTATGCGTGGGATGTGAATCGCGATGGAACCACTGACTACACGACGCGCGAGATTACACATTGCTTTACCGAGCAGGATCTTCATGCCGTAACGGTTCGCGCCTACGATGAAAACGGGCACTGGGGTGCCGCCATGGAAACGGTGGTGGTAAACGGTATGAAAGCCGGCACCGGTACCGGTTCACTCCATGTTTCGGCCTGGACCGAAGGACTGGACGGAACAGACCTTGGAAAGTTCCAGGCCTTGGAAAAGGTTCCCGCACAGCCGGATCTTGAAATGGAGGCCACCGCACTTGATACCGATGGGTTTGCTGAGTTGACCCAGGGAAACCATGCCGACGTGGGTCTGCTTTTCGAGGGCTACCTGCATCCGTCGGTGAGTGGAGATTATGTATTTTACGTCTCTACGCATAATCAAGCGGAGCTATCCCTGAGCACGGATGAGTCGCCGGAGAATATGCGGTCGATATGCGGCGTCTATAGCTGGAATCCGCAGGGCTATTATTTTTATCAGTGGCGGCAGTCGTCTAAACCGGTCTATCTGGAAGCGGGCGAAAAGTATTATCTCAAGGCGGTGGCGCGCATCAACATGCAGAGCCCCGATCAACACCTTTCCTATGCCTGGAAACTGAAGGATTCGCCAGCCCTGCCCGTGCCGATTGAAGGCGAATATCTATCCCCTTGCCAGTAGACAGTTCATAAAAAACGGAAGAGCGAAAAACGATGTCCAATATGAAAGCATCAAATTCCATTCACCTGTGTTCCGTGCTGAGCGTGAGTCTGTTGCTGAGTGCTGCTTGCAGCTCGCAACCGAAAGCTCCTGAAGAGCAGTCAAACCCCTATATGGTAAGGCATGATTCACTGGAGGTTCAAGGCAACGAAATCTATCATAGCCTGGGTCGTGTGCATGTGGAGGGGGGCTACCGGGACGACAACTACTGGGTTTGGGGCAGCTCGATTATCAAAGGCGATGATGGGAAATACCACATGTATGTTTCCCGCTGGCCGAAGGGGATTAAGTTTCACCCCGGCTGGATGGTGGCCTCGGAAATTGTTCATGCCACAGCCGACCAACCGGAAGGCCCCTACGAATTCAGCGATGTGGCCCTGGGGCCTCGCAGTCCTCAGTTCTGGGATGGCTGTTCGCAGTTCAATCCGAAGGTTTTCAAACACGAGGATACCTACATCCTCTTTTATACCGGCTCGACCCACCCCTTTGCCGATGCCCGGGAGCATTTGGACGAAGTGGTTCTGGGGTCCAACTATTCGATTATCGGACGCAGCAACAAGCGGATCGGTATCGCCACCTCAAAGAGTCCCAACGGGCCGTGGACTCGCATGGATCAGCCCATTTTAGATGTAAAGCCGGATACCTTCTACAGCTTCCTGACTTCCAATCCGACCCCGGTCGTTCACGATGACGGCAGCGTGTTGTTGATCTTCAAGGCCCGCCAATACAACCAGGAATTTCCCTACCACGGCGGTATGCTGCTCGGGGTGGCCAAAGCCCCTCATTATACCGGTCCGTATACGGTCGTGATGGATGAGCCGATTTTCAGCGATGAACGTTTCGGCGTCGTGGAAGATCCCTTTCTCTGGCAGGACGAAACGGGCTATCACATGCTGGCCAAAGATCAGCACGGCAAAGTGGGTGGCGTTTTTCAGGGCGGTATTCTGGCCCATTCGCAGGATGGCCTGGCCTGGACGCTCGACGAGAACCCGACGGCTTACACAAAGATGGTCAAGTGGGTCGACGGAACCGAGCGCCAAATGGGCCAGCTGGAACGCGTTCAGGGCTTGGTTCAGGATGGAAAGCTGACCCATCTCACCTTTGCGGTGATGGATGGCCGCGGCGGATTCGATGACGGAAAAAACACCTGGAATATCGTCATTCCCCTTGAGGATGCCGGTGAATAAACAGACGACCTTCCAATGCCTGGAAGGTCAGAAAATTAACCGTTGCACAGATTGAATTAAATGGGAGATAGGATGGTGAACAAGGGTATTAAATTTGGATTACTGACAGTTGTCATGATGTTGCAGGCGTCGCAGTCTGTAGCGGCACCGGACCGTTCGGAGCTGAACCAGAAAGCATTGGAGCAGGCGCGGGCCGTGGTTGCGGAAATGACACCGGAAGAGAAGGCGGGCCTGATCGATATGGGCAGCAAGCCCGTGGAACGGCTCGGGATTCCGCGGCACCACTGGTGGAACGAAGCGTTGCATGGCGTGGCGCGCGCCGGCAAGGCGACGTCCTATCCCATTCCGCTCTGCATGGCCTCCACCTGGAACCCGGGATTGGTCCACGAAATGGCGGTGGCCATTGGCGACGAAGCCCGTGCGATGCATCATGCCGCTGATCCGGAAACCGCGGCGAAGCGCTATCGCGGCCTGACCATATGGAGCCCGACCGTGAATATGGCGCGCGATCCGCGCTGGGGCCGCACCGAGGAAACCTACGGCGAAGATCCGTTGCTGGCTTCCAAACTGGCCGTTTCTTTTGTGACCGGTTTGCAGGGCGACAACCCGGAATGGCTGAAGACCGTTTCAACACTCAAGCACTTTGTGGCTAACAACACCGAGCATAACCGGTACAGTGCGCGGCCGTCGATTTCCGAGCGCGCCTTGCGCGAGTATTATCTTCCGGCGTTCAGAGCGGGAGTTGAAGAGGGCAAGGTGGAGTCGATCATGACCGCCTACAACGGGATCAACGGAACGCCCTGTACCGTCAACCGCTGGTTACTGACCGATCTGCTGCGCGACGAATGGAGCTTCAGCGGCACGGTCGTGACCGATGTCGGCTGTCCGGGCCATCTCACCCAAAAACACCACTTCACAAAGAACGGGGTTGAAGCATCGGCGGGCATGATCAAGGCCGGCGTGCATATCCAGAGTGGAAGCAATGGAGGCTGGGCGCTGGAGGCCGTGAAGGCCGGTCTGTTGACGCAACAGGAGCTCGACGAATCGATTGCGCAAAACCTGGCCACCCGCATCAAGCTGGGCCTGCTGCGTTCTGATGAGGATAATCCGTATAACAAGATCAGCGAGGATGTGATCGGCTGCGAAAAGCATGTCGGTATTGCTCGTCAGATTGCGCGCGAAGGGATTGTGCTGTTGAAAAATGAAAACAACGTGCTGCCCGCCACACCGGAAAAATATGATCGCATCCTCATTGGCGGCCCGTATATGAACAGTGCTCCGTTGGGGGGGTACAGCGGCACGCCGACGCACACTGCCGTTTCCGCGGCGGTCGGGCTGCCGGAGGTGCTGGGCGGGGACTATAAGGTGCAGACCCTTTTCGGGGGTTCATTGCAACCGGTGCCCGGGCGTAGTCTCCATGTGCCCGGCGATCCGTCGACCCCCGGGTTGAACGCGGAGTACTTTAAAGACAACAAACTGGATGGCGGCGTTAAGGCGCAACGGATCGATGAAGCTCCGAATTTTACGTGGGCGCGGCCGCTTGAAAACGTCGACCCCGATGTGCCCCAGCCGGTTTTCTCGGTTCGCTGGACCGGTGTGTTGACGCCGAATCGAAGCGGTACCCACGTCTTTGCCATCGAAGCCCATGATGGCGCACGGGTATATATTGACGGGAAAAAGATTCTCGATATCTGGAGTTACTATGCCGAGCACGAACAGCTGAGCGAGCCGGTGGAGCTGACGGCCGGAAAGCCGGTGGAGCTACGAGTGGAATATTATGACCGGCAGCTGTCCGATCAGAGCAGTGTCTGTCTCAAATGGATCGAACCGCTTGAGGAACAAAAGCCCGGCAACCCGCAACGCGAGCTGATGGTGTATGTCGGAGGGATGACCCATAGCATGGGCACCGAATCGCGCGATTTCCAAAGCCTGGAAATTCCGAAAGAACAGATGACGGAAATTCGTGAACTGGCTGAAATCTATCCGAATTTATTGGTGGTGCTCACCGGAGGCACCGCGCCGCAACTGGGCGAACTCGACGAACTGGTGCCGGCCATCATGATGGAATGGTTCCCCGGGCAGCAGGGCGGCTATGCGCTGGCCGATTTGATCGGGGGCGTGGCCAACCCGTCCGGCCGTCTGCCGCTCAGCTTTTATGCGGATGTGACGAAACTGCCCGATTTCGAAAACTACGAGATCAACAAGGGACGCACCTATCAGTTTGCCACCAACAATGTAGTCTATCCCTTCGGTCACGGCCTGAGCTATTCCCCGTTCGAGTATGGCGAAGTGGCGGTCTCGAAATCCGAGTGCGCGAAGGATGAAACATTGATGGTTTCCGTTGAGGTTTCCAATGTCGGGAAACGCGATGGCGATGAAGTGGTGCAGCTCTATGTCTCCAACCTGGACTCAGCGGTTTATCAGCCGAAGCGTCAGCTCAAGGGCTTTAAACGGATCCATATTCCGGCCGGCAAGTCCGTCACGGTTGAGCTTCCGCTGGAGATTGAAACGCTGGGGTGGTGGGACGAATGGAATGACGGATTTACCGTCAACAGCGGCGGGTACGAGCTGCAGGTCGGCGCCTCGTCTTCAGACATCCGGGTACGCAAGACCATCCATATTAAATAACCGGGAGAATCACGATGAATACACGGAACAAAACCATTTTCGGCGTTTTTCTAACGTCCGCCCTCTGTGCGGCAGGGGACGGATTTCTGAACGACCTGCCTTCCGGAAATCTTGAACCTTCCGGTTGGGCACTTGAATTCCTGCAACGACAGGAGAGCGGCCTGACGGGCCATCCGGAAGAGAGCGGTTTCCCGTTCAATACCGGTATGTGGACCGAGGAAATGAATGTACGCGACCGGGAATTTTCGGGCAGTGGTTCCGATTGGTGGCCCTATGAACAGACGGCCTACTATCTGACAGGTGCCCTGCGCTGCGGCTATCTGCTCAATTCGGATGCGCTGCTTGAGCGGGTTCGGGCGAACGTTGACGCGGTGGTGGAAAATCCAAAGGCCGGCGGACGACTGGGTGCCGCGAATGTTGAAAACGATTCCTGGCCGATGGTGGTGCTGATGCGCATGCTGTTTGAGGAATATGCCAATACGCAGGAACCTGAACTGCTGGCCGCAATCGAAGGACATTACAATGCGGTTTATCCGGCCGGTCAGTCGATTTCGATAGCGGACCTGAGCGGATTCAACGAGCGCACGGCTCTACATGTAGAGCATCTCTGTTCGCTTACGGAAATCACTGGCGATGAGTCCTACCTGAATCGGGCAGAGGAACTCTATGCGGCCTACATGAATGCGAAGGGCGAAAACCACTGCTTGACGGTGCCCGGCATGCTGGCTGTAAAAGCTCCAACCGGGCATGCGGTTTCCTATCTCGAATTTCTCAAGTTGCCGGCCGTGCTCTATATGCACACCGGCGACGAGCAGTATCGGGAAGCGCTGAAAAAAGCGTATGCGACCATGGAGCGCTACAGCGCGATGGCCGATGGACTCACGACGGGGGTCGAAGGGATCCGCCCCGTGAGCAGCGCCGCCGCGCACGAAACCTGTAATGCCACCGAGTTTGCCTGGACCGCCGGATGGGCACTGCGTGCTACCGATGATCCCATCTATGCCGATCGTATGGAAAAGGTGTTCTACAATGCGGGACTCAGCTCGATCACCAAGGACTTCAAGGCATATCAATATTACGGTTCGCCCAATCTGATGATCAGCACCGACGGCACCAGCCATTGGAATGATCACGACGGATGGGGCTACATGACCAAAGGGCGCATGACCTACCGCGCCGGCCACGACACCGAATGCTGCGCCGGAAACATCCACCGCATGTTTACCGATTTCCTGAAACGTGCCTGGCTGCAGAAGGGCCGTCAAATCACGGCGGCGCTCTATGTGCCCGGCACGATTGATCTCGAATTGGAAAACGGCGACGCGTTTTCAATCAAGCAGACCACCGACTATCCTTTTGAACACTCTATCCGCTTCGACTTTGAAATGGAGCAATCCGAGGAACTCGAATTCCGTATGCGCATTCCGGGCTGGAGCCAGCGCTACACCGTGAGTCTGAACGGCAAAGAGGTGTTGGCCGGAATAGAAAATACAAGCTATGCCAAACTGGCCCGGACGTTTAAGAACGGCGATTACATTACCATCACCTTCGAAACAGCTCCGGTCATCAACGACCGCGGGCAGGGCATGGCCGTACAGTATGGCCCGCTGGTTTACTCCCTTCCGATCAAAGCAAAAACTACGCTGACGACCGACGACGGAGGGGTTGGGAAATGCTCGGAAGAGTATCCTTCCATTCAGCTCCAGCCGCGTTCCACCTGGAGCTATGCCCTTTCCGCCAACCTGAAGCCGGAACAAATCAAGGTGATCAAAACGCCGATTGATGGGTATCCGTGGGAGAACCCGCCGATCAAACTTAAGGTGCCGGGGCGCTACGTCAAGAACTGGAAATTAAGCCATCATCAGGAAATTCCGGAGTTCCCGGAAACCCTTGAGACCAAAAACAAGGCTTCGCTCACGCTCCAGCCATTGGGCAGCACCTTGCTGCGCATCACGGAGTTTCCCAAGGGGGATTTCTAGGTCGGTTGAGTTTTTATACTGGGTGGGGATTTAATATCAAACACATCGGGCCGGATCGGCTCTTCCATTAACGTGATGCGCTTGATGATAGGGACGGACCGTAAAAAGGTTGAAACGGGATAAAATAATTTATATAAAATGCGCGATAAAAGGCCTCATGTAGGCCGGTCGGTCTGGGCTGGTGCGCCCTGAACCGCGCATGGGGCGGAAACCATTTTTAAGGAGACTTGCATGAACAATTGGATGATTAGCCTAGTTTGTCTGGTCAGTGTGAATGGATGCATTGCGGCGGAAAAAGCGGTGTTGCAGGAGGATTTCGAGCGTTTCGCGCCTATGATTTATGCCGACCTCGAATTTTCCGAATATTGGAAAAATGTCAGTTGGGCACATTTGTACGGCAAGCTCGCGGTAGTTGAAAACGGTTCGCAGGGCAAGGTGCTTCGTATTTCCTATCCCGAGGGCGGAGTGGGGCCGCAGGAAACCGGCAGTCATTTTGTGCTGAACCTTCCTCCAGCGGATGAGTATGAGCTTTCCTACAAGGTTATGTTTGAGCAGGGGTTTGATTTTCGGCTCGGTGGAAAGCTGCCGGGATTAACGAGCGGGGGCGAAAAATACACAGGGGGTATTCATCCAACCAAAGGAGAGGGATGGAGCGCACGCTTTATGTGGCGAGAGGGCGGATCGGCCGAACTTTATCTCTATTATGTTGATAACAAGTCCGAATGGGGGGACCAGCATCCTTTCGAGGGCGTGGTGATGCAGACGGGAAGGTGGTATGAGTTCCGCCAGCGCATCAGGCTGAATGCTCCCGACGGGAAGGATGGCCGCATACAGGCCTGGCTTGACGGGAAGAAGGTGGTCGATTTGAAGGGCCTGCGCTTACGGATTGGAGAGCTGGGCGAGATTGATGCATTCTATTTTTCCACCTTTCATGGCGGCCAAACACCGGAATTTGCACCAATGAACGATTCTTTTGCCCGATTTGATGATTTTTTAATAAAAACACGTTGAGTTGGAGATAAAATTTTATTGCCACCGATTGGTCCGGCATACTATAAATAAATTTTTATGAAATGGCGGATTTTTATGGGCTGCCTAAAGGAGATGGATGATGGCACGCGTTACAATTAAGGATGTTGCAAATGAAGCCGGGTTAAGTTTGGGAGCAGTGTCACAAGCTCTCAGTCCGAACCCGAATTCAACCATCAAGGTCAGTGAGAAGACGGTGTTGCGTGTTCAGGAAGCAGCGCGAAAAGTCGGTTTCCGTCCGCACGCCGGAGCTCGGTCGGTCCGGTCGAACAAATTTCATAACATTGGTTTCTTCGTGGCAAAGAAGGGGGTTTATACGCGTCCGCCTGAAGGATACCTGATGGGGGTCAGTGATGCAGCTCAACGGCACGGATACCGGGTTATTCTGGTGGGTTTGGAAAACGAGCAGGGGCACTATCAGGAAACGGTGCCCTCGTTGCTCCGTGAAAAAAACCTGGATGCACTCGTGGTGGCCAGTTATCACCATTTATCATCGTTGATTCATGATGAGTTAACGGACAGCGGCCTGCCAGTGGTTTATGTGAATGATCAGCATAAGTACAACTCCGCCTGGCTCGATGATCAGGCCGGTGGCCGGATTATGACCGACTATTTGATCGAGCGGGGATACCGCAACATTGTCTTTGCGTTGCGGACGCATTCCGAGGGGCAAAAACTCGAAGATATGCATTACAGTGCATTGGACCGTCTTGGCGGATATAAGAAGGCGATGGCCGCCGCCGGTCTGGAACCCGATGTACGAACGATTCAGATGAAGGAAATGCTGGAAGTGAATCAGCGTATTCCTGACGAATGGTTGCTGGATAAACCTTTGCCTGATGCCATATTTGCCTACGACGATGACCTGGCGAACAGCATTGCAAAGCTGTTGTATCGGAGAAAACTCCATGTTCCGGATGATATCGGGCTTGCGGGCTACAATGGTGCGTATGCGTCGTTCTCTGCCTGGAGGCCGCTGACCACCATGCGAATACCGGCCTATGATATGGGCTATGCGGCCTTGGAAATGGCCTTGCGGGTGGTTGAGGGTGCGGATCAGCAGGAGGTTCCTTCAATCAAGTTCCGCCCGGAGCTGGTTATCGGCGAATCCACGCGTTAATAAAATTCTGAGTCATAGAAAAGGCTCACTTGACATCTGAGATAAAGCGTTTTATATGTATTTGCATTACCCGTGTTGGGATTAAATAGGAATGATCTATGCAAAACGAAATTAGTGTTATTGATATCGGGGTGTTGGTTTTTTACTTTGGCTTTCTCTTTTCCATTGGATGGCTTTCCAAGAAATTCATTAAGAATACCAGCGATTACTTTCGCGGCAGTGGTCAGATGCTGTGGTGGATGGCGGGCGCATCGGCCTTCATGATGCAATTCAGTGCGTGGACATTCACCGGTGCTGCCAGTGATGTCTATTCGAACGGCCTGCGCATATTGTCTGTTTTCTGGGGTAATGCACTCGGTTTTGCTATTGCGGGAATCTATTTTGCGCGGAAATTCCGCCAGATGCGGGTCATCACCGCCATTCAGGGCGTGCGCCAGCGGTTTGGTGCAGGTACGGAGCAAGTCTATACGTGGCTATCCATTCCAACCGGCGTTTTTGTTGCCGGTCTCTGGCTCAATGGCCTTTCAATTTTTATTTATTCCGTTTTCGGTTCCATGTTCCCGGCCTGGGTTGGCGTTGAGCACATCATGGTAATTACCGCCATTATTGTTCTGTTCAACTCCACCTTGGGCGGTTCCTGGGCCGTGGTGGCTTCGGACTTTATGCAGATGGTCATCCTGATGGGGATTGCGGTGGTCATGGCGATTGGTTCGTTGAATGTGATCGGTGGACCTTCGGAAATCATCCGGCAGTCGCCGGTCGAGAATCTGGCCTTCGGTAACGATTTTAACTATGGATGGCTATTGGCAATCTGGATGATTTCCAACCTGTTGAAATTCATTATGATCGTTAATAATCCACAGGAAGCCACCCGCTATCTGACCGCGAAGGATAGTAAGAATGCCAGCAAGGCGGCCTGGATGGCTTCCGCACTGTTTATTGTTGGTCCGTTGGTCTGGTTTATCCCTCCGTTGGTGGCGGCTATCAAGTATCCGGATCTTGCGGCGGTGTTCCCTGGCATGGGAAATCCGGAGCAGACCGCCTATGTAGTCATGGCTTTCGAAACCCTTCCGGTCGGGCTTATGGGGTTGTTGATTGCGGGCATGTTTGCCGCAACCATCTCTTCCATGGATACCGGACTGAACCGCAACGCCGGCATCTTTGTGAAAAATTTCTATCAGCCGGTTCTGCGCAAGAATGCGTCAGGTAAAGAGCAGATGCTTGCTTCCAAAATCACCACGCTGGTGCTCGGGATCATCATCGTGGCGATGGCGATGTACTTCAACAATTCCAAGGCAGGGCTCTTCAAGCTGATGATGGATTTCACGGCGCTGGTTTCCACACCCACCATTATCCCGTTGCTCATGATGTTCTTTGTGAAACGCACGCCCGACTGGGCGGCATGGGGTACGGCTTTGTTCGGTCTGATTTTCACCTCGCTTTGCAAGTTTACGCTCACACCGGAGTGGGCGAATACGACCTTTGGCCTGGATATGTCCCCGCGGGAACTGGGTGATTTCGGCCAGATGTTACCCGTCATTCTCTGTGTCGTTTTCCAGCCGATCTTCTTCTATTGTACCAAATTTTTCTATAGAGACCATCAAGACGAACGGGCTAAGGAACTGCAGGAATTTATCGATAATCAGGAACGTCCGGT
This sequence comes from Pontiellaceae bacterium B12227, assembly GCA_029432775.1. Taxonomy (GTDB): domain Bacteria; phylum Verrucomicrobiota; class Kiritimatiellia; order Kiritimatiellales; family Pontiellaceae; genus Pontiella. The sequence continues at coordinate 562,890 of JAROAZ010000001.1, read as the reverse complement.
TATGGCGGATGACCACGAAGAATGCATGGATCATGCCCAGGGAAAAATGCTGGGAACGCTTGCCGGTGTATATGGTTGCTTCGTGCTCCTTATCGGGCTCGTGGTGTTGGTGATTAATCTGATCCAGGGCAATCCGGTTACCCTGATGTCGATCTTTGCATTCATCGGAATCGGTGGTTCGGTGGGCATACTCGGTTGGGTACTGGCCCATGCCTACAAGCCCAAAGAAACGAAATAACTGCGGGTTAATAAGCGGAAGGAACTGGATGGAAGGAATTGATTCTCCAAGTTATTCTTCGTGTATTCCAGTATGACAAGAAACTTTGGCAGAACGAATAAGCTGAATGGAGTTGTGACGCCGTCCGGAATTTTTCGTAGAAGCGGCGTCCTACTCGCTTGAGCTTTTAGATTAAGTGTTGTTTCTGGAAATTGGCGTTGTAGAACGCGGTTCTTTTCGCAGCAAAGGCAGCGTTTCTGTTAGCATTCACGCGCTCTTCATTCAGAAGAGGCGCGCCTACATCCCGAGTCTGAAGGGACATCCTCGTCGCTTTCCCTTGCACAGGAGTATGGAAGCAATCTTGGGGCGGCGATGTTATATTTGTGAGATATGAGTAGCCTTCACCGTCACGCAGAAGAGAAAAAAGAAATTCGATCCTTTCTGGCTGCAAGACTAGACCTCCGAAAGGAAGATCCGGGTGTTGCACGTTAGAATGTGACGCTCCAGTTCATCGTTCCTGTGATGGAGGGAGTGATAGAGATGCGTGCAAGGCCGTCGGCCTGCTCAATGGTTGATATGGTGGCATTGTGGTCGTCGGTTTTTATTTCCAGTGCCTGGAAACCTTGCGGGCAGACGATGCGAAGTTCGTAGGGATCGTTGGCGACGACCTTGCAGGTGCCGCGCAACTCGCGTTTATTCGGGTTCCAATCTTCGGAAACCACATCGATAAGCCCTTGGGTGATGTGGCGGGAGGTGCTGAGCAGTTGCGGGTGGTCTTTGGCTTCGCGCAGGGCGAGCACCTGGCAGTGGGCGCCTTCCAGTGTGGTGTTTAGATCGCCCTTGATCGTGCCGAGGTAGCGGTTGTCCCAGAAATCGAATGCTTCATATCCCGTCTTCGAGTCAAGGCCCATTCGTTCGAGTGGATAGTTGATGTCAGTTTCTTTTTCTTCGTCCCAGTTAAACAATCCGAGAATAACGACGCGGTCGTTTTCGGCTTTCCAGATCTGCGGTTTGCTGTTTTCGAGAATATCGACCGGGCGGGCATCGAAGTTGTGCGCGGGCAGGGTGCGTTTGATAATGTCGAGCCGTTCCGGGGCGAGCAGGCCATACTGTACGCTGGTGGTGTTCATGGAGCCACTGACGGCCAGCCATGAGGCCATCCAGCGCGCGTTGTTCAGTGGAACTGTTTTGCGCACGTAGATGGGGTCGGGGTCGTTGTACCAGACGCGGTTGTTGAGGAACCAGAGGTTGCCGGCATAGTCGGCACCGGCGGTGGTCTGGGCCCAGTTGCCTTTGACTGCGCCGCCGTTGTCGGGGCCGACGCGCATGGCATCGACAAGTCCGAAGACCGGCGCAAGCGAAAGATAGTTCTGGGTGGCAGCGCAGCCAAGGATGAAGGTGTCCGGGAACCCTTCGCGTAACATGGTGAGCCCTTTGCGATAGGCTTCGATGAAAGTCAGGCTTTTATCGTGGATCTCGGCATCGGCGAACACCTTGCCGTCGTAGGAGCGGTTGACGTATAGGTTCGGGCTGGGGGTTCCGACGTGCAGGCCGTCGACTTTGATATAGCGGTAACCCCAGTCGTGGATGCGTTTGAAGCGTTCGCGCAGGAAGGCTTCGCCTCGGGGGTTGGAGGCGTCGATAGTGGCGCCGGACCAGCGTTTTTCCTCAAAGGGGAGGCCGGTGGTTTTGTCGGTGGCGAAAATGGACGGGTTGAAGGTGGGGTTGTTGGTGTCGCCGGCGAAGGGCATGAACCAGATGCCGGGCGTGAAGCCTTCTTCGCGGATGGTTTGGGCGGTGCGGGCCATTCCGCTCGGGTAATGTTTGGTGGTTGAGATGAAGGTTTTGTTGGGGCCCTTGTTTTGTTTGCCCGGATCGTTTTCGAGCGCCTGCCAATTGTCGTCGATTTGGAGGACGTCCAGGCCGAAGGGCTTAAGGTGTTCTTTGGCAAACGCGCCGTTTTCGGCGAGCATTTTTTCTGTCGAGGCCCCGGATCCGGTCTGTTTGCGATGGTACCAGGTGCAGTAGACGTTCGGCTTGGGGGGAAGGTTGATGTCGTAGACCTTGGTAATGTCGTCGGCATACTGTTCGAGGCCGCGCCGCGCATCGTCGAAGAAGCCGATAAGCAGGGTGTCGGTCGCACGGGTTTGGCCGGGGTTCAGACGCATCAGGCCGAAGTCTAGCTGGGTTTCAAGTCGGTGGACGCCGTCCTTGTAGGAGGGGAGCATGAGCCCAACCCCGCGCAATTGGGTCAGCCACCCGCAAAACACGCCGTTGCGCGATTTCGGGTCGGCCAGCACACTGTAGGCATAGCTGCCCTTGGGGCTGTCGGCAGATCGAAGTCCGCCACTGCCGAGCGTGTTCAAGTCGTTGCTGTTCACGCCCTCAATTTCCATGGACATCTTTGCGATAATCACTTTTTTTAAATCACGCATATTTTCTGCCCGATTGGCCAAATGGGTTTCCAGCTGCATGAATGGATTGTCTTCGAACAGGGTGAGCGTGGTTAAGCTTTCGCCGTGGTTGATGGTCAGGCGGGTGCCGTTCCCCCAGAGTGCGTCGGTATGTTCGGCCTCCTTGGCCGTTCCTGTAAGGCCCGGCAGATCAATAGTGGCCGTCATTTTACCGGCAGCAGGCCCTTTGGAATAGAGATGCAGATTCTCACCGTTAAGTTCAATCCGCATATAATCGTTTTCAATCGTTGGTGCGGCGCAGAGGGAGCCGACGGCAAAAAAAGACAGAAACAGGGTCGCGAGTTTCATTCAATCATCTCCAGTGGTAGGTTGAGTTATAAATAAAACAGTATATTCAAGCTGTAAAGCGTTAGTTGTTAGTATTCACTATTTTGATGTCAGCTGCCCAACAAAAAACGATAAAAGCTGGATGACATGTCCAAAAACACGTAAATAATACGATTTATATTGATGACGTGGTTTAGAGTTGCGATGGAGCATTTAGATTTGTGTGCATGTGCGTGTAGTTGGGAATGCGCAGGAAGCGTTGAGAGGACGGGAATAGGCATGATCGTGAGAAGTACTGGATTTTCATTTTTGTTCAGTGTCGGGTTGGCATTGCTGGCGTCGGTTTGTGTTTCGGCGCAGAGTCCCAATGTTATTATAATCTATGCTGATGATCTGGGCTATGGCGAAGTGAAGGCGCTCAATCCTAATCGCTGCCGGCTGGAAACACCGGCGATTGATTCACTCGCGCGTGACGGCATGGTGTTCACCGATGGGCACAGCTCTTCTGCGGTCTGTACGCCCTCGCGTTACAGCATGCTGACGGGGCGTTATTCCTGGCGCAGCAAGCTGCAGAAGGGGGTGCTCAACCCGTGGGGCGAGGATTTGGTCAAGCCGGAACGCATCACGATGCCGGAATTGATTCGATCCAAGGGCTATCTCACCGCAGCGATCGGCAAGTGGCACCTCGGCTGGGACTGGCAGAAGAGTGATGGCCTGTGGGTATTCGACGAACCGGTGCGCGGCGGCCCGGTCGATCACGGCTACGATTATTACTTCGGCCCCGACGTGCCGGATTTTCCGCCGTTTGCCTGGATCGAAAACGATCGGCTCACCGCGATGCCGACGGAAAACAGCAAACCGGATCCGCGCGGTGGACGCGGCGGGCCGCTGGTGCCGGGCTGGGAGCCGGAAGCGATGCTCTCGAAGATGGCAGACAAGACCGCCGAATATTTCAAGGCGCGCGCAAACGATCAGATGCCATTCTTTCTCTATTTCGGCCTGACCTCGCCGCACACGCCGATTGTTCCTTCCAAGGATTGGCAAGGAAAAAGCGGTATGGGGGCGTATTGCGACTTTGTGCTCGAAACAGATCACACGGTTGGACAGGTTCTCCAGGCATTGGAAAAAAGCGGGCTGGATAAAAATACACTGATCTTTTTCTCCAGCGATAACGGCTGTTCGAGCGGTCCGTCAAAATCGGTTAAGCTGGCCAGGGAATACGGCCACTATACCAGCGCCAACCTGCGCGGGCATAAAGGCTCCAGCTTTGAGGGCGGCACCCGTGTTCCGTTCATCGTCCGTTGGCCCGGCGTTGTGCCGGCCGGTTCCGTTTGCGATAAGATGGTCTGTCATATTGATTACATGGCCACGGTGGCCGACGTGCTGGGCATTAAAATGCCTGAAGAAGCCGGAGTGGACAGCATCAGTTTTCTTCCGCTGCTGAAAGACCCGCAGGCGACCCCGCTGCGCAAGACATTGATCCTGCACAATTACTATGGCGAATTTGCATTCCGCGACGGCTCCTATAAGTTGATTCTAGCACCGGGCAACGGGCAGGGATTCGGCGGCGGGCCATCCAATGCCGAGGCCATCCAGCGCGGCGACCCCATGGTGCAGCTCTATAATCTGCAAGACGATGTGGCCGAAATCACCAATTTAGCGAATATCTACCCCGAGCGTGTCCAAACAATGACCGAAAAACTAGTCTCCAGTGTGGCGCGGGGCAGAACAATGCCGGGCAAACCACTCACGAACGATGCCGAAATCGATCTCTACAAGAAACATTTACATAAAGGTAAATAAACGATGAAAAAAACTACGATGATGACTGCAGTGCTCATTGCAGCGATGGCCTCGGGCATTCAGGCCGCGACAGAAAAACCGAATATTGTACTCATCTATATGGACGATCTGGGCTGGAAGGATATTGGTTGCGCTGGCAGCACGTTTTACAAAACCCCGAACATCGACCGTCTGGCCGCTCAAGGCATCCGCTTCACCCGAAGTTATTCGGCCGCGCCGCTCTGTGCCCCATCCCGCGGTGCGGTGCTGACGGGGAAATACCCCGCCCGTACGAAATACACCAGCATCTCCGGCGGCGGTAAGGACGATTCTCTCTGGACGCAAAGCAAGGCACTGGGCGTAGGCAACACCTGTATCGAAGCGAAGGATCGGCATGTGGTTCCGAGCACGGAAACCATCTTTGCCGAGCAACTCCGGGAGGCCGGATATAAAACCTGTTTCCTTGGAAAGTGGCACTGCGGCAGTAGACCCGGCTACGCTCCGCAGGATCGCGGCTACGACGAGGTGCATGCTTTTTTTCCCAACAGGGATGGAGGACTCTATCCGCATTACCTGACCCAGGGTGATATCGACCAAATGGTGGGCCTGCCGAATGCCAAGCCCGGCGACTATCTTTCTGAGATTATGACTGACCAGGCCTGCGACTTTATGGCGGAACAGGCGAAGGCCGATAAACCATTCCTCCTGCACCTGTGCCATTATCTGGTACATGGGCCGATGGTGCCCAAAAAAGGGCTGTCGGAACAGTACGCCGAGCGCCTTGAAACAGTACAAACTGATCAAGACAACTGCGACTATGCCGCGATGGTTGAAACCATGGATGACTCCGTCGGGCAGATCATGGAACGACTCGAAAAGCTGGGGCTTCTCGAAAATACGCTCGTCATTTTTACCGCCGACAATGGCGGATTGACCTGGAAGGAAGTCACCTCCAACTATCCATTGATGGGCGGTAAGAGCTTTGCGTATGAGGGTGCCTATCGCGTACCGTTCATCGCAAACTGGAAGGGCCGCATCGAACCGGGCCAGATCAATGATACGCGTGTGATCGGAACGGATCTTTATCCGACCCTTCTCCAGACCGCCAATCTGCCGCCGAACCCCAAGCAGCATGTGGACGGGCTGTCGCTGATGGGTGAATTTACCAAGGGGAAGGAAGGGCCCTGCCTGCCGGAGCGCCCGCTCTATTTCCATCATCCGCACTACACGCACGCCAGCAGCCCGCATTCGGTAATCATTGATGGCGGCTATAAGCTGTTGCGCTACTACAACGATGAAGAGGGCGGCTATGCCTTGTTTAACCTCGAAGAGGATCCGTATGAGCAGAATGATCTGTGCGATACGAATCCGGAAACCGTTCAGCAGCTCGCCAAAAAACTGGATGCCTTCCTTGACGGGGTCGATGCGGAACGCCCCATTCGCGCGGATAGCGAAGAGGGCCGCCGCACGCTGGAGCTGCACGCTCAGGGTGCCAACAAAGGCTGGAGCAAAAAATATAAGGACAAAAAGAACGTCATCAATAAACGGACAGAGCGCGAACTCGCCATGAAGGAACGCGCGGTGCAGGAACAGAAAATCGCTTTGGGTAAAGAGAAATAGAGTTATGCGCAGTTTATGGATTATATTATTTTCATGTTTCCTCGCGGGATCCGCAGTTTTTGGCGAGGTGCAGTTAGCTTCTGTGTTTAGCGACCACATGGTGTTACAACGTGGAAAACCGGTTCCGGTTTGGGGCACGGCCGAACCGGGTGAGAAAATTACGGTGGCGTTTGCCGGTCAGAAAAAAACAGCTTTGGCGGATTCTTCCAACCATTGGAAGGTTGTGCTTAAACCGATGTCGGCTTCTTCCAAACCTCGGAAAATGACCGTCTCCGGGAGTTCCAAAAATCCAGTTATCCAATTATCCAATCTTCTTGTCGGCGACGTCTGGCTGTGCAGCGGCCAGTCCAATATGGAGTTCACGCTGAAAAATACGCTGGAATCCGAGGCGCTGCTGCAGTCAGCCGACCACCCGTCATTGCGCCTGCTGGAGGTGCCGGGTAGGAAAATGGTTGCTCAACCGGGCGAGAGTTTCGATGCGAGCTGGAATTCCGCCTCGCCGGAAGCTGCGGCTACCTTTTCCGGCGTCGGCTTTCTTTTCGGTCAGCGTATTCATATGGAGAGCGGGGTTCCGATCGGATTGATTGAATGTGCTAAGGGCAGCTCGAGCGTCGAATGCTGGGTTTCGAAGGATACGATCGAGACCAAATTGTTCGCGCCGGCCGTAAAAAAATGGCGAGAGGTGGAGGCCAATTGGGATAACCCCCAGGTTCGAAAAAAACATATACACAAGTCGGTCAAAGATCCCGATGCCATCCAACCATCGGAAGCCCGCACCTATCCCTCCTCCTGCTACAACACCATGCTGCATCCGCTCTTCCCGTTTGCCCTCAAAGGCGTCGTTTGGTATCAGGGTGAGGCCAACCGGTTCCGTGGGCAGCAGTACCGCGAACTCTTTCCGGCCATGGTCGGTGAATGGCGCGAGCGCTTCGGGCAGGACGATCTTAAATTTTATGTCGTGCAGCTTCCTGAGATGGGGAAAACCCCAGAGCAATCCGGAAATGACAGTCCGTTTGCCGAGCTGCGCGAAGCCCAGTGGTTGACGGTGCAGCATGATCCGCTGATGGAAATGGCCGTGATCATCGACACCGATCCGCAGGGCAACCTGCATCCCAAGAACAAGCAGCTGCCCGGCGACCGCCTGGCGCGGATCGCGTTGGCAAAGGACTATGGGAAGGACGTTGAATACAGCGGACCGCTTTTCCGCGAAATAAAAATCAAAGGACGCCAGGTGCATCTCATTTTCGATCATGCGGACGGTCTGATGGTGGGCAAGCGCGCAACACCGACGAGTGTGGTGGTGGAAGCGGTGGAAGAACCTCTGGCCCACTTTGCCGTGGCGGGTGCTGATCGGAAATTTCATCCGGCTAAAGCCATGATCGATCAAGGCAGAATCGTGGTTGCTTGCGATGCCGTGGCGAAACCCGTTGCCGTCCGATACGCCTGGGCCGACAACCCGACCGGATGCAATTTGTATAATCAGGCAGGCCTTCCAGCAGTACCTTTTCGTACCGACGACTGGCCGTGTGTTAGCGAAGGAAAACTGGACGGGAAAGTTTTGGTTATTCGATAATAGGTTTGCACAAACTCTACTGAAGGAACTCTAATGAAAAAGACGATTATACTAATAGCTTTAGCGGTTGGCGTGATGTCCGCAATGGCGGATAAGCGGCCGAACATGATGTTTATTCTGGCGGACGACTGCACGTTCCGGGATCTGGAACTTTATGGCGGCCCGGCCAAGACGCCGCATATTAATAAACTGGCAAAAGAAGGCATGACCTTTTCACGTTGCTACCAGGCCGCGCCGATGTGCTCGCCGACGAGAAATAATCTTTATACGGGTGTCTATCCGGTGAAGAGCGGTGCGTATCCAAACCACACGTTTGTCTATTCCGATGTAAAAAGCATACCGCACTACCTGAAAAAGCAGGGCTACCGCGTGGCATTGATCGGCAAGGTGCACGTTGGTCCGACAAAAAACTTTCCATTTGAATACATCAAAGATTTTGGCGAACACGGTGCCATGCCCGAAGGGGAGGATGAGCTGAGCCGCCCCGTGCGGTATCCACAGTTCGATGCCTTTGTGAAGGAGTGCACGGAATCGGGAACGCCGTTCTGTATTTTTGCTGCGTCCAACGAGCCGCACAGCCCGTATGACCGGGGCGATGCCGAACCGTACCGAAAAGGGAAGTTCAAGATGCCGGCCAATCTAGTCGATACCCCGATGACGCGCGAGGAATATGCGCGCTATCTGGCGGAAATCACCTATTTCGATGGGCAGGTTGGCGAGTGCCTTTCGATGCTTTCCAAACACGGAGTAAAAGATAAAACCCTCGTCATGGTTGCCACGGAGCAGGGCAGTTCGTTCCCGTATGGAAAATGGACCACCTATGAAAACGGCGTGGCCAGTGGGTTGGTGGCGCGGTGGCCGGGGAAAATTGCGGAGGGAAGCAAGAGCGATGCAATCGTGGAATACACCGATGTTGTGCCGACGCTGCTTGATGTGGCAGGGGCTCCCGTTCCGGATGCCGTCGAGGGGCGCTCGTTCCTCCCGGTGCTGACCGGTCAATCGGCGGCTCACAAGGAGTATGCCTATTCGCTGCATACCACCGTGGGCGTCAACGGATTCAAGGAGCCCTACGGAACGCGGTCGGTTGTTTCAAAGCGTTACCGCTACATACGCAACCTAACACCGGAGGGTAAGTTTACAGTGGGTCCAACCCGGCGGATTTCCGCGGGGAAAGAAGCTTCCGGCTATATTGGAGAATGGATGGTACGCGCGGATGCCGGTGATGAAAATGCCCGGGCGTTAGTTGAGAATTATATCCACCGTCCTGCAGATGAACTGTACGACATCATTGCCGATCCCTACTGCCGAAAGAATCTGGCAGGCAACCCCGAATATGCCGCCGTCATGAAAGAGTTGTCTGGCGAATTGGATGGCTGGATGAAGCAGCAGGGCGATAAGGGGGCTCAGACGGAATTGGATGCAAAGTATCGCTGCACCAAGCTGGATGGAAAAGGCTGGAAGAACGACAAAAGGCCTTCGGAATAGAACAGGAGAGCGGTGGCATAATGATCAGTAGAGTAAAGAGGGGGCGAACAGGCTTCGTCGTAGGTCTCGTGTCGGCTTTCATGTTGCATGGCGCGGCAGCAGAAAAGTATCCGAATATTATCTACATCATCTGCGATGACCTGGGTTACGGAGAAATCCAGTGTCTGAACCCTGAACGAAGCAAAGTGCCGACGCCGCATGTGGACAAGTTGGCATCGCAGGGCATGGTTTTCACTGACGCGCATTCGGGTTCAGCCGTCTGCACGCCGACGCGCTACGGCGTACTGACCGGTCGCTACGCCTGGCGTACCCGGTTGCAGTCAGGCGTGGTGCATCATAATGGGCAAGCCATGATTGCTGCTGATCGGCTAACCGTTCCCGGGCTGTTAAAGAAGTCCGGCTACCATTCCGCCTGCATCGGAAAGTGGCATCTGACCTATAGCTTTGTTGATGAGGTAGGCAATAAAATTAAGCCGAAGGAAAAGAAAAAATGGAGTGCCGGCATTCCTGCCGGGACCCGGGTGGTAGATGGTCCGACCACCCGCGGATTCGATTATTATTCCGGTTTCCATCATTCAGCCATCATTGAAACCTATGTTGAAAATGATCGCGTGGTCGGCGACAAGCCGATGGACGAGGTTCTTCAGTTCCTCGGCACGCAGGCCGTGAACTATATCGGCGAACAAGCCGAAACGGAGAATCCGTTCTTCCTCTACCTGGCGCTGAACTCGCCGCATACGCCGATCGCGCCTTCCAAAGATTGGATCGGAAAAAGCGGGATGGGTGCTTACTGCGATTTCCTGATGGAAACCGACGATGTGGTCGGTCGCGTTCTCCAGGCATTGGAAGAAAGCGGCAAGGCCGACAACATACTGGTCATCTTTACCTCCGACAACGGCTGCTCGGCTGGCCCGGCTCACGCCGCCGACCTAATCAAAAAATACGGCCACTACCCGAGCGCAAACCTGCGCGGCTACAAGTCCGACGGGTGGGATGGCGGCCACCGCGTCCCATTCATTGTTCGCTGGCCCGGCAGGGTGAAGGCCGGCGCGACAAATTCGGAGTTGATCTGCCATACTGCCTTGTTGGCAACGTGTGCCGAAATTACAGGTCAGAAACTGGCCGACCACGAAGGCGAGGATTCGATCAGCATCCTGCCGCTGCTGATGAGCCAAAACGATGCGCCGGTCTATGATGCCGTGATCCATCACTCCATCTGCGGCAAGTTTTCCATCCGGCAAGGCAAGTGGAAGCTCTGCCTGCACCCTGGGTCCGGTGGATGGAGCAACCTGAAAGATCCGGATGCCCGCAAACAGGGCCTTCCCGAATACCAACTTTACGATATGGAGAAGGATGTGGCCGAAACCACCAATCTGGCGACACAGCATCCCGAAAAGGTTGAACAGCTGATTGCATTGATGAAAAAACAGGTGGCCGATGGCCGCAGCACGCCCGGTGCACCGCAGTCGAACGATATCGAAATCGATCTGTTCAAGCAGGATAAGTGATAGTCGGAAAGTCAACGGCTCACTTTCATACGCGGTCGATATCTAGTTGGAATAGTTAAATGGCAGCCGGATATAACAATTTATTGTGCTTTATGCTTGGCGCAAATCGACCATATTACCTGTCGTATATAAGATATAACTCCATCCGGGTGGGGAGATGATTAAACAACCTGAAATGATGCATTCTGGTTTATTAAGGAACTTCTCTTTATCCATCGGTCGGTTTTTGCATATGCGACTCAGCAGAAATAGGATGGGGAGGGAATTTGGTTTGTTTGTTACTATTCTGCCGATTTGATTTGCAACGTTGCGGTGGCCTATCCCGAAAATCGATGGCCTGATGATTTAAAACGAGAGAGATAAAGGAAGACGGATGGAAAGCATAAACCAAATGGTCGGGGTTCCTATGACTGTTCTCGACTGGTCGATTATCGGAATATTCTTTGTGATTGTTATTGGAATCGGCGTCTGGCAGTCGCGACAGGCAGGCAAGAGTTCGGCCGATTTTTTTCTCGGCGGGCGCGGCATGCCGTGGTGGCTGCTGGGTGTTTCGATGGTGGCCTGCACATTTTCCGCCGACACTCCGAACCTGGTCTGCGGACTCGTTCGCGAAGGCGGCGTTGCCAAGAACTGGTATTGGTGGGCCTTCCTGATTACCGGCATGGTGACGGTGTTCATCTACGCCAAGCTATGGCGGCGCTCCGGCGTGATGACCGACCTGGAGTTTTACGAACTGCGCTATAGTGGAAAGCCCGCCTCGTTCCTACGCGGGTTCCGTGCGGTTTATCTCGGCATTTTCTTTAACGTACTGATTATGGCCACCGTAACGCTGGCGATCATCAAGTATGGCCAGTTGTTATTCGGCTTCAGCAAGATGCAGTGCATCTGCTTCGGTTCGATCGGCGTGGTAATCTATGCCACGCTCGGCGGTATTAAAGGGTGTATATGGGCCGATTTTTTTCAGTATTCCATCGCCATGTTCGGCGCGGTCTGGGCGGCGATTCATTCCATTAAGGAAGCGGGCATTGCCGCAACCGGCACGGCCGAAGGCTTTGGCCTCACCGGGTTGCTCTCGCACGCCAACGTGGCGGACAAACTCAATATTTTCCCCGACTTCAACGATCCCAACATGTGGGTGCCGATGCTGCTGATGCCGTTGGCGGTGCAGTGGTGGGCGGCGTGGTATCCGGGGGCCGAACCGGGCGGCGGTGGCTACATTGCCCAGCGCATGCTTTCGGCCAAAGATGAAAAGAACGCTGTTGGCGCGACTCTTTTCTTTAACTTTGCGCACTATGCCCTGCGCCCCTGGCCGTGGATCATCGTGGCGCTTGCATCGCTCGTGGTCTATCCCGAAGTGTCCGATATCCAAAGCACCTTTGCCCATGTTGATCAGAGCATTGTCGGGCACGATATTGCCTATCCGGCTATGATCTCAAAATTGAGCCCGGGCTTCCTGGGATTGGTCATCGCATCAATCATCGCGGCCTACATGTCGACGATCGGCACGCACCTCAACTGGGGTTCGTCGTATGCCGTGAACGATTTCTACAAACGCTTCCTCAGGAAAGACGCTTCCGAAAAGGACATGGTTCGCATGGGCCGTGTCTGCACGGTGGTGCTGATGATTCTCGCCGGAGCTCTTTCGCTTGCGCTGACTGATGCGACGCAAGCCTTCAATCTACTGTTACTTTCAGGCGCTGGTTCGGGGGCGATCTATCTGCTGCGCTGGTTCTGGTGGCGCATCAACGCCTACTCTGAAATCTTTGCGATGGTCTTCACCACCGTAGTCGCCATGGTGCTCACCTTCGCTTTCAACGGCGAGCGCGAAGCATTGCTGGATGTTCAGATCAGCGAAACGTTCACGCTGTCCGGCAATAGTGTTAAATTCCTGATCGCTGTATTTGGAACCACCATCGCCTGGATTCTGGGGACATTTGTAACGCGCCCCGAGTCGCAGGAAACCCTGCGCAAGTTCTACCGCATCTGCCAACCCGGCGGACCTGGTTGGAAGAAACTGGTTGCAACGGCTGAGGCTGAAGGCGATATGATCGACGGTGAAGAGCACGGGAAGTCATGGGAGGTTCCGTTGGAAATTCTCTGCGTCTTCATCGGTTGTGCTTTTGTCTACTGCTCACTCTTCTGCATTGGAAGTTTTCTTTATGGCGAAATCTTGCGAGGCATTATACTGGGTGTGGCGGCGGCGGCATCTGCCTTTTTTCTCTTTTCAGTCTGGGGGAAGCTGCATACGCACAAATCGTAGTGCGATAAGAACTGCTGGAAAAATAATAATCATAACTATCCCGAGATAGCCTTTGGTGTGGTAATATATCGTTCTATTAATGCTGACAAGACCGACTCAGAAGTTGATTGGATACGACCACATAGCGTTGGCCGAAAGAGCGGAGTGGTGAAAAAAGAAACGAGCGAAACCGATCCCGGTCGACTGAGTTGATTTTAAGAAAAGGAGTGCGATATGAAGTTAAATTTGGTGATGCGTGATTTTACGATTTTTGCGGCTCTCTGGGTCGGTACGATTTGTAATATTGCGGCGGCTGCGAAGCCTCCGGTTTCATTGGAGATAAGGCAGGTTGAGGCCGCGCGGGGTGTGATTGTAAGAACCACACCGTCGCTGAAGAGTTTCTTCAAGCTGGAAATGATTTCCGCGAAAGACGGAATGGATGTCTTTGAAATCGAAACGGTCGGTAAAAGGGTGGTGCTGCGCGGCAATACCGGCGGTTCGATTGCTTCGGCCTACTATCATTATCTGAAGGAGTTCTGCCGCTGCGATGTTTCGTGGTGCGGCAGTCAGCTGGCCCTTCCTAAAAAGATGCCGCTTCCAAAAGAAAAAATCCGCATTGTGAATCTGCATAAGCACCGCGTCTATTTCAACTACTGTACATTGAACTATACCGCCAGCTGGTGGGATTGGGAGCGCTGGGAGCGCGAGATCGACATCATGGCCATGAATGGCATCAACATGCCACTCTCCGTGATTGGTCTTGAAGGGGTCTGGTATCATGCGCTGCTCGAACACGGTTTCAGCGACGAAGAGGCGCGCACGTTTCTGGTGGGACCCACTTACTTTGCATGGCAGTGGATGACCAATATTCAGGGCCACGGCGGGCCGTTGCCGAAGAGCTGGATCGATAAGCGAATCAAGTTGGGCCGAAAAATCATCCAGCGCCAGCTCGCACTGGGCATGACCCCGATCCAACAGGGGTTCTCCGGCTGCGTACCGTCCGAATTCAAAGAAAAGTTTCCGGATGCCGATGTGGTGTTGGAAAAGAGTTGGCTCGGTTTTCCGGGCACGGCGCAGCTTGATCCGCTCGATCCGCTCTTTGCTGAATTCGGCCGAACCTTGATTGAAACGCAGACGCGTCTGTTCGGTACCAGTCATGTTTACGCAGCGGATCCCTTTCATGAAGGCCATCCGCCCAAACCGGGCGACGACTATCTGAAGAAGGTTGGGGAAGCGATCTTTAAATTGATGACCGATGTCGACCCGGAGGCAACGTGGGCGATGCAGGCCTGGTCGATCCGCGAGCACATCGCCTGTGCCGTTCCCAAAGGAAGGCTGTTGGTGCTCGACCTCAGCGGCGGCCGTTCTAAAGATGACAACAGTTTCTGGGGCCATAACTTTATCAAGGGCCAGTTGCATAACTTTGGTGGACGCATCAACATGCATGGGGATATTAAATTTATGTTATCCAACCCCTTTGCTGATGTAGCAAAAAAGACCGGGAAGTCATACGGGATGGGATTGTTCATGGAGGCCATCGAACAGAATCCTGTCTTCTACGCTTCGGTGTTTGATCAGATCTGGCGCAGTGAACCGACACAACCGGATGTCTGGCTGGCCGACTATGCCGAGCGGCGCTACGGAGCGCTGTCTGAGCATGCGGCGGAGGCGTGGCAGTTGATGGTCAAGGACGGGCCGTATCAACCCTACACGACCGGCACAGAAAAAAGTTCCATCATTGCGGCCCGGCCGGCACTTGATCCGATTAAGTCCGGTCCCAATAGCGGTTTCGATATTCCCTACAAGCCGGAAAACCTGATCAAGGCGTGGGAGCTGTTGCTGGCCGATTATGATTTGCTGAAGGATTCCGATGCGTATTTGTTCGATCTGATGGATGTGACCCGGCAGGTGCTGAGCAACCTGGGACAAGAGGTGCATAAAGAAGTTTCTGCGAGCTTCAAAGAGGGCGACCGAAAACGTTTTGCGGGGCATTCGGCCGTATTCCTTGAGATGTTGAACGATGTGGATCGGCTGCTTGCAAGTCGTAGCGAATATAACTTTGGTACGTGGTACAATGACGCCCGAGGTTGGGCGACCACCCCGGAAGAGAAAAAACAGTATGAATACAACGCCGCCATGCTGGTTACGATCTGGGGGCCGGATCCGGATCCGGGAATCTTCGATTATGCGTGGCGCGAATGGGCCGGTCTGATCCGTCTTTACTATCTCCCGCGGTGGGAAAAGTTCTATGCCTATCTCGGCGACAAACTCGAAAAGGGCGAGGGCTATAGGGATGCAGCCCCGACCAGCTATGGTCGGCAGGCCTTTCGTGCTAACGAATTTTATAAGGAGCTGGCCGACTGGGAGATTGACTGGATTCATCGCAGTCATGACATCAGTGAGAAACCGATCGGAAACACAGGGGCACTTGTGAAGAAGTTGGCTCAGAAATATAAACGGCATTTAGCATTCTATTATTCGGATAAGCATCATGACTATGTTGCAAATGCGAATGCGAAATATGATCAGGCCAACTATGGCGAAAAAGTGCAGGCCATTACGAAGGCGGACTTTCCTGAAAAATGGGATGGCAAACCGTATGATTTGACGGTGGATATTACGAAATATGTTAATCAGGAAGGTGAATACGCGGTAACACTGCTATCCGAACCCGGACAACGTACCTTATCGATGACATCGGTGGCATTGCTGCAGAATAAGCGGGAAGTGATGCGCGATGCGCACAAAGGGTCAAGCTTGTGTGTAGAAAGGGGCACCTATGTGGTTGAGATAAAGGAGCATGCCTTCGGCACGAAATATTACTTACAGATCCGGTTTGAGGAAAAGAACTATAGAAACAATAGCTGTAATCTTTGGATTAAAGCGAAGTAAGGATGGTCAAAATAATGAAAATAATGTGGGTAGGCATGTGCGTCTGTCTGATGGCAGGGTATGCCGATGGTCAGGTTGAGCACGGCTCCGTCGACGCCGTGGAGTACGGCGTTGGAAACTGGCCGGCGTTTATCGAAAACAAAACGTACAACGAACTGGGTAACCATCGCGCGGTGATTCAAGTGGATCAAGCCGCGCCGGCGGTTGCGGTTCATCTTCCCTGGCGGCGGCGCGATGATGCCCCGCAAAATATCGATGTGGTCATTGTCTCCGCGAAGGACGAAACGCGGATTGAAAACCGTCTGATCGAGCAGGCCTCGCGCGAGTCCGGCGATATTGTATTTGAGCCGGCTTCCGGTGCGGGAACCTACTATGCGTATTATTTGCCGACCCTCACGCCGGAGCATTTCTATAAAAGTGGATTTAATGTGAATCACCACTTTCCGCTGACGCGATATGTTGCCCCGACCCATAGCGCGAATGCGGATTGGGCGGCGACCTACGGAAGAAAGAATAAAGAACTTCCGCAAGCTCGGCTGGAACGGATCGAATCGCGTACGGAGTTCGACAGTTTTTATCCCATGGAAGTAATTGCAACGGCCGCCGAAACGGAAGCGCTAAAGAAAAAAGCTGGAGATAAGGCGTTCGTGCTGTTTCCCGAATCGCGTGAATTCCCGATTCGTATGACCGAAGACCTGCCCCTTCGCTGGATCAAAAAAGGGGCATCGAACCAGTTTGTGGGGAACGCCCTTCGCAATGAATATTTTGCATTTCAGGTGGGTGTTTATGCGCTGAAGCCGGTTTCGGGTCTGCGGGCTACGTTCTCCGATTTGGTGGATTCCAAGGGTCGGAAAATTCCTGCAACGGCTCTGACCTGTTTTAACAATGGCGGGACGGACTGGCTCGACCGCGACTTTAGCAAAACCGTGGATATTCCAGCATCTCGTGTTCAGGCGCTCTGGTTCGGAGTAGATGTCGCGGATGAAATCGCAGCAGGAACGTATCGGGGCAAGGTGGTGTTCGCCGCCGAAAACGGAGTGAAGGAAACGGTAGCTCTCACGATTCGTGTTGGCGAGGAGCGGATTGCGGATCGCGGTGACTCGGAAATATGGAGGCATTCCCGATTGCGCTGGCTTAATTCGGATATCGGGTTTGATACGGATGTCGTTGCGCCGTTTACGGCGGTTGAATATGAAAACCAAACGCTGTCCATTTTGGGTCGCGAGATTCTGTTGAACGACTTCGGCATGCCGCAAAGTGTGAAGAGTTTTATTGATTTTAGTGACATTAAGGATGAGGGGCGCGAAATGCTGGCAGAACCAATTCGGTTCGATGTCCTGCTGGGCGATGAACCGATTGCGTTGAAATCAACCGGACTGAAGCTGGGCGAAAAAACCGCCGGGAAAATCGCGTTAAAGTCCGAAGGATCGTGGCAGCGGGGCATGTGGCAAACGGATGTCGCGGCCGAGATGGATGGCTATATGCGCTATCGTATTACCCTCAAGGCCGATCAGGACACGGTGCTGAAGGGGGCAAAATTGATCATTCCGATGGATAAAGATGTGGCGCGCTATTCTAAATTATCGAAGATCAAGGGCGGATCTTTGGCGAAGGGACCCAAGAAAGCTTCGCTGAGTGGGGGGCTGTTTTATAATTTTGCGTGGATGGGGGATTATAACGCGGGGATTGCGTGTCGCCCGAAAAACGACGAAGACGAGTGGAACGGGGACAACGGTTCAAAGGGCCGAACACCGATCGCGAAGGTTTGGTCCAACGATAAAACGGGCGAGTATCGCATCGAAGAACGGGATGATGCGGTCTATCTGATTGTCGATTCTGGGGATCATACGTTGGAAAAGGGCGAAGAAATTCGGTTTAATTTTGCCCTGTTTATTACGCCGTTCAAACCCGTTCGTGCGGATCATTGGGATTTTCGATACTACCACACCCTGCATGGAACCACTCCGAAGCTTCAAACCGGGGTAGAGGGCGGCGCCCGTTACATTACCGCCCACCATGGTAGTGTGCAGAATCCGAACCTTAACTATCCCTTCCTGGCCGCCGATGCGTTGCGGGAATCTACCCTCGCCGCAGAAGAAAAAGGTCTGGGGCAGAAGATTTATTACACGGTGCGGGAACTCAGTGTCTACGCACCGGAGCTTTGGGCATTGCAGAGCCTCGGGGATGAAATCATCATGCCGGGTAACGGCTATCGCGAATTACTCGAAAAGCCGGATGCTTTCAAAAAGTCACATTATAACCGCACCGGATTTCCCTGGAGCTGCGAGCATCTGGTGAGTAACTACATCAATCGCTGGCACACCTTCGTGGATGAGGACAAGAATAATTACGATGCGTCGATCAGCGTGCAGGGACTTTCCCGTTGGCACAATTACTACATTGAAGGACTGCGTTGGTTGCTGGAGAACACGGGGATTGCTGGGATCTATCTGGATGGTATTGGGTATGACCGGGAAATCATGAAACGATTACGAAAAACCCTGATCCGCAGCAACCCGGATGCGCTGATTGATTACCATAGCTCCAGTTTGATTCCGGTGCTCGAACACATGCCGTATATGGACAGTGTCTGGATCGGAGAAGGTGCCGATTATGATCTGGACGAAGACTATTGGCTGATCGAGGTTTCGGGCATTCCGTTCGGGCTGAGCGGAGAGACCCTGAAAAACAGCGCAAGCCCGTACCGGGCGATGCTCTATGGGATGGCGCGCCGCTATGGTTGGTGCGGAGGAGATCCGCGCGGTCTCTGGAAATGGTGGGATGAGTTCGATATCAAGCCCAGCCGAACCATTGGGTTCTGGGACGACGCTTGTCCCGCACAAACCGACCATCCTCGTATCCGGGCAACGGCCTATGTTAAATCGGGTGAGGCCACTGCGATCACGCTGGCGAGTTGGGCGGATGAATCGGTGAAGGTGCATCTTAATATTGATTGGAAGGGGCTCGGGCTGGATCCTAAAGCCGTGCGGGTTTACTTGCCGGAAATTGATGGGTTTCAGGACGGACAGCCCGCAGTTTCGCTGAAGGATCCTATTCCGGTGGAGCCGGATAAAGGTGCCATTGTTGTTATTGAACAAAGGTAATTCAACGAATATGGCCTGCGGCCTCGCTACTCAAGGGCATCTTCCAGAGGGTGGAAAAACATACAACACGAGCGATGTCATTACGTTTAAACCAGAATCGAAAGAAATCCGCCTGATAGATTCTAAAACGAAGTAAGTGGAGTTTTGGAACGATGAAAAACCGGATTGTTAACATCCTTGTCGGGGCGGTTGCATTTAGCGTTCTGCCGGTCGCGGCTTCTCCGGATGTGGAGTTGAAATCTCCGGGCGGCGGGCATTGCATGAATGTGGAGCCTGAAAAGCGAGTTCTCATCGGTCAGTAGGAGTAAATGTGAAAAAGAAAAATCCAATCAAAAGGGTCTTAAGTTGCGGCATCGTAATACTGTTGATGGTTATGACGGTGAGTGCCGCTGCGGAGAGACCAAATATTCTATATATCTTTTCGGATGATCACAGTCCCCGGACGGTCAGCGCGTATCCGGGCTCATACCCATATGCAAACACACCGAATATCGACAAGCTGGCTGAACATGGGGTTAGTTTTGAAAATGCGTATGTGGGTGCGCGATGTGTGCCGTCGCGCGCATCGATGTTAACGGGCCGTTTGCAAATAAATGTGGAGAAAGAAGAGACCCGCTATTGGCCTCAGGATTTCAGAGCGGACGGTTATACGACCGCGATGATTGGTAAATGGCATTGGGGAGCTGGCGCAGAAGCCCACCAGCACGGGACGGCCTGGGATTGGTCCATAGTCTGGGATCATGGTGCCCCTGATGCCGGCGGTTACTACTATGACCAGTTCGTCATGATCGACGGCGCTGAGCAGACTCCACTCGGAGGCTACAGCACCGACCGCTACACAGACTATACGCTTCAGTTCCTTGAAGAGCAGGAAGGTGCCACTAAGCCCTGGTTTATGTGGCTTTGCTTCGGTGCTGTACATGGGCCTTATACGCCGGCGGATCGCCATGTTGGGGCACTAACGAATGCAGAGCAAACACCGGTTCCTGCTGATATTTACGGGCCGCGTCCGGGTAAGCCGGATTATATCAATACGTTTACTCGGTGGACCGATCAGAACGGGGTTCCATACAAGGGCACACAACCGTTTGATTTGGCGGTGAAGCAGTATACCGAAGCGGTGGCGGCGATCGACGAAGGCGTGGGGCGGATTTTTGCTGCATTGGAGGCCAGCGGGCAGTTGGAGAATACCATTATCATTTTCAGTGCCGATCAGGGGTATGCCTGGGGGAATCATGGTCTGGTGGATAAGCGGTTCCCGTACGAGGCCGCCTTGCGCAGTCCGTTAATTTTCTATGCACCGGATCGCTTTGCCACCAATTCATGGTGTAATCATCCGGTCAATGGCCCGGATATTGTCCGCACAATTCATACCTTGGCAGAGGTTGATCCGGTTATTCCGATGGATGGACGGGATTTCTCGCAACTGCTGGTGCAGCCGGAGCACGATGAGTCCTGGTCGGATGCGCCGATGGTTCAGATCTTCACGGAAAATGCCTATGGCTCGGAGGTGATCGAGCAACGTCTGGCTGATGAGGACTGGGACGGTCTCGATTGGAATCAGAATTCTCCCGAGGGAACCCCTTACTGGATTATGACGCATGACGGCCGGTACAAATACACGCGCTACATGGCTGAGAACCATATGGAAGAACTCTATGATTTGCAGACTGATCCGGAGGAATTAACGAATCTGGCTTTCAATGCAGAATTCAGTGCGAAGCTACTGGAGCTCCGCGCCCAGACCATTGACGGGTTTCATGCCATCGGGGCCGACTTTGTGGATCTGCTTCCCGAGCCCGGTCCGCTGCCGGAACCGTTGCCTTCTCTCCCGCCGAAAGCCGCCTATAATTTACTTGAGGATTTTGAGTCGCGTTCTTTGGGGGCTGCGATCAGCGGGCAGGGGGATTGGGAGGGTGATTCCTCTTCCGCCACTGAATTTGTTGTGAGTCAGGAACCGAATGACCCTTCCAATCAGGTACTGTTTTTCAATCAGGGAACAGATGCTGATGTATCCTTGAATGCCAGTGCATTGCGCATCACCAACGATACCACCAGCACACTGTTCTTCCGCATGCGCGGTATGCCGGTAGAGCTGGGCGGGTCGAACCTTCTGGTTCGGACGGCACTGATGGAGGACGCTTCGGATTCAGACACGGAATCGGCATCTGGCGCAGCCGAAATAGCAGTTGATTTCGAATCCCTATCGGTCGCCACAGAGGCGGATCTTTCCGCCGCAACGATTGGCGGAAGCTGGACGCTGAATCTGGACCGGGGGGCGGTTTACAGCATTCAGGCAGATAATGGCGGTGCGAATGATCAGGCCTTTCTGGCGGATGATTCGAGTGGAGGCAATGCCGGGGAACTCCTTTTCGCAACACTGACCTTCGATACCCCTGTGGATGTTGTGTCGGCGCCCGATCGCAGTTGCAGCATGACCTTCGAAACGGGAACGTCCCGCAAGAATGTTGGAAAAAACCTCATGTATGTTTTTCACGACGGCAGCTCCGCGGAAGCCATACGGATTATTTGGCAGAACGACGGGTCGCTGGTGGTGAACGGCACGACCGTGGGCACTGTATCCACTCTTACGGATGCGCAGATGACTTCGGGAAACTGGGACTCAACATCGGATAAGGTTCAGAATGTTCATATCCTGTTTGGACAAACCGGCTGGGACCTCGACTGGAACGGGTCGGCTTTTACCGGCCTCAGCTATGCGACCGGGTTCGATGGAGTAATCACCGCGTTTAACCTGTATAGCGAAGGGGCCGCGGATAATTCCAAGGGGGCTTATCTCAACGACATCCTCATCATCGGCAATCGCCGGATCGTGGCTTCCGAGGATCCGAAGGTTGTCATGGACCTTGCGAGTGATGGCTCTTCTAATATGACGTTTATAGGCGATACGATTCTTGACGAAGCCAAGTGGTACGATGTGTGGTGTGTTGTGGATAATGCGGACGACACCTTCAGCGCCTACATCAGGCCGGATGGAAGCAACCAGTTTCTAATTGCGGTGAATAAGGAGTTCCGTAACGGGATGGCAACCAATGATCTGGTCTCATTGATGCTGAAGAGTCCCGGGGATTCCGGTTCCAGCGGAGATGCCTGGTTTGATGATTTTTATATTTTTCACGGGCTTGATGCGCATCACATCGATCCGGTTGCTCTTCCGTCTGCTCAGCTTTCGCCGGCAGCGGATGCGGCTGTGCATGACGGGGATCCGGTCTCCGGAAACTTTGGCAATGCCCAGATTTTGGCAGCTAAAACCGGAGTTGCAGGCTACAACCATCACGCCTACCTGAAGTTTGATGTGTCCGGCATTAGCGGCAATGTTTCCCGGGCTCTGCTTCGGTTGAAGGTTCAGAGCATCAATAAATTGTCTACCCGGCATCAGATCCATTGGGTCGAAGACGATACGTGGACCGAAACGGAGCTGGTCTGGAACAACAAGCCGGAACCGGGCGCGCCGCTGGATTCGAAGTTGTTTTCCAATGCTGGAGAGTGGGTCGAATTTGATATTACCTCGCAGCTGGAAACGGAGCGCACAGGCGACGGCCTGCTGAGCCTGCTTATTATGGATACAGACGGGAGTGGCTGTTCCGCCTATCACTCTAAAGAGGCCGCATCCTCAAATGATCGCCCTTTGATAGAAATTTATCCTGAAGTTGTTGAGGAGGTAAATCCGATTACGTTGAGGGCTCTTTGGGCCGGTTCCTGGGGGCAGGATATCGGTGCTCTGACCCATGACTTTGACGGGGATGGTGTGAACAACCTGTATGAATATGGGTGGGGTGGAAACCCAACAAATCCTCAGGTGAAGGGACTCCTTCCAACCTTTGGATGGTCCGGCACGAATCTGGTCTATGTGTATGCGAAGCGCACCAACGATACATCTCTCATTTATTATCTGGAAACAACGGATGATCTCGTTGATGGGATCTGGAGCAATGCAGGTTATCAGGTGGTATCTACAAGCAGCGGGGATGGGGAGTTGGGCTACGTTACGAATCGGGTTTCGCAGGATCCGCCCCAGCTCTTTGTTCGACCGGTTATAAAATAAATGTGTCTAACCTTGTTTGGGGGTGTTCCCTAGGTGTCCACATGGGCTTTGAACCGTCGATTCGTTTTATAGGAGAAATAAGGTATGAAAACATGGGTACGAAAAAAAACGATCGGGGCCGTATTGGTACTGATCGCCGCGGCAGGCCTCTCGCATGCTGAAAGACCCAATTTTATTTTTATCATGGCGGACGATCTGGGGTATGCCGGACTCTCATGTTACGGTAATGAATACGGGATTAAGACGCCGCATCTTGACCGGATGGCGGCCGAGGGCATTCGCTTCACCGATCTGCATTCCAACGGCGTGGTGTGCAGCCCGACACGCGCTGCGCTGCTGAGTGGTCGCTACCAGCAGCGCACCGGCATCACCGGTGTGGTTAAAGCCGCCGATTGTCGCAATCAGGGATTATCGCTCTCTGAGGTTACCATCGCTGAAATGCTGAAGTCTGGCGGCTACAGTACCGGAATGTTCGGAAAATGGCATGTCGGCTATTCAGCGAAGTTCAATCCGGTCAACCAGGGCTTCGACGAATACATCGGGTTTGTCAGCGGCAATGTCGACTACCAGTCGCACCTCGACCTTGTGGGGCAGGAGGATTGGTGGAAGCAGGATCAGCTGGTTCCGGAGAAGGGCTATCAAACCACGTTGATCGGTTCGCATACCGTTGATTTTATCGCACGGCACAAGGAGCAGCCGTTTTTCGCCTATGTCGCATTTGGGGCGCCGCATACACCTATCCAGGGACCAAACGATCCGCCGGTGCGTGGTCCCGGCAAGGTGAGCCAGAAGTCGATAAACGAAGAACGCGCCTACCGCGAAATGATTGAATCGATGGATGCCGAGATCGGCCGTATTCGCGCAAAAGTCGAGGAGCTCGGATTGGCTGAAAACACCTTTATCTTTTTCACTTCCGACAATGGGCCTGCAAAAAAATGGTCGAAGTCGTCCCTGCTCAAAGGCTCTAAAGGTTCCGAGAGTGAGGGCGGCCACCGCGTGCCGGGCATTGCCTGGTGGCCGGGACGTATCCGTCCGGCGGTTTCGGATGAAACGGGCATCCTGATCGATTTTTATCCCACCTATGCCGCGCTTTCGGGCACGCCTTTGCCAAACGATGTTAAACTCGACGGCGTGGATCTTTCAGGCTTACTTCTGAAAGGAGAAAAACTACCGGAGCGAACGATCTTTTTGGATCGGGGGAAAGCGGGTGCGGCGCGGCGCGGCCCGTGGAAATATGTAATGAAGAATAACAAGGGGCAGTTGTACAATCTGGATGATGACCTGCGCGAAACGATCAATGTGGCCGAAAAGTTTCCGGAACAGTTCCAACGGTTGGAAAAAGAATATGTAAGCTGGAGGGCTGAAGTGACAGCAAATCCTACCGGGCCGGAGATTGATCCGGATGTTTCCGCCAAGCCGCCGAAAAAGTAATTAACCGGAGGATACGAATAGTGATAAAACAGATTATAAAGACCATGATTGGAGTGGTGGCACTCGCTGTGCTGCCTGCTGCTGCCGAGATCGACTTGGAGCAGACGCTCAAGCCCCGCAACCTGATTTGGGAAAATAAGGATTTTTCCGATGATTGGGAAAACGTCGGTTTCATCGGCGACGGGCAGCAGGGCGCGAGCATTCTGCTCGACAACGTGAACTCCAATGATTTGCGGTTCCTTCTGAGCCGCTATGATATTGTGGACTATCCGGAAAAAGGATATTGGCCGCGCGTCTTCGCCGGCAACGTAATCATCAGCCCGAAGGGCACGGTGACCGATCGCACGATGGAGCAGGATCTTTATACGGGTGTGATTTCCGGAACGCTCACCACCGACAAGGGATCGGTGGAATGGAAGGCGTTTGCTGAGCGCGGGCACAATGTGATGCTGGTCGGTGTGCGCGGGCAGGGCGGTGAGGCCGGAGCAAAGCCGGTTTTCCGTGCGGAGCGTCCGGTGGATACCCGGCATTATTTCAAAAAGCATAAGAAATATGAGAAGAACGGGTGGAATAAGATTCCTTTTGCGCCGGAGGCCAAGCCGATGCGTAACGAGGATGGCGTCCAAGTATTGGAACAGCCGATGAACAACCGCGGCGGGTTCGGCGTGGCGTTCCAGGGATTGGAAACTTCCAATGATTGGAACTGGATCCTCGTGGCGTTGTCCGCCGATCCGGGCGAAGACCAGGATGCGGCGATCCGCCGCGCGGCCGATCAGTCGTTGGTGCGCATTCAGACTGCGGCTGCGGACGGCATTGAAAAGTTGACGGCATCTCACGTGGACTGGTGGAAACACTATAATGAAAAATCGGTTCTGAAGATTGATGAGGATCCGCGGTGGGAAAAAATCTACCAGATCCAACTCTACAAGTTCGGCAGCGCCAGCGCGGAAAACTCACCTTACCTGATTGATAACCAGGGGCTGTGGCCGTGGCACTGCGGCTGGGCGGGTACGTGGTGGAACCTCAACGTGCAGCTCTCCTATTTTCCGATGTGTTCAGCCAACCGCCTCGACGCCGGCCGATCGATGATCAACGGCATCAATCGCATGTACAAAGACGGCACGCTACACGCCAACGCCGCTCACAATGACTGGCCGGGCATTACCGTCGGGCGCAGCTCCGACTACCGGGGACGCAAGGACCAGGGTTGGAGCCGCGAGTTCGGCAACCTGGCCTGGGTGCTCAACAACTATTGGAAATATTGGCAGTATAGTGGCGATGATGAGATCGGCCGCGATCTCTTCCCGATGTTGAAAGACAATATTATTTTCCTGACGCACTTTCTTGAAATGAAGGAGGACGGCAAGCTGCATATGCAGAAGTCACGCTCGCCGGAATATGAGAATGTGACGGGGGACAATGAAGCCATGCGAGAGGACAGCAACTATGCGTTGATGTCGCTCGATTGGGCACTGCGGACCGCCATCGAAATGAACGAAGAGCTGGGCTTTGACGATCCGGCTTCCAAGGATTGGAAAAAGACGCTGGCCGATCTAACGCCTCTTCCCGTTGCGAAAAAAACCGGATTCATGGTCAGCGGGAATACGGAGTTTGATCATGGGCACCGGCACTACTCGCACCTGCTTTCCATCTATCCCTATCACAGCGTCAATGTAGATCAGGGGCCGGAAGCCCGGGCGCTGATTCAGAAAAGCGTGGATAACTGGCATAGCTTTGGCGGCAAAGGATCTGCCGGGTATACCTTCACCGGAGGGTGTGCCATGTATGCCTTGTTGGGGCAGGGCGATCGTGCACTGGAGTTGCTCGATCAGCTGCCGGGTCGCCTGAAACCCAACACCATGTATCGCGAAGGCGGCGGGCCGGTTATCGAAACACCGCTCTCCGTGGTGGAATCGGTCAACCATCTACTGCTCCAGTCCTGGGGCGGAGTGGTTCGCATCTTTCCGGCGGTGCCGTCGAAATGGAAGAACGTGGAATATCGCGACCTGCTCTGCGAGGGCGCACACATGGTTTCCGCTAAACGCGTCGATGGCAAAACGGAGTGGTTAGAATTGATTGCGGGCAAGACTGGAGATGTGTTGATTAAAACCGACCTTTTCAAGCCGATAACGAATAATGAACTGGAGGCTGTTTCCCGAGACGGGGCATTCACGACCTATCGGGTTCGGCTTTCCCGGGGAGAAACTTTTCGGATCAGGGCAATGTAGTTGCCGTCTCTTCTCTCTAGAAAATCCCTCATTCGTTTCGGGTCTTTTTCTTGGTTTTTCAAGCTGAGGGGATTATATTGCTTTTGTCTAAGAAGAGGATGTGAAAGTGGACGAATACAATACACGGCGAACGCTGATCAGTCGGATAAGGGATCGTGACGATGACGAGGCCTGGGAGGAATTTGTCCAGATCTACCGTCGCTATATCTATGCGATCATTCGGAATATGAATATATCCGAGGCCGATGCCGATGATCTGGTTCAAACCGTTCTGATTAAGCTGATGGACAGCTGTTCAAAGCAGGACATGGGTGAAATACGACGCTTCAGGAGTTGGCTGAGTACGATGACCCGAAACTGCGTAATTGATTTTATCCGGAAGCGCTCGATGGAAGCAGAGCGCTTCGAAATGGCCGTCAAGGAAGATGAGATGGCGTACCTGAAGGACATTCGTTTACCGGATATTGAGCAGATTGCCGAGCGGGAGTGGGGCGTTCATCTGGCCAACATGGCGATGGAGAATATCAAACCGCTTTTTTCTGGGAAAGCGATCAAGGTTTTCCAGTTGAATCTGGATGGAGTGGAAATTGCAGAAATCGCAAAGAAGATGAATCTGAAGGAAAACTCCGTGTATCGGCTGAGGAACCGGGTCAAGGCCCGGTTGATCAGCGAGATTGAGGAGTTGCGCAAGGAATACGAATAAATACAAACGTTGAACTCCGAACCGACAACGTTGAAGTAGCCGACCGTTTTTTTTCGATAGTGGAAGTTCAATGTTCGATCTTTGAAACGTCTTCCACGACCTCTATTCCACTTTTCCGGATCGCGGCGATGGTTGTTTGCGGGTATTGCCCTTGTTCGATAACAACCCGTTGCACCCCCATTCGCCTAAGCATGCCGGGCAGGCCATTCCTGGGTTCGAGCATAACGCCGATCATGCGCAGTTCGTTGATCTCTAGATTGGCCAGTTCTTTCACCAACGCCATTCGGGAATGGCTGATGTCCAGGGAATGCAAGTGCAGCGGTTGCAGAATGTTTTTGCGGTAGGAGCCGGCAATCGGGACGGAATAGGTCGTATACGGGGTTTCGGAGAAATCCAGATGGTAGCCGTTTTCCGTTTTGGTCAGCTTTAGCGGGTCGATAATTTCGTCATGGATTCCGTTTACCCTGGCCAGCATGATGCTGGCCAGAGGCAGGTAGCTTTCCGGAGCGGCTTGCTGCTTTCTTTCCGTATGATAGTGGTAGATCGGATAGGCCATAAACTGTTTCACGGTCTCCTTATTCGCAAGCAAGTCGGCCAGCTGCCCGTCTGTTAGACGGTTCCGATCCCTGGGTTTGATTGAACCGTAGTATTTCGCCATTTCAAGCAAGGCCTGGATTTCGGGGTCGTCTCCCATGTTTCCATAGGAGGTTGCGGCTGCATTGAATTCCTGCAGCATGAACCTGAGGTGGCTCTTGCTTAATAAGATTTCCCGGACTCTATCCGGCCCCATTCGCGTCAGATCAATTTTTTCCAGTAAACGGAGCCGCTCTTCGGGATAGAGTACGCCAAGGAATTTCGAGGTGAGAATGGATGCTTTTTCGAGTTCGGCATCGAGGGTCTCCGCTTCGGAGTGCTTTTTCTGGTATAACGCAAAATTCCGTTCTGCCGTTTGCCGCGCTTCCTCCGCCTCCATTTTCTTTTCCCGAATAACCAGCAGGTTGACGCTGACAACGGTGCTCAATACCATGAAGAAGAACAGGAGCCAAACGGTAAGGTCGCGATGCCGCAGCGTGAAAAGGCTTAGACGATCCATCGGGCCCGCCCGTTCGGCATGCGTGGGAAAACCCGTCAGATAGCGCCGGATTTCCTTCTGGAGCGTTTGAACACTTCTGTAGCGGTCGGCCGGCGCGAGGGCTAATGCTTTCATGGTCACAGCGGCCAGGCCCTTTGGTACGTGCCGGTCCGGGCATCGTTTACGGGGCGGAATGATTTTTCCGACCCCGGTGTTTTCAACGACTTCGTTGGCACTGGATCCTTCAACGGGGATTTCGTTCGTCAGAATTTTATAGAGCAGGGCTCCCAGTGCATAAATATCGGTTTGAGGGGCCTTTTCGCCGCCTTGCATGGTTTGTTCGGGGGCCATGAATCCCGGCGTGCCTTTCATGGTTCCGGAAAGAGTCATATCGTTAAGTATGTCGCCGTCTAACTCTCCGGGTTGGGTCTCTTCGTCCTTTTCATGGATGATTCTTGCCAAACCCCAGTCGCACACCAGCACTTCGCCAAACTGCCCAACCCGTATATTGTCGGGTTTGATATCAAGATGGAGCACTTTTCGGGAATGGGCATAAGCGATGGCGTCGCAAACCTTCAGGTATAGCCCCAGCAGAACATCGAGCGTATATTTTTCCCGGTAGTCGGTCTCGTTGCGCTCTATTTTTTTCAGAATGTCGCCCAGGCTGTCGCCGGGAACGAGTTCCATAGAGAAAAAGGGCTTTCCCTCGGTATCGATACCCATGTTATGGATCGGTACAATGTTCGGATGGATCAGGTTGGCAGTAAGGCGGGCTTCTCGCAGAAACTGCTCCTGCTTTTCGATGCTCTCGCCATGAACGGCGAAGGCCATGGCAACAAAGCGATCTAGCCGGCGGTCATAGGTCCGGAAAATGCGCTTTTCGCCCCCTTCAGCCAGCAGGTTCTGTTCGCCATAGCGCGAGTCGGTCGTCAATAACGAATTATAGATCGGGGTCAACGATTCGATTTCTTCTTCAGAAAGGAGAGGCTGAGCAGGCTTATAAAAGTTGTAGAGGGTGTCCTGACGTTGTTGAAAATCCTTTTCCATGCCTTTTTCGGGGGTGTCGTCCATATGTTCTCCGCTTGTTTTCACGACTACATTTCGTTTTATTGGTATTGGCGGTTACGAGCGAAATCGCAGGCATATTTCTTTTGCCGAGAAAAATCTACTATAGTGGAGGGCATACGGGGAGAATGATTTAGCCATTTTTTAAGAAAAATGGGGCAGTTTCTGTAAAAACCGAGGTATTGAATGATTGTACGAAAATAAAACATATTATTTTGTGTCCAACTTCTGATGGGTTTTCCGTCTCCACCGTAACTGAAGGAAGACAGAGGGTCTATACGCTGAGAATCAGATAACTAGGAGATGAGAAAATGATGAATAAAAAGATAGGAATAATGATGGCGAGTTTAGCCGCTTTGGCGGCTTCGGCGGCGCAGGGAGCGATCCAGCTTGATGGAGGCTCAAGTGTTTCCGGATCGATAACCAATGCTAATGGTGGCAGGGATATTTCGGACAGTTATGCTCTCACGGATGGGGGGTCGGCGGTTTCGTTGGCCATTGGTGAGACGTTTAATATGGGTTTTACGATTCAGACCCTGTCAGTTGATACCAACACGCCGCTGGGCACTAAAATTGGATATGGTGGCACCGGTTGGGCGCTTAATGACGGTCTGAAACTCGGTTTTGGCGATGGGGCTCAGGCACTGGCGCTTCAGTTTCAATTGAAAGATTTTAACCCGAAGCTCCAACTTGGTGGCGATTCTGCTGCTACCTCTGCTGGTGACTTTAAGTTTGAAAGCGGATCGGCTGAGATCACATCGGCGGGGCTTACGAATGCGGAAAAGTTGAAGTTTGTCGGCGATACGGCCACGTTCAACCTGACCGTGGATCACACCGCTGCTAATACGTTTGACATGACATTGGACTGGGGTGGTTGGGAAGCTAACTATGCCTATACGTCCACTGTTGACATGGCGTCGGTTAGTGACTTTTATGTGAGAATTAACGATCTCGATGTGAATTTGGGTTATGAGATCACCATCATTCCCGGGCAGCCAACATCTACAAATCCTCCGGTTGGCAATGTCGAATTTGCCGCCGACTGGGAGTTCCGGGATGGTTCGAGCAACATGGCCGTGCTGGCATCCTCCGCCGACGGGTTCTCGGTTGAAATGACAAACAGCCTCGCCACCAACGATAAGCGCTTTATGTATCAGATGGATGCGAATTCCTTTGATGCTCCGTTCCAGGTGGGGGAAACCGCAACATGGTCGTTTACGGCGGGTGCGGGTTCGACCATGGCCTTCAATGCCGAAAGTGCGGGCCTCCAGGGATCTATGTGGGATTCGGGTATCGAAAGCGATAACGCGGTCTCTTTCCAGATCGATTGGGGTGCGGTGGACACAGTGTATATGCGGCTTGGGAGTGACAGTGTGTCGGGCCCGGCGGATATCGGTTCCGTAGCCGGTGCGGTTGACTCGGTTGGAACCCCGAGCACTGTAATTAATGGAATCGGTCAGTCAGCGGATTTCGTGATCTCCATGACGCGTACTTCGCTGACCGACGTGGTGGCCATTATGAGCTATGATGACCTGTCGGTGACGAACGATTTGACCATCTCGGCGAATATGGACTCGCTGAACGAACTGGGTTTCCGCTTCAGGCAGACCGACGACAATGCCCTGATCATCAGCAACATGAAGCTCGTAATCTCCAACCCGAACTTCGAAGGATATGATAGTTGGGCCACCGACAACGGCCTTACGGCAGGTGTGAATGATGGCCTCGGCTATGATGCTGAGAATGGCGGATTAGGCGATGGCATGAACAACCTGCTCGAATATGCTCTGGGTGGCGATCCGCTAGTGGATGATGCGGATGTTTACCTGCCGAAATCTGAAGTGAATGGTGGCTTCCTGCACCATGTCTATAACCGCCAGAATCCGGCTGATCCTAAGCTGACCTACACGGTGCTCGACGGAACAGACTTGGTGACTGGTGGTTTGGATAACACGAATACGTCCGAAACCGTTTCCGCAGTGGCCAATGGATTCGAAACCGTGACCAACACCGTTTCAACGGCCACTGAAGGCAAGCAGTTCATGAAACTGAAGGTAGAATTGGCCGATTAACAGATTGGATTTTCCCGCGCAGTACCCCGCATTTGGCGGGGTGCGGCTCGGAAGAACAACAGAAGGACAAAAGGAGAAATAGATGAAAAAATTATTACTAGTAGCAGCTTCTGCGATAGCACTCGGTGCCCAGGCAGGAGTGATTACATTGGGCAATACGTGGCAGACAGGCACAGCCAACGCTAGCTCAATCAGCCTGACCGGCGAGTCCGCCACCGGGTTCACCGCAGCGACCTCGAAAGGCGCATGGGCCTATCAGTTGGCATCATCGGGTGATTTTACCGCTGAAGCTTTCGGGATCGGCGATACCGTAACCATGTCCTTTACCACCACGATGAACGCAGATGCACTGAGTGACCCTCAGGATTTTCGCTTCGCGATGTGGGATGAAAGCGGTCAGGGCGGCGCGAGTGTCAGAATGGACTGGGGTCCTTTAACTGCAGCCAACGTCGCAGGTATTGGCGTGGGTGACAACATGAGCCCGACAGCCATCGGATCATACGATCAGTCTGTATTGTCGGATGCTCTTATACCTACCAGCGCGTTCGATACTAGCGGTTCTGTTGTGGATGTCTCGTATTCCGTGACCAAGACGGCCGCAAACCTGTTTGATGTATCCCTCACATGGGACGACATGACGTTTGGAACCACCGGCCTTGCCAATGCAACGGCAGACGGGATGGATTTCATCAGTGGAATCGGTATCCGCATCAACGCTGTTGCTGGTCATGACAATAACTTCACGGTCAGCAATATGTCTGTTTCTGTTATTCCGGAACCAGCCACGTTGGGACTGGTTGCGATGGTTGGTGTTGGTATGGTTGCTATTCGCCGTACCTTCACGATCTAGATCAATCCTCACGATTGAGCGAAGCCCTGTCGTTTTTGGCGGGGCTTTTTTGTACCCGGATCCTGCTAGGCGCTGCGGGACGCCCAAAACGAAAAAAGCTTATATTGAATACAGTTTTTATCAGGGTCGACTGGAGGCCTGCGCTACAGGGTAGCACCCGCATCTTTCGGGCTATTACCTAGTGATTCCGTGTCCAAAAAACAAACAACTTTGCGTCTCCACGCGATGCTACCAATAGGTTTCATGCTGAAATCTCGAACTTAGGCAAAAAACGCTGAACTCAATTTCCACATAAACAAAATAATGTGGCCTGGGTTAAATGCTTTTAAAAGGAAATTTCCCCTATGCGCAAACAACTTACAGCCCTGCTATTCATCGCTGGACTCCTATGTATAACGGTCCATGCCGAAACCATTCAGCTGGGCGGTGATATCGCAGTTCGAACGGCGGGGTGGCTTGATCTTGCTGGCGAAAGCGGTGTGAATAACGTGCAGCCGATCTCCTATACCGATACGAACGGGATCACCTTTACCGTCACGGCCACGGCAAACGCCGGGCAGCATGTTACGGTGCAGAATGTCGGCCTTTCCGTTACAGGAGGGTCAAGCGATACGCGGATCGATGGTTCGGAGTCGCTCGATCTGACCCTTTCGATTTCCGGTGGAAATCTTGAAAGTCTGTCGGCTTCCTTCCTGGTGGGAAGCCTGGGCACGGGAGAGGGATTCGACGTTTCTGACGGAATCAGCACCGTGGTGATCGCGGAGCTTGCCGATTCGCTGGTGGAGTATGGTGCCGGCAAGGAGCTGGATGGCTTGATTCCTCTTACTGAAAACAATGTGTCGACCTGGTTGATCAACTACAGCGTGAACGTGGGATATCCAAACACAAAAGGAATCCTGAATGCACTGCTCCTGGACTATACCGTTGCAGCGGAAACCAACCCGCCTGTCCAATACCCCCTCTACGCCGAGGCCGCCCAACTCTACAGTAATAAGGTGGCTTATGACCTGACTAGTGAAAGTTATTCCTATTCCGAAATCTTCCGTACCGCTACCTACCCATATCCCGTCTTTAACGATAGCCACGGCACCCCGCTTGTTTCCTGGAACGACAGCACGTTTGTGGTGTTTGCAGACGCCGAACGACGGGTTAAAATTGCAAAAATAACGGGTGATACGGTTGAAGAAGCCTATCTTGATAATGTGGAATATCAGACCGAGGATTTTTATGCCAATTCAGATGCCGATCCAGACAATGATATCGTCGGCCCCGATTTTTACCGCATGATCGAAGCCGACGGTCATCACGATTTATGCATGAGCATTGATAAAGACGGCTACATTCATATTGCCGGCGACATGCATAACTTTCCTGATGTAGCGGGTAATATGGATCATTTGCCCATGCGTTATTTCAATTCGAACTGCCTCTACTGGCGCTCCGACAACCCAGGTGATATTTCCAGTTTCAGCTTCAGAGGCGACGATCCGACCACCTGCCCTCAGGGATATGGGTTCACCTATCTGCAGTTTCATAAGGATCTGGAAGGCGAACTCTTTTTCAGCTCGCGCACCTTTCAAGGCGACCCGCTCAAAATGGGGCGGCGTGCACAGACCACCAGTCGCTATGATGCCGAAAATGGTACGTGGAGCATCGTCGGTGGCAAAGCCTTCGAACCCGACGGCTACGATGTCACCTTCTGGGAAGACAATGCCGAAAACGGCGGCACTTATGTGAAAATGTACGGCGATCTCAGTTTCGACCGCCAGAACAGAATGCATATGGCAACGGGAATTCTGAATTATGATGCCGATGTCGTGCAGACAGTTTGGGCCGTCCTGACCGACCTGTTGTATCTTCAATCCACCGACGGCGGCGTTACCATGAAAAAAACGGATGGTTCCGTCGTCAGCATGCCCGCCCGCGCAGAAGCCGGCGCCAACCAGGCGGAGGTCATCTATACAACCGATTATTTGTCCGATCCGGACAACCAGGAATATCTCAACGCCTCCGTACAGGTTGCACACGACATCTCCAACAATCCGTATGTGCTTTGTAAGCCCAAGCATACGGATGGACTGACCATTCTCTCGCAGGGGCCGACGCAGCTTTTCGGCTGGAGCGCCGCCGACGGATGGACCGGTTACGAAGACGTGGTTTCCGACTATCAATATTTTTTCACCGACCCGGCTGGAGTCATGACGGTCATTAATGAAAGCAAGGTGACCCGTTTCTGGGATACTGTTTCCAACACGGTGGTTACGGCCGATTGGAATCGGGTGAAAGCGTACGACCGCGAGTATGTGAAAATGACCGGCAATCTTCAGGTGCTCTGCGAGGATGCCGCGACCGGCGAGCTGGTTGTAAAACGTATGGAGATCACGCGTCCGGGACTCGGCCTGATCACACCTCCGACAGATCCTGTAACCAATCACCCGCCGGAAATAACAGGAGCTGCCGCGTTCAACGGAACGGCCCTTTCGGTCGCCGCAACCGATGCCGATGGCGACCCGCTCACCTACACCTGGTCCATGGCCTATGGTCCTGCCGACGTTTCGTTTTCCCAGAACGGAACCGAGGCCAGCTCCAACACGGTAGCCACGTTTACGCAGTCTGGAAGTTACGAGTTAAAAGTGGCTGTGTCCGACGGCATCGAAACGCGCATCTCCACTTGCACGTTCCGCCATGTGGTCGGCGATCCAAATGTTCCGCATATCACGACCGATTCCCATGCATCACCAGACACGCTCACGCTGGGGGAAACAACCACTCTTACGGTCAGTGCCACCAACGCGGCGGCAGGCGGAAATGCAACCTACACCTGGTTTAAGTCGAGCGGGCCGGGAAGCGTTTCCTTCAGCATCAATGGCACCACCGCCAGCTCAACCACCGAAGCCTCCTTCGATGCAACCGGTACCTATGAACTGCAGGTCATCGTCTCGAATAGCGCGGGTAGCGCGAGCTCCAGCTGCACCGTTGATGTGAATGGCCTTCCTCCCGTTCTGGCCAATGGATACGTTGCGATCGACTTCTCCTCGCAGGCCTTCGAAAGCTTCGTGAACGACAATGACTTTTTCGACCGCACCGGAACCGTCGAGGTAGTCGAGGGTGGGGCGGGGGTTCGCTTCATCGGCGACCTGTGGAAAGCCTTTCCCATCGACTATCTGATGACGCCGGACACCGTGATCGAATTCGACTTCAGTTGTCCCAATGAAGGAGAGCTTCATGCGATTGCCATGACCGATACCCCCAGCTGGGACTTTAGCGGCGGCCGCTATGACCTGATCAAGTTGCACGGCAGCGACAACGGCCTCTACATCATGGACCGCGACGGGGAATACGCTGGCGGAACCAATCGGTATTCGATTGCGATCGGCCAGCTGCTCGCGCTCAACACCGAGCAGAAAAACTATCTGGATTTTGTCAACGCCGACAACTCGGGGGAAATCAACCCCGATGCACAAAGCACTTTCGCCAACGTGATCATCTACGAACCTAACGGCGACAAGGATGGCGATGGCCAGAGCAACCTAGCGGAAATTCGTCTCGGCACCGACCCGGAAGATCCCGCGTCCATGTTCGGCATCAACGGGGGAACCGTTCTTCCAGACCTTGGAAAAGTCCGCATCTCGTGGCCCAGCCAGGCTGGCGTGCGCTACCGTATCCAGCAAAGTCCCGATCTGACCGGTTGGAGCGTGGCGCGCGACTGGACCGTCGCCCAGACCCCGCCGGACGACGAGGTTGAATTCGATCTCACACCGTCCAACGCCTTCTTCAAGGTGGAAGCGGAGATTCGATAATGAAAAACAGACGTAAAGCTCTTCTGTTCATCGCGGGACTCCTTTGTGCCGCTGCCCATGCCGCAACCATTCAATTGGATGGCGATATCGCGGTTCGAACGGCGGGGTGGTTTGATCTTGCGGGAGAAAGCGGCGTGAACAACGTCCACCATCAATCTGGGTTCCAGCTTCTGGACAAACAATACCGAGGAAGCTGGAACTGAAATCATGGATACCGACTCCGAATCGGTCACCGATCGCATCTCTACCGAGATTGAAATGCAGCAGTTCTTGCGGCTTGAAATCGGTACCGACGAATAACCAATTTTTAAACAGAAAAGGACTGAGCCGATGAAAATAATAATAACTATGTTGACGTTGCTAGTCGTTATGTCAGTCGCGGTCGTGGCCAACGGGGAAATCCTCCTCGATGGAGGTTCAAGTGTTTCTGGATCGATAACTAATGCTAATGGCAGCCGGGATATTGCGAGTACTTATGCTCTCACAGATTCGGAAACGAGCTCGGCGGTTTCGCTGGCAATTGGTGAGACGTTTAATATCGATTTTACGATTCAGACCCTGGCGGTTGATCCGACCGCGGATGGTGCTAAAATTGGGTATGGTGGCACCGGTTGGGCGCTTAATGACAGTTTAAAACTCGGGTTTGGTGATGGGGTTCAGGCACTGGCGCTTCAGTTTGACTTGAAGGATTTCAATCCGAAGGTCGAATTTGGTGGCGATGATGCCGCTACCTCCGCTGGTAACTTTAAGTTGGATGGGAACTTAGACAAGTCGGGTGAGCTCACTTCGGCGGGGCTCACGAATGCGGATAAGTTGAAATTTGCTGGTGACACGGCCGCGTTCAATCTGACCGTTGCTCACACCGCTGCTAATACGTTTGACATGACTCTGACCTGGGGTGCTTTCACCACGAACTATGTCTATACGTCGACTGCCGACATGACGTCGGTTAGTGACTTTTATGTTAGAATTAACGACCTCGATGTGAATTTGGGTTATGAGATCACCGTGATTCCGCCTCCTAAATACCCGCTCTATCCACGCGTAAACAATCTGCTGATGAACGATACCTCCTACGATCTGACGCAGGAAACCTATCAGTTCGAGGAACTGTGGAGCGTCCCCCGATCGTCCTCCACCAACATGCTAGACTACATGGGAAAAACCCCGATCGTCTCGCGCGGAACCAACACGTTTATCGTCTATGTCGATGACGACTTCCGCCCCGTCGTAACGCAGATCCACGCGGATGGAACCCATGAGTCGGGCTACATCGACAACATGGTCTATCAGCCATCCGAGTTCTACAGCAACAGCGGCGTGGCGCGATATTACAGCGCACTTCACAATGACAACCATCACAACTTTTCCATAGGCATGGACAAGCAGGGCTACCTGCATATC
The DNA here is from genome assembly GCA_029432775.1 of Pontiellaceae bacterium B12227. Taxonomy (GTDB): domain Bacteria; phylum Verrucomicrobiota; class Kiritimatiellia; order Kiritimatiellales; family Pontiellaceae; genus Pontiella. The sequence goes on along the minus strand of JAROAZ010000001.1, from coordinate 525,038 downwards.
GTCGGAGACATGCACAACTATCCCAAGCAATCTATGGAGCACCTGCCGCTTCGCTACTATGACAATCAGATTATGTATTGGCGCTCCGACAATCCCTACGACATTTCCAGCTTCAGCTACTATGGCGACCAGGCCTTGAAATGCCCGCAGGGATCTGGATTCACCTACTACACTTTTTTCAACGACTGGAACGGCGAACTTTTCATGGGATCACGCGCCATGCAGGCCAGCTCCAAGCGCTGTATCGCCATGTCGCGCTACGATGCGCAAACCGGCAACTGGTCGGTGGTCGGGGGAACGGTGCCCGGCGAGCCGAACCACCCGCGCTTTTTCTATGAAGACGCCTCGCGCATTCCGGGCGACTACAGCAAAACCAGTCTGGCCGGCCAGTTCGACCGCAACAACAACATGCACTGTTCTGCGCCGACGGTGGGGTATGACATCGTCTATCCCGTCATCCCGGACGCTATATATAACTTCCATCACACAACACACATCCTCTATGCACGCTCCGACGATGGCGGCACCTCCTTCGTAAAGGCCGACGGTTCGACCCCTATTGTCATGCCGGCCCGCGTGGTCCCCAGTGCCAACCAGGCCGACTTTGTCTATGCGGTCAACGTGACCAACAGCACGCCTGAATACATCAGCACCGGCGTTTCGCTGGCAACCGACTACCGTGAAATCCCGTTCGTTGAAATGCAGCAAATATTCACCAACAGCAATCCGGACATCACCTACATCATGGAATGGGATCAAACGCAGAACAGCTGGATCAAGCACCCCAACCCCTCCACCCGGGGAGCCGCAGATTTTATCCTGCAGGCCGACCCCGCCGGCGTACTGAACTGGTTCAATGACGACTCCAGCGAAATGCATCGTTTCTGGCACCCCGCCAGCACGCCGGTTACAATTACCCTGCCGTGGTCATTCAAAAAAATGGATGCGGAATACGCCAAACAGACCGGCAACATTCTCGGAGTTGCCGCCACAACCACGGACATCTATATCTCCAAGGTAATCATCGGTCGCCCCGGTCTGGATCTGATCGTGCCGACAGCAGAAACCCCAACCAACCACCCGCCGGAAATCACGACCGCGGCCGCGTTCAACGGAACCACCCTTGCGGTGACCGCAAGCGATGCCGATGGAGATCCACTGACCTATACGTGGAGCAAATCTTATGGCCCGGGTGCCGTTTTGTTTTCCGCGAACGGTACCGAAGCGAGCTCCAACACAACCCTCTCCGTCAGTGCAGAGGGCTCTTATGAAATAAAGGTCGCGATATCAGACGGCCATTCAATGCGCATCTCAACCTGCACGGCCTACCTGTATGTCTCGCCTGACTCTCCAGTCGTCATCACCGAAGCAGGCGCATCACCCGATACGGTCACCCTGCAGGGAACATCCACCCTCTCAGTTACTGCCACCAACGCCGCCGGAGGAACCGCCACCTACACCTGGAGCAAAGTCAGTGGGCCCGGTGATGTCTCCTTCAGCGTCAACGGTACGGCGGCAAGCTCGAACACCGTCGCTTCATTCAGCGCGCTTGGAACCTATGAGTTGCAAGTTTCTATCATCAACAACGCAGGCATCGCGCTCTCTTTCTGCACCGTGACCGCCTTTGCCGGCGACATATCATCCGACGATTTTCAGAGCAACGACTGGGTCGGGGGTACGGGATGGGACGGCGGCTGGACCGTTACAGCCGGGGGAGATACCCCGCCGGATATCGTTGAACTCTCGGGTAACTATGCCGTTCGTCTGCGCGAGGGAAAAAACAACCAAAGCATCACCCGCACGCTGGCCAACGGCATTGCCAATGGAACGCTGACGTTCACGTGGGATGTCGATACGCTGAATAGCGACACGGAATTCGGTTATGCTGAAATCTATGATGGCTCCTGGCATACGGTCTGGTCGATGAACGACAGCGGCAACGGAGTCGATGCCGACAATTCACCCGACAACTTACAGCGTGCTTCGGTGGATCTAAGCGCCTACGGAACGGTAACCGAGATCCGTTTCCGGACGAGCGACAACACCGGCTCCTGGGACATGCTGTTCATCGATGATGTAACGATCGCATCTAAGCCCTACACGTTCTGGGCGGAATACAACAACCTTTACGGCCAGGCTGCGGCATACTCCGCCGATCCCGACGGCGATGGAATCAACAACCTTGGCGAATACGCCCTCGGCGGAAACCCGAACACAAACGATGTTGCGGACATCATGCCCATCTACTCCATAAGCGAGGCCGGCGGCACCAATTGGTTCAACTACATCTACAAGCGCCGCCGTGATGCCGACGTGCGCAATCTGACCTACGAAGTGCAGACTGCCACCAACCTGACTTCCAATGCCTGGACAAACAACGCAGAGAAAGCCGGTTCCGCAATCATCGACACCGACTACGAATCCGTCACCAACCGCATTTCCTCCGACGGGAAAGATCAAGCATTCATGAGACTTAAACTGGAAATCAACGAATGATAAAAAGACCGTTCTCCTGAGGTCGCTCAACATCATGCCGTCCATCAGTTTCTGCGGGGTGGAAGCGTAAATGTAATAAGCCGGTCTAACGCCATCAGGCCGGTTTGTTTATGGATGCGATACGAAACCACTTTCGCATGTCCACGAATACCCAACTTCCCCGTCTCCATTGAAATATTAAATCGAAGGTGAAAGGATCCGACGCATGAAAAGATCGATTAAACGATATAAAATTTTATTGGGGCTATTTTTGTTCAGTTGCTCCGCATTTGCAGCAATCGACACGAACGATGAAGCGCAGGTCTTTGCTCAACAACTGGTCGATCAAGGGCCGGGGTATATTGAGCGTTTTACGCCGACGACCTTGGGAATTGATTACTACAAGATGTATGAGCTATCTGAAGACGATGGTGGTGGTAATATCGATACAGATGCATACCGACTTCAAGATGCCGGCGACGGGGGCTTTCTGTGCCCCGATTGTGATGAGACGGAGATGCGCTGGGACCCGAATTTTCCAGATCAGTGCACTTGTGTCAGTTGCTCCACGGTAATCTCAACAGACGCATTTCCCGAATCCGAAGTCCAGACGCTCCAGCACTGGGAGGGTGGGACCGTGAACGTTTCTTATTTCCTGCGCCCTGATGGACAGAAGGTCTATGTCACAGGGATGACGGACGCTTTTAAGTTTTATTACATGAAACGTATCGCGGAATATACCGCCTATACCTACGAGGAAACGGGCGATGAACGTTTTGCGGAGGCCTGCCGAACTGCATTTATGACCTATATTCCAGAAATACAGAGCTGGCCCTGCGTGTCTAATAGCGGTTATGAAGACTGCGATTTCACATCGAGCAATCAATCAATCTGGCCCAATCAGCATTGGGGCTATCCATTTCGATTTATTGAGACGCGCACTCTCTCTTGGGCTTTCTTCCAAGTAAAGGACTCGGCTGCCTTTTCGTCGTTGATCAACGGAGAAAGTTACAAAGACCACATCAACGAACAATTTTTTGGTTACCTCGCCAAGTTCATGATGGCGTATCCAGTCCAGTTTTCTGTGATGAATAATCTGGGACAAGCGCCGCAGTTCATGACGGGTCTTGCTCTCGATCATGATCGACCTGAAGCGGCGCATTTCATCCACCGTTATACGAATACGGATATGTTCTATGGCTATCAGACCAGTTACGATGGGATGAGCATCGAGGGGCCGAGTTATCACAATCTTTGGTTTGATAGTTCGGTTTACCGGACGTTGGCGTTGATCGGGTATCAGGAGCCGGATGGTTATGTGGATGCGATGGATGGAACCTCTTTTTCAGGGCCCGTGGAATTAGAAGATTTATACCACCCTTTCTCGCAGCGTGCCTTTTCGCTCAAACAAAGCAGTGAAAGGATCAATTTACCGAATGGCACCATGGCAGGTGTGCACGATAACCGTAACACAGCCAAGGAGGGAACCCATACCACCGAGTGCCGGTCGCGTATTCTCCCAGGTTTTGGACATTTGACCTTTGGCGATGGCATGCGTGGCCAGCAGGTGCAGACACAATTTCATTTCTCCAATTGGGGTGGGCATTCTGCCAACGATAGCTTAACCTATCAGCTGTATGCTCATGAACGCCCATTATTCGAGTTTTCAGGTCATCAGGATTATTTCAGAACAACGGTGAATAAAAATGCGGTGGTGGTGAATCATCGTTCGCAGGAGCGCAATCCTAGTCGAGGATTGATGGAGTTTTATACACCACTGGCACCTGGCGTGAAGATGGCTCGCGTCGAGGCGGATTACATCTCTTTCGGAAGCACGCAGACGAAGCGCTATTGCCGCACGATCATTCAGAATACCAGCGATATTGAACGGCCCTATGTCCTGGATATCTTCGACGTGCATGGTGGTGACATTCACGAATATTTGCTAGGCGGTTCGATGTTCTACGAACAAACGGCGACAGCCAACATACCACTAATGGACGTCGGCGAAGCGTATCCGTATGGCGAGGGAGACTGGCAATATTATCATACAGCTTCCTCTGCAACGATTACTGAAAACACCTACGTTGATTTTACCTTTGATGATGGCCATGAGGGCGCGGCTCGCATTCATTTGGCGGGTCATGTCGGGGATGAGCTGCTTCTGAGTCGACTCTCAAAAAAGCCGAATGTTTATTTGGAAGTGGATCAGGTGGCGCACCGTCCGCATTTGATGATTCGGCGCGGCAATGCCGAGGTAACGACAGATAATCTGGACTCTTGTTTTGTAACGGTTCACGAAGCCTATAAGGGGCAACCCTTTATTGAATCGGTGACCAGGCATCAACTCAGTGCGGACACCCTTGCGGTGGTGGTCGAACTCTCCGATCGCACCGACACCTATCTGATTGCGCTTAATGAAGCTCAGACCATGGTCTTTGGCGATTATCGGGCGAACGCGATGGTTGCTGCCTTTTCAGAAGCTAAAACGGGTACGGGAACAGATATTTGGATGGCTGGCGGCACCTTGGCCTCGACCTCGAATCGCGCTTTGGTTACAGAATCAGGAAAAATATCGGGGGATATTCTGGAGGTGCGCCGCACCCTCAATGGGGATGTGGCGGATGGTTTTGTACTGGATATGGATCTGCCCGTGGGTATGGAGCTGCGTGGGCAAATGCTTTACATTGATGGCTTTGATGACGCAGGTGCGCGTCAGGTGGTGAATGCTTTCGAAATATCAGAAATACAAGCAGGGCCATCGAACGGGCAGTGTCTGGTGTTGACACGTCAAGACTCAGGAGCCTTGCTTTTGAATGGTGGTGGCGTTGAGTTTCTCTATTACCCCTACGGCACCTATGCCGATTGCCAAGCGCGCTTTATTTCATCATGTAGTTCGGTTCCACACTTTGCTTATATTGAGCAAGAAAAAGACCGATGGGATGTTGAGTCACTTCAGCCTGTCGCTCCAGGATTTACAGATGGCACGCTACACCCGGAAATCACGACCCTGCCTCTGAATACACCTATAATATATAACAGCAATGGTGGCACTTCTGACATTCCTTTTGCTGCGAATACCGTTATTACGGACGACATGGAAGCGACGTATCGCTTGGCGAACGTCGGGGGCGTGATGCAGGATCAGGCTCAGACCGAAGTCTATGCAAAGTCGCCAGCAGGCATCCACGCGACGGTGCAGACCGCGGGCGTCACCTTGAAAGATGGTGAGATTGCCTCGAATTTGTCACGTATCGGGCTGGCTGATGCGGGCACTTCTCAAGAAATATCCACCTGGCTCTATGTTCCCCAGGACGGCATGTATACCTTTTATCAGTATGCGTCAGGTGGAAGTTCTACGCTCGATATCTCAGGACACCGCGTGATTGATGTGTGGGGGGCAACGCTCGCGCCCATGCCGGGTAAGATCCATTTGCACGAAGGTTGGCATCCCCTTGAATGTAGTTACTGGGATGCGACCTATGCCCGCTTTCTGAAGTGGTCCGGTCCAGGCTTCGACTATCAAGATATTCCTGCGGCAAATCTTGCGGCTGAACTTACAGATATATCGAGTGATTTCAAACTGACCTACCTTGCAGCGACAGGCGGAACCATTCGAGGCGCAACGACTCAGCACCTGTCGTCAGGTGCCGATAGCCAAGCGGTGTTCGCTATGCCCGATGCGGGCTATCGTTTTACTGGATGGTCCGACGGCACCTCCTCGCCTCTGCACCAGCAATTTAATCTCCACGCTGATACGAGCATCACAGCACAGTTCGAGACCGATGCGAATAACTTAGGATTCACTCTAGAAACCTGGGAAGGCATCGGCGGCAATGAAATTGTCGACCTAACTGGACATGCCAATTTTCCTGATAATCCAACGCGAACAGAATCGATTTCTACTATTGATCTGGAGGATGTAGGGCAGAGTAATTACGGTCGACGCATCACCGGCCTGATCCGCGCACCCATCAGCGGAGATTATCTATTCCAAATCACGGCCGACGACACCGCCGAACTATGGCTGAGCTCAGATGCAACGGAGGCGAATAAAGTCAAGATTGCGGAACTAAGCGCCTGGGCAGGCTCCGACGACTACACTAAATTTGCCAGCCAAACGTCGGCGCCAATCCCGCTAGAAGCGGGTCATGCCTACTATCTGGAGGTCCTTCAGAAGGAAGCGGGCGGAGGTGACCATGTCTCTGTGCGCCTTCAAATGCCAGGCGATGGCGAACCGGTCGTTCTGAATGCCGCGCTTGCCACAGTCAACGTCGAAGTTGAAGTGCCCAGCTATCCAGCATTCACCGTCCAGTATCAAGCAAATCCCGCCCATGGAACCATCATTGGCGCCGCAATACAAGGGCTTGAAAAATATCAACAGGCCACCGAAGTGACGGCTGTTCCTGCTGCTGGTTACCGCTTTATCGGATGGTCAGATCATGTTCGCTCAGCCAGACGTCAGGATCAAGTGCTGGCAGACACCACCTACACCGCCTTTTTTGAAGCACTTCCACTCACTCTGAGCTACAGCGCCACTGCCAACGGATCGCTGGCAGGGCCACTGATGCAGTTGCTGCCGCCGGGCGAGCGCAGTGCCACCGTGACCGCTGTGCCTGATCCTGGCCATCACTTCACCGGCTGGTCCGATGGACTGACCACTGCAGCGCGAAATGATATTGCGATTTCCAATCAGACGGTTACTGCTTCCTTTGAAATGAATGATGGTTCCATTGACAGCGATGGCGATGGCTTGAGCGATGTTGAGGAGCTACTGACCTACGGCACTCATCCCGACTTAGTGGACACCGATTACGACGGAATCACCGATTACTGGGAAATCCAAGCTGGAACCGACCCAGCCGACCCGGAAAGCCGGCTTGAGATCGATTCTGATGGTGACGGCTTACTCGACTGGGATGAAATTGAGTATGGGACCGATCCAGCCGATGCCGATAGCGATGGCGATTCACTCACCGATTTTGAAGAGATACATGCCGGTTTAGATCCTTTGGGGGCCAATTCCGTAAAATCAATGCCCGGTCTGCTTGCATACTACTCCCTGAATGAACAACAGGGACCTCTTGCCTTGGACCACAGCGGCAACGGCAACCACGCCAGCATCACTGCGCCGGCCTTCACCACCTATGACGACCGACAGGTCTTCAGCATAACTTCGGCAGACATTCGGGTTCCAGCCCATGTAGGCGAATCCATCTCCAACGAACTCACCATTGCTTTCTGGATAAAGGGGGATGAGGGGCTTAGTAGCAACAGCTTAATCGACCACAAGCCGGAAGGAACGCGTGTACTTAATATTCACCTCCCCTGGGGAGACACGGTCTATTTTGATGCGGGGAACATTACGGACGGATATGACCGTATATCCACGTCCATTCCTGCAGACCACGCAGAAACCTTACATCACTGGGCTTTCGTTAAAAATGCCACCACCGGCGAGATGACCATCTACCTCGACGGCGAAGTCGTCAGCTCGTCCACCGGAAAAACAAAACCGATGACTGACTTTGCCGAACTGCTATTTGGCTATTCCTATAAAGGAGTCATCGATGATCTCTGCATCTTCAACAAGGCACTCGATCCATCCGCTATCCAGATGCTTTTCTCGGGTGTAGATCCCGATAGCGATGGACTGACGTACTATATTGATTCCGTGGCGGGAAGTGATAGCAATAAGGGTACTGATATAAGTACTCCTTGGAAAACGCTCGCCGCCGTTAATGCCATCACTTTAGGCCCCGATGATTCCGTTTTATTTAAAGCAAATTCAGTATTCACCGGGCAGCTTAAGCTTCAGGGTTCAGGAGCATCGGGTGCCCCTATTATTGTGGATATGTATGGTGTAGGTAATAAACCTCGAATTGATGGAGAAGGAAATCCTGATTTTGAAGCCACCGTATTGTTAGAGAATGTAGAATACATTGAGGTATCCAATCTTGAGATCACGAATCAAGGGGCTTATACAACCGCTGTCAAACGCCGTGGGCTAGTCGTTGCGGCAAAGAATATTGGTACGTTGCACCACATTCATCTTAAAAACCTTGATATTCATGATGTGAATGGAAGCTTATTAAAGAAGACCAATGAAGGGGTGGCTTTATTGCTGCAATGCGAAGGCCCCGCTCAATCGAACTTTGATGATATATTAATCGAGGGATGCCATATTTGGACGTGTGACCGCAATGGGATCGATATCAAATCTGATTTTTATCAAAGTGATTCATACGATGCCGTCAATAAAAAGCGCGTTGGAGGAAACTGGTTCCCAAGTACGAACGTTATAATCCGAAACAATTTATTAGAAGATATTGGTGGCGATGTTATTAAAATTATTTCGTGTGACGGGGCGATTGTTGAACATAACATTGCACGCTATGGCGTTCAGCGGTGCTCTGATCCTGCTGCAGGTATTTGGACGTGGAGTGCGGATAATTGTATTATTCAATACAATGAATCATGCTATATGAAGAACAATCAAGATGGTCAAGGCTTTGATTCCGACGATAACTGCGTAGGAAATATTTTCCAATATAACTATAGCCATGACAATGGTGGTGGGTTCTTTTTGATTATCGGGGTTCAGCCGGACATCGAACCTGGCAGCATTGGTGTGCGTGATACCATTATCCGTTATAACGTCAGCCAAAATGATGGTGAAAGCGGCAAGTATGTGTTCCACATATCATCTGGAGGAACGTATGATACATATATTTACAACAACACCATTTATTGTAAAAGCGATCGCAATGTAGATTTGTTTAAGATAGGTACCTGGACGGGGATCCCTCTTGGCCATACATATGTAAAAAACAATATCTTCTATGCAGATGGTACATTCGACAACGACTTTGCCTCCTATTCTTCTTTCACATTCGACAGCAATGTCTTTTACGGAACGCACCTTAATGCGCAGATGGGAGCGAATTACTTAACCAGCGATCCACTGTTGTTTAATGCGGGAGGGGGCACAGATGGCTTCGATTCACTCATCGCGTATATTCCCGCAAGCAACTCTTCAGCCGTGAATTCCGGCCTGGTTATTGCCGATAACGGGGGTTTGGACGTGCGTGGCAAAACTGTTCCGTATGGAGGGGCTCCTGATCGTGGTGCATGTGAATATTCGGCGGAACTCGTCGCGGTGCCAGACCACTATCAAGTCGCGATGAATCAAACACTCACCGTCGTTGCACCAGGGGTGTTAGGGAACGACATGGGGGAATCCTCCCTAACGGCTGAATTGGTTGACTCTGCGAGTCAAGGGGCAGTCACTCTTAATGCAGATGGTAGCTTTACCTATATTCCGAATGTCGATGTAACGGGTGATGACACGTTTACTTACAAGGTGATAAGTGGCGTGACTTCGAGTGACGTTGCGACCGTTACAGTGAATGTCTTCGGTCCATCTATCGAGCCTAACCTGATTGCACATTGGATGTTTGACGAGACGGCAGGCATCACGGCGTCAGACAGCAGCGGGCATGGCAATGACGGAACGCTCTCTGGTGGAAGCTGGGTGACTGGAAAGATCGGCGGGGCCGTGGAGCTTACCTCCGCTGATATCGTCGAAATAAACGGAACTCAGGTGACAGGCGACTGGACGGCGGCCGTTTGGGTCTACACCTCCACCGGCGTCAGCTCTGGTGGGCACGAGGATCTTCTACGAAGCGACACCAGCAATATTGCTTTGTTCAATTGGGAAACCGGTAGCGTCGCTTATGGTCATCCCGGTGTCGATGACTGGGAATTCGGGTACACGGTTCCGACCGATACATGGGTTCATCTGACCTTTGTCGGCGATGGCACCGCCACAGTCAAACTCTATGTCGATGGGGTCTATCAGGCATCGGTTACCGCCAATATGGCGTCATCCTGTCCAATGGATACGATTGGGTTGAATATGGATGCCGCATTAGACGATCTTCGGATTTACGGACAGGCATTAAGTCCTGCTGAAATAGAAGACCTATATATGAATATCGATACCGACGGCGACGGCCTGACCGATGCGCAGGAATTGGCACTTGGAACTAACCCCAACGACCCAAATTCGGGATTCGGCATTGCCGGAAAACCGCTTCCTATATCTGGAAAAATCGAGCTCACCTGGCCGAGCGCGACCGGGGTGCTTTACAGGGTTTGGAAAAGTCCGAACCTTACTTCCTGGTCCGTTGCGCGCGATTGGACCAACGCGGTGGCGATTCCCGTGGACGCACTTGAACTCGACCTCACCCCATCTAACGGATTCTTTTGGGTGGAAGCAGAAATCCAATAAATGCGGAGTTGACCGATGCCATTGTTACGTATCGGTTTCGGTTATTCCGGAACCGACCACGCTCGGTTTGGTCGCTATGTCGGTGTTGGTCTGCTCGGTGCTCCAGCACGCCCGAAACTACAAACGCTTATATTGAATGTAGCCTTTATCAGGGCTGACAGGAAGTCGGCGATACAGGGTACCGCTCGCATCTAGCGGGCTCTGCAGGCAGGATGCCTGTGGGATGTCTGTCCTGACACAAACTGAAGCCATATTACCTATATTGAGGAGTAATACCGTGCGATCCTGTGTCCAAAAAACAATCAACTTTTCGTCTCCAAGCGATGCCAGTTGTAGATTTTACGCTGAAATCTTTAATTCAGGTTAAAAAAGCTGAGCACAATTTCCCCATAATCAAAATTATGTGGTTTATGATTTCAGAGGCTTTTAAAGGGAATATCCCCTATGCGCAAACAACTTAAAACACTGCTGTTCATCGCTGGACTTCTCGGCATAACGGGTAATGCCGAAACCATTCACTTCGGTGGTGACTCCGCAGTCCGAACGGCGGGGTGGCTAGATCTTGCTGGTGAAAGCGGAGTGAACAACGTTCAGCCCATTTCATACACGGATGCGAACGGAATCACCTTTACCGTCACGGCCACAGCAAACTCCGGTCAGAATGTCACGGTGCAGAATGTCGGCCTTTCCGTTAAGGGCGGGTCAAGCGATACACGGATCGATGGTTCGGAGTCGCTAGGGCTAACGCTATCGGTTTCCGGTGGAAACCTCGCAAGCCTCTCGGCTTCCTTCCTCGTGGGAAGTCTGGGTATGGAAGAGGGTTTCGATGTCACGGATGGAACCAGCTCGGTGGTGATCGCGGAGCTTGCCGATGATCTGGTGGAGTATGGCCCCGGCAAGGAGCTGGACGGCTTGGCGCCCCTCACTGAAAGCAATGTGTCGACATGGTCCATCCAATTCAAAGTGAATGGGGGATATCCAGCCACCAAAGGACTCCTAAGCGCATTGATTTTAGATTATACTCTTACCCAGTCAGTCCAATACCCCCTCTACGCCGAGGCCGCGCAGCTCTACAGCAATGCCGCCCCCTACGATCTGAGCCAGGAAACCTACACCTTTTCCAACCTCTGGAGCACACCGGCTCAGGAGGATCTCAACTTCCTGCCGGGCAGCTACCACAGCCCGGTCGTGTCCCGTGGCGATGACACCTTTGTCCTGTTTGTTGACACCGAACACCGCATGAAAATCGCCCATCTGACCAACGACGTCTTCAAGGAGGAAGCCTTTATCGATAACACCCTCTACCAGCCCGACGAGTTCTACGATGGCAACGGCGGCAATGAGGGCTACCACACCGTCAAGTTTGAGGATGGCCACCACGCCTGTTCACTCGGCGTCGACGAAGACGGCTATCTCCACCTCGTTGGCGATATGCACAACTATCCGCGCTGGTCAACAGACCACCTGCCGTTGCGCTACCACAACAAGAACATCATGTATTGGCGCTCGGACAATCCGCTCGATGTCTCCAGTTTCTCATTCAAAGGCGACCAGACTGGCGAGTGCCCGCCCGGTTACGGCTTCACCTACCCGTTTTTCTTCAACGACCTGAATGGCAAGCTGCACATGACCTCTCGCACCCACCAATGGACAAATAACTCCACCCGCTGCGCCACATACAGCCGCTACGATGCCGACACCGGGCTGTGGTCGATTATTGGCGGACTTGACCCCGCCGACCCCGACAGTGAGCCGCGCACCTTCTACGACGACGGGCGCGAATATGATGCAGGCAACCTGAACAACAAATACAGCAAAACCTGCCCGCATGGCGTATTCGACCGCAACAACCACATGCACCTCGTTACGCCGCTGCTCTCCAACCCGACGCTCAATCCATGGGGGATGGGTTCCGGGCAGCATTTTGTGGACACCATCGTCTACGCGCAGTCCACCAACGGGACCGATTATGCCAAGGCCGACGGTTCCTCCATCACCCTTCCTTCCACCATCGATCTCACCACCAACCAGGCCGATATCATCTACAACGCCCCGACAGACAGATATCTGTCCGTCCTGGGCAACATGGCTGTCGACTACCAGAACAACCCCTACACCGTTGTACGGCAGAAGAGCTATGATCCCAACGACAACAATGCCGACAACCAATCCATCGTATTGGGCTGGGATGGAAACGCCTGGACCAACTACGGCGAAATCGTGGCCGCGACCACCGACTTCCGCCTCGTGCACGACCCGGCCGGCGTCATGAGCTACATTCCCGATAGCCTCGACCGGTTCTACCGCTTTTGGCACCCGTCGGAAACGCCCGAACAGATCAACCTGCCCGCCGCCTGGCCCTACATCAAAACGATCGACTACGAATACCTGAAAAAGACCGGCAACATTCTCGGTCTCTCAAAAATCGGAGGCCAGCTGACCGTGGTTAAGGTCGAGATCAACGACCGCCCCGGCATGACCCTGATCGATCCGCCCGAAGAAGCGCCGGCGAACCACGCACCGGTCATCACTGCACCGGCAACCGCAAACGGGTACGACCTTTCCGTGGAAGCCACCGATGCAGACGGCGATCCGCTCATCTACACCTGGGAAAAAACCTACGGCCCGGGCGATGCTTCCTTTAGCGTCAACGGAACCGCAGCGAGTTCCAACACCACGGTATCCGTCACCGAACTGGGCACGTATGAATTTAAGGTTGTCGTCTCCGATGGAACCGACCCACGCACCTCCACCTGCTACCTGCTGGCCACCGGCCCAGGCATACCCGCCACCACCTTCCAGATCGGCGGACTTTCCGGTGAATTCGACGCCCGCTGGGACAGCATGTCGGTGACCGGCTCCACCGGCACCTATTCGTTTGCCGACACGGAAGATCCCAACCTGGTCTTCACCATTACCGCCGTGGCGCTGAACGGGGACGCTCTCGCCCTGACCAAATCCTTCCTTGGCGTGGACAGCACGGCTCGCCAGACCGATCCGAAAACCGGTCGAATCAACCTCGATGAAGCCATCCAGCTGACGGTTTCCTATGTGGATCCAGGCAACTCGCTTGCCTCGTTGGAACTAAGCAAATTCGGCCCATATTATGGAAACAATAGCGGAGAAACTACGGTCTTTACCGACGCCAGTGCCAACAGCACCAACATTGTGGCCTTCGATCACTCACTGTATAACAACCTGATCGACTATACCTTCACCGGCCTGGATGCTCTGACGAAATACAACGCCTTAAACTGGGCAATGACCGTTTCAACCGACGACACGGCCGGACTCACCCAATCCGGTATGGGCGGATTCATGCTGTCTTATGTCGTCGATGTGGGCGGCGACAACATCGCACCTTACGACCAGTGGGCCGGAAGCTACTATCCCGCCATCCATGCCAAAGACGGCTACGGCGACGATGCCGAACCCGGCGGGGGAGACGGTATGAACAACCTGCTTGAATATGCCCTCGGCGGCGATCCGCTCGTCCATGATGCCGCAGAAAAACTTCCAATCCTTGGAAGCAACGAAGAAGACGGCACCAACTGGTTCAACTATATCTACAACCGCCGGCTCGATGCCTACGCACGCAACCTGACCTACGAGGTACTTGCCACCACGAATCTGGTGAGCGGTGCATGGAGCAATGCCACCGAAGAGGCGGGTTCCGTTGTCCTCGACGCTGAATTTGAGTCGGTCACCAACCGCGTATCCATCGACTCACAAGCACATCAGTTTATGAAACTGGATATAGGAGTCGGAGATTAAATTGTCAGATTTACGGTAAGAAAATTACACGATATATTTTAACAATGAACGATACGTTCAAACGCATAAAACAAGGTGAAGAAATGAATTATTGGAAGAAAATACTGCCGCTTATGGTGTCTGGAATCGCGTGTGTTTTGTCCATGGAGACGGCCTGTGCGGGGCTGAAAGGGTCGCGCCCGAATGTTGTTTTCTTTTTGGCGGACGACCAGAGCAAGTTCGATCACTCGGCTTATGGCAATGAAAAGGCTCCAACTCCGACCACGCAGCAGTTTTCAGAAGAGGGTATGGTTTTTGAACGAATGTATACCGGCCAGGCTATTTGTGCGCCCAGCCGCTCGATGCTCTATACCGGGCTGAATCCTATCCGAAATGGATGTTTTCTCAACCACACGGAGGTGCGTCCCGGAATCAACTCCATCACCAAATATATGGGGGACTTGGGTTACGAAGTGATCCTGGCTGGCAAGTCGCATGTGGGTCCGAATGAGCAGTTTCAGTGGACCAAGCGCTTCCAGCCGGTGAAGGTTCCTGGACTGCCGCGTCCCTGGATTCCGGTGGAGGAAATGGATGCGTTCATGGCCAACCCCGGCGACAAGCCCTTCTGCATGATCGTGGCCAGCGAGTTTCCGCATAGCCCGCATATCAAAGAGACCGCCTTTGGGCTGGATGACGTCAACGTTCAGTCGTTTATCGAAGACACACCTGCTTCCCGGTTGTCCTATGCGCGGTATTACCAAAGCATCGTCGAGAAGGAGAAGGAATTCCAGGCCGTGCTTGAACTAATCGACCAACATGGGCTGCGCGAGAACACCGTCGTGTTTTATGCCGACGACCACGGCAACAAGCGCGGCAAGTTTACGGTTTATGATTCCGGTCTGAACGTGGCCTTCATGGTGCGCTGGCCCGGAAAGATTAAACCGGGGCGCACGGAAGCCCTCGCCAGTTTTGCCGACTTCGTGCCCACTGCAGTCGAGTTGGCGGGCGGGACGGCTCCTGAAGGAATCGATGGGAAGAGCCTGCTTCCGGTTTTGTTTGGAAAAACCGACACGCATCATGATTATGTCTATGGGGTGGCACATAACCAGGGCATCCAGCAACGCCATGTCTTCCCGCAGCGCTCCGTGCATGATGGGCGCTTCCACTATATTTTTAATTTCAACAGCATGGAGAAAATCAAGACCGATCGTGCAGCGGGAAAACCCACGGACTACTTTTTGGAACGCGGTGCTAAAAAGCATGTAAGCCAACCATCCGAAGAACTCTATGACACACAATCCGATCCGGACGAGCTCATAAATATTGCCGCTAGGGAAGAGGTCTCCAGTATCAAAGCAAGATTGCGTAAGCAACTTTTCCAGGCATTGGAAGAGCAGGGGGACTACTTAGGAGAAGATGGGCCGGTCCTCTTCCTGAAAGGGAGACAGCACGAACTGGATGAACCGAGTGAAAAGTATAATTACAAGCTACCCGACGAGCTGGTCAGCAGCCTGAAAGGGCGCAAGTATGCTCCGCATGCTGTCACCGGACCCAACCGCAAGAAACCGGAACCCGGAGCGCCCATTACCATTCATAATTAATGGAACCAAAGTGAAATATTATCTAATCCTAATATCCTCAGTATAGTATTTCTTCTGCAGACGGCCCTAAGTGACTTTTGGTTAAAACCTCTGTTTGAATCCAGGTTGTGGGAGTTTTTCTTTGTGAGTTCTGTTCCATGGGGTTGCCGGGTGACCAGTCCTGTCTGGTCGCAAGTTGTGTTGTCTTTGTATTGCGTGCATTCATAATAATTTGGCTTTCCATAATAATCCCTCCTAATCATTATGAATATTCAACTTTGGTTTGCTGTCGTTGATCTTACTGCATCGGCGTGAATCTCTAATAGCTCTCCGTCCCGTAGAGAAGTGGTCTATCAAAAAGCGGGTGTGCAACTTCAAGGGGAAAAGGAATAAATGAAGGCAACGGCAAAAGTTTTAACAGTTTTTTCAATAATCATGTTCGGTGCGTCTCAAGCTTCCGCGGTGAAGCTGTTTGCGGTGAATGCCTTCTATACAGGAACGGGCGGGATAGAACAGCTGGTCGTAGAAGATAGTTCTTTTCCTGATTTGATGGATGATTTTATTTCGGGTAAGGGTGGATTCAGCGCATTGTCCGGAAAGGATGTCTATTCGGGGGATATTCGTTTTTTCGGGATTCCTGATATTCTCAGGCTGGATGTTTCAAAGCTTCCGAACGACACGTATCAGATCAATCTATCATCTTCCCTAAGCCAATTGGACCAAACTTTTATTGCCGTGAATAAAGAGGATCTTCGTCGGCAGTTTGTTGATTGGATATTGGTGGAAGGGGATACCGAGGCGTTGAATTTCCTCGAAGCGGTCGCGCTTGCTTCTACTGCGGCCATTTCGGATGGGAATCCCGGGGCCACTACCGCAAGAATGGCCGACTCTTCGTTTGATCTATTTGGTTTTTATCCACGTGCATCCCAGGATTTAAATATGCTTGGATATAAGACCGGATCTTTTTTTGGTTTGGATGTTTCGACTGCGGCTATTGAAACAACGACCATTGCCGGGGAGATGGAAGGGGAGTTTGTCGAGGTGGCGCTCCCTCTATGGTTGCATTTTAGCGGTCGATTTTCCTATGTGGGTCAAATTTGTCTCAGCAGTACTTCATTGGAAGGGACTGAGTTCTATGGATTTGGTGCAGATATGGGACTGGCGTTTCGTCCGGTTCTCCGGTTGGGGGATGATCGGTTTGGATGGCAGATTACTCCGTTTGCCGGAGCTCAGGCCGTTGGGTCCGTTGATGGAGTCACTGCTGCCATTCTCTACGATTATGGATTCAATAATCGGTTTGAGTGGAGGCTTGCCGAACGGTGCCTGATTTCCTGGGTGGCTCAATATAGCAAATTTGACAACCTTACCTTGAGCGTTGATGATTATGATCTGAATACAAAGATCGACCAAAAGATTGTGAAAAACGGAATGCTGCTTGAAGCGCCGGTCGGGCATCTTAAATCATTGTATGCAAGCTGCTTTATTGTGGACACCCGCTTCCTGAAGGAGTCAGCGACCAGTAGTTATCAAACCATTGGTCTGGGGCTAGGTTATTTGTTTAAAACGTTTTCCTGCAGGGCCTCGTTGGGTTATGACTTTACAGGAGAATATGAACGGCTCAATTTTAATTGCGGGCTGTCATGGGATCTTTAATATCATTTGCAAAAACAGATCGGGCTAAACTGCTGTTTCATTCCTCGCAGAGCTGCAAAGAGGCTGAGAAATATAATCTATGCGCTGTGCGTCCTCTGCACCTAGGCGAGGGTTATAGTTGCGATTGAAAGTTCCAATCATTGGAAACTATTTTTTCGGTTTGTAGTCAGGGTTGGGCAGGTGTGGCGGGGCATTGACCGACTTGGCCCATGCATCCAGTTTGGTGCGCATTTTTTTGGCGCGTTCAGGATATTTTGAAACGAGGTTGTGTTCCTCTGCAAGGTCGTCGGCGAGGTTGTACATTTCCTGTTCTTCGTTCTCAAAATAATAGCAGAACTTCCAGTCGCCTTCGCGCATGGCCATGCCGGCGCGGCCGGCATAACTGTAGTTAGAGTGGAACCAGTAGAGCGTGCGTTCCGGCAGCGCTTTTTTGGGGTCGGCCAGAACCGCTGAGATGTCGATGCCGTCCGGTTTGTGGTTTTTCGGAAGATTCAACCCAGCCTGTTTCAGCAGGGTGGGGTAGAGATCCTGTGTAATGATGGCTTCGTGGCTCAGCGTGTTGGCGGGAATGCGGCCGGGGAAACGGAAGATGTAGGGTACGCGGATGCCGCCTTCATCGATGGCACCTTTGCCGCCCTTGAGGATGCCGTTGCTGGTGTTGGGTTGCATTTTTCGCCACCATTCGCCATCGATTTTCAGCGGCACGCCGCCGTTGTCGGAGGTGAAGACCAACAGGGTGTTGTCGGCGACTCCGAGCTCTTCCAGTTTATCCATCACGCGTCCAACCGTGCGGTCGAGGGCTTTGAGCATGGCGCCCAGCGCGGGGTCGTGATGCATTTTGCCGCACGGCTTGGCCTCGAAGTCGTCGAGGTCTTTTTGGATGGTTTCAAACGGGGAGTGCACCAGCAGGTCCGGCAGATAGAGGAAGAAGGGCTGTTTTTCATCAGCATTGCGCTGCATAAAGGCAAGGGCCAGATCGCACATGTAGTCGGTCAGGTAGACGCCTTCGGGAAGCTGCTCGTCGGAGTTGACGCCTCCGGCAACCAGTTTGGTGTCGAAGTGTTTGTATTCGCGCTTCATTTTGAATTCATCGAATCCGAGGGCCGGGGGGAGGTGATCCGGATTTTTCCAATACCCCAAGTGCCATTTGCCGAACATGCCGGTTCGGTATCCCTGCGACTGGAAGGCTTCCGCCAATGTGACGACTTCGGGCTCAAGATAGCCCTGATGTTCGGGCTGGAGCAGGCGGGTCTTCGGCGGGTTTCCCTTTTTAATATCTTTTCGCTGAGCATCACTGACCCGCAGAACCTTATGGCGGGGTACGTCCCATCCGGACATCAGGCTGGCGCGCGTCGGCGCACAGATGGGGTCGGCGGAGTAGCCGGTGTCGAAGCGCATGCCCTGACTTGCCAGTTTATCCAGATTAGGGGTTTCATAATAGTCGCTGCCGAAACAGGCCAGCGAGTTCCATCCGAGGTCATCGGCCAGGATCAATACCACGTTGGGCGTTTGGGCGGCAGCAAGGGCTGCAACGGCAAGGCAGGAAATAAACAGAGGTTTCAAAAGGTTCATCATCGTTTCCTTCATTATTCAACTTTAGTTAAGGGATAGAATCATGAAATTCCAAGGAGCGCAATAATACGTTATATTTTAATCAGAAATATCGGTATTGTGGCGTATATAGATAGAGGTGAAACGTTCATGAGACCGGATTCGCTCTGTGCGGCCAACAAGTAAAAATTGGAGATCTAATGAGTTTATTGGGAAATACGCGTTGTTTTTACAAAAATGTCTGCATGGTGAGCATGCTGCTTATAGCCGTGTTTGCCGAAGCGGCGACTTCCGGGCTTTGGGGTGCAAACGGCGAGTTGTGGGACAACACCTATCCCTCCGGTTCGCTCAGTTCCCGGATTGCGGATGCGTCGCATGCCGGCTATCAGGGCGGCGATGTGCCGATCCCGTTTTATCCCGTTTCCGTGGTGGTGACCAACTATGGCGCGATACCAAATGACGGTCTTGACGATTCGGCGGCTATCCAGGCGGCAATCGATGCCTGCCCGAACACCGGCGCGGCGGTTTACCTTCCGGAAGGGATATTTGATATCACCAATACGGTCACGATCAGTAAGGCCAATATGGTGCTGCGCGGCGCCGGAACAGAGAAAACCATACTCCGTGCTCTCAACGGAATTACGGCGATATATCTCGATGGCGATACAGCCAAGCAGGGAATCGCCAATATGGAGGGGTTTGTTCGCGGCGACAAGCAGCTGATCAGTTCTTCGCTGGCCAATGGTGTTCAGGCGGGCGATCTCATCTATATGCAGTTGGGGATCAACGATTCCTATGCCGGATTCCTCAATCTCCTGGAGCAGCGTATTGGCGGTGTGGAAATTCCGGGATGGTCGAAAACCTTTTTGTCGTTCAGCATGTACGCCAAGGTGACCGGGATTTCCGGTAATACCGTTTTGCTGGATCGACCGCTGGAATATACTTATCAGGGTGATAAAAAATGGGGCACAGGAAAACTGGTTCCGGCGATGCATGATTCCGGCGTGGAGGATCTGACGATCACATTCGATCCGGATTATGCCTATGCAAAGCACTTTAACGGAACGGCTCCGGGGGAACCTTTCGAAGAGGATTCATCGACCGACGGAGTCTATTTGCGTGGTTGCGTCAACTGCTGGGTTCGTAATGTGGTGATCAAAGAAGCCAGCAGTGCGGTTGCCATGTATGGAGAAAACATTCAATGCACCATCACGGACGTCACGCTGGAGGCCGAGCGTCTAAGCCAGTCTGAGTTTCCGCTGCAAAGCGGGTTGGACTTCGATTATGCCATGCAGTTTGATACGCCGCTCGACAGCAACTATTGGGATGTGCGCGGCCATGCCGGCGTTGCGCTCGCGGGTTCGCATCTTTTGGCAGAACGCATTCGGCTGAAGTATCCGGCGCTGCATGACATCACCGTCAACGATACAGAAAATTCGGCCTTTTCCGATATTCAGGGTGTGGATCTTTCACTCGATCACCACCGTCGCATGCCCTCGCGGAACCTTTATACGCAAATAGACGCTGGGGCGGGGCGCAAGTTCTGGCTGAGCAGCGGGGTCAATGCCGATGGCATCCAATGCGGTGCATGGGAAACCTTCTGGAATATCGACAGTGCCATCGAGCAGGACTTTCCGGCCTACGACACCGGAAGCGGAGCGGCCTTCAGTCGTGGTTACCTGAACGTGGTCGGCATCCGGACGCAGGCGGATTCGGTCACGAATGCGGCACCGCGTTGGTTCGAGGCCGATATCGGTCCCGGCGAACTGGACCAGCCAAATCTCTACGAAGCGATGCGCATCAAGCGTTTTGCGGAAAACGGCTGGGACGCCGTTCCTCCGGTGGCTGTGGCGTCGGCCGATGCGGTGCAGGGAACCGGCTCGCTGACGGTCAATTTTTCCAGCAGCAACTCGACCGACAACGTGGACATTTTTTCCACCCTCTGGAACTTTGGCGATGGCTACACCTCGTGGGAGGCCAATCCGCAGCACACCTATGCCGAGCCGGGCATTTACACCGCCACGCTGATCGTGCGCGATGGGCGGAACCTTCGGGCTGCGGCGGATACCACCATCACCGTTCTTGAGTCCGATGGATTATATGAACTCAACTATAGCCTAGCCGGTTCGGCCGAGCTCGAAAACTATGCTCTCGGTGCCGGACACGCCCTGTCGGGAACGACCAACCAGGTGGTAGCTGAAGGCGGTTCCGCAACACAGGTAACGGCCGTGCCCGCTCTGGGATACCGGTTCGTGATGTGGAGCGATGGACTTGCCAGTGCCTCGCGGGTAGATACAAACGTACTGGAATCTATGGAGCTGGAGGCCTATTTTGTTCACGGCGTTCCGCCGGTCGCCGACGATCAGAGTGTTGCGGTGATGGAAAATCAGTTTACCAATATTACGCTGAGCGCATCGGATGCCGATGGAGATGCGCTGACCTACACGATTACCCGTCAGCCGTTTAATGGAACCCTGAGTGGAACTTCATCCAACCTCGTCTACATGCCTGATCCAAATTATCATGGCACAGACTATTTTAAGTTTATGGCAAACGACGGGGCCTCCGACAGCGAAGAGGCAACAATATCGATTACCGTTCTTCCGTCTGGATCCAGCGGAACGCCCGGATACCTCGCCGTCGATTTTTCGGCGAATTCCTTCTACAGCTACGGCACCAAGGATGGCGACGGAACGGTGACCGTGTTGAACGGCGGAGACGGGGTGCAGCTGTCGGGCCAGGCTTGGAAGGCGTACCCGATCTATTTCGAGGTAACGACGAATACCACGATGGAATTTGATTTCAGTTCCTCGGTTGAGGGCGAGCACCATATGGTCTGGCTGGACGACGATACCAACTGGATGCCGCTTTCCATGTCGCCGTTGCTTTATGAAACCTTCGAACTCTACGGAACCGGAAACTATTCCAATATCAAGGATTATGATGATCTCTACACCAGCGCTCCAAACGCCCGGCATTACACGATTCCGGTCGGACAGTACATGGCGTCGGGGATAAAGAATTTTCTGGCATTTGTTTCTGAAGGTGATGCGGGCGTGAGTTCCATCAGCAATGTCATCATCTACGAACCGGGTTCGGTTCCCGGAGGAAATGCCGTTCCGGTGGCGAACGATCAGGACGTGTCGGTCGATCAAAACGGATCGGTAAATATCACCTTGACCGGCTCCGATGCGGATGGTGACACGCTGGCGTACACGGTGGCTTCGCAACCCGCCAACGGCATGCTCAGCGGAACCGCGCCCGACCTTACCTATACACCGGATACGGATTATACCGGCTCTGATGGTTTTACCTTTTATGTGGAAGACGGCTCGACCAACAGTGAGGTTGCGATGGTTCAGATTGCGGTGATTGCTCCAGTCGATTCAGGGGATGAACTTGTGGTCAACGGTTCGTTCGAATCCGGATCGTCCAACTTTCTTTTTGCTGCGAACGCCGGAAATATTCAGCTGCATGCGGGTATGGCCAGTCAGTGGGTTGTGCGCGAAACAGGAGAAGACAGCAATATGGACCTGGCCGATGTCAGTGGCGTGGTTTCCGGGCAGGACGGGAGTACTTCCATGATGTTCCAGATCACGTCCAAACGTGGGATGATACAGGTGGTAGATGTTTCGGAACTAGATGTTTCAGGGAAGGATCTATATTTTGCTGTCTCCTTCTCCGCACCGGGACGGGAGGCGTTGACCTCCACCGATATGGCCTGCTATCAGGTGATTGGCTTTAACGATTTTGCGGGTCTCACGGTGGACCTCGGCGGAGACTATTCGTTCACCGGCGGTTCGTACGACAGCGTGGTGGCCAAACGCACCATTGCCGATAAAGAACTGTTTGGCAGTGCATACACCACGTTCAGTGAAGTGGTCACCTTGGCCGGCGACTATGACTATCTGGCGGTTCTCTTGGGCGGCCAGGCAAACGCCAACAACAACGATACAAAGTTTGTCGGAGTTGACGCAGTGCAATTGGCATTGAGTGCCGATCCAGATGTGGATAGCGATGCCGATGGACTGACCGATGCGCAGGAGATTGCATTGGGCACCAACCCCGGCGATCCGGACTCCGTGTTTTCCATCTCCGATACGGCACCGCTTCCAATCACTGGAAAAGTCAACATCGTGTGGCCAAGCCGCTCCAATGTGTTGTACCGAATTTGGAGCAGCCCCGATTTGATCGGCTGGAATGTTGCCCGCGACTGGGCGGCTGCCCAGACCCCGCCGGAGGATACGCTTGAACTCGACCTATCCCCATCCAACGGGTTTTTCAAGGTTGAGGCTGAGATTCAATAACGTGTCTGAGACGCCGTGCTTCAAAATTGACCTAACACCGTTTTGTTAGCTTCGTCCGCCGCACCAGTATCCAAGAATTTTTTCCGGAAGGAGATTTTTCTGCGTTTGACTGTGCCGCCGGATTTCAGCGCACGAAATGCTGTCCAAATAGTAATAAATCGCTATATTAAGGCCTTGATTCGAAATAAAGAATCCGGTTACAGCAGGCGATAGCGATGAGCGATCAATACAATACCCGGCAGACGCTGATTCAGCGGATTAAGGCAAACCATGACGAGCGGTCATGGGAGGAGTTTGTGCGTATTTACCGCCCCTATATCTATGCGATTATCCGCAACATGAATGTGGCAACGGATGATGTTGACGATCTGGTTCAGCAAGTCTGTATCAAGGTCTGGAAAAATATTTCAGGCATGGAGCTCACGGCCTCTCATCGGTTTCGCAGCTGGCTGAGCTCGGTGACGATCAACTGTGCTCGGGATTTTTTTCGAAAATCCGCCAGGGATGCCGCGCGGGTGGAGAAGGCAACGGACGATGAGTCGCTCCATCACATGCGTTCGGTCGATGTTCCGGAAATCGAAGAGATTGCCCAGCGCGAGTGGGAAATTCATCTGACCAATTTGGCGATGGAAAACATTGAGTCGCTTTTCACTGAGCAATCCATCGAGGTATTCATGTTGAGTCTGGAAGGGTTGAGCGCTAAGGAAATCGCTGCAAAAATGGAGCTGTCGGAGAACACGGTTTACTATCAGAAGAACCGGTTTAAACGGCGTTTGGTGCAGGAAATTGCCCATCTGCGGGAAGAGCTTGAATAGCGGTTTTTAAGTTGGGATTTTGGAGTCCGGGGCTTCTTTCGCCTTGATCTGCCATCCATAACCATCAAACCCCAAACCGTGCTTAACGTTCGTATTCCTCTTCAACTACTTCGATTCCTTTGGATCGGATTTTCTGTATGACCGAATCGGGATATTCACCTTTACCGATGATGAGTCGTTCCAGTCCAAGTCCCTGGAGTCTCCACGGCAGCATGCTGAGTGGTTCCATGGAGACGCCGACCATACGCAGCTCCTTGAGTTTCAGTTGCCTCAATTCCCGGGTAAGCGAGATCGGTGTATGGCTGATGTCCAGTGAATAGAGTTCAAGCTGTCTAAGGATATTCTGCCGGTTAACGAGCGGAACGGTTACCAGATAAGCACTGTAGGGTGTATGGGATAGATTCAGGTGATAGCCCTCCGGTCGCCGGGTCAGCTTCAGATCGGGGATGGTTTCAAGGTCGAGTTCGTTCAGGCGGGAAAGCATTACGGCAACTACGTTGATATGCTCCTCAGGTATGATCCTTGGAGCCCGGCGAGTATAGTGGAAAAAAAGGAAAATGCTAAGATCACGGTTGACTGCGGCATCGTTGCTGAGCAGTCGCGCGAAATCTTCAGCGGGAAGGAGCGCTCCGTCGTTCGGTTTGATTTCCGCATACTGTCTTGAAAGTTTCAGTCGGGCGGTTTCTGTTTTACCCAGATTCGGCATCTGTTCCATGGTTGACGTAGCGGCATTGAATTGCTGCAGCATGAAATGCATGCGTGCTTTTTCAGCCAGGATGGAAAGGCGGGTTTCGTAGTCGATGTCATCGCGATCCAGCAGTTGTTGGGTGACGGGAATCATTTCCTTTGCGCTGACATAGCTGCGGACGTCCTGGGCGTGGTAGGAGAGGGTGGCCAGTTCATTGTTAATTCGCGCGGCTTTTTCGTGCTGCTCCTTGTACAGGGAAAAGTTTGTTTCGGAGGTCTGCTTTTCGCTGTGGATAATGGAGAGGTTTATGCTCATCACAATGGCCAGCAGTGCCATGAATGTAATGAGCCAGAAGCTTAGCTTACGGTGGCGTTGGGTCAACAGGATCATCCGTGTGTAGATGCCGGCATGCTCCGCTTCGGTAGGGTAGCCCATTTGATAACGGTTGATGTCCTGCTGGAGTTCCCTGACGCCTGCATAGCGGTTTTCCGGGGATGTCGCCAAAGCCTTCATGGCCACAGCCGTGAGACTGCTCGGTGCCGGCCGTGACGGCCGTCGAATACGGGGATGGATCACTTTTCCGTGCTGGGTATTTTTCAGCAGCTCCTTAGTGTGTTTTCCTTCAACCGGGAGTTCGTACGTCAGGATGGAGTATAAGATTGCTCCAAGCGCATAGATGTCGGTTTTCGGCGTCTTATTATCTCCTGAAATTTGTTCGGGGGCCATGAAGCCGGGCGTGCCTTTCATGGTTCCTGAGAGGGTCATATCATTCAGAACTTCGCCGTCGAGACCACTGGTTTCGGGTTTTCCATCGGAGTTGTTATCCAGTCCAACGTGTGCCAGTCCCCAGTCGCACAGGAGCACTTCTCCGAATTGACCGACGCGTATATTGTCTGGCTTGATATCCAGATGCAGCACCTTGCAGGAGTGCGCATAGGCCACCGCATCGCAAACTTTGTTGAAAATGCCGAGTAAAGTTTCCAACGGATACTGTGTCTTATAGGAAGCATCCCCATTCTTTAGATTTAGGATTATATCCTTCAGGCTGTCGCCCGGCACCAGTTCCATCGTAAAGAAGGGCGTGTCGGATTTCCCGATTCCCATATTGTAGATAGGTACAATGTTAGGATGTATCAGGTTGGCGGTTAACTGGGCTTCGCGTAGGAATTGTTCAAAATCGTCGGGGGTGTCGGTTTTAATCGGGTGAGCCATGGCTACGCACCGCTTCAGCCGTTTGTCGAGCGCACGTAGAATACGCTTTTCACCGCCGGCCGCAATCGGCTCCAGTTCTTCGTAACGCTTTGCAGTTTCTTTAAGCGAATTAAGAATGGGGGTTGACCATTCGAGCTCCTCGGGGGTCGGTTTGTCCGGATCAGCAGCATAGAACTCGCGTAATTTTTTTTTCCTACGCTGATACCGCTCTTTGTCATTGATTGGTCCGTTTTCCATGGTCAACTGAAACCTTGGCATAAAATGGTAGAAAATGGAAATAAAACGATACAATTTGTGGGTGGTATGCGTATTTGCGTAATCATCAGAAAAAATTTATTAAAATTCACGAATACTGCAATGAGAGGCGTTTATAGTTTTATAGATGCGAGAGAATGTATTCTTAAAAGCGGAATAAAAAGATATATTTAAAACGTATCGTGACGCACCAAAGACACTAAAAGGAGACAGGGAGATGGAAAGCAGACTATATATTGTAATGACAGCCATCAGTGCACTGGCACTAACTACCGTACAGGGCGCGGATCTTTCGAATGGGGGAAATAGCACTCCTTCGTCAGCGACAGCCATCGCCCAGAATCTATCAACAGAAAATATAGGCAATAGGGAACTCTCCTGGAGGAGTGCGACCATTCATTCGCAGAATGGACAGTCGTTTGTCGCTACAAAGGATGGGGTGGCCGAAAGCATCTCGCTGTTTCTGACTTCTCCCGAGGACTTTGCCTCAGCATATGCTTCGCCGGTGACCTTCAAACTGAAAGTGTTCAGTGGCGCGACGGCGGCAACAGCAGTCGAGCTGGGTTCGTACTCTTATGATGCAAAAACGCTCGGCGATGGTCTTGACGATGTTTGGCTTGAGTTTGGGCTGGGTTCAGGGATCTCGATGACCAATGGGAGCACCTACAGCTTTATCCTTACGTTTGCATCGCTCGATGCTGATCACCGGTTGAATTTCCAACGGAATACCAGCAACGATCGGTATACCGGCGGCGATGAACTCCGCCCGGCATCAAGTGCAAATGATTATGATGCAGCTAACTTTGATACGGATCCGTGGGATACTGACGCCCCACAAGGTGCCGGCGGTGAGGTGGTTGCCATTGCTAACGCGGACATGCGCTTTTCAGTTAACGAACTGATTACTGAAAACCTCCCCCCGGTCGTCGATGACATCAGTAAAACTACTATTCTCACCAATGCGGTGGATTTTACTCTGACCGGCAGCGATGCCAACGGTGATCCACTGACCTTTACCGTTCATTCGCCGACTAACGGCACGTTAAGCGGAACGTCCCCTGATCTTACGTACTCGGCTGACCCGGGATTCAGCGGTACGGACATCTTTACCTATTTTGCCAGCGATGGAGAAACAAATAGCGAGCTGGGTACGGTAACCATTACTGTGCTTGCCGGGTCCGGCATGATGTCCAATGTCGGCACCAATGTTCCGTCGGGCCTTATTGGAGGGGATGATGCAGTCACCTCCCGTTCACGGGAATTTATTCGCTCCGACTCCCAGACCTTTGTGGTTGGACAGTCCTTCACCCTGTCCGCATCCACAAACGTGACCGAAATCTATCTGAAGTCGGCTAGCACCGAGGACTTCGGCACCTATACGGGCAGCGTAGAAATCAAGATCTTTTCCGGAGTGGGTGCTTCCGCCACACTGGAACACGTTTCTATTTTCAATGGTGCGGCCAACGACCAGGGCGATGGTAACGAAGTTGTCAATAATGATTGGGTGCGTTTCGTTTTACAGGACAGCGGTGTCGTTCTGCCGGAGGGTGAAAACAGTTTTCTTGTGCATTGGTCTGAAAAAGGTGCAGGCAATAAATGGGGGCTCCGGCGCAGCGACACGGGGATCTATGGGGGTGGGAAACAGTATGAATACATCACCCAGTCTGGCGATGCCTATCCTCAATGGGACACCGATCCTTGGGCTTTGATTGCTGCAGATGATAACGACGACCTGTGCTTCTTCATTAACACCGGTGCAACGACGGTTACCCCCTCTGAACTCTATGCCACGTGGGCAGGAGCGAACGGTGCGAATGTAGCTGATATGTTGGATGATACCGACTTAGACGGCATGTCTGAGCTCCTTGAATATGCACTGGGCGGTGATCCTACCACCAATGACGTTGCCACCATCATGCCGGTAGCCACTGCGGATGGCGGTTGGATGTACTATGTCTACAACCGTCGCTACGATGCGGTCGATCGTGGTCTGATCTACGATGTCTTTTCCTCTATTGATCTGGTCCATGGCCAAATCACCAACGTCACCGAATTTGTTGATGCATCCCCGGTGGTCGACGGCTTTGAATCCGTAACCAACCGGATTTCCACAACGGTAGAAGGTTCACAGTTCATGAAGCTCAAGGTTGAACTGGCTGATTAATTGATTTGGTCTCCCAAGGCAACGTTCCGTGTAAGGCGGGGCGCCAGCTGGAGGGCAGAGAAAAGGAGTAATAAACATGAAAAAAACAGTACTCATTGCACTGGTCTCTGTCGCCGCCATCAGCGCGCAGGCAGGGGTGATTACAAATGTTGGATCGACTGATCCAATCACTGGAAATAACAAGCTTGAGGGGGCGGGAGTCGGTTCTGATAACCGTTCGCGTGAGGTCATTCGCACCGATACCCAGCAGTATGTGGTGGGGCAATCCTTCACGTTGGCGACCTTGGCTCCGACTGAGGATTATAAGCTTACCGATATCTACCTCAGGTCATTTACGGGTGAAGACTTCAGTGTATATACGGATAATCTTCAGATTAGAGTGTTTTCAGGAACTTCAGGCACTGCCCTCGGAACATATTCCTTTGATGTGAATGCCTTTGATGATGGATCTACAGATGCTGATGTGGCGAAAGGCGACTGGGTTAAGTTTACGTTGGACAGCGGGTTGGTTTTAGCCGATGGCGGCTCATATAGCTTTCTCATGGGCTTCGATGCAAGTTCCGGAGCGACCGCCATCAACAAGTGGGGGTGGTATCGGGATGACGGTGGCATCTATAGTGGCGGTAATCAATTCGAAGGGCGTAATAATGCCTCCTACAGTATCGCCGACTGGGATGCTGGCGGCGGAACAGAATGGAGCAATATGATTTCCGACGCAAATGACGACTTCAATTTTTACGTCAATGCCGAGGTGATCCCGGAACCGGCGACGCTTGGTCTGGTTGCGATGGTTGGCACGAGTATCCTGTTCGTGCGCCGCCGCTTTAAGCTCTAGTCCGTGTGACGATCGATAACGAAAGCAAGGAGGTGCGGAGTTACCGCATCTCCTTTTAATTAAATGGATTTGTAAGTCAGTTGGTTTTGTAAAAAGCACGTTAAGGAACAGGGTATGAAGAACGGGAAAAACAAATGGTATGCCATAATGTTGGTGGTTGGCTTGACGGCAGGCACAAGGGCAGTGGAAACGACAATTTCGTGCGAGAAGGTTGCGGATGAGGTCGCGGTCGAGGTCAGTTGGTTCTCATCGCCCAGTAAGGGCTATCGTCTCTATGGCCGGTCGGACATGATCATCGGGGGTTGGAACGATTTGACCAGCCAAGTGGTGACACCGGGCCAATTTACGACCAATCTTTCAGACGCATCGTACTTCTTTCATGCCGAATCCTACGAGCTTCCTCCTCCTTCGCCCGGCATGAAGTTGATTCTGGCGGGAAGCAATAGCGGTACCGATCCAGACTTTGGAAGTTATTCCCTGACAGTGGACCGCTTCTGGATGGACGAGATGGAGGTCAGCAAGGAGGATTGGGATGATGTGGCCCTGTGGGCGTCCCAAAACGGCTACACCATTTCAACAAACAAAGGGGCTGCCAAGGCTGCGGGACATCCTGTCAATACGGTCCGTTGGTACGACTGCGCCCTTTACTGCAATGCAAAGAGTGAAATGGAGGGCCTAACTCCTTGTTACACGAAGAATAATAGCGAAGTGTTCCGAACCTACGACTTTTCGGCTTCCTTTACAGTTGAATGTAATCTCGATGTCCGCGGCTTTCGTCTGCCGACCAGCGAGGAGTGGGAATATGCCGCCCGCGGCGGCCAGTCCGGCAAGCGCTTCCCCCTAGGCAATACGGTTTCGCACGCGGATGCCGTCTATTATGGTTCCAGTTATCTTTTTCCGACGTATGATTTGAGTGCAGGCTATCATCCCAGCTACTGGTTCAACGGCGATGTTGCTCCTTATACGGCACCGGTCGGAGATCTTCCAGTCAATGGATATGGGTTATATAACATGGTGGGTAATGTGATGGAATTCACAGGTCCCGCCACACCAGTTACCTGGACTTCACAGCAAACGGTCCGTGGCGGGTCGTGGCACTCTGCCGGCGACCAGCTTCGTTGCGGCGATGAGTCGGTGACCAAAAGTGCTTTTTCATCTGATAATCAGATCGGCTTCCGCACAGTCGTTTCCTCACTGTAACTTTTCCAGGCATTGGAAACTTTTTGTTTGTGCATGTTGTTTCCGCAAGCCAGAGATTTGATATGAAATACAATACACTGAAAACGAACTTTTTAATGTTGCTGGGTTGCCTAGCCGCATTCGCCATGCCAAGGGAATCGTGCGCTGCCCCCATCAGCTGGAGTGACGCCACGGATACCACGGGTAAATCCCAGTTGGTTGAAGGTAATGTACTGCACGCCTACAACCTGGGGGCATCCTCCTCGACCGTAACTGGAGCAGGGGGTTCTGGAACCAGTTCCTACCACTTTACGGCGCAAACATTTGCCGGTTTGGATTTTGTTTCAACGGGTGCTGATGCCGGCGAGAGCGTTGGTACCGGGAAGCTGGCCGCGAGTGCGATCTATAAAGCACCGGTTATCATGGCTTCCACGGGCGATGCAAACTTTGATCTCGTCATCGGAAGCCTGGCTTATCCGAATCAGATTAAAACCGGAACCCTTTCGCTTTCGGGTTTAACCATTGGCGATGACTATAAGGTTCAGGTTTTCTATAATGATCAGCGCAACTATAAATACCTCATATTGGGTGATGGCCTCGGGAATACGGTGAGCATCATGAACGGGGCGGTGTCCACGGGAGAGCCGGATGATTATGGGCAGCATGCCGTCGGCAGTTTTACCGCAGATGCAACCACCCAGTCGTTGACCTTCTCCTCGCAGGCGGGAAGTATTCATGCAAACGCCATTTTGGTGGTTCAGACGAGCGAAGTAGCCGTTCCGGATGTGCCGACTGGCGTCACCGCCGTTCCGGGTAACGGGAAGATCAGCTTGAGTTGGGATTCCAATAATCAGGCCGGGTTCGACCACTTTGTCGTCAAGCGTTCGGTCACTTCCAACGGCCCGTATGCAGCCGTGCCGGGCGCGGTTCCAACAGCACCCCTTTTTGTGGATACTAATGCGGTGAATGGAACGACCTATTATTATGTGGTTTCGGCGAAGAATAATCTGGATGAGGAGTCGGCCGATTCGCTGGAAGCATCTGCGATGCCGGATGCTTCGCTTAATCAACCCAACATTTTCATGATCTATCTCGACGATCTCGATCCCACATTTGGTTGTTACGATGGTTCCTTCGGGATCTCTCCGGATGCAGACCTCACGCATACGCCGAACATCGACACACTTGCCTCTACCGGAATCCGCTATACCCGCGCCTATGTGGCCAACCCGGTCTGCTCCCCATCGCATACGGCTCTGTTATCCGGAAACTATGTCACAACCATTGGGGCGCCGCATCACCGCAGTCACTATATTGACCAGTTGCCGGAGGGGCATGGCTCGCTTCCGGAAGCCTTATCGGATGCGGGATATTTCACCGTGAATGTGAGTAACGGAGATATTCGCTGGGGCGCATCCGGCAAAACCGATCTCAACTTTGCCAACGACAGCCATTCCACGAAAAGTTTGGCTAAGGGCAGCGATCCGCATATCTTCCAGTACATCCACGATTTCACCTTTACGGGGCCCAATGACAGCCCGTATTGTGATCCCCATACTATTTTCAAAGGGGGAGCCTGGACCAACCGGACCCCGGGGCAGCCCTTCTTCGCCTTTGTGAATATCGAAACGGGGAAGGCGCATGGCTTTGGTACCGGAACCACCTGGGCTAATGCGCAGGTTCCATCCTTGGCGGTCAACCCGAATGAGGTCACCCTTCCTCCTTATCTTGAGGATACGGCCGACTGGCGTAATTATGTTGCTCAGTCCCTCAATGCGGTTTCCGCCACCGATTATGTGGTCGGCCGGTTTCTTGAAGGACTGGAACTGAGTGGGGAAGCGGACAACACGCTGGTTATTCTGGCCTCCGATCATGGCCGTGCGACTATGCGCCACAAGCAGTGGCTCTATGAGACCGGCATCCACGTACCGATGATCATCCGTTGGCCGGGGCAGGTTGCTCCCGGCTCCGTGGACACCAACCTGACCAGCATCATCGACATCGCCACAACCTGCATTAATGCGGGGAATGCGGTGCGTCCACCAAAGATGGAAGGACTGGATCTTTTCAATGCCGATCTGACCAGCCGCTCTCATGTGTTCGCCACGCGTGACGGAGTTGATGGCATCTTTGACCGCTCGCGGGCCGTTGTGGGTCATCGCTTTAAATATCTCCGGCACTTCTACCCGGAGCTTCCCTTCATCAACGGGAATTATGCCAATAGGATTCTTAATCCACGAAGTATGACAAACAGCGTGAGTTTGACTTCCGAGCAGCGCTATTTCCTCGGCAACAAGGTGCCAGAGGAATTCTACGACCTTCAGGCCGATCCCTTTGAGGTCAACAACCTCGCTGACAATCCGGCGTATGCAGACGAGCTCAAAGCTTATCGCAAAATTCTGGCTGACTGGATGGCATCCACCGGCGACTACGCTCCTGATGCCCGCATCGGTTTGGGGCGCGACCTGGTGGCCTATGACAATGTCGGGCCGGTCATCGCAACCTATCCCGCGCTGCTGGAAGATGCCGATGGCGACGGCCTGAGCTACTATCACGAACTTGCATTCGGTTTGGATCCCGCCGTGCCCGATGCTTCCAATGCCACGTCATCGGTTATCAATGCAAACGGAGAAATGGACTATACCATAAGGAATCTGCTCGATGGGGCGCGCTACAACATTGAGACGACCACCAATCTTATCGAGGGAAACTGGCAGGTCTTTACCACGCTGGATGGCGAGAGCGGAGGAATCCCGACCACGGTTACCATTCCGGATTCTCTGTCCGGTTCGGCGGGCAAGCTGTTTATCCGTCCGACTATACCTCAGTAGGTTTATTGTGAAGCGTTGGGGCTAACACCCCGTTGTTTGCAGCGAATGTGATGGAGCTTCCAGCTCCAGTGCGCAACGGAACTGGCGGCATCGTCTATGTTGAAACCAAGAGGGGTGTCATTCTGAAGAAACCTCAAACGAATATTGGAGGAGGGTTCCCAGTGCCGGATAGCCCTCTCCTTTCGCTGTACTTTTGAGGATCTGGTTATTTTCATCACGCCCGCTCCACGTAACGCGAATAGTTTTTCCGTCATCATTGATTTCCACCAGCCCGAATTGCCGAGGGGCTGCACTGGCACCTTGGTTGTAGGGGCCGGCTTTGATGGAGGTGTGGGTGCCCAGCGGGCCGGAATGAAAGATGGGGAACCCTGCGCCTCCACCATCGGAAAAATCGGTGTTGCTGCCGTCATCAATGGCGGTGGCATGCATGTCGCCCGAGATCGCGCAGAGCCCTTTGATTTTATGTTCTTTGATGAAATTGGCGATTTCGGTGCGTTCCGCAGCATAGCTTGCCAACGGTCATGTCCGGGATCAGCCTTGCCGTTCCACGGAATGGTGGTCACCCATACGATGAGTGGGAATTTTCCGTTGGCATTGCGTAGTTCTTTCTTGAACCAGCGTTTTTGTTTACGGCCCAATCGCGTGCTTTTTTGATCGTTGCCGGGTTTTTCCGCCGCGGTGCGCAGGTCGGTCAGGATAAAGCGAATACGCCCAACGGTGAAGGCCTGATAGATCGGGTTTTCCTTTCTTCCGGTTAGCGGGTAGTGGGGGACATATTCGCGATAGACGGCATGGGCGAGGGGCTTGGAATCTTTTCCCGGAGGGACCTCGCCCACACAATCATTTTTTCCAAAATCATGATCATCCCACATATAGATAATCGGTGTGCTTCGATAGAGCGATGCCTGGGATGTGGCGTCCACGCCATCAAAGCAATTCAGGTTTTTAGCGTAGCAGTTGCGGAAGCCTGCTTCATTGGTATAGCTGTTGCCGCCTTGGTCGGCATAGAAGAAGTCGCCGGTATGCATGAAGAACAGCGGTTTTTGTTTTTTAATGGTCTCAAAAACAGGATCGCCTTCGGAACCCGCTTTGGTGCTGCAGGTATGGATAAAGTTGAAAGAAGCCGGCTGTCCGGCAGCGGGAAAGGTTCGGAACGTTCCGGTATAGGCATGTTCGCCATTATCCTGATCGTTCAGTTCGCTCTCCAATACCCCGTTAACTCCTACGCAAAAATAGTAGCGGGTGTCGGCCTGGAGTTTTGAAAAGGTAATCCTGGCAATGCCAGGGGGTGATGCAGCGGTTTTCTTGGTGCCGTTCGCCACCCGCTGGGTCATGGCCTGATCTTTGAATAGCGCATAGTCTACGACCTGTTTCTGTTTAATTTTCTGGTGGGCTTTAACCCCTGCAACAATCGAGGCCGATGAATCGCTTACCCCGCCACTCCATACAAAATCGAGCACCGGCTTGGCCGCCTTGTGACCGCCCGTAGAACAGCCTCCGACCAGGCTGACGATCGCTATAGCAATGGTCACAAATGCGATATGTTGTTCTTTCATGCAGCTATTCTATAGTAAGCCCTAGGCGTTGTTCAACACTCGCTTGGAAATTGGGTTTGGTGGGCGGCAGGCCTTCCATGTTTTGCTTAAGGAATTTTACCAGGCGCTGCTGCAGGGCCTGCGCGGTTTCAGGTTGCTGCTCAATCAGGTTGGTTGTTTCGCCGATATCCTTGTTGAGGTCGTAGAGCTCGTCGCCATCGCCATTGAAAAACATGAAATATTTCATGCCGCTCTTTTCGTCAAAAATGGCGGCATTGGCGCGTTGCCCCCAGCGTTCGCGTGTGTCGGGGAAATACCAGACAAACTCGCGGGGCGGCAGCTGTTTGCCGGCGAACACGGGCAGCAGCGAGGTGCTGTCGGTTTCATGGTTGGCAGGAATGGTCTGACCGGTTGCTTCCATGACGGTGTTGAATACATCGCCGATGTACATGGAATGGTTGTATTCCGTGCCGGCAGGGATGCGGCCTTTCCACGCCATGAAACCGGGCACGCGTACGCCCGCTTCGTAGGTTGAGTTCTTGCCGCCGTTGAGTGGCGTGCAGGGAACATCGTCGGTGGTGGAACCGTTGTCGGAAAAGAAGATAAACAGGGTGTTGTCGTATTCGCCGATGGCTTTGAGTTTTTCGATCACACGGCCGACGGAGTGGTCGACCGTCTCGATCATAGCAGCATATTTTGCGTTTGTTTCGCTGGTGAGCAGGTTTTTCCCCGTGCCCGGATCCAGTCGGACTGTTTTTTCGAGCTCCATCGCCCGGATCTTGCGCTCGTACTTTTTGATGAGCTCCGCTTTGGCTTCCTTCTGGTTGTGAACAGAGTAGTACCAGAAATTGAGGTAGAACGGTTGATCGGGCTGGCGGGCATCAATCAACTTGAGTGCCTCTTCGGTGAGGCGGTCGGTCAGTTGTTCGCCTTCCTTACCATCTTCTTTCAGCATGGGAACACTGTTGCGGTTATGCGCCTTACCGTTCCATAGGTAGGGCCAGAAGTAGGAGCCCGGACCCCACGCCGTCCAGCCGCCGATGTTGGTGTCGAAGCCGAGATCTTCGGGAAAGGTCTTATCCTTTTCGTTGCCCATATGCCACTTGCCGACGTGCCAATTCTGGTAGCCGGCATCTTTCAGGTATTGCGGCAGAATTTTCTGGCCTTGCGGAAGAAAGTGCATGTGATTCCACATCTGCATTTTCATCGGGTGGCGACCGGTCAGCGCGGTGGCGCGGGCAGGCGAGCAAATGGCGGCCGATGTGTAAGCCTGCGGAAAGCGGACGCCTTCGGCGCAGAGCCGATCGATATTCGGTGTCTCATATAGCTTGGCGCCGAAGCAACCGAGATCCTTCCAGCCCATATCATCAATCAGGAAAAAGACCACGTTGGGTTTCGTGACGTTGTTTGCCGCGTGGCAGGAAACAGCGGCTGCTGCGGTCGAAAGAGTCTGAAAAAAGCGTCTTCGTTTCATGGTGTTCTATTTCCGTTTGATCGTGAACTGAATCGGCTCAGCCTTTACCGGAAGATCGGCAACGAAGAAGCCGTTGCCTTTGTCGGTAAACGTGACGCCTTCGGCGACCGGCGTTCCCTTATTCAGCCAGAGGCCGAACGGGCCGGATTCATGAAGTTGAACCGTGAGTGATTTTTTATCGGCTTTGATTGATTCAACCGCAGCACCGGAAAGATATTTGTCGGTGCGGCCGATGACTGACCATCCATTCTTGATCGGGCTGAGCTGCAGCAGGCAATCGCCGAACCCTTCGATGGAAACGTCGTATCCGGTATTCATTTTCTGTGCGGTTCCCTTGTAATAGTCGTAGACGATTAATCCTTCAGCCGGAAGTTTCCAATCATTGGAAAACGGCTGCATCATGCCGCCGGCTGCGGCATAGTCGGCCGGAACAATTGTGGTGGAGAATTCAGGATTATCTTTTTTAGCATCGCCGTGGAAGTTATAGACGGCTAGGGCGACTGAACGGTGGGCCAGCGGTGCCATGGCGCGGTGCAGGCGTTTGGCTTCCAAGGGTTGGAAAACATCCTCGGGTAGCGGCGCGGCCGGCGCGAGCGGCCGCAGCAGCAGGCCGTCTTCGTAGCAGAGCGGTTTGATGTTTTCGAGGTCCAGATGATCGTAGGGATCGGACAGGTAGACCGGTGCGCCGGAGAGGGCCTTGGAGATGGCCATCATGCGTCCGGCAAACTTGTCGTTGGAATGAAACATGTCGTGGTCGCCCCAGGCAATCTGACCGAGCCAGGGCATGGCGGCATAGGAGTCGTAGAGGTGGGCTTTGGCTTTTTTCAGATTACCCTTGCTGTAGTCGGCACTGCAACGGCCTACCGATGAGTTGCCGGAGTTGAAGAGGAACTGCGGCTGGTGCCAGTTGCAGTTGATCAGTCCGTCGAACTGATCTTCGACCACCCTCTGGTAGACGCGGGCATAGTTGACGGTTGCTTCGGCGGGATTATCGATCGCGTTCGCATTGGTTGCTGGGAAATCGGCTGTAATAGAGCCCGCACCGGTGCCAGCATAGTAGGGGAGCAGACCGCCATAGAAGTCAACTTTCACGAAGTCGATGTCGTCGCGCTTTGAAAAGCTGAATAGGTATTTGAGGAAGGCTTCCGCATCGGATGCATTAGGCTTGGCGACCTTCTTTTTATTGTAGGTGGTCATCATGTGCTTATCGATGTCGCCGAGCTGGCCGGGTGCGCGGACGGCGTTGCATTCGCCCATTAATGCGTGCCACATGCCGACCCAGCGGATGCCATCGTCCGAGCGTAGATCGGTCAGCGGCTTGTAGCCCCGCGGGAAGATATCCGCTTTCGGTTTGAGCGTCTGGTTGTTGAAGTGGCCGTCGTCGACGAGGAAATAGCGGACGGGGGCAGGGGAGGCGGCGAGCCCTTTGAGCTGTTCGACCAACAGGTCGGAGGTGATGTTTTTATGAAACTCCTCCCAGGAGCACCAGCCGAGGTAGCGGAACATGTCGGGATAGTCCTTTTCCCCGCGCAGCTTCATGTGCCCTGCAATCTGCGGTGTTTCACTCGCAGACTTCCAAACCTTGGAACAGGCCTCATACGGTGTTGCACCTTGCGCCCAGGCCACCAATGGAAAATCGCCTTTAATGGAGGCCTTGCCGTGCGTGCCGAATTTGAGGATGAAATCGGAGCCGTTCGGTGCGAACCAGGAATAGGCCTGGTCGCCGGAGAGGGGGAGTACGGCGAGGTAGCCGCCCGCCTTGAGTTCCAGCAGAAGAAAGATGCCGCCCTCCGGACCGTTGGGTTCGGTGATGTGGCGGCCGGTCATGCGGTTACCGGCATAGGGCCACCACTGGCCGCGGTAGTAGACGCCTCGGCTGAACTCCGGGACCTTCAGCGTGAAGGTATTCATAACGCCTTTAGAATCGGGACGGGCGGAATGATTTTCGAGGATTTTAACGCCTGTTTCCAATGTTTGGAAGTCGAGGGTCGGGGTGCCGTATACTGCCAAAGAGGCCAGTGCGGCGAGCGCTATGATTGTACAATTCGGTTTCATCAGTTTCCTTTTCCTGCTGTTTAAATAGATGTGTTGGATGCAAGGCTCTCAGTATGTACCGTGAATACTTGTCATTCAGTAAACGCCCGCTACGGTCAAAACCGTAATCTATATTGATATTTCTGAAAAAAGTTCGCGACACTTATGTTGCTTAAAGGATGGGGTGAGTAGTGGGTCTTGCTATCGCATGAAGGACAATGGTTTCTTCTAAAGGATGAAGTTCGATGGGGAAGGAGGAACCTGGATCAGTTGTTGTGGAGGCTCAGGACGTGTTCGGTATCTGGGATTGGGCTTTTGCCGACTTCCAGAGGGGCGCTTCGTAGGAGGCAGGAGAGACCGGGTAAAGCAGTGGCCATTCAGTTTCTGTTATGAATTTCAACCTGTTATCACCGAATATCCGCCGTGTCCGCCCGGAAATCTTCATAACGGTAATTTAGCTATTGATTTTAATTGTAAATAAAACATATTATTCCGAAATGCATGATAGTGGACGTGCGGGGCTTATTAATCTGAACCAGCCCCCTTACTTTTATCCACTGTTCTGATTAGGACTAACCCAGGGTTTGATATGAAAATATATGTTCCGGCATTACTATCGTTGCTTATTTTAATTACTGCGGTTGAACGTGCATCCGCATTGGCTGCCGCTCAGCCGAAAATACGACCGAATGTGCTGTTTATTCCCATCGACGACCTTAAACCAATGCTGGCCTGTTATGGTGATGACTCGATTAAGACGCCAAACATTGATCGTTTGGCCGAGCGCGGTATGGTTTTTCTGAACAACCATTGCCAACAGGCCGTATGCGGACCGTCGCGCGCCAGCCTGAT
This sequence comes from Pontiellaceae bacterium B12227, assembly GCA_029432775.1. Taxonomy (GTDB): domain Bacteria; phylum Verrucomicrobiota; class Kiritimatiellia; order Kiritimatiellales; family Pontiellaceae; genus Pontiella. Next base: position 485,552 of record JAROAZ010000001.1, on the reverse strand, counting down.
GACCGGGCTTTATCCGGATACCACCCGCATCTATGATCTCTCCACTAAAATGCGCGACATGAATCCGGATATCCTGACCATCCCGCAGTATTTCAGACAGATGGGTTACGAAACTACCGGTCTAGGAAAAACCTACGATAGCCGCTGTGTCGATAAGATGCTCGACGAACCCTCATGGTCGATCCCGTATTCGAAACATGGTGAAAATATGCTCATTGCCAAAGGGTATGAATCGCCGCAATACGCTTTCCAGGACCCGGAAACCCGGCGTTTGAATAAAGCTGCGGATGATCTTTATCGTCAGGAGAAAAAGAAAAAGGAGGGGCGCAGCGAAAAAGAAACTATTTTGAGCAGTCCCGGATCACGCCCCGCATTTGAATGCTGCGATGTGCCGGACGATGCCTACTACGATGGTGCCCGGACCGCCGGCGCCATGAAGCTGCTCGAGAAACTGGCAGCCGCTGATAAGCCGTTCTTTCTTTCTGTGGGTTACCAAAAACCACACCTGCCGTTTGTGGCTCCGAAAAAATATTGGGATCTCTACGATCCTGCGGAAATCGAACTGGCTGACTATATGAAGCAGCCGGAAGGCGCACCGTCGATCGGCTACCAGCCGGGGTGGGAGCTGCGCGGCATGTATTCTGATGTTCCGAAAGATGACATGTTACCTGAAGAGTATCAGCGCAACCTGATCCATGGCTACATGGCCTGTGTCAGCTACATCGATGCGCAGATCGGGCGCCTGCTCAACCAGCTCGACGAACTGGGCATTGCCGACAGCACCATTATCTGCCTGTGGGGCGATCATGGATGGCACCTGGGCGACCATAATATGTGGTGCAAGCACTCGAACTTTGAGCAGGGCACCCGCTCTCCGCTGATCATGGCCGCGCCGGGAATGAAGGCTAAGGGCATGAAGACTCAAGCTCCGACGGAGTTTGTTGACATCTTCCCGACCTTGTGCGATCTGGCCGGATTGGAAATCCCATCTCATTTGCCGGGGAAAAGCCTTGCCGTACTCATGGATGGAAAGGCGGAAAAGGTGAGAGAATTTGCTTTAAGTCAATATCCCCGTACGCCCAGCGGGAAAGTCTACATGGGCTATGCGTTGCGTGATGAGCGCTATCGTTATGTTGCGTGGTACAAGGTTCTGGACGAAAAGGTGTACAAAGCAAAGAGACCCGGTTTTGGTATGGAAACAGAACCCGCCTTTATCGAACTCTACGACTACAAAAAGGATCCACTTGAAACCCGGAATATTTCGGGCAGCCCCGAGCAGGCTCAGCGCGTTGCAGTCTACGAAAAGGCGCTGCAGCAAAAGATAGCCGAAATCGCCCCCTGTAAGGTGAATGACCAATAGCTATTATGGGGAGGGTTGTCTGCTCAGCCTTTGGTGGCGCAATTTTCGACGGATGCCCAGAGGAAGGCGTAGTGCGTAATTGGTCTGAATGGCATTCTGCCTGGAACGTTTCTTCAGTGCTTCATGCGAACGAATGAAGTTCATTAGATAGGAAGGAATTCTTCTTCAGGTGCTTATTTCCGATTTGCAGGAAAGTTCAGTCGACGGGAGCTGCTCAGTATTTCTGCCGAGCCATTCAACTGCATCGGACCAATTTTCTGTTACGAAAATATCAATGCCCCGGTTGCGGGCCACGGTTTCGCCGAAACGATGTGGATCGATGATCATTGGGCGGGCAACGTAGGCAATGCGTATGGTTTTAATTCGATTGTTGTTCTGGGCTGCCAGAATACTTTCGCACGTATAGTCGGTATGCATGAATCGGTCGCGGGTTGAATATGAGCCTTGCAGATTCCGACAGTCGAGCAGGAGTCTTTCCGCACGAAAATCGATGGCGGCTATGAGCAATTGATCCACGCAACGGTTTGCGGCCTCTAACTCTAAGTCGCCTTTGATGACCGTCAGCAGCACATCGCTTTTGTACTCAAATGATAATTCCATACCCATAAACAACCACATCCGTTGATCGAAAAACAACATTACTTTACTGCTGGCGGTCGTGAATGCAAGCGCGCCGAATAGGTTTTCGAGCAGCATATGCGGCCGGGAAAGAACTTCGTTCGATGGTGATCATTTAAACGATCATGGTCTGGGGTTACAGGCTGTTGACCGTGTTCCAGGGCATTTATATTCAATTATAATAAGGATCAATCGTTCGGATGGTACCATCTTCGTTGTAGGTCAATTCGGCCATTTTTATATTGCGCAGGTGGGTCTCGCCACCGGAGAGCTGGCAGTCGTGATAGAAGAGGTACCACTTGCCTTTGTATTCAGCGACCGAATGGTGCGAGGTCCAACCGAGAACGGGGGTCAGAATTTTTCCCTGATAGGTGAAGGGACCGTAGGGTGAGTCGCCGGTTGCGTAGCAAATATTGTGGGTTTCGCCGGTGGAATAGGAGAAGTAATATTTCCCGTTATATTTGTGCATCCACGGGCCTTCAAAGTAGCGGCGTTCCAGGTCGCCGGCTTTCAGCAGTTCGCCGTTTTTATCAAGAATCTCAATTTCGCGCACCTCTTCGGCCAGCTCCAGCATGTTGTCCTTCAGTTTGGCTACGCGCGGCGGGATGGCCGGTTGGTCGTCATCGGGGTAGATGTCGCCGGTGTGTTCGTTCTTGCTGTTCCACTGTTGGAGCTGTCCGCCCCAGAGGCCGCCGAAGTAGATGTAGTGTTCTTTGTCATCATCTTGATAGACGGCCGGGTCGATGCTGTAGGAGCCTTCGATTTCGTTTTTTTCCGCAACAAATGGTCCTTCCGGGCGGTCACCGACGGCCACACCGATTGCGAATATTCCATTATGTTTGCGCGCAGGGAAGTAGAGGTAGTACTTTCCGTCTTTCTCTGCGGCATCGGGTGCCCACATCTGTTTGCCCGCCCATTTAACATCGTCAATATCCAACGCGCATCCATGGTCGTTCACTTTGCCGAACGGTCGATCTAGCGAAAACACGTGGTAGTCGCGCATCGCGAAATGATCGCCATCGTCATTCATCGGCATATCCGTTTTGATGTCATGCGATGGATAGATGTAGATTTTGTTGTTGAACACATGGGCCGATGGGTCGGCGGTGTACATGTGAGTCACGAGAGGGGAGTTTTTCGGCTGCATGGTGGCGGCACGGGCCATATCGCGTGCGGTAACGAGTTCGGCATCGCTTAACTCTTCCTGGTTGTTGTTGTCAGACATAATGATCCCTTATGTAAATAATCTGTTTTTTTTAATGAAAAATAAAACGATATATTTAAATTGGGTTTTTATTCAAGCCAAAAGGTTGGATTTTACAAAAACCGACGAAAGCCGATCGATTATCCCGGCCTGACTAAAAGCGCCGGTGGCCTGGTTTTATCCGGATCCCCGAGCTTAGAAGGATTCACCGACTCCGATATAAAAACCGCTTTCGTCGTTCGATCCCCAGGCGTAGTCGAACCGGAAATTCATTTTGTTTTCTTCGTTCAGCATGTAGCGGAGGCCGAGTCCTGCGCTGGGGTAGAAGGTGTCTTTATTGATGTTCCCTATGGAGCCGTTGTAAAGTTCTGAAATTCCGGCAAAACCCACGGCGCCCATTCGTTTAGTAAAGAACCAGCGGTATTCCGCCTGCAGCGTGATTAGGTTTTCGGCCAGTTTTTCCCCCGAGGTGTAGCCGCGCAGGTCGCTTTGCCGACCAAGGGTGGAAAGTCCGGAGTAGGGGGTGTCCGAAGGGGTGAAGCGCCCAAAGGCGCGCAGTGCTAGCACCTGGCGTTCTCGGGGTGAAATGTATTGGTTGGCGAACAGTTCCAGTGCGTGGTAGCCCTCCGCAGAACCCAGCCATTCAGGAATGAAGCTCAGAGTGGCTTCGGAATAATTTCCACTTTCCGGATAACGGACATCGTCCCGCGAGTCGTGGAAACCAATGAGGGCAAACTGGCCGGAGAGGTCGTCCTCGACGTTAAAAAGATTAAAGTAAATTTTGCTCAAGGCGTTTCCTTCGATGTAGCGCATATCAACCACGCCTATCCGGGTTCCCAGAAAATAGTTGCCGGCGATGCGGCGATCAATCCGTGTGAAAACGGCATTCACCTTAGTGGAAAATTCAACCGTCCGGCTGAAACCTTCGACATTGAATTCATTATTTATTTTCCCATTAATAGCTCCGGCGGCCACGCGCCATAAATCCTCCTTCAGGTATATTTGTGAAAAAAGGCCGGCGAAATGGCTGTCCGTGTCCGAGTATAGCCCAACGAGTCCAAGCGTTGAGGCGGGGGAAACCGTGTCGGTGGGGTCTGGCTTGAAAAAGTACAATCCTACAGCGCCGAAGCCGTTTCCGAAGGCGGGATTCATTACTACGAGCGGAGCGGCCAGCCATGGGCTTCCTCTTTCTGTCTCGACCTCGTCAGCCTGGTTAGTCTCCGCCCCGAAAACCGAGGAGACGAAAAAAAGTGCAAGCAGAGAAATTCCGAAGGGGTTGGATATTTTCATAAGTTGTAAAATAAATTCCAGATTGTGAGATTGCCAAGGCTTCGGCCAGGTCGGCAGCAGTGATGGTAACGTAAGGTGGGGCGCTGCAATGGTTGTCTCTTTATTCAGTTCAACGGGGCATTTGTGATTGCTAAATAGAACGATATATAAAGCGGGTACATCTTCAAGACTAAAGGACGGTTTTAAAACAAAAGTTTGAACAGCATGGTCGTTCAGGCAAACCGTCTCATGGCTGATCCATCCTTTCGGATTTGCTGACCAAGCACAGGGTGCCAAATTCGGGCAGTTCCAAGGGTTGGAACGTTACCCTACTTGCGTTGTTGCGGTTATAGGTTATCCTTTCAACCAATAGCTATAAATCGTTAACTATTACCGGATGGTTTTTCAAGGTTCTCTTATTTTTGTTTGTTTCCGGTTTTCTAGCGGATCCCAAATCTAGACGTCTCTTCGAGCCCAACCCCTATTGTTTTTCCAATGTTTGGAGAGCTCTCCTCTGAAGGTTCTCATATTTCCGAAAATTTGCCGAGATGGAAAGTGGCAGTTGAGAAAGGTGCCAATGATATGTCATAAATGCCGTAAGGGGGAATTTCGAATTCTAAAACTCACTGGTAACTCCCTTTTTTAATACTACACAACGCTTCTGATTGGCGGTGCATTATATGGAAGATGGAGGAGGAATGAAAAATAGAATGCGATATTTGAAATGGATGCTTATGATTGTCATGATTTTCTCTTCGTATAGAGCCTATGCGCATGAAAGTGAATACGTAACTCCACGCCACGTTGCTGAAAAAAAGAAAAAAGAAGAGCCGAAGCCGTCCTGGGGGCATCGTATTTTATGGTACGTTCCTAACCGAGTTCTCGATGTAACCGATATTGTGAGGTGCCGTATTCGAGTTGGAAAAGGCTGGGCTGCAACCTTTCGGATGAGTGAACCGATTTCTTCTTTTGCCGGATCCTATAAAACCCATTATTTCGGCTTGCCTGGCCCCCGATATCCAAAACGAGTCAAAGGGTTTTATGGCCGAGAAGAGTATAAAGGGCTTCAATTTAGCTTGGCCGATGCCACGGATGAAAGCTGGTATGAACCTGAGTATACGGCGAGTGAGTTTGTCTTGGGGGCTCAGTTGGGCTATGTCGGTGCGGATCTGGGAACCGATCCTGTTGAAATCTTAGACGGTGTGCTGGGTTTTTTCTTTTATGATTTGAAGGGTGATGATTTGTAATGAGTAAACCAACTCAGATAAAGGGACTGTTACGGGTTATTATTTTCCTTTCTATCTCATGGAACGCTCAGGCAGATGATCAGCCCGCTGAAAAGATCGGTTCTGAAGAACTGGAGATGAGTTGTAAGACGAATAAACTTGTTGCCATATATGAAGCAAACAAGGTGATTAAAAAGAAACTTGAGGATCAGTTCGCTGAAAGTATGCCAGATACCCTGTTGACGGACTTGGAATGGGATAAAATAAAACAAGGTAAGCCCGCCTATTTTAATAGTTGGTCGGAGCGTGCGGACTATATTCAGTTTACGATGGATGTGACCTATAACGATTCCATTAATCTCATCGATAGTCATTACGGTTCAGAGTTAGATCCTGTGGAGTTTAAAAAGGCTAAACGGTCGAGCTTTCGCTATAGTTCGGATGTTAAGTTGGAGCGAAACGATGGAATAAAGGGTGAGTTAAATTCTGATCTCGATGTTGTTGTTGAATTGCCTCGACTGGAAAAAAAACTTGATTTGTTTGTTAAAACAGCATCGTTGGATGAACTTCCAGGGACTCGCCCGACGGAGGATACAGAGAGTGACCTTTTAGTAGGATTATCACGACAACCCGCCATTAAATACCTGCGTTTAATTAAAAATTCGGTGGGCATTAAGGTTACATGGCCACCCATTTTGTTTTTGAAAAGTGAAATAAAAAAAGACTGGGAGGTGAAGGGGTGGATGATTTCTCCGAAACAACGTTTTTATTGGGAGTCGGATGATGGATTTGGTGAAGTAACCACTTTGGGTTTACTAAAATGGATAAATATACGCACGGTCTTCGGCTCATCCACCGGCGTGCGTTTAACCGAAGTATCTAACGGGGCGGAGTGGAATCAGACCTTTTCTCTTCTAAGAATCTTTGACGAAGAGATAACAGGAAGCCGCAGAAGCAATATTCTTTATTCAAACCGAGCTATAGAGGGCAGTTTCAGCTTATATGGCCACCATTATCGAGGTAGTCATACGATGGATCGGTACCGGGTCCAAATTAGGTATAGGCAACCCGTGTATAGTTATTGGGTTTTTCTGAACGTTACACCCGAATTAATTTGGAGAGATGAGCACAATTGGCAAGTCGACCCGGGCATTCGTGTAGGGGTAGAGCTTGTTTTTGGAAACTACTATTCTCGGGATCAATAAGTGCACGTAGAGGAAATTCTAAGGAAAGGAATGTTTTCATGGGAGTTTAAATAAATTTGGCGATTTGATTGACTGAATGGGCGCGGTTAAGCGTGCAAAACGGACGGCCAGTTTGAACCACCATGGGCTCAGGCTCAAGTCGTCGGCCGTCATGAGTCGGGCGGACTTGAAAGCTTCACAATACATGTTTTCCATTTCAGCGGCGAAGGCCTGGGCATCCACCCACGAGTTAAGCCGCAGTGAGCGGTTATCCAGGTTGGCCGTTCCGACGGCAACGGTTTGATCATCGATTAAAATGGTTTTTGCATGCAGGAAACCATTGGTGTAAACGGGCTTGGGTCCACCCCTCTGCGGATTGAAAAAGAATCGCCTTTGTTAAATTATAACGCCCCTCGATCGGCCGTATCGAAGAGTAACCCGAAAAAAAGGTCGGCGGCCTTACCTTCCTTAATCGCATAGTACTCCACATCGATGGTTTCTTGAGCTTGTTGAATAATGTCGATTCGAGCCGCGCCCGCCTCGATAGGATCGTCAAGAATTCGAGCCCAGTCCGCCCAGACCGTAGTGCAAAAGCTAAGGGGAAGGAGAAGGGTGATGACGAAATATTTCTTTGTGCTTAATCGTGGAATATTGGGTCTCATAGATTCTTCTCGGGTTAAACGCTTCCTCGTTCATGCAACGTTTCCAATCTTTGGAAGTAGCTGCGTGCACTTCCAAGCATTGGAATTCTGTAGTTCATTACTACTTCACTTCCTCTTCCTGCGGATCTGCGCTGAAGGGCAACGGCTGGCTGATGTCGAGATGGACGTCCCTCTGCGGGAAGGCGATGACAATGCCGAACTCTCTGAACTTGCGATCGATAGCCTTGTGAAGATCTGTCGTGGTAAGAAGGCGTTTGTCGATGGCATCCAGATATGCGCGCAGGTGCAGGGAAAGCGCATTGTCGTCGAAGCTCTCGAATGACACCATTGGCGGTGGATCGTCCAGTACGTTTTCGTTCTCTCTTGCGGCCTCTTCCATCAGGGCGAGGGCTTTTTCGGTATCAGATCCGTAGGCCACTCCCACGTCAATGATCACCCGGATCACCTGATCAGATAGCGTCCAGTTGAGGAGACGGCCCGTGATAAATTCCTTGTTGGGGACCAGCAGCTCTTTGCGGTCCCAGTTGCGAATGGTGGTGGCCCGTATACGAATCCGGGTTACCACGCCGTCGGTATCTCCGACGGTCACCACGTCGCCGACCCGGATCGGCCGCTCGAACAGGATGATGAGGCCGCTAAAAAAGTTGGCCACCATTTCCTGCAGGCCGAAGCCGATGCCGACGCCGAGGGCCGCGACGAGCCACTGGAACTGGGCCCATCGAAGGCCAATAGCATTCATCGCAAACAGGGCACCGAGGGTCACGATGGCATAGGTGTAGAGCGTAGTTGTTGCGTGACGGGTTCCGGTCGGCTGATCGGTAAACCGCAACAGGACGATTTCGAGGGCGGCCGGCAGTCGCCGGGCCAGGACGGTGGTAAAAATAATGGCCAGCAAGGCCAGAACAACGCGGCCCAGCGTGGTGTTACCGAGGGTGACCTCGTTGAGAATTCGCAGGGCCTGGAGCAACTCGTGCCAGATCATATACAACCCCGCCAGTCCGGCGGTGATGGCTCCCATTTTAACCAGTTTCCCGGTATCGTCATTCAGTGCCTCGAGATCAATCTCCGGTTCGTCGATGGAAAGCGGATCATCCTCGGCCGTGTCTTTTTCGCAATCCCGTGCCTTGAGAGCGGTCTGTTGGCGCTCCACGGCCGCGGCATACGCGATCCGTATCAAACACAGGATGAGTTGATACAGCGCAACGAGAACGGCGACCATGCCCAGGGTATGGACAAACATCTTCGCCAGTTCGGTGGCAGAGTAGACGTAGCCGGTGAGCGTTAACACGGCCAGCCCCAGCGGGAAGGCGATCATCACCAATGCGTACCTGAGGGAGTAGACGCGGGCCAGAAAGCCCGCTCCATGGGCACGGTTTCCCTGCGCTTGCCATTCTCGATGGGCGTTCAATATTTGGTAGAAAAACAGCATGAAGGCGCTGCTCCAGAGTACCAAAACGAGTCTGGCAAGCGTGCCTCCGGCCTCAGCAGGCACCAGGTGATTCGCGAAGCGCATCAAAAATACGACAGGAACATAGATCCCGGTCAAGCGCCCAAGCGCCCTGCGCAACAGACGAACTTCGCGTACCGGCCAATGGAAATGTGCCTCAGCCATTCCTCCGGGAATGCACATCATGTACCATGCCCGCAGCAGGTAGAGATCCAAAGAAAGGCTCAGGATGATGCGGCCTGTGTCGTAAGAAAGGCTGCTCGTGGGGGTCGCCCATCGCAGCTTCCAGCCGATTGCCGCCAACAAAAGCGGCCACGGCAGCGCGGCAGCCAGAGTTTCAATCATCGTGCGCAGGGTGTAAGCGATCCGAACAGGAGGTGTATAGCCACTCCGTTCGGCATATCCCTGAATGCGTACTAAAATTGTTCTTCGTTTCGCAACCGACATCGCGACGAATGCCACCATGATCCAGAACAGGGGAGAGGGCACAACCTCGCGACGGACGGTGCGTCCCATTTCCAACCACAACGCGGGATCTAGTAGTCTCCGTATTTCCTCAGGCAAGCCGGTAAGGTCCTTCCATCTGATGGGCTCTGCGCTACGAAGCCATAGTAAATTTTCCGCCAAGAACTCGTCGCACAGCTGCGCCGCGCCCTGCAAATTCTGCTCGGCGATCTCCAGCTTGTTTAGTTCGGCAAGATAGAGTTCATCGGCGGCCATGATCTCGCCCAGCAGGAGTTGCCGTTCCTCTACCAACTTGACGAGCGAACCATGCAGCTGTTTGACTTTGTCCGCCGGTATCCGGGCCTCGAACGTTGCAACGGCCAGGTCCAGATCGGCAATCCGGCGGGCTTCGTCTTTGTGATCCAATTGCCGCACCCCGAGTGCCGCGAATTGTCGCTCGCGCTCACGGGCACGGCGCACGTAAACCCGTCTGTCCGGCAGGGATTCCCGCTGCCGCAATAGCAAGCTGCCGAAGCCCTCGGTACGACCGTATGCCTTCAGGGCGCCCTGCAGATCCTTGAGATCGGATTCAATCCGTATCTGGAGCTTCTCAACCTGCTCGCGTTGCTCGAGCATCTGGTCGAGCTCCGCGGCCTGTTCCTTTAGCGTCCGGGTGAGTTCCTCATTCTGTGCGGCAAGCCGGTCGAGGATGGAATCCGCCCCCGCAGTCTCCTGTAGGGGCTTCGTTTCTTCTCCCAGACCGATATCGGGTTTAACCGAAGTCGCCTTAGCCTCGCGGGTCGCCGTGGAAGTATTCACGGCCATAACCTGAGGAACAACCAGAGCACACAGAAGAAGGCCTATACGAATATAGATTTTAGAAACAGGACGTTTCATGATGCAGGAATATACATCGCAACAGATTGAGTACGGATCAATGTATTTCACTTCATGTTCCTATTTTTACTCCTGTTCGAACCCCATGCGCAGAGCCCAGTTCGACCCATTTGCTTCCATACAGAGTGGAAACCCGGATTCGAAACAAGGCCTCCCCGAACGCAAAGGTCTTGCGTCCCGGGATGTCAAATTCGACTCACCACAGAACTCGTTTCCAAAAAATGGATTTGGCTCTCTTTACCTCGTGGCACCAAACGTCCAGTTGACAAAAACGAAGCCGGTAGCCAGATCGTTGGGGAAGTCGCTGAACCATTCGTTATCCAGAATAATATTCACGAAGCCCAATTGGAACAGGTTGTTTGCGGATTCCGCATAGTTCACGGCACCCCACTGAAATCCGCCATCAACTGCTTTTGCAATGTTGACGATCCCGAGCTGCCCTCCCGTCAGGTCACCCGCGTAGTTACCAAGCCATCCCCATTGCAGGCCGGTCATTTCGCCTGCTGTGTAGTTGACCCAAGCCATCTGCGCGCCCATATAGTTTTCGGCATAGTTGAAGATGGTCGGAAGAAAGATGAACCACTGAACACCCACGCTATCGCCCGTCGCACCATTCACGAAACCGAATTGCCACTGGAACTTTTCACTGGGGTTTTCATTCCAAACACCGAGGGATACCCCGTTAATATCCGTATCTCGATCTTCGATTGCGACATCCGGCACCAGCGATAACTGGAAGGGTTTGGACTCCGCTATGGCTCCCGATGCAACGATAATGGATAACGCAATAATGGTGAATTTCTTCATGTTAACTTTCCTTTTGGTTATGGGTTATTGATGAGTTGGGCAATGGTGCGTAAAGATTCAAACACCAATTCGAACCCGGCGACTGGTGCGTTTTGAGTTCGTTTTATATTTCGTATTGTTGTTTTCTTTTGATGGATAAAACCCTCTGTATTTCAATCTTTCCGGCAAACTTTGGTAAAAAACCCGGGGGTTCCGACAACCTTAGCTAGATAAAAAGCTCAAGCCCCTCGAAAGGGGCAGTCGAGGTTATTTGACGAGTTCTAAGTCGCCTGGCTTCCATGTTTTGTCGAACCAGGGTTCCAGCGGGCCATAGAGGCGAAGCAGGATGTTGAAGCTTTTACCCGGTACGGTTTGGATCCAGTTGCCTTCGTGACCTTCAGGTGCTTCTGGCGCAAACCAAACGGTATAAGACCCATCTTCGTTGGCCTTAATGCTTGGGCTGTTACTATCGAGGCCGGCTTCTTTTTGATCGGTCTCCAGCATGGAGCGGTGTTGACCGGAATAGACCATGAAGGACCAGAAGTTGTTCACGGGGATGGGTGCGGGAAGGGTTACTTTATAGGTGTTTCCACCATCGAGGTAGTTTCCGTCTGCATCGTGGGGCGTAAAGGCATAGGCCGATCCCGTTCCTACTTTAGGCATAGACATGGCGGGAGTAATACCGGTCGCCACATAGTGAAAAATAGTACGACCATCAATCTTCATTTCTCCGTTGTCCATGAAATCATGGCCGCCGGCAAAGGAGGTATACCATTGACGGTCCGGATAGAAATACACAGCTGGATCGCGCGGGCGGAAAACGAGGGAGCGCGCCGAAGCGTTGCCGATTGCAGCCGCGTCTTTCAGGATCTTTTTCATCCGTGCGTCCGGCGCGAAGGGGTGCCCTTTTTTAATGCCGATAGAGGCAAAAAGTCCTACCAGTTCAGCATCAAACGCATCGGCGGGTTCATACTGAATCACGGCGTTGAGTTCTTCATAGAAGTACTCGTTGTTGGCATGAATGGTATTAAACTTTTTGCCCGACAGATCGATGATCTTTTGTTTGGGCGGCTTGTTGGCTTTCGCCAGTGGATAGCAACGAAAACCTTCTTTCAGCTCTTTGGTAGAACCCTCTAAATCACCGTCTTTCACAAAAACACGCATGAACAGCCAGTGACGATAGGTTTTAGATTTAGCCACAAAGTAGCCTTCAGGAATTTCGCCTTCATAGTCGGGACCAATAAAGAGATATTTACCCCCCTTGCCTTGGTCGGGGCCGGTTAGGCCAACGTCACTCACGAAGCGGAAAAATGCATCATCAAGAGAGCCCAATACGGGCCCGGGGATTTCAACAACGACCGGGCCCTTTTTTAAGTCGACCTCAACAAATGCATACGGAGTCGTTGATTGCGCCGTCAGGAACAGGGTGCGGGCATCCATCAATTCTCCAAAAAGCCCGAGGTCTCCCGGTTTCAAGCCCGCATCTTTAAGCCCTTCAAGCATGGCATAGATGGAAACGGCCGGCATGCCGGATAGAAACGTCTCTACCCCTCGCGATACGTCGAGAAAGTCAAAACTTTTCTGAACCGTTGCTTCACTGGGCATACCATCGAAAAATTCGAGGTCGCCGAGTAAATCAGTCTTTACCTGGTCGGGAGTGAGTAGGGTTTCAGGCACATCCGCAGCATATTTGGGGGATGGTGTCTCTTTTGCATGTGTAAAAGAGGTGAGCAGCAGGGTGGTTAGCGCAATACAGAGTACGCTCTTTGTTTTGTTCGTTTTCATAGATTTTCTCCTATTATCTAAATTATTTTACCAACTTGGGATCGCCTGGACGCCAGGTTTTATCAAAGAAGCTTTCCAGCGGGCCGTAGAGTCGAAGATATACGAAGAATCCTACGCCGGGTTTGGTCTGAATCCAGTTGGCTTCAGGAACACCCTCCGGGCAGATAGGTCCATAGTAGAGATCGACCGACCCATCCTCATTTGGAACTGCTCCGTGCACGGTGCCAGCTGTTGCTCGGCCTTGCTCATTTTGGATGAGTGAGCGAGAGTGGTTATCATAGACCGATAGCGACCAGAAATTGGCCGCAGGGATATCCTTTGGAAGACGAATGGTAAAGGTGTGGTCTCCTGTGAGCCAGTTCCCTTTATTATCCTGATATACACCAACGTATTGAGATCCCTGTCCTGGAGCCGCCACGGTCATGGATTTAGAGGTTCCAATCGCTTCAAATCCATATCGGGTCCGTTGATCGATGGCCAGATAATCCGGGGTGTGGAAGGTGGGGTCTTCAGAGATAAATATCTTTTTCCATGGGCTTCCTTTGTAAGGATGAAGATCTGCTTCTGGAACGCGCGGATGCCAGGCAATAACCTCGGCCATGGCGCGTCCTTTTTTTGCAGCTTCCGTTAGGATTCTTTTCATCCGCTTGTCGGGATTGAATTCGCGACCATGTGCAATTCCAAGTGTCTCTAACAGGCCCAGCATCGCCATGTCTTGCGGGCGTGGAGGGTTGGCGTTTATATAGCGGGAAAGGGCTTCAAAATATTCAAACCCTTCGTTTGTCAGAAAATCAGCCTTTTTCCCTGTCATGGAGATGAAGGTCATTTCAGGTGGGTTCTGAGCTTCGCTTAAACGGTATTGTTTAAAGCTTCTGACTAATTTCTTCAGTCTCGGTAAATCATCTTCTGACTGAGGAATCGCCCGTAGATAATAAATGACCGTATTTGAATCGGATTTGACCACATGATAAGCGATGGCAGGCATCGGCCCATCGTAATTAGGAGGAAGAATTAGAAAGCGTCCACCCTTGTTTTGCTCGGGAGAAAACGGTCCGCCGAGATCAACCAGCGGTTGCTGCCAAATATTATTCATGGTTCCGAGTAAGCCAGCAGGAATATCAACAACCATCGGCCCTTTGGAGAGGTCGAAGGTACCGGACATATAAATCGTATCCTGGTTGGCAGTGAGGATGAGCTGTTGAGATTCTGCTGATTTATCAACGACGGTGACGGCATGATCGCCGACACCGAGTTTTTGTTTCGCCTCGGCCATCGCACCATACGACGCCATCGGCAAAGCCCATAAGTAGGCTTCGACCGCTCGTTGTAAGTCAAGCTCGTCGTATAATTTTTGAGCGCTTTCTGCGGTGGGGTAGCCGCCGATATATTCAAGGGGTCCAACACTGGACTCTCTCAGTTCCGCTTGTGATACTGACGCGATTAACGGAAAGCTGAGAACGGCGCATAAGGCCGGGCTCAGGATCGTTTTGGTTTTCAAACATGCTCTCATTTTATGGTGCTCCTGTTTTGACGCCCACGAGGGTTTTACATGTAAACTAACGCTCGGTTCTGCACCGTCTGCTGAACCGATTGTTAGCCCATTATTGAACCATCATTCTTTACGCAGGGACGTCCTAATCGATGTATTTAATATGAATTTTTTCAATCTTGCCGTTAAACCTAAATGGCACTCGATCATAGTAATCAAGTGACACGGGTGCATTTAGGTCCATGCCTATATCAAAGGTTTCAGAGGCAGTGAAGATACCTGGAACCGATTGTTCTATACGTCCCTGGCCAACTTCTTTGCCATTCACTTTCAAAGTAATGGTCGCAGGAGCCATACGTTCCTTGGCATCATACGTTGTGATTACTTCTATTTGTACCTTACCGGTTGGAATGGCTGATTTAGAACTAATTTTGTAGCGATTCAAGGTCATGGCATTATATTCAGCTTTTAAGAACCCCTTATCCATATAAACCGTGAATCCCGCAGAGATACCTCCAAGAGCAAAGATCACCCCTTCTGCACCTTTAGCAATGTTGGCATCAATCACTACCATAGAAGAGCGTCCGCTTGTAAATTTAGGAGCTAAACCTTCTGGAATCCGAGTCTGACCTTCATAAAAGGTCCATTCATTTAGGGGGGATGAGGGCATTTCGCTGGCGTTGTAAAAGGCGGTGTATAGCCCTGCACCAATAGGATATACGAGGTTTTCTTTCGCCTCTTTATCAAAGACTCTTTTTAATTCAGCCAGTTTTTTTGGATTCTCTTGAGCAAGATCTTTTGATTGGGAGTAGTCATCGTTGAGATTATAAAGTTCCCATTGATCTGTCTCTGGTTGCCAGTCGATCATACCGGATGGATCTGCTGACCAAGGGGCCTTGGGACCAAAGGTTCCTGCGATCCAACCATCATGATAAACACCACGACTCCCCATGACCTCAAAATATTGAGTCTGCTTGGCCGGTTTTGCCTCAGGATGGTCAAAGGTGTAAACCATCGATACTCCATCAAGGGGTTGCTGTTTTACTCCATTTACAACTTTGGGAGGGGTAATATCAAGAATCTCATAGAGAGTAGCGGCGATGTCGTTGACATGATGAAACTGTGAACGGATTTTCCCATCAGGGTTGATCTTTGCAGGCCATGAGATAACCAAGGGGGTGCGAGTGCCTCCTAGGTACGCAGCCAGTAGTTTTGTTCCTTGAAAGGGTGATGCTCCCGCATACGCCCAACCATGGTGATACATGATGTCGAGCTTCGGTCCACCTAACGCATCCAGACCGCCATAGTCTCTGTTTAGTACTTCAAGGTGTTGGTCAATGGTGGAGGGCATAGAGTTATGCGCGAGTAATTCAGAAATACTGCCTTCTCTTCCTTGAGCATCAGGACCATTGTCGGAGTGAATGTAGATAATAAGGGTATTATCCAGCAGTCCCTGACGCTCAATCTCATCGACAATTTTCCCGTACTGAACATCGGTATGCTCTAAAAACCCTGCATAGATCTCCATCAATCGTGTTTGAAACTCGCGTTGATTCTGAGGAATGTCATCCCATTTTTGCATGCTTTCTGCCAATGGGTTTAGAACGGCATCCTGAGGAATCCATCCCAGCTCTTTTTGCTTTTCAATGGTAATGTTTCTCAGCGCTTCCCAGCCTTCGTCAAACTGGCCCTCATATTTATCTGACCATTCTTTGAAAATATGGTGAGGGCCATGAACGGCACCCGGCGTGAAATAAACGAAGAAAGGTTTTTCAGGGGAGAGGGTTTTACTGGTTTGAATCCACTGAATAGCTTTTTCCGCCAAATCCTCCGTTAGGTGGTATTTGGGAGTGTGTGGTATTTCAATGGGGCTGGTATTCTCAAACAGGACGGGTTCATACTGTGATGTTTCACCTGCCAAAAATCCATAAAAGTAGTCAAATCCCATACCGGTTGGATAGCGGTCGAAAGGTCCGAGTTTGGTGATGTCCGTCACGGGGGTGTTGTGCCACTTGCCAAAAGCGGCCGTATTGTACCCGTAGGCATTCAGTACGGTTGCGACGGTTGCTGTTGACTTGGGTATCTTACCTACATATCCATCCCAGTCCGAAGCAAACTCGGCAATCTGCCCCGCACCGACTCTATGGTGGTTACGCCCAGTCAATATGGATGCTCTCGTAGGAGAACACATGGCCGTCGTGTGAAAAGAATTGTAGCTGATACCGGATTTTGCCAAGCGCGCCATCGTAGGCATATGAATGGGGCCGCCAAATACTTCCGGATTGGAGAACCCTGCATCATCGGTCATGAAAATGACGATGTTTGGAGCATCTGCTGGTAGATGATTCTCCGTTTTTCGCCACTGATGTTTTGAATCCTTTAGGGTCTTCCCCGTCACACTAGCTTGACCCGGTTCAGGGAAGGGTAAAATAGAACCATCTGTTTTAGGGGCTGCCTGCGCTGCAACTGAACCTATGAATGCCAGAAGGGCCATTGTGCTTATTTTTCTTAAAATACTCATTTCGATTTTCCTTTATGCGTTGTTCCCTGAAATTACTTTACCAATTGAACATCCGGCATCGTCCAGGATTTGTCCCAAAATTTCTCGGTGCCGCCATAAACACGAAGTACGGGTAACGGCTTTTTCCCAGCGGTTGGAATCCAGTTGGATTCGAGCCCTTGGGGCGCTTTTGGGCCGAAATAGAGTGTCGTGCTGCCGTCTTCATTTTTCTGCATGGTTTCACCATCGATGGCAGAAGAGAGACCGGGGAGCTGTTCCGGGGTATAGATAAAGGCCCAGGTTTCCAAATCGTATACAATCAAAGACCAGAACTGTTCGATCGGCGGGTTGGCAGGCATGGTAAATGAGTAGGTTTTACCCGCTTCTAACTCATTACCGTCAGCATCGGCTAACGCAAAGAGATATTGTGTAGCAGGCTGCGGTCCTAGTTTTTGGGGATAATATGTGCCTACAAAATATCGCTCCGCTCGGGTGTCGATATCGATCATATTATCATAGATAAAACTGAAGCCACTGTTGGTGTCTGTAAACATGCCATTACCCCAGTGTTTACCTTTCCACCAAGTTCGTGATACATCGGCAGAATGTAAAATCCGATTCTGCATATAGTAGTACGCATCGATTACGGCCTGACGCATAGCTTTCCTAGTCTTTTCATCCGGGCTATAAGGTTTACCCTTTTCAATGCCGAGGGAGGCCAACATGCCCATCATTACTTTATCCTGCTCTTTAACATTCTCCAGGCTGAAGATCGCGTATACATCCTCAAACCAACGCTCATCGTAGGAGGGTAGTGATGAAAACTGCATATCGGAGGGGTCGATGAATTGAGTTTCTTTGGGATCATCCAGATAATACATCTTCAGGGTCTTAGCATACGCATAAGCATCATCAGTTGTTGCGGTTTCACTCTTGATCGAACGGAAGGCGAAATAAACCCGGTAACTGGGGCTTTTGATTTCGATATAGCCGGACGGAATCTGCTTGGCATAACCGGGAGGCGTCAGCAGAATTTTTCCGCCTTTACCTTTGTCGATACCCGATGGCCCAACGTCGGCAATTGACAATTGCCAGTGGTCGACGATCTGTCCATAAAGACTTGCCTTGTCCGTTGCTGCAGGAATTTCCACCACCACCGGCCCCTTGCTTAGATCGGTTAATGATGACAGGTAAGGAGTCACATTATTAGCCGTTAACAACTCCGCATTCGGCGCGGCAGGCTTTGAAAAAGCCAGAACGGTATTATTCCCGCCTCCGATACCCTCGGTCGCATGGGTAAAGCCATAGATGGCTACCGCCGGCATCGACCAGAGCACCGCCTCGAAAGCTCTCTGGTATTTGACCTGGTAATCGAGATCTTTTACTGAGGCCTTAGATCCTGATGGGGGCTTGCCTCCAATGGGGTCCTTCGGCATTGATTGGGCAGGTGAACCGGATGCGAATAACGGAAGGCTGAGGGCGCCGCACAAGATAGAGCGCAGTCGGTTTCGAGTTTTGGCGCTAGGATTCATCTTATTTCTCTCCTGTTTTTAACGGTGTTACTTGAGGGAAGGTCCAGGTGCCATTGAGAATTTCTTTGCGCGGGAGGTACATCCGCACGGCATAGTTCCAGCCCTTGGTGATCGGCAGGTAGTTCACACTTTTAGGATCCCCTCCGAAATGGATCGTGTACGAGCCGTCTTCATTGCGCTTTGCCGAGAAGTTATTGTAGCTATTTATACCGAGATCATTCGCGTCAAGATAGCCGTCCTCGTTGTAGACGGTGACCGACCAGAAGGCGTCCACGGGCACATCTTTAACGGTGACGGAATGGGGAATCTTGCCGTCATTTTGTTCAACGCTATCGACAATATAGGAGGCGGCCTTGGCCGGCATGCCTCCCCATCCTGCTGCGGCACCGACCAGATAGTCGACAGGACGAACCTCGTCCTTTGTTCCAAAAGCGTACTTGGCGTCAAATCCTAGTGCGCCCAAGTCGCTTAGCGCCTTGCGCGCTGCCTTAAGCTGATCGGTGTTCCAGTTCGGGGCATCGAACGGTCCTCTTCCTCCACCACTCATTGTGATCTTGTCTTGGGCTGCGTGAGCTTTGGCAAGGTCATCAGGATCTCCCGCGTCATAAAAGGTGCGAATGGTCACGAGAGCGAAGCGGGTGCCCACCGATTTCTCGGTCAGTTTGTAGGTTCCCGGTTTTGACTCTGCGATCATATAGTGATCCTGGCTGACGACCAGCATCGACATATAACGCCCATCGACTTCTGGCAATGTAATCTTTACGGGTTTCGAGAGGTCCAGACCCATCGAAGAGTAGAGCGTGTCCTGGTTCATGCGGATCGTCGGCTGGTTATCCGGCGTGGTGGGTTTACGCAAATGAGTCAACTTGTCAAATCCAAGGTTAAACCCTTTCATATTGGCACGGATCATATGATCCGACTCGGCCCGCACAAAGTTTTTGACGTTCACGCGAACCTGTTCTTCAGACTCAGCGGCGGTCGCGACCGAATAGGCCGAAAGTATGAATAGGAAAATGGGCAGGGATCGAACTGTAACTCGATGAGTGAAAGTTTGTTTCATGGTTTACATCTCCTACGTTTGGTTTCTATCGTTTTTGAATCGCTTCCTGCTTTGCTCGTTCGAGGTCGCTCAGGAAATCCTTGTTTGCATGCAGTCGCGCAACCGCGGCCGCTCCCATGATTCGTCCGGCATCGACATCGCTCTGCCAATGGACGTTGCAGATGACCCGGCTTTGTCCGAATTCATATCCGCGTTGAAGGATGGCATCGGTTTTTTCAGGAACCACTTCGGTCAGGATGAGGGCCCAGGCCCAGCCGATGGCGGTATGGCCGGAAGGATAGGATCCATCGTTACGCAATGCTTCCTCTTCGTCGGGCGTTCCGATGGGTTGGCCGTTGCTCATGAAGGGGCGCGGGCGTTGGTAGTGCTTCTTCGCGGTGTAGGTCGAAAGCCCGGCGTCGGCTAAGGTACGGCGCAAGAGCTGGTAGAGAAACGGGGTTTCATCTTCCGATATCTGGAAGCCGATCGCATCGGTAAAGGCATCGGCGGCGGCTGGAAAGATGAGGTCGGCATCCTGGATGGCCTGATCCCACCGCTTCGTTCCCCGTAACGCAAAACTCGCCTTACTCGCCTCCATATCGCGCGCAAACGCCGCCGAACCTTCCGCCGGTGGAGGCAGCAATAATTCCAGGCTGTTGGGGTGCTCCTCCGCGTTCAAATAGCCCGTTAAAATACCCGGATGAATTTCCGGCACGACGGTTGGAGCAGCTTGTTGCCGGGAAGGGGTGGTGCAACCGACCAGAGCCAGGAACATGGTTGTGATTCCAAGTGCTCTTAAAATAGTTTTCCGTGTTGGTTTAATGGTATGTCTCATTGCCTGATTCTCGCATCATTAAATGAACTCTGTTTGTTCCAAAAACCATCGTCATCCTAAACTCCCGATCGAAATAGAACAACATTAACAGTATAGTCACCCGACTTTTTTATTTTAAGAAATCGGGGTCTGCATAGCTGGGGTTGGGATAGGTATAAAATCCTTCACAGGAACTTGCTCCCATTTTACCTTGGTCGATATAATTTTCTTTGATGAATTTTGCGCGATCCAGCATAGCTTGGTCGCCCAGCTTTTCTCCCCATAACATATCAATGTTATACATGGTCTGCATTCCAACCATATCCATGATGCCAAACGGCCCCATTTGGGTTTTAAAAGAAATCATCCACGTTTTATCAATGCTTTCAATATCAGATACCCCATTGATCATCAGGTTTGCGGCAGCGGATAGGAAGGGCACTAATAATGAGTTTAATACGTATCCGTTTTGTTCTTTGTGAATGGGGATCGGCACCATTCCTATCTCTTTTGCAAATTCAATCACTCGATCAAATATTTCAGGATCGGTACTCGGGTGTCCCATCACTTCGCCGACATTGGCATCCCATATTCCGTTGGCAAAATGTAAGGCCAGGAATTTTCCGGGACGCCCTGTTTCTTTTGCATATGCACTGGGAAGTGTGGTGGATGAGTTGGTGGTGAAAATCGTTTTTTCGGGGGCCACCTTTCCCACTTCATTATAAAAACTCTTTTTAATTTCTTCGCTTTCAGGGACGGACTCGCTGATTAAATCGGCATCCTTTACCGCTTCCTGCAGGTTCGTGGTGTAATTAATTCGGGCCATGGTTTGGTCGATTTCTTTTTGGGACACTCCACGTTCATTTAAAAACAGTTCCGCAAACTGTTGATGAAATGATTTGCTCGCATCGATTCCTTTCTCAAATGCATCATAAACCGTGACGTTAAATCCGTGAAAGGCCGTTTGCCATGCCACTTGAGAGCCTAAGGTTCCGCCGCCTGCAATGGTTACGTTTTTAATTATCATAGTGAAAGGTCCTTATTAGTAGCGGAACGGCAAAATCAGAGGTTTTGCCGTTCCGGTTAATGGGTCTCGGTTGTTGGATATCAAGAGCAACCTATTTCCTTAGAAATAGGGCGGATTATTTCATGCCAAATAGAGACTTGGGCAAAACGGTCTGGATTTGGAAACGCATGGACCAATCCGGACCGTTGTCGGGGGTGACGACATTGTAATAGGCCTGCAGTTGCAGGTTGATCGGCAGTTCCCCCGCGAACACCACTTTACCAAAACCACCGCCCAGAGGAACGGTCCACTGATCTCCGCTGGAAGCTTCCCAGTTGGCCGTATTAATCGGAGAGGTTGTAACATACCACCCTTTATCAAAGTTATAGGTGACGAAGTATTGAATCAGCATCGCATTCACGTCTTGGCGATCGCTTTTTCCGGCAAAAGACCAAATGTTATTAATGAGCGCACCTGCAACCCATGGGCCTTCCATGAATACAGCGACAGCTCCAGGTCCTGCACTCCATTTTCCCGTGCCAAGGGTTGTGTCGGTAGCGGTTGGCATCGAAAGGATGGGGCCCAACCCCCAGATAATTTTTCCCTCTTTGGCGGGGCCGATAAATCCCTGATATTGAATATCGCCGAGCCCGGCTTTGCTTCCCAGAACCTTGTTGTTGCTGATCAGCGGGGCCACAACTCGGTTAATGAGCCGCCAATCATCGGATAGATCGGTCGGGATGACGGGCTGAATGTTCATGACATACTGAGATCCATCCTTGGGCCCGATGCCGAAAGCAAAGTTATTCTGGATCGGTACGCTAATGAGATCAGCCATCGGGTTTTGGGTCTCTTTTGCAATATCTGATGCACTAAGAGCCTCCTCAGCTTCCTGGGCGTAAGCCAGCGGTGTTGCCAAGAGCAGAAGTCCGGTGGCTATGCAGGATGTTGTTTTTGCATTCATGATAATTCCCCTTGTTATGATGATAATGGGTTGCTTTATTTATAATGATGGTACTGCGGAAGAACCCGGCCGGGTTGCCGTGCTGTTTGGGCCCCCGCATTTGGAGCTTCCCTGCTGCTTAAAAGAAAATGCCCCCGGTAAAGGCGAATCCATTCCAGTCGCCTCCGACATATTTCAGTTCGAAAAAAAGACTGGTGTCGGCATTAAGGTCAATCAGTGCGCCCCCGCCAAGATTGGCCCCCCACCGATGTCTGCCGTCCTGCAATGCAAAGTCAGCACCGACCAATGGATACAGGCTGAAGGTTTCTTTCGGCATAAAAATAAAATGAAAGTCAGCATCAAAACGACCGGTCCATTTCCATTGATTATACAATCCGGCCTGAAGGTCTACGGCAAATTGGTTCTCATCCCCGAATGCAAAACTTTTCCGGACCTGACCGCCGAAGTCGCCATCAAACGTGCCGAGCCCTATTCCCCAACCTTTCGGTTCTGCAAATGACCCAGCAGCACACAGCGTGCATAATGCGATGAGTAGCGTGACTTTATTCTTCATGACTGATCCCCCTTATGATTTAAACGAATCGTGTTCCCGTACTTTCCGTACGATAATTACTTCATTGTATTTTATCGGACGCCGTACAAATTTAATGACTTTATAATGCCGTTTGTCTCGCTGATCGGATAGTAACATGAGCGTAACTTACGGTCATTTACGTTATCCGAAACCCTGTGGTATCCTCCCTGAGAATAGAGTGCACTATGGACCCATAGACTTCGTTACGAGCAATCATTTTGCGTCGATCAGACAGAGGGGTGTTAAAATCATAACTGGAGGAGAGCGAGTAGTGGCAGTGTAGGCGGGGTCGCCTGCCGCGCGGCAAGCGGATGCTGATCTGTTTCTGGCGCAAAATGTCCCTCAGCCCACGAGGTCGAGTCCTGCTTTCGAGAGCGCGTTCTCGATTCGTTGCACCAGCGGCGGAAATTTCACGTAGCGTGTGATGAGCCAGTGGCCGCGCTCGGAGAAGTCCGGTTTGAACTGCAACAGACGCTCGATATGGGGGGCGGCCTCGTCAACCCGATTGTCGGCGACCAGCGTGACCGCCTCAATCAAAGGGCTCCAGAAGTTCATTTCCGGGGCATATGCTGCGGCCGTGGCAAAGGCTTCTGCTAAGTCATCCCGACGGAGAGCATCCAACCACAGTGCACTGTAGGAGGATCTGCGGGGAAACGGGTTGATCCGAAGGGAGTTACGAATGAGTTGCGGCCCTTTCTCCCAGTCGCCCGCCAGTGTGAGTAGATAGCCGATCGTGTCGAGCCAGAAGATGGACGATCCTGCAAGCTGAAGGGCCGCGCGGGCCTCGGATCGTGCCTGGTCGGTCTCATCGGCGATCAGAAGTACATAAGCCAACACACCGTGGCTGCGCACGTCCTGCGGGGCAAGTGCTACGCCGCGGCGAGCCGCTGTAATCGAATCTTCAATGGGGATAAATTCGCCCGGCACGCCCAGACTCCAGTGAATCCCGCCCAGTCGGGCAAGGTAGGACCAGCATAGGGCGCAGTCGGGATTGAACTTTACGGCCTGACGAAGGGCCGCGAGGGCTTCAATAAAAGCCTGCGGCTCGTTTGTGGCTTCAAAATGGTGATGGCGCAGGATGGCCTCGTAGCCTTTGCTGTCGGTTAGGGGCCGCTGAAGCGATTCCTCCTTTAAGTGGATGGTCAGGATGCCGTGTTCTTCTGCAATCATCGCTACGGAGGCTTGTACGACCTCATCGAGAACGGTTCCCTGGTCGGGGCCTGACGGGCAGGAATACGTATTCGCCCATGTTTGTCGGCCGGTAGCCCCATCAACCAGATGAAGGTTGATTTTGAGATCATCTCCCCTCTGGGCAATGGTGCCGGATAATTCGAATCGTGCATCCCGTTTCGGCCCATCCGTCACCCCGGGGGAAAGGAAGACGTGAATCGCTTTGTTCCGGCTTAGCTCCGCTGCCAGATCGGACACAAGCCCCTGTGTAATGAATTCCACGGTCTGCCTCCCCGTCAGGTTGCGGAGCGGAGAAACTAGAAGCGTTGGCCAGGAATTGCCTGCGGCAGACGCGGCGGTGGGCTGGGATTCCGCCGGAGAGGGTTGGCGGAACTCGAAGGTCGGCACGTAGGATCCCTTGGGCAGCCCGATCAAGACAGAGTCAACTGATCCCGCGGTGAGGTAGTAATGCTCGAGCGATCGGCGGACCCGGGCGGCCTGCATACGGACAATCGGATCGCTGGAGGGATCGAACTCGTCTCTGCGGCCGAAAACCTGACTGGCGATAGCGTGCTGGGAAATGGCGTTGGCGCGATCGGCCAGCGTCTCGTTCACGACGAAACGCAGGAAATCCACAGCCCGCTGGCTCGTGTCAAAGTCTACACTTTCCGTGATACTTCTGAGCTGGGCCCGAATCTCTTCATTGCTGGGTTTGTGCACGGTCTTACTACTACGAACTCTGTCAGGCATGGGTGGTCTCTTCCGCGTGAATTAAAAAAAAGCCTACTATAAGAGATTGATTCTTGTAAGGCTTAAAGCGAACGGCTTGTGAGGTTCTGGTTCGGCAGGCTGTTGCGGCCATCAGTACAATAGTCTATTGAGCAAATGGGGCCGAAGGTTTCGTTGGGCGTCCTTCAACTGAGAGCCATAGTCGGCTGTGATGTTGATCTGCTGGTAATGTTCGTAGAATAAAATACATATGTGTTATACTCACTCCTTCTTCAAAAAAATACATTTAATTCTATACATGGAACAGTAGTGTGCCAGAACGAAATCAACTTTCTTGCATGAGGTATCCCGCTTTTGCAACAGGTTTTCTTGATGGTGGATTTGTACTGCATTTCCGGAGTATCTTTTGTGGAATTTTTTGTGATGTATTCGAATTTTTACAAGGTTTGGGTGAGCGACGCTGTATCAGCGCCCATACAGTTCATCATATTCAGCATCGGTCGTGCACAGAGGAGTCTCTCTTCAGCAGAAATTCAAGACACTCAAATTTATTCCTTTTACCTTTTAATGTATGAAATGAGATAAAATGACTTATTTACTTGTAGTTACGGTCGAGATCGTTTCAGGATCCATACAGTTTAACGGGCAGGCTGATTAAGTGAGGATAATTACTGGCAAAGAGCATAAGCAGAACCATTCATATGGAGAATTCCTATCAGGGAACAGGTCGTGATCGATTTTAAAAACCACTATCAATTCTGCCAGACGGGTGCTTCCTTCAGGCTTAGGGCACATCAGATAACCGTAGGATGCGCTACATGTTCTAAGCAATATTTCGGCCGGGCAGGATGCCGCCGAAGTGTACATGGGATAATAGCCGAACAATATAAACAAACCTGATGGGGTAAGGAGAAAACAATGACAACTTATAAATCAATAATGTGTGCTGTCGCTCTGGCAACACTGGCAGTCGTGATCAATGGCTGTAGGGAAGATACGACTTCAAAGGCAGCACCTTCCTCTGAAACATCGATGGCGATGATCATTGCGGAAGGGGTTCCCGGTGGAGTCATCATCGACACGCTGACGCTTGATGCTGAGGTTGTTGCGATCAATCAAGAGAAGCGCACAGCCACGTTACTGGTGCCGGACGGGGAAAAAATTCCCATAACGGTGGGGCCGGAAGCCATCAATTTCGATCAGATCCAGAAGGGGGATCGTGTGAAGGCGCTGGTGTCTGAGGAATTGGCAATCTACATCGGCGATGAAAATGCTGCAGACGATGGTGGGGCGGTTGCGGTGGCCATTGGAGCTGCCAAAGGCGAGCAACCGGGCGGCATGGTGGCGGAAACGGCTCGTATCACGGCGACTGTCACGGCGATCGACGTGGAGGCGCACACGGCCACGCTGACGTTTGAGGATGGACGGTTTGAAACGGTGGATGTTCGCCCAGATGTGGATCTGACCAAACAGAATGTCGGCGCAAAGGTCGTCTTTGAAATCACCAAGGTGGTCGCACTTTCTGTAGAAAAAAAGCTGTAGAGAGCGTGAATTAAAAGAATAAAGTCAAGTTCGTGTCATTTAATATGCTGGTGTCAGAAAATGCTGGAGAGGCTCAGATTTTCCGGGTCGGCGGCGTCCGCTACTGGATCGGATAGAAGGGGCATGCTAGTAGGTCGGCGGCGGCGTCCTCCTCTTCTTTCCAAAAATACTAAAAAAACAAAAACATGGGAGACTAAATAATGAAAGCAACCCGAATAAATCCAATGCCATGGCGTGCAGTATTTCAGTTCGCTGTTCTCCTTCTTTTTTTACTGGTTGTTGCAACACCTTGTTTCGCTGCGGATGGCTCTTCGGTTGGTACAAAGTCCAAGGAGGCCGTAAGTCAGTCAACGAAGGCCGTGACCGATGGTGTTGCGACCTTGCAGACCCGGATTTCGGATAACCGCTTGGTAAACCGGACGCGCGATGAAAATGTGGCGTTTGTTCTCATGGGGGTTCTCGTCGCTTCTATCGCCGGTATGTTCTCGAAGGTCGGATGTACCGCATTGGGTATAGCAGGTCGTTTGGCCCTGGGGCTGGGTGGTGCGTTTATTGGGGGCATGGTAGTGCGCGTTGCTGAGATTAATTATGATTGGGGCACGGTGACCATCGGCTATGAGGAACTGCTTTTTTCGTTGCTCGGGGCCGTTCTGATTGTCGCCGTGTCGCGGGGAATCCAGTACCAAATGAAGAAGAAAAAATCTAAATAATACCATTTCGGGAAAAACTCCGATTGTCCTCCTTGCAGAGCCGCAGGAGCGCAGAGAATATCATTTACACGCTCTGCATTTCCGAGGGTCAAAATATCCCTTGGAATCAGGACATGTACCTGCCTTATATCGGTCCGAGGAAGAATCCCGCCGAGGTTGAGGGTTCAGAACGAATAGTTCTTCGCTCTCGGCACCTCAGCAGGAAAATGAACCCGAGCTGGGTTCTTCAGTCTATTGAATTATGCATGTGCAAGTAGTACGCATCACTTAAAAGAAGATGCCTCCTGTAAAGGCAAATCCATTCCAATCGCCTCCGACATATTTCAGTTCGAAAAAAAGACTGGTGTCGGTGTTTAGATCAATCAGTGCGCCACCACCTAGGTTGCCGCCCCACCGATGTCTTCCGTCTTGCAAGGCAAAGTCAACACCCGCCAGTGGGTAAAGGCTGAAGGTTTCTTTCGGCATGAAAATAAAATGAAAGTCCGCATCAAAGCGGCCGGTCCATTTCCTTTGATTATACAATCCGGCCTGAAGGTCGACTGCAAATTGGCGCTCATCCCCGAATGCAAAACTTTTGCGGACCTGGCCGCCGACGTCGCCTTCAAACGTGCCCAAACCGATACCCCAGCCCTTGGGCTCTGCAAATGATCCGGCAGCACACAGCGTGCAAAGTGCGATTAGTAGCTTAACTCTATTATTCATAACTTATCTCCCTTAGGTTTAACAATACGACTTCCTTATGGAATACCGATATTATGCTTTGAAAAACTGATTGCGTCTATTTTGAAATAAAACAATCTATCTTGGAGGGTGCAACGGTAGTTGTCTCAAGGTAAAAGGGACCGGGGCGGAATCAGTCCTTATAAGGCTTAAAGCGAATCGCTTGCAAGGTCCAGGTTACAGAGGCACCACGCTCTGAACGGGAGAAAAGCTCATATTTTTTTTCTGTTTGAAGCTGATCGCGGGAACCTTCGGCGCTGGCCGTGCCTGCCGAGGCTTCCGCTCCTAAACCATAACTCCACTTACCGTTCTGAGCTTTCTGCAAGAGCTTTTCATCGTATATCACAATCAAAACATCAAATTCGCGAATTCCTCCGCCTCCGCCCACATCCATTCGTGAAACTTTGAGATAGGTTCGATGCCCGGTTGTGGTATCAAATAAGACTCCCTTTCCGCCTCCCCATCCAATAAAAGGAATCTTAACCAGACGTGCATCCAGGGTTAAGTACCCCTTGCATTCCTCCAGTTTTTCTTCCAGGCCGGGGTTGCAGGCAGCCATCTGTTGGAGATTCGTTGCCGCCATGGCATCGAGTTCAATGCGTTGGTCCATCGATAGCGTCGCACACCCCGTAAGGCCGCAGGCGATAAAACCAAGAAAAAAATATTTAAGCATAGAGCACTCCGCTGGATTGAATAATGACTGTAAAATCTATACTAAAGAGACTTTTTCTACAACATTATCCATCTACTCTTTATCCAATTACCGTAACGCACCTTTACCGGAAATTGACCCGCCTGAACGCAGGATCCTGTCTCTCAGCACACTGCCATCAGGTGCCATGGAGCCGGTGGTGCTTTGCGCCTGCTTTTGCCTCATTAACATTGCTTGTAAAGCTGGGTTTGAGATACATTCAATCCCTTGATAAGGAGAGAAGACCATGTTGGATATTCAGCGATTTTTTCGGCCGGCCGGCCTGCTAATAATTTTTCTAGCTGGGTGTTCCAGCCCGCCGGTGGACCAGATCGATCTGATGCCCGCGCCTGACGTTTATGGAGACGGCCTACTGAACCTTTTGCCCGATGCGCAGCAATATCAGGCAATGTCCCATAACGGGATCCTGTTCGCCACGGATAGAAAACCCAGTGGGAAGGAAGACAAAGAGCAGTATTATCTAAGCGATCCGGGGTATGCTGTTCGCGTTGGGCTGGCGCAGGTTCAGTTCGGCCAAAAGGATTTTACCTGGGAAATGGCACGCGATGTCTCCTTGTTGAAGTCGCGTGCAGAAAGCTTCCCGGTAAAGATTTCCAATGTGGATGAGTGGGGCATCATTCAGAATACACTCCCGTTCTGGTTGGATACCGCGCTGGTGAGTGAAGAATTGCGCCCGCAGGATGCAACGAGGGAATTTGCCGATGCCATCAACCGCCAGCTTGCCGGATCCAAGAAAAAACATGTCTACATCTATGTGCATGGCTACAAGGTCGCATTTGAAAATCCACTGCTGGTGTCTATGGAGCTGTGGCATTTCCTAGGCTACAACGGGGCATTCATTGCTTATTCATGGCCCTCAACGCCCAGCAAATTCGCCTACATTAAGGACAGCGATACCGCGGTTGGTTTTGCGCGGAACTTGCGGCTGTTGCTGGAGTTCGTGGCGGAGGAGACAAACGCCGAGGAGGTCCACATTATCGGCTACAGCAATGGCACGCGACTGGTGTTGAGGGCGCTGGAACAACTCGCGCTGATGAATGCAGGGAATTCCCCTGAGGAAGCGCAGAAAAACGTCCAGGTCGGCAATGTGATCCTTGTCGGAAGCGATCTGGATCGGAATACCTTTGGCGCCTACCTTGCTGACGGCCTGCTAGACGTTTTGCAACACATGACGATTTATGTGTCATCCGCAGACAAAGCGCTGAGTGCCGCCCGTTTCCTAACCCGCCGGGAAAGGTTGGGTGAATTATGGGGGACCGGAGGGAAGGAGATGGAGGCAGCCGGTCGGAAAGCCTTCAGCGATTTACAGCAAAAGCTGAGTTTTGTGAGCGTCTGCAAGGCCGAGGGATCGACCGAGGGGAAAGGGCATGGCTATTTCAGGAGCAGTCCATGGGTCAGCAGCGACGTGCTCATGATGCTGTATTATGATTTAACCCCAAAACAACGCGGATTGGTTATGCAGGAAGATATGCCCATTTATTCATTTCCAACCGATTACATTGCGCGTCTTTGGAGCGCTATCGAGAAAGAAGATCCTGTCTTTGCCCAGAAATATCAGCGTATGAAAAAGAATTCAGAATAGCACAGAACCGAGGTGTGCGTCATTTTGTTCGTGCAGAACGTATGTTTAACCGAAGCCTCTTTTGTTCAGATATGGCGTGGTAATCTGGAGCCCAGGGAAATAGCTCGTGGTTTCTGTCAGGGATATGCCGCAGAGTGATTAAGCGTGTGTTTCCGCTTTTGATGCCTTCCCTCCTCCCCAGCTGGTTTGGGAAAAAATCGCGCAGAGCGCAATGGGGGTGAGTTTGATCAGCGGAGAGAGTGGTTTCTTCATAGCAGTTCCTTCGTGAACGGTTTTTATTGCCGTATTTTACGCGTATCGATGATGACTCTCTTTACTCCTGGGAGGGAAGTGTCGGCGTGACGCAATAGTCAGGATCGATTTTCTGGCGCCGCATAACGGGCAGCATCTCTTTCCATGTGGCGAATAATCCATGGTATTCAGGGATGTCGTGCTCGATGGTCTTGCGCAATTTTTTCAGGTTGAAGAAGGGGACACCGGCATTCATGTGGTGTTCGACGTGGTAGTCCATTTGCCAATGCAGGAAGGCGACGAACGGATGCACCTTGACGGAGCGGCAGTTCAGCCGGAAGTCGGGGGTGTCGGCCGGAAGACCGGCATGCTGGGGCAGGGTGACCGCCCACGCAAGAATGCCGCCGATGAATGGTGCGAAGGTGAAGAGCAGCAGCATAATCCACTGGTCAAAATAGATGAACGCTGCGGCAATCGCAATCTGACCGATCAAAACAAAGCGCGCCCAGTTGAACAGCTTGCGGCGCAGCTTGGCATCGGACTCGGGAAACAGGCGGTGTTCCCAGTCCCCTTTAATGATGCCGAAGCTGTGCCGGATAAGTATGTCGAGGTTTCCGGAGAACAGTTTCCAGTCGAAGGTCCAGTAGCCCAGCCATTCCAATCGGCTGGGCAGCCAGGGCAGCACCACTTCGAGGTCGCGGCCGGTATGGGTGGTCAACTGGTGGTGCTGCATGTGGCTGGCGCGGTAGCGCACCGTGCTCGTCCAGGAAATAAAGCCGAAGAAACCGTAGAAAAAGGCATTCAGTCCTTTGCTCTTGAACGGGGTCCCATGCGATAGATCGTGAATGGCGGCGTGCGCTCCGTGGAAGAAGTAGCACATGCCATGGAAATAGATGGCCAGCATCGTGACGTACCATGGCCAATGGTGAAACGAGTAAAACGAAAGGGTGCCGGTTACGATGGACAGCGCGATCATGGAAAGGCATTGCAGTAGACCCTGTGTATCGCTGCGCTCCATTAGTTTTTTCATTTCCGCCTTATCGATGGGGGTGCGATACCATTTAATTCGTTCTGAAGTACTCATATTTTTTCCGGGAGGGTTTCTTTCGTGAGATAGATGACGCATCCACCTTTGGCTCGCATTTCAACTTCAATTGTATCCGTCGCCGAGTGCGTGCCTTCAATATGAATCAGGTCGTTGGCCGTATCCATATTATCCTTGTAGATTGCCGATTTATAGGTTCCAGTTCCAAGGAATGACAGATCAAGGGTATAGCTTTTGGTATTCGTTGCGTTCCCGTTGATGATGCCGATGTACCAGTCGTTTCCCTTGCGGCGGGCAAAAGCGGCGGTTTCTCCAATTTCAGAGCCTGGCAGCACGATGGTTTCATCCCAGGCGACCGGGATTTTTTTGATGATTCCGAATGCTTTGCTGTTGATGTAGGTATCCATGTCGTCGGCAAAGCAGAGTATGCCGCCCGAGGTGGTGACAATCGAGGCCGCAAGTTGTAGTGCAAAACTCGTTCCAGAGATACGGTCCGGATTAAAGGAGGTCGGGGTAAAGTCGCCGTGCCCGGCCAGCAGACGGGTAAACGGTACCGTGGAATACCATGCGCTCGGAAGATCTCTCCAGATTTCAAATTCCATGCCGTAGATTCCTTCTCGACAGATTTCATTCGGCCAGGTGCGGGATTCGCCACGGGGTTTGTTGCTGCCGTGGAAGTTGATCATCAGCCCCTTCTGCGCAGCGTGCTCAATACAGTCATGGTAGAACTGCAACCGCTCCTTACTCTCACTATCCATAAAGTCTATTTTTGCGCCAACCACCCCTGCGGTGATCAGATGGTTGAAAAACTCTTCGCGCTGCGTGAACGTTTCCACCCCGATACGACTCGGCCATTTATTATTCGGCGCTCCATCCTGCCACGCGCGCCAAACCATAATTTTTACGCCTTTCGTGTCGGCATAATCGCAGAGTTCTTTTAATCGCGCCCACGGCGTTGCCGGTGTCCCCGTTAACCAGCCTTTAGCGGGTTCTTCCCAACCTTCATCCACGAGGTAATATTCAAATCCCAGAGTCGCCGCATGGTCGACATAGCCTTTTTGACGATCCCAATCCATACCCGGCGTTCCTGCCGATACACTCGGCGTTGCGGTCGACCACCAGGTCCAGCCACACCGGCCGGGCTTGATCCAATCTGTATGGCCCTTCTTAAATTTACTTAGATCAGCGGGCGGTGCCACATTGTGGATGATGTCGGAGTTTACCAGTGCATTCAGATCGCCGACCATAAACGTGCGCCAGGGCGTCCGGATTTCACCGTCCCAGCTAAAGGAATTGTTGGTGGTATTTTTGATCCGCGGCATGATCTCACGATTTCCCATGGCACCCGCAATCGAGCCCGGATAGAGATATTCGCCGGACTCTGAAATGCAGAGGTAGAGGTCGTCCGATAGTTTGGCGACCAGCGGGAGAGGCATCCATTTTTCACCGCCGCCGGTGGACAGATTCTTAACGGCCGTTTTATTGTAGATCCCTTCATAGCTTGCCGTGTCGTACGCACGATAGAACCAGAGGTCGCTACCGGCCGGTATTTTCCAACGAGTCAACTCGTTCTGAGAAATCGAGCGTGTGTCTGAACCCGGAAAAACAAAACGATATGCCGCTCCATCATTGAAGACCTTCAGCTCCATCGTCCAGTTTCCGTCAGGTTCTGAAACCGTAATTTCTCTGGTGTTGCAGCGGTTGACAGCGGTCGACTTTACGCCGCGCCAAGGGTAGCTGTCGTTCTCGGCACCGGAAGCCGTTTCGGAAAGTGAACTGATTCCCTTCCCGAAGTCCTGTCCATTAATCGTTAATCCCAGCTGTCCGGGTTCCAGAATAGTCACTCCCGAGCAGGTCAATGAAAACTTCAGGTTAGAGTCGACGTTCTCGACTGTTGCCTCCACCGATCCATCCGGACTGGTGGTCGTGACCGTCTGGCTCCAAACTGAAGTCTCGGTAATTGCGAACGCAGCCAATAGGCCCCGGATTAATTTGTTCTGTAAGCGGCTATTCATTATAAGGGTTCCTGAATTTCGGTTAGTACAGCTGAAACTCGCTGAGATGGGTGTGGCCGCCTTTCAGCAGCAATCGGAAATTTTGTGCTTTGACGGGTTCGAAGGTTTTTTCGATATCGCCCTTCACATCGGTTTCGGAGAAAACGGTTTTCCATTCGCCACCCTGTTCGAACTGCAGGGAGAGTTCCTTGAGGTGGGCGGCATACTGTTGAATCTTGACCGTGTTGACCGTCTGCGGTTTTTCGAGGTCGACCGCGAGCCATTCTTCGTCTTTTCCGCCCGGAACCCAGTGCGAGCCGGGATTGTCGTCGAAGGCCTGTTGCGGCCCCTGGCTCTGCTGGTTCCAACGAATGGAAGACGAGCTGGAAGGTTTGCGGAAACTCAGTGCGCCGGTAACCGTGCCCATGTCCATCGGTTCGATGGAGCTGGCGGGTTTTTCGACCGTCAGTTTTATTACGGTGGCGACCGGATCACGGTCGCTTTCAGGAACGGTCAGCGCATAGCCGTCGGATGTTTGTTTGAGCTCTACCGTTTTGCCGGAACGATTTTCGGCTTTAAGGATGCGGGTTCCAACCATTGGAAGTTTATGGATGCCGCCGGCGGGCCAGCGGGCGATGAACAGATAGATGTCGTTACCCTTGTGGGTGGATGCTCCCCAACCGGAGGGTTTGAACGGGCCGCCGCGCGTGGCGTGGATGCCATCGGAATAGCGGTTAACCCATTCGCCCATTTCTTCCAATCGTTGGATCTGCTCCGGTTCAATTTCACCGAGGGCGTTTGGACCGACGTTAAAGAGAAAGTTGCCATCGCCGCCTGCAGAATAGATCAGGCCGTGCAGGCACTGTTCAAGCGACTTGACCGGATCATTGGGTTTCCATGCCCATTGACGGGCGATGGTCATGCAGGTTTCCCACGGACGATCGCGGTTGAAGGTGCCAAGATTTTGTTCGGGGGTTTCGTAATCGGCTACATCCTTGTCGTAGTAGGCGCGGTTGTTGACGACGAGATTGGGCTGGAGCTCGCGCATCATCTCTATGGTCGGTTCGTTGTGGTACCATTTGACATCGCGCGGCACATCGAACCACATGGTGGTGAGCGGGCCATAGTTTTTGATTAGCTCAGCGGTCTGGTTCTGCAGGTGTTCAATGTACTTGTCCATATCGCCGGTGGGCTTGTCTACGGTTCCGGCGCGGCCGCCCTTGGGGTAGAGCGGGTGCCACCAATCGCAGACCGAATAGTACGTTCCGAAACCGATGCCGCCTTTGCGGCAGGCCTCGGCCAGCTCGCCGACCACATCGCGCTTGAAGGTCGTTTCGCCGATATCGTAGTCGGTGAATTCGCTCGGCCACAGGCAGAAGCCGTCGTGGTGCTTGGTGGTCAGCACCATGTATTTCATGCCGGCGGCTTTGGCGACACGCACCCATTCGTCGGCATCAAAGTTTTCCGGATTGAAGCGTTTGTAGAGGTTGTCATATTCCTCGATCGGCGTCTGGCCGCCGCGCGACCAGCCGATTTCGTGCCCGGTCAGCGCCACCGGGCCCCAGTGGATGAACATGCCGAACCGAAGATCCTTCCATGCTTCCACCGCCGCTCGCGGGGCATAGGAGCGGGTGGGAGGCTCTTCTGATTCGGCTTTTGGCCATACTTTGAGTTTGAGGGTTCCGCTTCCGGTATTCTGGAACGGGCCGGCGGAGGGGTTTGGTTCTCTTTTCTTTCCGTAATAATCGGCATTGATGGAGAGGGTCGTGCCGTCGGGATTGGTGAATGCGGCATCGGGTACGCGGGCCTTGCCGAGCCGTTTGGTGGTGACGGGCAGGGTTGTCTGTTCGGTGAGTGTTTCCGGAAGCGTGAGCTCGAGGTAAACCGCATTCTGTTCTTCAACAAGCTGGATGCCTGGATTGAAGCCGGGCACGTTGAGCGGCTCGGTTTCGTTTGCTGCTGATTTTGCTCCGGCCAGATAGACGTTTCCGCTGGCTTGCAGGTGTTCCGGATTCCATGCGTCGTATACGGACAGGCCCGTGCCGATAAACAGGTTGTTGTGAAATCGTTCGTCGTCCCCGACGACCTTGGCCAGGCCGAGCTTTTCCGTGCTGTGCGGTTTGTGAAAAGGCGTGCTGCGCCCTTTTTCCGCACGCACCCGAATGTTGTTGATCAGGTTGTGAACGTATGCCCCGCCGCCTGAAGACTCGTACAGACCCCGGGCTGAAAGAAATAGGTTATTGTCTACCAAGAACGGCCCGTGGTTGACTTCAACAAAGAGATCCTGAGCGTGGTTGTCGTGCAGCAGGTTGCCGGTCACGCGTGTTCCTTGGGTCATCCAGTCGAGCCAGATTCCGCCGAATCCCCCGCAACGGTAAATCCGATTATGGCTGATGACGGTATCGATGGGGCCGTGGAACTTGATGCCGGCCTGCTCGAATCCGCCGAAGGGGCGGTTGATGTGGATGTCATGAATCTCATTGCCGGTGATGACTGAAAAAACACATCCCATACTGCCGACGATGCCGGCCTGCCCGCAGTGCGAAATATGATTGTTGCGAACCGTGTGGGAGCCAATGGTTTCTTTCGACCAGCCGCCTTCTTCTAGGGCGCGGCGAATGGTTCCATTGTATCCGTCGGCGCTGTCGGAAATGTTATCAAACTCATCGCCGTATTTTCCGAGAGAGAGGCCCGAGCAAGAGGAATGGCGGATGGTGTTGTTTTCGATAATCCATCCCTTGGACCAGTGTGTGCCGATCAATCCGATCTGCTCCGCATTGGGGGGTGCCCAGGGCGTGGCGGCATGTTCAAGTGTAAACCCCTTTACGGTGATATAGTTGATTCCCGGCTCCGCTGGATAGAACACGGACTGGCGCGTGTTGACCTCCACCAATGCCCTGTTGGGGTCAGCGGTTTTGAATTGCGCCCAGAGGGTTGTATTTTGTTCGTCTACTTTCGCAAACCAAAGAGGTCTGCCATGCTCCTCTATCGGCTTGGCCTTGAATGCAAGGCAGACGGTCTTCTTGCCGGAGGTCGGTTCAATGGGGGCCTTGACGGTGCGCCAGCTTTGCCAGCCCCCGGTATCGGACACCGTACAGGTTCCCAGCAGTTTGCCTTGCGGGGAGTCCAGACGGATTTCAATCAGGCCGCCGTGCATCGCCGTTGCTATCCGGAATTCCATATGCTCAGAGTTCTTTCCAAAATCGACGGCATAGGTTGCATAGTCCCCGTTTTTGATGAACCCGAGGCATTCGCCTCCATCATCGGTCGGCGCGGTTTTTGTTCCGAGTTTTTTGAGCATGTCAGCGGCAGACACATGGGTTTGGCCGGAACCGGTCGTCCGCATCCACTCGAGGTTGAACAAATAGCCGGAGTCCGCTTTTGCGGTCGGAACGGAGTTGAACAGTTGCTCCTTCTGGGCGGCCTCGGTCAGCGGGCGTCCATTCAGATAGACCGCACCGGTGTGGTGATCCCGGCCCTTGCGGTGAAACCAGCTCCCGGAGATCAGATCAGCAAAGGGATTGAATTCGCCAAAAAATGAGTTTGGCAAAACCACCTGCCATACATCGCCCTCAACCTTTTTCCAATCGGTCACGATCTCCGAACCTTTAATCACCACCTGCTCGCCGGGTGCAGCCTGATAAACAATGCGCTGTTCATCGGAAGCTCCTCCGCGCGGTGGGTTGATCCGCTCGCGGTAGGTTCCTGCTTGTACGGTGATCACATCACCAGGCTGAGCAATGTTTGCTGCTGCCGATATGGTCCTGAAGGGAGCCGATTTGGAGCCTGTGTTTTCTTGATCGAGACCCTTCGTCGAGACGTGATATTCCGCCGCATGTAGAGAAGATGCGGTCAAGACAGTGGCTAGGAGGGTGCGGAAAAATTTCATTGTTCGGTTTCCTTAATTCTCATTAAATTCGTGAACAGCATTGATCATAGCCACCATATTTTCAACCGGTGTGTTGGCCTGCACGTTGTGGATGGCATCGAAAACGAAACCGCCGTTTTGGGAAAAGATTTCGCAGCGTTCCAATACCTGGGCGCGGACTTCCCCCGGGGTGCCGAATGGCAGGACGTGCTGGGTATCAACTCCGCCGCCCCAGAAGGTGATCCGGTCGCCGTAGCGATCTTTCAGCACTTGCGGGTCCATGCCGGTGGCGGAGCATTGCACCGGATTGATAATGTCGAAGCCCGAGGCGATAAAGCGGTCCATGAAGTTTTCAACTGCGCCGCAGCAGTGTTTGAAGGTTTTCCACGTTGTATTGGCGTGGATCCAGTCGTTCATCTGTTGGTAGTACGGGTGCCACAGTTCATCGTAGGTTTCTGGCGAGCAAAAACTGCCGGTCTGGGTTCCGAAATCGGTACCGCAGATGACAATCACATCCATCAGTTCGCCGACGGACGCCCACATCTTTTCGAGGTTGGCGAGAGCCAGCTTGGTCTGGCGCGTAAATACCTCGTGAATGTAATCCTGACGGATGGCGGTCGAGATATACCACTCGGTAATGTCGCGGATGCCTTTGGGCTCCTTGAGAAACGGTGCGGGAACGAGTGCGATGTCGCCCAGCGCCGTGCCCGGGCCGCCGCCGATGACGCAACGACCGGAGGCCTCGGCGGTTTTCGCGTAGAGTTTGAGGCGACCCAGCTCCTCGTCAGTCAGCGGGTTGAATTCCTCGAGGTTGTCTTCCGGATTGAGATTGTCGTCGTCGATCTCCGGCTGGCGGATGATGGCGTCGAAAAAGAATCCGGTCGTGGGCATGTGCCCGGAGAAGGGGGCTTCGGTATCTCCTTGCGGATAGATATAGGTTCCTTTGTCATTCTGGACGACGTTAAATTTTCCGGGGACCAGTAGCTCCTGACCCCATGGCGCGGTCCACGGTTTCCAATCATTGGAAGGAAATCCGAAAATATTGGAGAGCGGTTCCATGCCGACGGTATCCACGCCGATGGCATCGAGCAGGTCGTCCTCCATCAGTCCGAGCATCTGGTAGGGCTCGTGTACTTTGACCGGTCTCTTTTCCAGACCGTAGTGGTCGCGTAGTGCGGCGACATTAGAGCAGTGCATGCCGGTGATGGCCGTCGATCCGAAGTCGATGGGCACCGGGCCCCCTCTATGATTCAGCGATTGGAGCATCCTTTTGCGGGAAGTCATGATCTAAAGTCCTTGGTTTATTTATCAGTCATTAGAACACGGGGCTGGTAGATCGGGTAGGGTGAATAGGTTGCGTGAATATGCACAAAATTCGCTACCAACGAATGCGCGGGGTGAGGTCGGCGGGCAGGATTTTTCGGAAAGGGGGCGTTCCCTGCTGCAATTGCACCCGGAACCTGCTCGGCGAGCCGTTGAAATGGCGGGAAAAAAGGCGAGAGAAATAGAGCGGGTTTTCAAAGCCGCAACGTTGGGCCACCTCCTTGATGCTCAGGTTGGTTCGGGTGAGCAACGGAAGCGAGGCCTCCAGTTTGAGGAGGCTATAGGTTTGGATGGGCGAATGGCCCACCCACTTGGCGAACAACCGGCAAAGATGTTTTTCTGTGATGTTCGCGTGGTCGGCCAGCTCATTGAGGGTGAGAGGGTGGTGCGGATCTTCTTCGGCAAGCCGGCGAATATGCATCAGGGCGCGGCGTACCGGTTCGGGCCGGTCGCGCTCGAATGAGGTGATCTCGGCATGCGGCGTTTCAAGCAATGCATCCAAGAGCACCTCTACGAGGCGGCAATCGGCAGGGGATGGACGGACAGAGGGCCCGTCGTTGTGTTCATATATATGCTGGAGAATGTGTCTGAACAGGTTTGTGCACAGGGGGCTTGCTGCGTTGTGCACACGCGGCCAATGGTCGGGATCTGGCCAGTCGGAGGAAACGCGTTCGATGCCAAAGTGAAAGAAGGCGTGCCGTGTATGCTGCTGACGATCCCAGTGGTAGGTTTCGGAAAAGCCCGGTTGGCCGAGAATAAAATCGCCCGGCTTAACCGGGTGGCTTTCGCCGTCCGATTCATAGTTGACGGTTCCCTCAATGATGGTTACCAATTCGTAGTCCTTCAGGATACGCGGCCCCAGCACTTCTCCAGGCTGATAGACCACTTCGCCTCCGTGCATATAGCCCAGTTCCAGTCGGGGACCTTTTTTGAATGGCTGCGAATAATTCATAGCCCATTATATGGACACAATTCGCCTGCCTTTGCAACCGAGGGATCCTTGTCTTCTTCAAATATTGCGGACATACACATAGTAGGCGCTGGTGATGGGGTTGCCCTGTTTATCCAATAGGTCGGCCTGCAGGTTGTAGTCTCCTTTTTTCAGTGATGCTTCGAAGACGGTGCAGGTGTCGGTGGAGGAAACCGGTTTGGTATGGTCAATCGCGCCGACCGTCAGGTGAACCGATTCGACGGGCAGGGCTTTTACTTTGCCGCTATAGCTATAAATCAGTTTTTTGATTGGTTTGTCGTAGACCCACGCATCCACCTCTTTTCCAAAGGTTGGAACTCCGCTCATCGCGGCGTCAGCTTCGCGCGGCCAGCGGCGTACTTCAATGCGGTAGGTTCCGCTTTCCGCAATACGAATGGGGTAGGGTGCGATGGCTGTGCGACCTTGGGTAACATAGGCATGGTTCCACGGGGGAGCCGGCGCATACAGATCGGAAGCGTGCAACAGCGTTTCGGTTTCGTGCGCTGTTCCAATGACTGGACGTGCCACCACGCGATCGCCGGGGGAGACATGTTTCCAGTATTGCTCATAATCGGCCAGCAACGACTCCACAATTTCCGGATGCTTGTCGGCCACGTCAGTCTGCTGACCGGGATCCGCTGCAATATCGAACAGTTCCGGGGCTCCATCATTTTGCTCCTTAACAAGCCGCCATTTCTGGTTCATGACAGCATACTTTTCGTACTTTTCAGGCTTCAGGGTGCGCTGTTTTTCCACCACCAGTGAACGTTCAGTTGTGGTTGCTTCGGGGTTGTAGAGCAACTCCTTGAAGCTGCGTCCGTCGAAATCGGCGTTGACCGGGGGGGTCAGTTTGCAGAGTTCGATCAGGGTGGGGGACACGTCGATATGAGCCGTGAGTGCACCCACATCGGAACCGTGGGCGAGCTTGCCGCTGGGCCAGCGGATAAAGAACGGCACCCGATGGCCGCCTTCATAGACCATTCCCTTGTTGCCTCGCATGCCGGCGTTGTGGACATTTTTTCCTCCGGTGGCACCGTTGTCGGTCATGAAGATTAGGATGGTGTTGTCGGCCAGCCCTTCTTCATGCAGGAACGCATCGAGTTTGGCAATCTGGCGGTCGACGCCTTCGATGCAGGCGAAGAAGTAGGCTTCGTTCAGCTTTACCTTGTCGCGATATTTATCGGCCCATGCTTTGTCGGGAATCGTGAGCGGGGTATGGGGGATGTACGTAGCCAGGTAGGTGAAGAACGGCCGGTCGCCGTCTTTCATGAAATCCATGGCCTTCTCGAAAAAGACGTCGGGGGCCCAGCCGTCATACTGCTCCCATTCGCCGTTGTGGATGTACATGTCGTTGACGCGGTCGTTGGTGAACCAGTCGGCAGTGGTGCCGGTGCCGCCGTCGCCTTGCCCCACCCATTCCTCGAAGCCGCGATCTATCGGGCGGTAGGGATAGCTCGCGCCCAGGTGCCATTTTCCAAAGCAGCCGGTGCGGTAGCCGGAGGCTTTGAAAATGTCGGCCATCGTGGTTTCGCTTGCCCGCATGCAGTTGCCGCCGGCAATCGTGTGCCAGATGCGCGCGCGGTGCGAATATTTGCCCGTCAGCAGCGCGCCGCGCGTCGGCGCGCAGGTGGGATCGACATGGAAGTTGGTCAGCCGCACCGATTGCTCGTGCAGTTTGTCCATGGCAGGAGTTTGCAGCACCGGGTTGCCGTGGCATGATAGATCGCCGTACCCCTGGTCATCGGTGATGACGATGATTACGTTGGGCTGCGAAGCCGCCGTGGCAACGTCGGCACTCAGCAGCAGGGTGGCGGCAATAGTCAGGGTGGTTAAAAAAAATCTGTGTTTCATTAAGTTCCTTTGAGGTTCATTATTCGATTTCTGCCTCGACCTTGAAGAAGCCATTGGATGGTGTGAGGGTAACTTCAATTGTATCCTCCGGTGGGGTCAGCGCATGGGTCCAGTCACGCGTAACAGTCCATCCGACCAGATCAGGACTTTCCCAGATGCGGTAGAGCACGCCCGTGGCGCTCGGCCAGGTGAGCTGAATGTTTCCAGACATTGGAAGCGGCGTGCCGTCAATACCGAATGTAGAATTTGAATCGTTGGGGTCGGTGCCGAGTGCCAGCTCCTGCGCATCGGTCAGTCCGTCACCGTCGGTGTCGATATCACCGGCGACCACAGAGCCGCCGATGTAGAACATGAAATCGTCGTTGCTGTCGGCCAGCACATTGTTCCAGGGATTGGAAGTCCAGTCGGAAGCCACGTAGGCGGGGGAGGCAGTGTTGCGGCCTTCCCATTGGTTGCCTTCGGCATAGATGCCGGAATCGTCGCGCATAAATCCCCACTTGTTGATGTCGTTCGGACCGGAACTGCCATCAAAGAACATCAGGAAGCTGTAGGTTCCGCCGGCATCGAGCGTCAGCCCGTCACCTAGGCTGAAGCGTACCCATTCGTAGGCGGCCACTTCGTTGGCTCCCGTACCATCACCGAGAGTAGCGAGGTCGAAGGACCAGGTGCCCAGCAGGGTGGCGCCCGCCTGGGTGTTGGTAAACACTTTGATCTGCAGCAGATCCGAATATTC
The DNA here is from genome assembly GCA_029432775.1 of Pontiellaceae bacterium B12227. Classification (GTDB taxonomy): domain Bacteria; phylum Verrucomicrobiota; class Kiritimatiellia; order Kiritimatiellales; family Pontiellaceae; genus Pontiella. The sequence goes on along the minus strand of JAROAZ010000001.1, from coordinate 443,572 downwards.
ATCGAAATCTTCTGCGGTTCTTGATTTCAGATAGAGCTCGGACAGCTCATAGGTTTGGCCCGGATGCAAGGCTTCCAGCTGAAAGGACTGACCCACCACAAACTGCTGGGAGTCGGTGCGGATCACCTCACGGCTGCGGGTCTCCGAGCCTTCCGCTCCCGCGAGAATATTGCTTCCGCCTGACGGTGACGCGGAGCCAATACTCACAATGCCCGCGACTTCAGGGAGGGCTGCAACTGTAATCGATACGGTGGCCTCAGCACTGTTGGTCTGGCCGTCGCTGACGGTGTAGGTAAAGCTGTCGGCTCCGCTGTAGTTGGAGATCGGTGTGTAGGTCAGGAGGGGCAACGTGCCGCTGAGCGTACCATGGGCCGGATCCTCAACCAGATGATAGAATAGGTTGCTGCCTTCCGGGTCAGAACCGGTCAGCGTAATGTTGGTGCTGCCGTTTTCGGTTACGGAAACCACTAGATTGGAGGCGACCGGCGGTTGGTTGGGCTGGGCGGAGCCGGCGTCGACCATCGCCGTGTCGGTTGCGCGCTCGCCGTCGCTGTTAACGGCGATGACTTCCACGGAATAGGTTCCAATCACTGGATAGGTGTGGTTCAGCGAACTCACGCCGGTAAAGTCGATGCGCCCGTCGCCGTCGAGATCCCATCCAATGTTTGAGGCGGGGATGGGGGAGCCGAGGCCGTCGTCGGAGGAAGCCACCGAGAAGGTGAAGGCCAGGGTATTGGTTGGATTTTGAGTGGCCTGTAACGTTACAGACGGAATGGCTCCGACAGCGGTATGGCTGAATGCCTCGGATGGAACACGTGCAAAGTCGTTCGAGCCGGGAAGTTTCCAGTCGAGGAAGAAGGTACTGATATTTCGCATGCTGTCCTGGTCGGTATCATTCCAGGTAAGCGACATTTCAAACGCATGCAGACCCGCCTCCAAGCTCGTCTGTACCGCCCACGGGATCCGAGTTTCGTCGGTCAGTGAGTTGGCGATCTCGATGCCGTTGATCTTAAGCACGACATCTTTACCGCTATAGCGGAAGGAATAGGTTCCGGAGGCTGGAACTTCGATGAAGCCTTCATAGACATAGTCGTTGGAATCGGATAGTCCCAGTTCAGGTACACGGATATCCGGCAGCACGCTTCCGCCGCCCTGGGAATAGGAGCAGAACAGGCCGGGATAGGTGGTGCCTGCTGCCTGCATCGGCAGGATGTTACGGAAGCCCTGTGTGATGAGCGGCGAAACCATCACGCCGCCGCTGTTTTCGGCCTGGGCCTGAACCGTCGTACCGGCGGCAGAGGCGGCCACCTGCGAGGTGGAAACAATATGCTGGTTGGTTGCCGTGCCGGCGGGCAGCGCATCGATGCCGATGCGAACCGTGCCGTTGGAATACCGGGTGTTGATCTCGATATCTTCGGTGTGGACCGGCAGGAGTTCGGACGGCATTTCGCGCTCCCAGCGTCCCTGGTTCGGTGTGATGTGTGCCACGGGCACCGTCGAGGCCGAGGGCATATAGCGCACGCGCACCTGCGCCGCTTCGCGGAAGCTTTCGTTCACCGCATATTGTTTATAGAGTCCATCCGCCGGATCATAATCGACTACGGCATCCTGATGAATGGCGATGAAGACGCCGTTGGAGTGCGCATCGACGCGCTTGATTTCGAATGAGTCGACAAAATCGACCGAGCCGTCGGGGTTGAGGAAGTCGATGTAGATCATTTCGCGATCGAGTCGCTCGCCGAGCGGCAGGTTGATATCGCTTATATATCCATCTTCTTCGGCGCCGAGAATGGCGCGGTGCGTATCGAGCAGGCTACCGGTAACGACGGCTTCAGGGACGGAGAGGCTTTTTGTGCCGCAGTTGGCGGAGGTTCCGCCGACGAGGTAGAGATCGCAATCAGCGCCATCGGTAATGGCTGCAGCATAGGAGGCGTTGGCGCTGAGCGGACCGGTCGACATGCTGCGCTGATCCTCGATGTTCACTTCGTCCGTTCCGTCGAGCGAGAAGAGGTGGTGGTCGATGCGGCCGTCGGTGAAGGTGATCGTTAGGGCCAGCTCGACGGGTACGCCGTTGCTTTCGACGATGGTTTTATCCACGGATTGAATGCTTGTTGCTCCGCCGGTAAAGGGCTCATGGACGAGGGCAAAAACGGTTTTCAGATTGGAGCCGTCGCGCCGCAGGATCATCTTGGGGGTCGAAATGCCGGATTCGCCGGACGAGGGTGTGGAGGTGTCGTAATAGACCGGGCCGTCACCGAGGATCAGCTCCATGTTGTCGGAGGCGTCGTGGGCTACGTGAATCTTGACGCCCTGTTGCGCATCGTCGGTGTAGGTCATGGTGACGGTGGTGTTGGAGCGGACATCGCCGACCTCCATATTGCTCAGCAGGCTGTAGTAGCTGGTGCCAGTGGTGTAGGACTGCTTTTCGCCGGCGGAAAGATTGCTGGCGGCCTGCATGCGGTCGCGCATGGAGCCCTGCAGGAAAAATTCGTGTTTGTTCCCTCCGAATACTTCAAACAGGTCAATCACATAGGGGTGGTCGAGGTCCGTGGTGTTGAGCGCTTGCGTGCGGCGATAGCGGTCGACGGATGAAACTGAAAAGCGGTAGTCCTGGGTGTGTTCAATACGGCTAACGGCGAGTCCGGGCAGGGTGGGCGCATGGAAAAGATTGTTGCCGATGCGGCCCTCGTCGACGTACGGGCTCGTGCCATTGATGAATACCGTATTGTGGCCATAAGGAGCTCGTGCATAGTCCGCCCAGCTGTACCCCGGATCGCCGTAAAGTTCGCGGCCGAAAGCGAAGAGGCCGATGGTCAGATTATCGTTGTGCGTGTGACTTCCGCCACCGGACCAATGCAGGTGAGCCTGGATCTGTCGGTCATTTTCGCCGTCGCCTAACGAGGTGTGTCCGAAGCCGGGCGCGATGCGGTTGCGACTCTTTTCGATGACCCCGGCGCTGTAGTCCGGCCATCCGATATTCTTAACGGTTGTAGGTTCGCGGTTGGCGGCATCGTGCACGGCGATGTTTCGTCCATCCGGATAGCGAAACACATCGGGGCTGGTAAACATGCGTTTGAAGTTTTCAGTCAGCCGGTAGTCCTTGCCTTTAAGGTGCACTCCGTCGGCATCGGTGTAGCCTGGCGGATCCTCGTAATAGTTCATCAGGTGGGCAGCTCTTGATACATTGCCGGCCCAGTTGATGTGGTAGCCGGGTGATTCGAGCGTAATCATATCCCAGCTGGCAATGCTTTGGGTGAGGTTGATTTCAACAAAATCATTGCACATGCGCGCCCAGTCCGGCTTTCCCATCACGAGAGCGGCGTGACAGGTGTCGAACGCATAGTCTGCAATATTGCCGACGACTCCTTCTTTATCGGGGCGGGTATCCCACGAGAGGTCAAACATCGGTTCTATGAAATTCTGTTCGATAAAGTCGCGGGCACTGATCCCTTCGCCGGGAACGGTTTCGTTGAAGGCGTCTGCGCTGTAAACCCGATCATAGATGTCCATCAGTTCATTGAGGCGGTCGATGCCGACGTGGTAGCCGGTATCTCGATGGAAGCGTTGCAACAGCTTCATCGGGGAGCCAATATGGTTGAGCATCGGATCGAAGACATAGCTGCCCATCCGTCCCTTGGAGCTGATGTGCTCCCGCACCCCGAACATGGAATTGTAGTTGGCGGCATAGGCGACGAGAATGTCGCGCACATATTCGGCATAGATCTCGTTCCCGCTTTCCAGGTAGGCGCGGGAAAGGGGACCCATGGCGGTCATCAGCCACTCACTGCGCAGGTAGTCGCGCATACCGGTGAAATAATAACGCCCGTTAAAAATATTCTGGTCGGGCTTGCTCGTGTCGTCGGTGCAGTAGACGGTGTAGGGGCTTGCGGCGTAGGCCGGATCTTCCCAATACGTCACGGATGTCACTTCTCCCTGGGCGGAGACGCCATAGCCGGTTTGGTTTTCGGGATAGGTCGCGTTGGGGAAGGCCTCTCCGCTGGTGACATCGCGAATGACGTTCGGATCGTCTGGGTCCCACGTCCAGTTGACCAGTTTTGTGCGTGGATTGGGTGTCTTGATGCCGGGCGTATGAAGGGGTGCCCAGGAGGCCACCTCTTCTTTTGTGTATTTGTTGACCACATTGCTGTCGGCCCAGCTGACATCGTACGTGCTGTGACTATGGATGCGCAACGGATGTGAAAGCTGGAAGGCGCGGGAGCGGTTGCCGGTTGCATAGTCATGAATATCACGAAGCGGATAGGTGAAGTTTCCGTTCATAAAAAAGGTCATGCGCTCGAGTTTGTTTGAATAGTCGGTGCCCATCGGCGGCATCGTATCGGCAACCGTCTGCGCGGACGGAGCGGTTGAAAACGGAATATAGGCCGCAGTGGTTTCCGCTGATTCAGATAACTGCGGAAGTAACAGCGCGGTCGAAAATATAAAAAGCGTACTTAATTTAATCATTTGTAATACCGGCCACATTTTTTCCAAATTTAGGTGCTCGATAGAAAGCAATCGACCACGACTGATTTTCAATAGACACGTCGCCCCGCAAATGTTTTCAAATAAAACTACATATTTCGGTGATTGATAGAGTACTGAAATAAAGGCAGGTCAGTTCCTCGAAGAAGCAGGTCTAAATAAAAAGATCATATATTGGCTCAGCACCGCGACTGCAAGATCGGTGCCGAGCAGCGTTAGTGCAATAACGTGTTTGATATGGGTTTTAATAATATTTTCCGTTGAATTCCTTTACGGCGTCGAAGCAGGCGACGATGTTTTCGGGGGGCACTTCCGGTAGAATGTTGTGGATGGTGTTGAAGATGAACCCGCCGTCTTTTGAGAAGAGTTCGCAGCGTTCAAGGACGTGCTTGCGGACTTCGTCGGGTGTGGCCTTGTTCAGGATAGAGGCGGTATCGCATCCGCCACCCCAGAAGGTGATGTCTTTGCCGAATTCTGCCTTCAGCTTTTCTGGTTCCATTTCAAAGCAGTTGGTCTGGACGGGGTTGATGATGTCGTAGCCCGCCTCTATGAGATCGGGCATAATGCGGTAAATCGAACCGCACGAATGCAGGAAGGTTTTCATCTGGCTGTTTTCGTGGACAAACTTATTCAGCAAGGTGTGGCGCGGCTTGAAAAGTTCGCGGTAGGTATCCGGCGGCATGAAGAGTCCGCCGGTGGTGCCGAGATCGTCGCCGAAGCGTAGGATGTCGACGATGTCGCCCACGGCATTGCACACCTTTTCCAATCCTTGGAGATGTATCTCCATCAGCGCATCCAGCAGGCCTTCCACCTCTTCGGGTTCGGCCAGCAGATCCATCAGGAAATTGTCCAGCTTGCGCAGGAAGGTTCCCCATTCAAAGAGGTTGCATCCGCAGGTGATCATCAGTGCCTTGTCGGTGCGTTCGCGCAGCTTGAGGGTGCGTTCGCGCAGCTCAACCCAGAAGTTGTCGTCGGCCGCATGGTCCCACGGACTGTGCGCCAGATTTTGCCACAGCACCTTGTTCATGGCGGCGGGGAGATCGCTGTAGTCGGAGGGATAGTCGCCTTCATACGGAAAGTGGGTCTGGTCGTAGAAGGCGCCGTCGGTCGGGCGGCGGGCAATAACGATGCCATCCACTTCCACTTCGTTGGAGCCGTCTTCGCGTTCCAAAGGTCGGAACCACTTCGGATATTGAGCAGTGGAACCGTCGAGCATGGTGATGTCGTACCAATCGTTATCGGACGTATTGAAGACGCGACCAATGTCAATAATGTCGAGGCCCAGGGCATCGATGACTTCATCCTCCACCTGCGCCAACTGCTGGACGACATCGAAGATGCGGGTATGGCCGGAGTCGATCCCGAGTGCCGTTTTGAGTTTGGTGTAGCCCATGGCCGAAATGCCGGAGCTGGGATTCGATCCCATGTCGACCGGTATCTGTTTCGTGGATTGGTGGTTGATGGCGGAGAGTACGCGTTCTCTTGAAGTCATGATTCTACTTCCTAGTTATTTGGATATTTTGTCCATCATCAGCCACGGACCGCTGGCACCGGGCAGAGGATTCTGGCAGGCATCGGTAATCTTCCACCATCGCTGGGTGAAGGGATCCTGTTTGGTCATTCCATTATCCTTCTCGATGTCGTCCCCGACATAGTCGACGTGGAAAAATTCGTAGAGTTCGTCTTCGATCTCGACAAAGAAAACGGAAAAGTTTCGGTAATTACTGCGTACCATCTGGTCGACCACTCCGGGCCAGACCGTCTGGTGGAGCAGGCGGTATTCCTGTTCTTTCTTCGGCTTAATTCGCGTGACCATGGCAAAGCGGTCGGTCGGCGCGCCCTTCTCTTGGGAGGCGCGGATATAGTTGATCCACTCCATCTGGAGCCATTGGGTTCCGTAGCGCGCAGCGCGCGGATGCGGCTCGATCCATTTTTCCAAGGTTTGGAAAGCGACGGCCTTTTCAAATGTGGCGGCGGCCTGCAGGTATTCTTTGCCCGTGTAGTCGAAGTAGACCATGATCCAGGTTTTACCGGCAAACGTCTGTTTGTAGGTGGCCAGTCCGGTGATCTTCTGTTTCTTCAGGGCTTTGGTCGTTTTCTTTTCTGCGAGTGCCTGCAGGGCGGCATCCAGTTCGGTATCGCTGCCGGCCTTGACCGAGGCAATCAGGCCGACGCGGGTGGGCTTGCCGCTCATCAGGTAGTTTTCATAGGGCGAAAATCCAAAAACCGAAAGTGTGGACAGGGCCAGTAAAAACAGGATTCTTTTCATGACTATTCTCCAGGGGTTGGAACTTCAAGTTCCGGATGTATATGCGCTTCAATCTTGGCGGCATTTTCCGGGTTGGCGGTCTTCCAGGCCTCGAGTTTTTCTGCTGACGGTGCACGGAAGATGAAGTAGATGGCGGAGGCGGCAAGCAGAGCCAGAATCGACAGGAATTTATAGTTCAACAGGCCCGGCGCCCCTTTGATGCGCAGAGGAGTCATCGGTGAATCCCAGACCAGTTTGAGGTTTTCCTCGGTGTTGGTGTCTTTGTTCATCAGTGAGACGATGATCATAATCAGAATGCAGATACCGCACAGCATACCGGCGGAATGCATGAAGAGCATGCTCCATCCGGTATGGGCTTTGAGCAGGTCGAGAATGAAGACGATCATGCCCATGGCAAAGCCGGACCACAAGGTGATGGTGCCTGCCTTGGCGGTGGCGCGTTTCCAGAAGATGCCGACCATAAAGACGGCGGTAATCGGTGGTGAGATGTAGCAGATCATCGAGGCAATCGCGCCGTAGATGGAATCAAACTGTCCAATGATGGGAGACCAGATGATGGCCAGGATGACGCCGACGATGGTGGCGGCACGCCCGATATGCACCAGTTTTTTATCGGAAGTATCGGGCTTAAACCGTTTATAGAGGTCAAATGCGAAAAGGGTGGCGATGGAGTTGAGCGCGCCGGCGATGGTGCCCATGAGCGCGGCCAGCAGGGCGGCGACAATCAGCCCCTTCATGCCGGCGGGCAAGAGGTTCATCACCATGTGGGCGAATGCCTCTTTGGTGTCGGCCAGTTCGGGCAGGAGGCCGTTGTTAACCAGTGCCAGACAGAGCAGGCCGGGCAGAACAAAGAGGAACATTGGTAGCAGTTTCAGAAAGCCGGCGAACAGGGCACCGGCTTTGCCGTGATCTTCGTTCTTGGCACCGAGTACACGCTGGACGATCGTCTGGTCGGTACACCAATACCAGATCCCAATGACGGGATAACCAAGCACCACCGCGTGCCACGGCATGCCGCTGAAATCGCCGGAAGGACGAAGGACGGAGATCATGTGCGGGCCGACGGTGTCGTGCAGGGCACCCCATCCGCCGAGTTTGGTGAAGGCGAAATAGGTGACGATGGCGGACCCGATCAGCAGAGTGGTGGTTTGAATAGCGTCGGTCAGGGTGACGGCCAGCAGTCCGCCGACCACCACGTAGAGGCCGGTGGCCACGGCGATTGCAATCATGGTCGGCATGAGCTGCGCGACTTCGGTACCGAAGCCGAGCATCGCGTTGATGACCACCGCGCCGGCATAGAGGGAAACGCCGATATGGATAAAGATGGCGGAAATGATGGAAATGAAAGCGAGAAAATCTCGGCAGTTGCGATTAAATCGTTTTTCGAGAAAGTCGGGCAGGGTGGTGATGTGGGAGCGCAGGTAGAACGGAACAAAGAACACGGCCAGGATCACCAATGTGAAAACGGCCGCCAGTTCAAAGTTGGCAAAGGCCAGGCCGCTGCGGAACCCCTCTTCGCACAGGGCCACGATATGCACCGTGGAAATGTTGGTGGAAAAGAGCGACAGACCGATGATCGGCCAGGCCAGCGTACGTGCCGCCAGAAAGTAGGCGCCGTCATCCTGTGTTTTACCGAGTCGGGCCGCTTTTCGTTTCTGAAACCAGGCTGCACCGCAACCGACCACGATGACCATCAGCACGTAGCCGATCAAAATTGAAAAATCGAGTATGTTAAGCATGGGATCGTTATCTCCTTACCTTAAGTATTTTTCTAACGGGTTCATATAATGCCTACATCGGGGTAAAATATCTTTCAAAATATGCGGTGGTAAAATTCCGACACCCGTTTCCTTATAAATCCTTCTTGAGCAAATGCATCATGTACACATTCAGCTCCCACTGGTTGGAAACCGGTTCCTGTGAATGCGGAATCACAGGGGTGTAGGGCGGTGGTCCGAATTCGGTGGTGATGGTTAATTCAGCGGTTCCCTTCGCGGTATGCACCGCAATGATTTTATCCCACCACCCCAGATAGAGATCGACGGTCTGCTGCCACTCCGGAGCCCGGGGATCGTTGACTTGTGGTCCTTGATCGTGCCCGATTCGGGCGTGGATGTGGTCGGTGCGGTCAATCGCTGCATCTACCGATTTTTTCTGGTCCTGAAGGAACGATTCCGAAACACAGCACCAGTGGGAAAAGTCGGCTGTAAGCCGAAGGTCGGGGCGGTGTTCGAGATAGCGGCGCGTTAGCGCTGCGGAAAATGGAAAGCGCCCCCGATGCGTTTCATGTACCACGGGGACCTCGAAGGCTTGGCTGATTTCCACTGCGATATCGATTAACTCCAGGTTTTGCTCGAAGGTAAACCAGTCGCGTCCGGTGTGGGAATTGATGAGTCGGGGTTGGAAAGATGCGATGCGTTTCAGGCTGGTGCGGTAGTGTGTTCGGTGTGTTTCAAAATCGGGCATTCGTGTGCCGGAATGCTGGGCAATATAGTCCAGGCCATTTGCCGCCAGCGCTTCTCGTTGCTTTTTCGCATCGCCAAGGTCTTCCGAAAGGTTCAGTTCCATTCCATCGAATCCAGCTTCGGCAAGCCGTCGGCAGTAGCGTGCAAAGTCTTCATGTTCATGCCCCCACAGGGGGGAGAAAAATTTAATTTTCATAAACTCCTTTTTCAAACGGGAAGACCCAGCTGAACCGATCCGCTCTTCAGCCGAACCGGGAAAATTTGCATCTTATCGCAGGCGGGGGAGAGGGTCGCCTTTCCGGTGCGGATATCAAAGCGTCCGTTATGCGCAGGGCACTCGATCTGTCCATCGATGACAAATCCGCGGGAAAGTTTGGCCCCGGCGTGCGAGCATTTGTTCGACGTCGCGTGGTAGCCGTCGCTGAGGCGGTAGACGGCATACTGCTCGCCGTTATATTTGAACTCGAGCACATCGTCCAATGCCATCTCTTTGGCCTCCGGTACGTCGATCCATACCGATGGACTGGATCCTTCTGCAACCTCGGTTGCCCCCGCTTTTGTTTCGGGAACCGGTTCATTTTTTCCAAGGTCTGGAAGATGGGCGTTCTGCGGTGCGGCGGGATAGTCTTTCGGAAGTTGCGGTGTGACGTGATAGTTGGTGTCCTTCTGCTGCCGGATAACCGTGGGGATGATTTCACGATAGGCATGCCAAACGCTTGGGTACATGGGCGGAAGCTGGTGCTTTATTTTTTTATTCAGTTTGCGCAACGCGTGGAACGGTACGGTCGGGAACATGTGGTGTTCGGTGTGATACTGCATGTTCCAGTATAGGAAGCTGGTGATGGGATCGACCCGGACGTTGCGGCAGATCAGGCGGTGGTCGTAAACATTCTGTTCCAGTCCGACGTGCTGTGTGTCGTTGAGCAGGGTAGGGATGAATGCACCATAGAAACGCGCAAACAAGGTGTAGACTAAGGGCAGGATGGTTCCGAAGACAACGCAGGAAGTAATGATGAGGGCGTAGCCCAGCAGCCAGAGGCGGGAACTCCGGATCATGGCTTTCCGGTCGCTCTCCGGCACCAGCTCCTTGTCGGCCGGTGGAATGATGCCGAAGGCGTGGTTGATGATCGGACCGGGCTTGATGATGCCGATGCCGAAAAACTGTCCGATCAGGGTCGGGATATCGGCCGGGCGCGGGGTGATGACTTCGGGATCATCGCCGATCAGGTAGGTATAGGTGTGGTGCTGGGCATGGCCCCAACGATCATAGATCGGCTCGGCCCCATGGGCGAAACCGGCGATCCAGTGCACGAGTTCATTCAGCCAGACGCTTTTGAACACGGTCCGATGGTGGGTTTCGTGCATCAGGTGGTTCAGGAAACAGTACACGGTTCCATAGGCAAAAAATGCAGGAATCATCCACGGGGTGCCGATGGCATAATAGGCCAATATCCCAAGGCCGATGAGCACGGCGAAAAAAGCTGCGGTATGCACTAACCCTTTGAGATCGCTTCGTTGCATGAATTCTTTCATCTCTTCTCGGGAAAGATCGCACTGATACCAACGTTCAAGGGGGTCCATGTCATTTTTCTGCATGTTTAAAAACTCGCTCTCTGAATTATTCAGGCGGTCACTTCTTCCATGGCAATGGCGGTCCATTCCCATAGGCGTTTGGGGTCGTGACGGACAGTGGAGATGTCTTTCATGATAAATTCCATATGGGCCTGCTCGCCGCCGATGTCGAGTACGCGGCGAATTTCGGCGCGGGCGCGATCGGGGTGCCAGTTGTCTTCCGCCAGGATGGCGGGGCTGGGTTTAATGCTGTAGACCATTTCCTGCCCGAGGCCGGTCATGATTTTTTCAACGTCACACCAACCGCTGGTGGAGACCTTGCGCAGGTTTGGAATCTTTTTGAGAAGGTCGGTCTTGTTGTGCAGCGGTTCGCAGCAACCGTAGTAGTTGACGCCCCAGCGCTCCATCCAGCGCATATCATGTGCGATTGCGAAGTCCCAGTGCATGTCGGGCGACACTTCAGAGAAGATCTGTGCATTGGAGCAACCCCACATATCTTTCGGGTGGACATGCGCCGGCGGGTTTCCAAGGTTTGGAAGTTTTGAAATGTAGCCGTAGCCTCCGGAGCCGACGCGCTCGTTGTTGTTATCGAGCTCCAGCACGTTGAGTTCATCAAACTGATCGAGCTCAATCATCCAAGCATCGACCAGGCGTTCGACGCCTGCATGAAACAGGTCGGGATCGTCATAGAGCCCGATCATTGCGTTTTCGATGCCGGTCCAGCGAATCAGAAAATCCCATGGCGTGAACCAGATATGACTTTGGCCGACCACCTTTACCGGCATGATATCGCCGAAGACGTTGTTGAAGACCTGCTCTCGTACGGCGGTCTGCTCCTGGCTGTGAGTCACCACCGGCATCTTGATTAGTTCCAGATCGGCAAGGGTTTCGATCTGCACATTGAAGTGGCGGGAGACGACATCGTTTTCGCTGTTGGTTTTTGCAATGTCCGTGTCTTCCATGATGCCGAAGTCGCTACTATGAACGGCCTTCGGGCATTCGATCCATGGGTTGATCACCATGTCGCCAGGCAGATGGTTCCACTGGTAGAGCTCTTTTCGCAGCAGTACTTCCTGTTCCCTTGCCCAGGAGCCTTTGCAGCGTAGTTTTAACTCGTCGTTGACATCCATTTCGTTCCAGCAAATTTCATTCACCCATACCATGGGGCGTTCGGATTCTAAATCGTTGAGCGCGGTCCAGAGACGGGCATTCTCCTTCTGCGAAGCGTCGGCGCCCGCGGCAGCTTTCTGTTCGGCGAGGGCGCGCAGGATGTCGCGGTCCTTATCGGAAACGTTGATCTCTTCATCGGTGTTCATCGGTGTATAATGGCTAGGATCGTGCAACATGGTTCAGCTCCGTATTGGTGTTTAAAAATAAGCATTCATTTATAGTTCATTCCTCTAAAATGGGAATGGACAAATAAACGGACAACATGGACTATATCCCGAATGGATATGGAGACGATACAATCTGAATGTGAGATAGAAGTGCGGCACCTGTTAAAAAGGGCCGGGCTTAAATTTAATAAGTTGTCTGATATCCCGTTGTCAGATCTTCGTCATGCCCAGCGTGGCGCCTTCCCCGATATGCGCATGGCGTATCTGGCGGCCGCTTTGCGCAAAGCGTTTCTGGAAAAACCCATCACTGGAGAATTGCTTTGTACACGTGTGGGATACCAGGGCGTTTCACCTGCGCACTATATACCCCGCCCGGCCGGCAGTTATGATTGCATTCTGATCTACTGTACCGAAGGGCGCGGCTGGCTGGAGATCGATGGGCAGGTGAGGACGGTAGGGAAGCACGATGCGTTTCTTCTGCCGCAGCATATCCCGCATACGTACGGGGCCGATCCAGGGAATCCGTGGGCAAACTATTGGATTCATTTTCAGGGCCGGCAGGCGTTGGAGTTTGCCGATTTAATTGCGCCCGAAAGCGGATCTCCTGTCATCCATCTGCCGCGTCATCATGAAATCGTTGCCTGCATCGAACAGCTGTATCAGTTTATGAGCAACGTGCACACCTACTCCACGTTGGTTGCCGCCACAGGAGCGCTCAGCCAGTTGCTGGGCGTTATTCAGCTGCGTATGCGGGCTTCCGAACAGTGCAGTCGCACAGCCGATGAAAACATTGACAAGTCGGTTGAGTTCATGCACCGCAACCTTGCGCGCAAGCTGACGCTGAAGGAACTGGCCAACATTGCCGGAATGAGCCCTAATCACTATGGTGCACTGTTTGGCAAGCGGTACTACAGCACGCCCATTGACTATTTCAACCGGCTGAAAATTCAACGTGCCTGTGAGCTGCTCTCCACCACCAACCTTCGGGTCAGCGAAGTTGGCGGACAGTTGGGCTTCCCGGATCCCTACTATTTTTCGCGCTTGTTCAAAAAGATCATGGGCCTCTCGCCGCGGACCTATCGTTAACCAGCGCGGTGATTTGATGCGCTTGCTTTCAAATCATTTGAGCGGTAGAATTCCGACATGTTTAAAAGTCCAATCATCAGCAGCGGGCATCTCGAAAATAAACTGATGTATCCGCATCGAAACCCCGGCATGGAAATCGTACTGGTCGAGCAGGGTGGTTTGGAATGGGCGGTTGAGGGCGTGCCGGAAGCATTGAAGCCGGGTACGGTATTTTTTACCCTGCCGTGGCAGACGCATGGCAGTATGCATATACGGGAGCCGCAGAATAAAATCTATTTTGTACTTTTTGAGCTCCTGAAGCCCTACGAACGGGGCGCTGCTCGATTCCAATTTCCCAAGGCTTTGGGTTTTACGCCGACGGAAGAAAGGGAACTCAGCCGGACCTTCACGGAAGCTCCTCACCACGCATGGATGGGGTCGGAGCTGCTTCAGCAGCTCTTTCCCGAAATGGTCCGACGTCTGGAAACAGGAGAAACTCTCGAACGCACCGTCGCTTTTTCATTGCTGCGGACCCTCATTGCAGACCTGGCTCAAACCATTCGCAGTACACCGGAAGCTAACGGCTACTGCTCTTCCTCCGTGGCGGCTGTTCGGGATTTTTTCAAAGGTATTGCTACTGAACTCGATCAGTCGTGGACACTGGATTCCATGGCTGCGGCCTGCGGGATTAAGCGCACCTACTTTGCCACAATTACGCGCCGGCTGTCCGGCTATCCGCCGATGCACTATCTGAACCGCATCCGGTTTGAGCGCTCATGCGGCCTGTTGCGCGATACCGCGTTGCCGGTGACCGATATTGCCTTTATGTGCGGCTACAACAGCAGCCAGTATTTTTCAGAAACGTTCAGGAAGTATGCGCGCATGACGCCGACGGACTATCGGAACAGTCTGCCTGAGCTGGAAAAGCTGTTGGAAATCAACTGGAACCATCCCGAAGCGCGCACTGTTGATGATGAGCGCCGCCGCATGAAAACTATGACGTCTGGCTGAATCTGTAGCCCTGTTGCTTATATTATTTATGGCTGAGGATAATGCTGCTCGGCATAAACAGTTCCTTGCCGGTCAGCTCTTCGCCGACGATGCTGATTTGGTGCGTGCCGGGTTCGAGCTTTATGGTTCCGAGAGTGTGGGGGATATACTTTACCTTTTTGTCATGATCCGGCTTCTGTTGGGTTTCGACTTCAGCAGTGAATTTCTGGTCACCTACTGATACGGTATAGCTCCCGCCGTGCTTGCCTTCTACGGCGACATAGATGAGATCGAGTGTAAACCCGAGCGGTTCCTCAACGCGGATGGTCCAGGTTGCCCTCCCCGTGGACATGGCCTGTTTATTCCACCCTGTTATGCCGTTGTCGCGCGGGCTTCCATGTCCCCATTTCAGTCCGCCTTCCACCTTGGATTCAAAGGCGTGCAGGCGCTGGTTCCGAAGGTTGGAAACGAGCAGCATAGTTTCGTCGTCTTTGATGCCGGTCGGCTCGCCGTCGGTTTCCACCACAATAACCGTGTTCACAGGGTCGGGCGCCTTTTCCGGTCCTTGGATCTTCCAATCATTGGAACCGGCGGATGAAACGGCCAAGGGTTGCTGGTCGGCCAGAAGCCACGCTTTCGTAATCGGGGTCTTGAGTCCGGCGAGGGTGACTTTTCCATCCTTCGGCCAGCGGGTGACGTGCAGGTAGAGCTTGTTGCCTTTGCGCGAAACATGGCCGAATGTCTGCGGGGGAAGGGGTGTATGCGTAGTGCCATAGATGGCCTCGCCGTTCACGTCCATCCACTTTCCAATGCCTGTAAGAATTTCCACATCCTCCGGGGCGATCAATCCATTGCCCATGGGGCCGATGTTCATGAGCATGTTGCCGCCGCGTTCGGCGGTCTTGGCCAGCAGTTCGATGAAGAACGAAACCGGCTTGTGGCTTTTATCTTTGGCGTGGTAGCCGTAGGACAGATTGGTGGTGGGGATACCTTCCCAGACATCGTGTTTCTTTTGGTAGGGCTGAATGTCGTCGGGCTGGTCGCAAGTGGAGGCATAGTCGCCCAGGCCATAGCCAATGCGGCTGTTGACCACGATGTCCGGCACCACTTCGCGCATGGCCTTAAGTACCATCTGGTTTTGGTAGAGCGGAACCCAGCCCGAGGTGTCGAACCAGATGATTTCCGGTTTGTAGCGTTCAACGATTTCCAGCAACTGCGGAATCGACTTTTCTTTAATGTATTGTTCGGAGCGCGCGATGTGATCGGCGTATTTTGGATCGTTGAACCACTGACTTCTTTGTGTGGGCATGCCGGGAAAATCCCAGGTGTTTCGCTGTCCGCCGGGGTGCGACCAGTCCTGCGCCTGGGAATAGTAGAAGCCAAACGTGATGCCATATTTCTTGCAGGCATCGCGCAGCTCCATCATCGGGTCGCGGTCGAACGGGGTCGCGTCGGCGATGTCCCACTCGTTCACGTCGGACGGCCACATGGCCAGCCCGTCGTGGTGTTTGGAGGTGATGACAAAATATTTCATGCCCGCCGCTTTGCATAGGCGGATCCATTCGTCGGCATTGAATTGGACGGGATTAAACTTGGCGGCGACTTCGCTTGCATATTCGGCGAGGGGAATCTGGTGCGAGCGCAGGATGTGTTCCGAATAACCGGTGGCCACCTCGCCGTTCCATTCGCCCGCGAGTAGGGAATAGACACCCCAGTGGACGAACATACCGAACTTGGCTTCCTTGTACCATTCCAGCCGCTGGTCGCGGGTCTTCATGGATTCGACGAACCAGGCCGGATTTTTCTCGGCTTCTGGATAGCTGGCTTTAACCGTTTTCTTTGGTGGGTTGCGTTCCTCGTCGGTCAGAAGGCCATCACTATTTCGGTCGAGCTTGGCAAACAGCTTGGTATATTTTTCCTGATCAAACTCGCGGCCGATCTTTTTGTTGTATTCCTTTTTTTCGGCAAAGTACTGATCGAGCGTCAGCCCTTCTGAAAAAGCTGTGGCGGCTCCAATGAGGTTGGCGGCGGCCAGTACCAGGATGATCGATTGTTTCATGTCATTAAACCTCGGTTTTGTATGTTCGGCCTCAATTGGAGATAGGCAGGTAGATTTGTACTACGGTACGCTAAGTTGTGTGGCGGCGAAGTCCTGAATGCGCTGAAAGACTTCCGTCTTGCTCGGTTTGCTGCTGTCGCTGAAGCCGTGCCCCGCGCCCTCCATGATAATGACTTCGGCGTCGAGGTTCTGCTTGGCGGCGTACTCGCGGAGGTGATAGGCATGATGCACCGGAATGACGCCGTCGCGGTCGCCATGGAAGTGCAGGACGGGGGGGCTCGAAGGGCTTCCCTGACAGACGGGACTCATTTCGGCAAAGAGCGGGGCATGCTCGGCGTCGATGTTGTCATAAACCGGGCGGGGGACATAGCAGACCCGTTGGGCCCAATGGTCCGACTTGCCATAGGGATTGATACCTTCGTCGGGAATAAAGAGTTTTTCATGGCGAAAATCGGTTGGACCGAAGTTGTTGATTGCTCCGCGCAGTGGTGCAACCTGGATGCCGGCGAGTTGAGGGTCGCCGATGAACTTATCGGGCTGAGACCAGGCAACCAGGTGGGATAGGTGTCCACCCGCCGAGGTGCCCCAGCAGATGACGCGCTCCATATCGATGCCCAGTTGGGCGGCGTGGAGGTTCAGGAAGCGCAGTCCGTCGAAGCAGTCGATGACCGCATCGCGCATGGTGCTGATTTCCTCGCCGTTGCTTCTGATGCGCACCCGCCGATATTCCAAGCTGGCGCAGATGATTCCCTGATCAAGCATGCCCTGTGTGAGCTCCGCCTGATTCTTGTTGTGTTCTTTGCTGCCGGATGCCCAGCCGCCGCCATGAATATATAGCGATAGGGGTGCGGGGTCGGACGAGCGTTCGCGGGGGAAATAGAGGTCAAGATGCAGGGCATCGCCATTGACCCGTTTGTAGACGATATGACGATGGGTGTCGGCATCGACCGGCGCATATTCGGGCTGAAAGAGATCCAGGAACTCCGCCTTTTTGATTACCTGGTCACCATCGGAATCGAACTTCTTCCATTGCCGCCAGCCGTTCTCGTCTTCCGGGGTGAGTTTCTGGTCTTTGTTTTTGTCGGCTTTGTTAAACGCCTGAAGTGAAAGATTTGCCTCATAAACCTGCGTGTTATCTTCGAGGTTCACGCCGCTCCGTGCAGCAAGGACTAAGGTGCAGCAGATGGAAATAAGGATAAGGTTTCGCATATTTTAGGGCTCCAAATGGTTCGCTATGCTACTGGTTTAGTTGTTCGAGAGAATATATAAATAAAATGATTTATATAAATTGATGCTAAATAGCAATTCCAAAATGAAAAAGGGAAGGGAGAGGAAAGTTTACCACCCATTATGTACGAACGCGCTGATCCCGAATCTGAATTCATGGGTGCCATTTGTTGTGTAGTGAAACCGTCCGGTTTCTATTGGATATCGGCTTCCACCTTGAAAAAAACGTTGGAGGTCGGAAGGTCGAATTCGAGACTGTCCGCAGGCGGGGTCAGCGCATGGGTCCAGTCGCGCGCAACAGCCCAGTCGACCAGGTCAGGGCTTTCCCAAACACGGTAGAGCACGCCGGTGGCGCTCGGCCAGGTGATCTCGATTTTTCCAGACATTGGAAGCGGTGTGCCATTCATGACGAATCCTGAATCAGGATCATTGGGGTCGGTGCCGAGTGCAATTTCCTGCGCATCGGTCAGCCCGTCGCCATCGCTATCCGCCGCCGTTTGAATAAGAGCCAACCGCACCGCATCAACCCCCACAAACTCGGAATTATTGTTGTTGGCGCTGGCCACTCCGCCTGCCAGCACCGCCAGATAGTTGTAGTCAACAGTCGAAATTACGCTGTTGCTGAAGGTGGTGTAGGCACTGCCGGACAATTCGGCGTCAGCCAGGGTGCGCCTTGCCACCAGGTTGTCATAGGTGCCGCCGGTAAATGCGTATTTACCGCCGAGATCCACAGTCAGCCCCGTGAAATCATTAAAGCCGATCACTTGGTAGCAGGCCATGTCGGCAGAGGTCATCCCTTCGCGTCCCGGAGCGGCAAACGCCGCCGAAAAACCCATCTCCAGCCCGGTGACATCCACCGATGACACATCGACCACCTGCACCATGCCGCGTTTGGCCGCGATCTGAAACATCATCGATACGTTTCCATCCTGCCCGGAAACAACGCCGCTGGCATCGGCCAGATCCATATTCGTGTCTTCGCCGGATTCACGGACAACCCACTGCCCCGCCATAGCCGAGGTCAACTGAATATTTCCAGCGTTCGCGGCGAAAATAAAATTATCCGATCCGGATTCGAATGATCCGTTGACCAACAATTCGGTCGATTCATAAACGGGCGGCGGCCCTGAACTGTCCACATAAATTATAAAACTTTCGCTGTAGTATTCCAATGTGCTGTCGAGCACCAGCACGGTAATGGAATGAATGGTGTTCGATGCATAAACGATGGAATCTGCATCGGCCACGGAGAGTTCCCCGGAGGAAGCATTGATGACAAAGCGTCCGTCGGCGTCGTCGGTCAACTGGTAGGAGAAAGTTTCACCGGGATCTGGGTCGGTTGCAGAGAAGATGCCGACCAGCGTGCCGTTGGCGGCGCTTTCATCAACGGTATTGTTGTCCAGCGAAAGATCGGTTGGGGCATTGCCGGCCGGAGCCGTGCCTTCCTTGAAGTAGGCGGTGAGGTCCAGGGTTTGGAAAACATTGGAGTCGATGCGGGCGGCGCTTCTGCCCCCGTCGCTCCAGCCAGCAAAGCGGTACCCCGGCCCCGGAACGGCGATAGCAACCGAGCCGGAACCACCTTCGGCCACCACCTGATTGGTGGAGCCGACCAGCATGTGGCCGGTGCCCAGTGCATGGTTTTCAAGAAGGGCGGATCCTGCAAGCGCATACTTCACCGCATACTGTCCCGAGGGGTCGAGGACGGTTACAGTGAGGCTCGCAGAATCGCGCAAATTTCGGCCATCTCGCACGGTCAGAGAGGCTGTATAGACGCCGGGTTCGGTATACGTGTGTTGTGGATTGGCTTCCCACGAGGCATGTCCGTCCCCAAAATTCCAAAGGGTGGAAACAATGCCGACGTTGTCGGACGAACCGCTGCTGGAAAAATCAACCGTCAACGAGCCGGTTCCCAGCACCGTATCTGCGGATGCAGCAGCCTGCGGAGGAACGGAATCCCATCCGTTGTCGGAAAAACGTTGGATGCGCATGGCTTCGTAGAGGTTGGGCTGGTCGAGTTCGCCCGGCTCAATATCGGCCTCGAACCAGCGTGGCGCGGCATTCGTTACCGGATCGGCCAACGTGTTAATCCCGACCAGGTTGATGTAGCCGCGGCAGAACGCGTTGCCGGTGGGTGCCCAGGACGGAAAATCCTGTTCAAGATTGCTGTCCACATTCCAGAAGGTTTCCCATGCACCGCATTGGATGCCCGACACATTGAGGCCGCTGCTCAGCCAGAACTTGCGCCCCAGCCCGGTGTCGATCTGGGTGAAGAGATTTCGGGAGCCGTTCTGTCGATGGTGATCAAGCGATATATCAAAACCCTCAACCTCGGAAAAAACGCTGTTTACGGTGGTGTTGATGGTCAGGTCGTGGAGGGCGGCATAGCGCAGGCGGATGCGCTCGGCCAGCATGTGGGTGCCGGTCAGCGCAACGGCGGCATGCGCGCGTACATCCCAATAGTTGCTCTCAAGCGGAGTGTCGAACTGCATCGCATAGTCGTAGTCCAACCCGCTTTTCAGCGGAAACTCCGATTGGCTCAAGCGCTCGGCCACCAGCGTAATATCTGAAAGGGTACACTGCACGTTTTCACCATACATGCCGATGGCTGTGCAGGCTTCGCGAACCTCGACATTGCGCACCCAGCAGTTCACACAGGCCTGAAGATGGATGCCGTCGGTGGTGACATCCTCTTCGTGGTCGGGCCCCGGCTGCGTTCCATTAAAGTGTTTCGCGTAGGGGTAGTCGGGATCAAACGTGATGGTGAGATCCTCAATCCCCGAGTTGTGCATGGCGGGCCGCATGATCCCCAGCCCCCACTTCTTGTTTACCCCATCGAGGCGCGGCCCCTGATAGGAATATTCCAATGGACGATCCAGCGAAACCGTGTTTCCGGAAACACCGGTCACCTTGCCATACATCTTACAGGCGACATTGCCGGAAAACTGATCCAACTGGGGCCCGCCAACGACCTGCTCAACCAGGTTGCTGAAAGCAATGTCATCATATTTGCTGAGCGATACCTGCAAATAGACCAGATCGCCGACCTGCGCCTTGTATGACAGCGCCGTATTCGAGATCGACTTGTCGCCCCGGGAAAAATTATTGATCTGTGAAAGTCCCTGTTTAGTGGTATCGCCATCGAGCTTGATCGCCGATATACCGTTAAGCGCATCAATCACCGTTTTCGTCGGGCCGGCACCGCGCAGCACAATATTCGGTTTATTGATGTAGACGGAATTGGTGACGTTGTAGATGCCTTCAGGCAGAAAGACCGCCGCGCCGTTGGTTGGGCAGGCATCTATCGCCGCCTGAAGCGCCGCCGTGTCGTCGATTCCATCGTTGGGTATCGCACCGAAGTTGGTCGCCACGAGGGCAACCGGATAGAACGGGATCGGCACATCGCCGCCCTGATAGCCGGCGTGCGACGCATCCGCAATCCGGGAACTGAGCGAACCGGAGGGATAGCTGTTGTCCCACAGCTCGCCATTAACGCCCCAAAGCGATGAGTCTGCCGCTTGGGTGGTTATGCCTGCTCCGACTAGAATAGCTGAAAAAAAGGCCCTCTTCAGAATTCGTTGATTATGCATGCCTACTCCGTACTTATTTTTGATATTTATTTGATTTTGAAAACCCTTGGCAGCGCCTTTTCCAAGGAACCCTATACTATATACGATCTCAAACCGGATAATTTGAATACATCGTATCTTTCAGGGATTGGAGGGTTGTGGAACGGCGGCTACTGGATTTCCGCTTCTACCTTGAAGAAGGCATTAGATGGAGTGAGCTCGGTCTCGAACTGGTCATCCGGCGGCGTCTGAGCGAAGGTCCAGTCGCGGGCCACGCTCCAAACGATCAGGTCGGGACTTTGCTGGATGCGGTATCGCACGCCAGCCTGGCTGGGCCAAGAGATGCGGACTTTTCCAAGGTCTGGAAGAACGGTTCCCTCGTTGATGCCGAACATGGACGCGGGATCTTCCGGGTCGGTGCCGAGACGAATTTCCGCCAGGTTGCTCTGGCCATCGCCATCCTTGTCGCCATTGGGTTCGTATATGATTACGTTGGCGAAGGTGCTTTGTGCATCGGGGATGATTTCTCCCGAGTTGTCGGCGTTGACAAAATCCAGATAGTTTTTCTGCTCGGTGTTGAGCGCGAGCAACTGGCCGATTTCAATCGAATACCGGTTGGTTCCGCCACTATATTCTCCATCGCGATCCATGATGTAGAGGCCGTTATCGGTACCGTGTAGCTTGATCAGGTCATAGCGGCCGCCGCTAAAGTCCCAGCTGGGGGTATCGGTCATGGCAATCGCATGAAGTTCACCTTCATTTGGGCAGCTGAAATCGAATTCGATCACGGTGTCCGGCGTCATCTGATAATCGATGGGGAAGGCTTTCCACAGGTCGCCGGTGAAGCGAACTCCTGCTCCGCTTTCGACCACCTCGACGGTTCCAGTGCGGTCAAAAAATTCGTTGTCGTTCACGAAGCTTTCGAAGGCCTGCGAGGAGAAGTCGATCGCAAGGTATCCATTGGCCGGAACGGGAGGAAGGCCATTCACATCAACGGTGCAGCTGGAGCTCGCGGTTCCCGCGCTGTTCGAGACGGTGACCTGGAGTTCATAGGTACCGGTTGCATCGAAGGAGGCTTCCGTGGTTGAGCTGGCTGTGGTTCCATTGACGCTGAAGGAAACGCTTCCCGGCCCGCTCGATTTAAGCCAGGTGTAGGTTGCATTTCCACCTGTGGCGGCGTTGGTGGCACTGACCGTAAGAATGGTTGTTCCCCCCAGCGTGAGCGTGTCTGGCGATGCGATTGCCGGAGTTACTATTTGCGGAGCATCGGTGACATTGGGAGTCAGGTAGGCTGTGACGGTGGAGAAACGCGTATGGTGTCCGTCTGAGACCGCGACCTTGATTTCATAGGTTCCCTCTTCACTCACGGAGAGGGTCGTGTTGGAACTGGCGGTTGTTCCGTTTTGGCTCAAGGTGATGTCGCCCGGCCCGTAGAACGCGCTCCACGTGAAGGTGAGCGGGTCGCTGTCAGCATCGAGGGCCGACACGGAAAGGATTTGGCCGTTGAGCGTCGCTTGTGCCGTGATTTCCGGCGGATGATTGGTAATGGTTGCGGCCGGAGGATCGATCAGCACCATGCCGGGGCGGTTATTGATTTCCACCTTCACCACAGCCATATCATTACCAATCCTGGCGAGCCCCATAAGGTGCCCGGTTTTTTTCTGATACTCATAATCAATGACCCGGATGGCCCAAGGCGTTGTTACCTCGCGGAGGTTAGTCGGATTCCAGAAACGATACAGTACGTTCGCACCGTCGCTGATGTAGCTCATCACGCCGGCCGGATCATTCACCAGGCGGAAGTCGCCGCCCGCACTCGTGATATCGCCATAGTTAACCCAACTGCTTCCATCCCACCCCAGAAGAACGTTGTCGGTTATTCCGGTATCCAAGTCTTTTTTTTGTGTGCTCGTATAGGGCCGATTCATATAGTCAACCGCAAGCTGGCCATTGGGCGAGAGATAGTCGCCGACCTCTCCATACACGACTTCGGCACGGTTGGTGGTCAGGTTGACCGTGGCCGGCAGGGTGAACTCACGGCCGCCAACCGACGTATACGTTGCTCCTGCATCCTTCGACTGTGCGTAGACCAGACAGTCGGAAAAGTGAAATCCGTTGCCCAGTCCAACCGGATTCAACGTCGGATCACGCAACAGCGGGGACAAAAGGTGCATGTTGTTTTTACGGTCGAACATGCCGTGCGGGCGGAGCTTGCTGTATTTCCCGGCACTGCTGCCGTCTTCGTTGTGTTCATATCCATCGTCATAAAAAGTGCACGGGATACTGGCCGGGTCAGAAGGCTCGGGAGCGCCGCCAAGGGTTGACCAGAGTCCGGCGTCTGCATTGTAGCTGCTATAGGTGGCGCAACGGGTGCCATTGTTCCAGGTTTGCTGGGCGCGGGAGGTGATGTGCAACTTACCGTACAGGTCGTTGAAGAAGAACAGATAGGTAAAACCGGAGCCGGTCGGACATTCGCCCGCCTGGTCGCCTTTAAAGGAGAAACTGGAAATATCAAGCGGGTTGTCCGAACGCCAGTACATGATATTCTTGTCAAAATAACGCAGCGGCAAATGGTCCATCGAACCCGCGTAGCGGGGATA
The DNA here is from genome assembly GCA_029432775.1 of Pontiellaceae bacterium B12227. GTDB lineage: Bacteria > Verrucomicrobiota > Kiritimatiellia > Kiritimatiellales > Pontiellaceae > Pontiella. The sequence continues at coordinate 419,940 of JAROAZ010000001.1, read as the reverse complement.
GTTATGCATGTCGCCCACCATGTGGAGGTAGCCGTGCTCATCAATACCCAGCGCAATCGAATGGTGGCTGTCTTCAAATTTAAAGCGGTGGTAGTCGGGCGAAGACACATCATTGTCCGGATCGGCATCGTGGTTGGCATAAAAATCGTCCGGCTGATAAAGGGTATTGTCGATGAAGGTTTCCCCTTTGAACACCCCATTGGTGAGGTGCGCAATTTTCATCCGGTGGTCGGGATCCACGAACAGAACGAAGGTGTCGTTGCCGCGGGTCGCGATCGGGCTGTTGTAGAATTCCGGCAGAAAATTAATATCTTTCTGAACCGGCGTGCTCCAGAGTTCGGAAAACGTGTAGGTTTCCTGCGTCAGATCGTAGGTGTTGGTATTGCTGTAGAGTTGATCGGCATCCGCGTAAAGGGGATATAGGGCCGGAATCACGGAGACTTCATAACCCAAATTTACATCGAGGTCATTGATTCTGACATAAAAGTCACTAACCGACGTCATGTCAGCAGTCGATGTATAGACATAGTTCGTGGTGAAAGCACCCCAGATCAATGTCATGTCAAACGTATTAGCAGCGGTATGATCCACGGTCAGGTTGAACGTGGCCGTGTCTCCAGCAAATTTCAACTTATCCGCATTCGTAAGCCCCGCCGAAGTGAGTTCACCCGACTTGTCTAAGTTCCCATCAAGCTTAAAGTTATTAGCGGAGATAGCGTCATCATCGCCACCAAACTCGACCTTCGGATTGAAATCCTTCAAGTCAAACTGAAGCGCCAGCGCCTGAACTCCATCGCCAAAACCGAGTTTTAAACTGTCATTAAGTGCCCAGCCGGTTCCACCGTATCCAATTTTAGTACCCACTGTGGTCGGAGATTCCGCCAAGGCCTGAATCGTAAATTGCATATTAAACGTCTCACCAATTTCCAGCGAAACCGCCGAGCTCGTTTCCGAGTCCGTGAGAGCAAAAGTGCCCGCAATATCCCGGCCCCCATTAGCATTGGTTATCGAGCCGGAAACACTTGAACCCCCATCGAGCAGGATTCTCCCGTGGGCCAGTACCTCGACTGACGTAACGGCCAGCAACGTCAACATCGTTATTATTTTTTTCATACGATCAATCCTTTATCTTCAATTGAATATATCCGCGTGTCAGTTGAGCCGCCGGCAACCCCAAGGCCGACATTCAGCATATTTACCGCCTGACCGGCATTTGCTGTAGCTGTGACGGTAAAAGTAATCCCATTCTTACGGTGTATGAAAAGGGCTGCGCATTGTTCACACCGCTTCCCCGGCCATTTCAAACCATCCAGCAGTTCGGACTTCAGGATCACCGCCCAGTTGAATGGTCTCAGCCAGGACCGTTAAGTTGAGAAGTCCGGAAACTAAGATTTGGGCTTTAAACTTTTTTTTCATGAGTTTTCCACTTGGGATCGCATGGAGACGCGAAAAGGGTTGTTTATTGGACACGGAACTGTTCCTCAATATGCTGCTATAGGCCTAAGGTGCTTTTGCACTCAGATGCCGCTCCCGCAGCTGCGGTCGGTTTATAATAAAAAAGCTCCGTCGAAAGGACGGAGCTTTCCTCGTTTCAATCTCTGTGCTATCTGGCTGAGATAGTGATGTCGTCGAGATAGATGTCATCCCACGCTCCAGAAGCATCGCATTGGAAGCGCAGGTACGTGTTTGAGGTAAAGTTATAACTTGCACTGTCCACGGTCACTTCAGGGTATTCCCGGATGTCGTTATTGAAGTCCGTGCCCGCAACGAAAGCCTTCACGGTCTGCCAGCTGGTACCGTCATCATTGCTGAGCATCAGTAGGAAAGTCTCGCCGGGCTCCATACTGACGGGCATGTAGGTGAAGTTGATCCGCAGTTCCGAGTAGGGGCTCAGGTCCAACGGATTCGCCAGCCAGCTTGATGAGCTGTCGCCTAGGTCATCTGCGATATTCAGACACTGCGAGCCGACCGCATAGTTGCTTTTCAGTTGTACCTGATCTCCGCCGTCGACCCAGTTGCCCCAACCATATTCAAAGTCGTCAAATATCAACGTGGCCCAGTCGGGCGAAGCAGTCGTGAACGACCAAACGGGTCCTGGTGTTGTGCCGCTGCTATTCATGGCATCCACCGCCCAGTAGTAGGTCGTGGCCGGAGCTAATCCGGCGGGATCGAACCCGTTTCCGAGTTCCAGGGTCTGGAAAATCAGGTTGTCCGGATCTTCGCCGAAGTAGACTGCATTGGTGGCCGTCATAGAGCCGGAAGTCCAACCTAAAACCTGATCAACTGATATATCGGCTGCGCCATCGGAAGGTTCCGGTGTATTCGCAGCAAGAGGGGCTTGACTGCTTTCGTCAGAGGCAATAAGCATGAAATCGATCCATAGGCTGTCGAGAACACTGCTGCCGGCAGTGCGGTCGATGTCCGTCGCCCGGACAAAGATCGGGCCCGAGAGGCCGCTTGGCAAGGCATACCACTGTATCGTGTCATCGTCCGTTGTATTCGTAATGGTCACCATGTCCGTCCAGTCCGTTCCGTTGGTGGAGAAAGAAAAGACAAAGTCGTCGCCTTCGTTGTTGGCACTATGATGCGCTTCGACATAGAAGGTCACCAGCTCCGCACCATATACATCGAACGTCCAGACGTGACCTGCCACCGAGGTGGGAACAGTATCGAGCTCCTCTGTGATCACCTCGTAGGAGTTGTCATCGAGCAAGGTATCGCTCAAAGAACCGACCACCGAACCGACTACACTGGTTTCGGAAAGAGCCATGTCGTAAGCCGGGAAGAGCTCTTCCATATTCAACTTTAACTGCACATCGTCTACTGCCACAAACTGTATGTCGCTATTGTTTGCGCCACCCAGGCCGCCCACGAGTACAGCAAGGTAGTTGTAGTCACTGCTCAACGTTTCAGTTGCAGTGAAGAGCGTGAATGCACTGCCGGAAAGCTCCGTGTCGGCAATTGTCCGCTTCGCAACCACAGGATCGTAGGTTCCTCCAGTAAAGGCATAGGAGCCGCCGATGTCGACGGTCAGATCAGTAAAGTCATTGAAGCCGATAACCTGATAGCTGGCCATATCGGAAACAGTCAGTGTTTCGCGCCCTGGCGCGGCAAAGGAGGCTGAAAAGGAAAGATCCACTCCGGAAAGATCCATTCCTGAGACATCGATCACCTGAACCAGACCACGCTTGGCGCTCGACTGGAACAGCATCGATACGTCGCCGTCCTGTCCGGCAATTATGTTGGAAATATCGGTCAGGTCCATCGATGAGTCTTCGTTGATCTCGCGCGTTAACCATTGTCCGGCCATGCTCGCCGTTAGCGGCAGGTTGCCGTAGTTGCCTGTGAAGACAAAGTTAGATGTCCCCGATTCGAATGATCCGCTGACGAGCAATTCGACAAGGTCGGTCGTTGCGGCGCTCGCGGCAACCTCAATTTCCAACGTGGCCGAGGCGCTTCCGCCATGACCGTCATTCGCCAGGAGTGTAAAGCTGTTGAAGCCCACGTCACCCTGCATGGGCGTGCCCGACAAATCTCCGTTGGGAGAAACCGTCAGCCAATCCGGACCATCCAGCTTGGAATACGACAGGGAATCGCCGTCCACATCGGTTCCCGCAATGCTGTCAACATAGACCACATCCTGGGTAGCACCGGGTCCAATGATTGGATCGAGGTTGAAGGTCGGTGCGTCATTAACGGCCGTAACTGCAATCGTGACCGTTGCCGGAGCACTGTCCGCTGAGCCGTCGTTGGCAACGACGGTAAAGCTGTCAGACCCGTTAAAGTTTGTGTTCGGTGTGTAGGTCGAACCATCGAACGTTCCATTGGCCGGAGCGGTGACCACTGAGTAGGTCAGCGCATCGCCGTCGATGTCCGAACCGGTTAGCGCAATCGTCACCGATCCGTCTTCTTCAAGCGACACGCTGGAATTTCCAACCATTGGAACATCGTTCACGGCATTGACCGTTATGGATACGGTTGCCGGAGAACTATCGGTTGTGCCATCGTTGGCGACGAAGGTGAAACTGTCAGACCCGTTAAAGTTTATGTCCGGTGTATAGGTTGAACCATCGAACGTTCCGTTGGCTGGAGCGGTGACCACAGAATAGGTCAGTGCATCGCCGTCGATGTCCGAACCGGTCAGCGCAATTGTCACCGATCCGTCTTCTTCGAGCGACACGCTGGAATTTCCAACCATTGGAAGATCATTCACGGCGTTGACCGTAATTGAGATCGTAGCTGGCGCACTGTCCGCCGTGCCGTCGTTGGCGATAAAGGTGAAGCTGTCGGAGCCGTTGAAGTTTGCGTTCGGCGTGTAGTTCGTGCCATCAAACGTGCCGTAGATCGGGGCGGTGACCACAGAATACGTCAGATCATCGCCATCGATATCAGAACCGGTCAGCGGAATATCGACTGAGCCGTCTTCAGCTACCGCCACGCTGGCATCGGTGGCAATTGGAGCGGAGTTAACTGCCACACTGGATAGTGCGGCGGAGATCCGGATGTTGTCGATGAAGATGTCATCTCCATCTCCGCTTGCATCACATTGCACCCGGAACTTGACCGTTGAGGTGAAGGCCACAGGAGATCCGTTCGTGATGATCATATCAGCAGTATGCCGGACATCATTTTCAAAATCGACACCGGCTGTAAATGATTTTATAATGCTCCATGTTGAACCGTCATCGTTGCTGATCATCAGCCAGAAGTCTTCTCCGGGTTCCATGCTGACGGGCACGTAGGTGAATTCAACCCGAACTGAAGGAGCGGCGGAAAGGTTCACAGATTCTTCCATCCAGGACGAAGAGGCATCGCCGCTATTATCCTGGAGGTGAAGACAGTCACCGCTAACTGCATTGTTGGTCTTCAGGTTGACGTCAGCCCCGCCGGAAACCCAGTTCCCGAAGCCATCGTCGAAGTTGTCGAAAACAAGAAGCCCGTCCACCAGACAGGATGAGTAGCGGGTCGAGTGCCCATCCGAAACCGCAACCTTCAGTTCATAGGAACCATACTCTTCCGAGAAATCCACCGTGGTGCTGGAAGCGGTTTCCGTTCCGTTTTCTGAGAATGAAACGGTGCCGTTGCCATATTCTTTATACCAAGTATAGGTGAGAGGATCGTTGTCTGCATCGGTGGCTACGACAGAAAGGGTTTGGCCATCGATTGAGGCCTTTACGGTAATTTCCGGAGCATGGTTGGTTACAGGATCTATCGGAGGTGTAATGAGTTCGAGCCCCGGTCTCGTGATTTCCATACGTTTTATAACAAGTTCACCGGTTGTAGCGTCTTCGCATAGAACCTGAAGATTGCCGGTCATTTTTACATACTCGCGGTCGTACGCTTTCACACGATCCCAATCGGCCGTGACAACCGTGTTCGAAGCGGGATCCCAGAAGCGGGTCACCTTGCTTTCATTAATGACCGTCATCACACCGGCTGGATCGGTGAAGAAGTATTGATAGTCGGAGACCACGTCTTCGTAATCGGTCCACCCACTGTCCTGGCTCCAGCCGAAAAGTTTGGTCGGGCCTTGCGAGAGTATGGTCAGTCCATCTGTATGCTTGGGTTTACAAAGCACATACGGGTTGTTGGAGAGATCATGGGCGGTCTCTACGGGAGCATTGAGATATTCCTGGTTATTGGTGTCGGACAAGTAGTCCGTTGTGTAGATGACTTCCGCCTGATTGGCACCGGCTTCTGCACGGGCGGGCATGCTGACTACGGAACCGTCCGGTTTTTTCATGGTGACGCCGCCATCGTCAGATTGGAGATACAACAGGTCGGTCAGGACGGCCCAAACCTCACGCACGATTTCGGCATCATAATTCAGGATTCCCGTTGCAATATGCATTCGGTTTTGGCGGTCGAAGCAGAGATCTGCAAACATCTTCACGTAGGAACCACCGCCTTCGGCATTGTCTTCCCAGAAGGTGACATCGTAGCCGTCGGGTTCAAAGGCTTTCCCGCCGACAATGCTCCACGTTCCGTTTTCTGCATCATAGCGGCTGGTGACCTGCGCTCGCCGGATCATTTTTGCAGGGTCACCTTGAAAGCCGCGCGAGCTGAAATAAAGTTCACCGTTAAGATCCTTATGAAACTGGAGATAGGTAAAACCATATCCCTGAGGGCATGTAGTCGGATCGTCGCCTTTGAAGCTGAAACTGGAAATGTCGCCGGGGTTGTCGGAGCGCCAATAGAGGCAGTGCGAATTGAAATACCGCATGGGCAGATAGTCTTTCGTTCCCTCGAAATCGGGAAAGTTATGCATATCACCTGCAATGTGGATGTAACCGTCTTTATCAACGCTTATGCACAAATCATGATGTCCGTCTGCTTCGATCATACGGTAAAAATCAGCGCCAACGATGTTGTTGTCTGGATCATCATCAGAGTTGGCATAAAAATCTTCGGCCTGATATTGGATCGAATCTAAATAAGCTTCTTCAACGATATCGCCCGTAATTTTTGCGATCTTAATTCGTCGGCCGGCGTCGGCAAACGCCACAAACGTGCTGTTGTTCCATGAAACGACTGGCGTGCCGAAGGAGTCGCTGAAGACGGGGTATGGATAGGTCTGGGTGCGGAAGATTTCGGAATAGGTATAACTTTCATTGGTCAGGTCATAAGCCACATTGTTGCTGTAGAGTTGGGCGGCCTCGGCATAGAGGGGGTAGTGGGCCAATTGGGGGGCTTGAACAATTTCCAATGTTGCCGGAGTTGTGTAGTTGTGGGGACGTACCGTTACCCGGGTAGTCTCCTGTACGCTGAAGACAAAGCTCAACAGGTTATCCGAATCCGTGTTGATCAGGTCGGTCAGCGCCTGTCCCGAAAGTTCCACCAACACATCTCCGGACGCATTTCCCGGCAGCATCTGACTGCCCAGCAGCACCAGGTTGGGATCATTGGCCAGATGCAAATCAGTCTGCGGGGAAAACAACCCGTTAGTAGTCACGGCATTCCATGTGGCGCTTCCCGTTGCTCCACCTGTCCAATCCTGGAAGCCTGCATGGTCCTTCACTCCGAAAATATGAAGCGTGTGTGCTGTTGAATCAGTGGAGTAAAGCCTTAAGGTTGCAGTATCCACATCGGTTTCAATGGCGGAAAGGTCTGCTTTCATCATTGAGATTCGGCAGTAGTTGTCGGTGTCCGGCGCATTTTTTATGTCCAGTCCGGTGCTCCAAGCCTGAGGGGTATCGGCATTGGCTCCACTTCGCAGGATCGCGGAATCCGTTAAGGAGAGCTGGGACGTCTGAGCTCCAACCGTCAGATTGCTTAACAATCCCGTAATGATACATATTGTATTAAGTGCACTCTTGATGTTTCGCATTATCTCTCCTTATTGCATGTTCCGATTAAATCTTTAATCCAGGTTCAGCAGTCTAATTGCATCATTAGTTTGTCGGTCCCGCAGAGTTGGTGATTCGATAATTCGTTCAAATTCCAACGGTTCCCTTTGGGGACGGGAGATCGTTTTTTTTTTGGACACACGTAACCGGATATTTCGTAAGCATCTAATTTTCCCACGTAGATTTAAAATCGTTTGGCCGTTTGATTGGATAGGCATCCATTCACTTAAACAGGCCGATACACACCGGAGCGCCACCACGGAGCGGCTTCCGGTTTTTCCATCCCGCACATGGAATGCGGCTAGTCCGGTCAACACTTCCATATCATGGAAACTCAGGTTAATGAACTCGGATGGTCGAAACCCGGAGTCGAACTGGGTCTGGATGCCGCAGAAGGCTGGATATTACGGAGCACATCAGACAGTGTAAATCCATCGTCTCAGGAGATCATATCCTTCGGTTTAAGGTTCTGCCGCGGCTAGGATGCTATAGTGGTTTTATATCAGCAGGATCGCAGGCTGAAAGTCATTCTTGAGCAGGCTAGAAATCGTTTTGCGACATGGATGTAGGTGGCACAGGGCTGCAGCGCTACTGAGGTGCCGCAAAGAATTCATTGATGTGGTCCCGCTCGATTAATGGCTGGCTGTAGATGAAGCGATTACAAGCCGTACACTGGCGAGGGCAGAGGGGCAGTTAAATAAAATTCCTCTCAGAAAAATGCGTAAAATACTAACTGTCTTCGCTACCTTAGCTGATAATTCGATCATGCTATCTGGAGAAGCAGTGCCCTGATATCGGGCGGTCCATTCCGACCCAATCAAGATTTTCATACCGTTAGCCGATTTAAGATCCTTTGAAGCTTTTGCGAAGGCCCACCGGCTCCAACGAAAGCAAGACCCTGATAAAATTGGTTAATCCAAACATTCTGAGGCTTCCCGCTGAACGTTGCCCAGTTCAAACTGCGACAAATACTTTGCATTCGAACTCGCCGATGACACTGCGTAAGACAGCATTAGTTTCCTTTCGCTGTTGAAGGATGCCGATTCAAAGGCAGAGCGCGATTCTATCGTTCATCACGACTTTAAAGGCCGCTTTGCAATCCGCGACGAGGTGTGGCAGTTTTATGATCTGGGCTCAGATTCAGATTGTAGCGAAATGAACGATCTGAGCGCATCCACCCCGGAGCTGCTTCAACAACTGCTGAAGGAGTGAGAGGACCGAGCGAACCGCGCGCTGGTTTTACCTTCGCCCAGGAAGTACAAGTTTAAGAAAAAAATAAGGCAATCGAAATTGATAGATTGAGGACGTTGAAAAGGGTCTCGCCTTGCAGTGTGGTATTTTTTCTAGTGACCTCGGGCCAGGTGCAATATGCGTGGCTGGCTGATCAGAGTGTTTCTCTGAAGCTTTGCGCGAAGAGCAGAGGGTTTTTATTGTTTTTCCAGACATTGGAAAAGATGCCGCGGCGGATCGGTTGACAATTTTGATATCGTCGAATTCGTGGCAGGTGGTCACAGACCTTGTTTCCCTCGCGGTATCTCCCGCCGATGTGTCGGTTCCTCTTACCAACATCGCCAGCTTTTACCGTGTGATCTGGCTTCCATAATATTGGCGCAGCACTCGGTTTCCTACCCTTGGAAACCGACTGCGTCAGGAGGCATAATTCCCCGGAATATGGGTATTCGAAAAAAATGCAGAATTGATGTCCCAATTAATCATTTGGGTGATCCTACGTAATTATAGGTGCAGCGCTTATGCGATGCCGCTGGGCGCAGGAAGGTCAGCGCTCTGATGATACAGATGAAAAACGCACATAAAAATGGAGCAGGGATGAAAATGAAAAAGAATCATAAGGTGAGAAGTCAGATTGCTTTGTTTGTTGTCGGTTTAATATTGACGGCAACAACGCAGGCCACATTGGTGGGGCATTGGACGTTTGATGAAACCAGTGGGACTAATGCCGTCGATTCATCCGGGAATGGATACGATGGCACGGTGGTGAATCCGGTTTGGACAACGAACGGCGTCATTGGCGGCGCACTGGAGATGAATGGAACGGACTGTGAAGTAATAGGATTCAGTAGTAACCTTCTCTCCACCGTTACAAACGAAATCACGATTTCATTCTGGGCTAGGGGTGATTTAGCAGACCCCCAGAATATGAATGGTTTTTCCGGGTATACGGGTTCTAATCGTATACTCAATGGTCATTTGCCCACGGGTTCGACGATCTATTGGGATGCAGGAAAGACTGATGCCACAGACCGCATTCAAAAAACTGGCGGATCCCTTACGAGAGGGCCGTGGCGTCATTGGGCCTTTACCAAAAATGCAACCACCGGGACCATGGCAATCTATATGGATGGCGCCCTTTGGCATGATAGCGGGACCAATTTGATGGTTCGCACCATGGAGGGGGTCGAGGAGTTCATTATTGGTAGTGCTGGGGATTCAACCCGTTTACACAAAGGACTGATGGATGACTTCCGGGTGTATGACAACGAACTGGATGCGACTGCTATCAGCAACCTGTACACCGCCGTTACGCTGGATTATGCGATTGCTCATTTCACGGCAGTGCCGGATGGAGGATTAATCCCGTTCGATGTGGTTTTCGATGGTTCCTCCAGTATTTCCTCTACAAATATCACCGATTATGCGTGGGATTTCGGGGATGGAAATACGGGGAACGGGATGATTGTTACCAATACCTTTACGGTGGTGGGTACCAACACCGTTACGTTGAGCGTAACCGATGAGAGTGGAAATACGGATACCAGTGAGATTGAAATTGTGGCCGAACCGGCGCTCGTTGGCGACCCGATCGCTCTCGGGGATGTGCTCGCAATCGATTTCGGAGCTACGCCGTCAGCCGTAGCGAACTATAATGATGTTTCCTATGATGGCAGCCCGAGCTGGACTACACCAGGTTTGGTGCGCTTGGCGGATGGCGGCACGACGCTCGTTAGCCTTGATGTGGCGATAGATGGTACTGCTGACAGGAATCAGGGTGGATACGTTGCCGGAAACGGTGGCAGCACGGATGCCTCGATCTGCGAGGATGGAATTGCGACCTGGACGGGTTCCAGCGGAGCAAATAACAACAGCATCACCCTGACCTTCACGGGATTGGATGACGATTTGGCCTACAATATTGTGGGTGGAGCTGCGAGAACGGCGCTAATAGAAAGTTTCTCGACCGACTGGACGATTGGCTCCTTCACCAAACATTCTGATTGTACGGTTTCCAGTGGGTATGTGACGTTCTCTAATATGAGATCCTCAGAGGGTGAATTGGTGATTACCATTACGGATCCGGTCTATCGAGTCGGCGTTGCTCAAGTGGAACTTACCGCCGTTACGCCGAATGATGCGATTGCTTCTTTCACGGCAACGCCGACAAGCGGTCGAATCCCGCTCGATGTTGTTTTCGATGCATCCGCCAGTGTTTCCACTACAAATATCACTGATTATTCCTGGAATTTCGGGGATGGAAATACGGGAAACGGGATGATAGCTACCAATACGTATACGGTGGTTGGTAACAACACCGTTATGCTGACCGTGACCGATGCCAATGGAAGTACGGATACTGCTGTGCTGCAAGTTGTGGCGGAGCCGGCGCTCGTTGGTGACCCGATTGTTGTCGGGGATGTCCTCGCAATCGATTTCGGAGCTACGGATTCAACCGTGGCTAATTACAATGACATTGACTATCCAAATCTTGAGATTGAAGGTTTGGTGCGCTTGGCAGATGGAGGCGGGACGTTCGTTAGTCTTGAGGTGACGATGGAGGGTGGTTCTCAAAGGGATCAAGGGGGGTACGTTGCCGGAAACGGTGGCAGCACGGATGCCTCGATCTGTGGGGATGGAATTGCTCTTTGGAATAGTGGTGCCAATAACAACAGCATCACCCTTACCTTCACGGGATTAAATGACTCGTTGACCTACGATATTGTGGGCGGATCTTCGAGAACAGATGAGCATATAGCCAGTTTCTCGACCGACTGGACGATTGGTTCCGTCACCAATCATTCGGATTGTACGACTACCAACGGATATGTGACGTTCACTAACATGACATCCTCCGCGGGTACGTTGGTCATTACCATTACGGATCCGGTCTATCGAGTCGGCGTTGCTCAAGTGGAACTTACTGCCGTCGGAGAGATCCAGGCGGATGAGCCGACTCTTGTTTACGATGGCGCATCGCTGACGTGGAACTCAAATGTAGAAGTCGTCTACAGTGTTCAGAGTAACCTGAATCTCTCGATAGAGAGCAGTTGGGGCACATTCGACACGGTGATTGGAACCCCTCCGACCACTTCGTATATCCTACCTCCTCAAAACCAGAATGCGGAGTTTTATCGGGTAATCGTCGAGTAAATATTGTTCTGTTAAAATGACGGATGCCCTTCTTGTTTAAGCAAGGAGGGCATTTGTGTGGTAAGCTGTTTGTAAACACCGGGGCATTGGCAATAGGGTGTGAGGGCATTTGTTTCGTTCCATTGTATTCTCCGAAAAAAACGACTGTTGTGTCCCAATGTCCCGTTGGTCTGAACAGGTAGTAAACAATACTAGCTCGAATAAGAGTTACACACGATCTGCACGGGAAAAAGGATGAGAATGATGAGTAGGATGCATGGATTAAAGCCGGTTTGTTTTCTGATGGTACTGGGGTTGGCGCTCTCGACGGGATCCTTCTCGTGGGCGGCCAGCGACTGGGATATGGAGTTACAGGCTCCGAATGGATGGCGTATTCCCAAGATTATGGGCGCGACGGGGCAGGTTAACCCCCTGACCGGGTATGATTATTTGAGTTGGTATGGAATTACCGAACATCGCGGTGGGTATAAACCCCCATTTTCTGATTTGCCGGATATCAGTGGCATCACGAATGCCGCGGCTTTTGACGCCGCCTCGGAAGCGATCCGACAGGATCCTCTTCGCCAAGCCACCGCGTCGGATTTTTATATTGATTGGGCTCTTTTTGCCAGTGACGTGCAAGCCAAAGGGATTCCGGAATTCCATCATTATCTTTTTGATCTGGGTATTGATCCTCTGCTCGTGAATTCGAAATTTATTAGAGGGGATGTGCCGATCACGGATGATTGGGAGGCGATCTTCAAATATTGGAAGTCCTGGTATGCCATGGTCTATTACTTTTCTTCGCAGTATGATGTCACGATGTATGGGCACCGGAATGAGCCGCATCACAACGAGGGGCTCTATGACGTTTGGGAAAGCCACTGGCTGGTGAGTGCAGATGCGATGCGCAAGGCGATTGATGATGTGAACCGGGATTTCGGAAAATCGCTAGAGCTGGATTTTTACGGTCCGACCTGTGCCGGAGCGTACTGGGATTACGATTATCCGAATCCGCAGGCGGGTACACCGGGCTATGATCCGCATGGCTGGGGAAGTGTTTCGTGGGAAAAAGTGAAGTACGATATTTACGGAAATTATGATGCGAACAATCCGTGGAACTATGGGGTGTATGACTATCACCGCTATGGCCAGAATGCGGAAGATTCGGAAAATATTCTAAAGACTCTGCGCAATGATATTGCGAATGCACACAATGATCCGAGCAGCGACTTCCCCATAGTGATTACTGAGTATAATACGAGTACGGGCGGAAACTTTACTGGGCGGGGACTCGATACGGAAGATCTGTTATTCGGCATCAGTATGGCCCAGATTTTGGAAGCTTCAGCGGTGTACGGCCCGAATGGACTCGGCGATGACGGCGGTATTTTTGTCTTTAAAACGGGGCAGTCTCAGGGTGATGCGGTCTACGAAGGTGTAGGCAATAAGCTGGGGTATACCAGTTCCACAAAGAAAAACTTAGGTGGGATTACCCGCGGGGGCGCCTGCTTCCAAATGTATGCGCGCCATTTCCGGGGCGGAAAACCATTAATCCCTGTTTCTGCAACCGTGGGGGGACGGTATGGACGCCGTGCGATGGCGGCTGTGGATAGTGAAAAACAGATGGTTTACATCTATGGATCCGTGGTTGATGGGTACACGGCCAATGTAACGCTGGATCTGAGCGCGTTGAGTGTCGATGCCGGCACGGTCGTGACGCTGCAGCGTGTCGATGCAAAAAATACGGGGCAGATTACCGAATTTCTGACCGTCAACAGCTCCAAAGAGCTGTCCTTTTCAAGCCCCAACTATACCGCCTTTTTGCTGAAGGTTCCCATGGCCGGATCCGTGGTCAGTCAATGGGAGGTTTCTCCTTCCGAGGATACCACGCAGCGGGTGATCCCTTCTGGAAACCAGGGATCAAGTGCGACGATGAAGGTGTCCACGCATCATTCCGACGCTGCACAACGAAACGTCGGGCTGCTTCGGTTTAGTGCAGATAATGTGGATACGATGGGACAGGCGCTGTTGAAGCTGTCGGGGAAAAACACAGGAACCGATCCATCCGAACGCGAAATTTTGCATGTTTATGCCGTTACAAACGAAGACTGGGACGAAAACACCACGATGAACTTCGTCGATGCACCGGGATTGGGTCAATATCACATCGATAGAATTACCTTGGGCGCAACGGATGGAACCGGCGACATGGTGGATATCGAAGACAACTATGCCGGCCGCACCAGCGGAGAAGGAAAGGGGCTGGGACTAACCGGCGAATTTCTCGGCGCGGTTTCTTTCCACTCGTCGGATTACGTAGACAATTATTTGGACGTGACGGACTATATTAAGTCCAGCGCGGAGGGAACAGATCCGGTTGATCTCACGTTCGTTGTTGCGCGTATTGTACGATATAACGTGAATAACTATTCAAACGAATACTACAACGTGGGTGACTATCACTATGACGGTCGCATGGTGGAAATCGCGACGAAGGAAAATGCCGACAGCGATCTACATCCCGGCCTGATCTGCTACAGCGCAACAGAGCGCAGTCCTGTGGCCGATTGGCCGCTTGACGACGGTTCGGGAACCACGGTGACCGATGTGTCCGGCAATGGATTTGATGGATCGATTACCGATGCCGTATGGGTTGACGGCCTGGATGGCGGCGCACTGGAGTTTAATGGCAGCAGCTCGATCGTGACGTTGCCGGCGTCTGCCTTCGCATCGATCAGCAATCAGATCACGGTTGCTATGTGGGTTTATGGCAGTGAAAACCAACCGCGCAGAGATTGTATCTTTGAGGCGAAGGATGCTTCGGGGAATCGGTGCGTTCAAATTATCCTTCCGTGGGATAGCAGGAAAGTCTATTGGGATGCCGGTAATACCGGCGATAAACGTGATCGCATTGAAAAGCTGGCTGTTGATTCAGAATTTAAGGGCGCATGGAACCATTGGGCCTTCACCAAAGATGCTGCGTCCGGCCAGATGAAAATCTATCTCAATGGAGTCTTGTCGGTTGAGGCCACAGGAAAGACTAGAACAATGGAAGACATCACGTCGGTCACATTGGGCACCGGTCAGCTCGGTTATTACGATGGAATGATTGATGGAGTCAAACTGTATAATGTGGCTCTATCAGAGGAGGAGGTCGCTAACTTATATGGTGTGCCCACCGACCCTGAAGAAAACCCAACGCGCGGCCTCGCAGCCAAATGGTTGTTTGATGAAGGAGCGGGAACCATCGCTTCGGATAGTTCGGGTAACGGATTTGATGGAACCATCGACGGGGCAGCCTGGACGACGGGTGTAACGGGCAGCGCACTGGAATTCAACGGGAGCTCATCTCTCGTAACATTACCCGGGGCCGCTTTTTCGAATGTCACCGACCAAGTCACCATCGCCTTGTGGGTTTATGGCGGCACAAGCCAACCGCGTAATGATACCACCTTGTATGCCACGGATATGTGGGGGGCTCGGTGCTTGCAAATTCTCCTGCCGTGGGGGAGTAAGAAAATCTATTGGGATGCGGGCAATCTGGGCGGTTATGATCGGATTGAAAAGACGGCTACGAATTCAGACTTTATGGGCGACTGGAACCATTGGGCCTTCACCAAAAATGCCTCTACCGGCGAGATGAGTATCTTCCTGAATGGCGCCTTGTGGCACACGGAAACCGGGAACATCGAATGGATGAGTGGCATTACGGATGTCGTTTTAGGCGCAGGGAATGGCTATTATTATGATGGCCTGATCGATGACGTCCGGCTCTATAGCGAGGCGCTGTCGGAATCGGCCATCGCGGCGATCTATGACGAAGGGCTCACGGGTTCGGTTGTGGTGGATGCAGCCGCCTTTTCCGGCTCGATCGGGGTTACTGTTCAGACCAGCTCGGATCAAGGCGGAGGAGAGATGGTCGGTTTTGATGCGGTTGGAGACCAAACGTCCTACGAGATGACCGTGCCGGCTGCAGGGTCTTATTTGGTGGGCTTCCGTGTGGCCTCTTCTTCCGGATTGATCAATCTGGAGCTGGCGCAAAATGGAACACCGCTCACAACGATAAATCGTCTCATTGACGCAGGTGCAACCTGGACCACAGTCTATAAAATGATCACGCTTCAGGCGGGCAGCAGTACACTTACCGTTACGGCAACCGATGGAGAGTCGCAGCTGTTAAACTGGTATGACTTAAGGCCTTCCAATGGAGTTTTCGAGGGGTCGGTTCCGGAAACACCGGAAAATGTTGCACTGAATCAAACGGCGAGTGCGAGTAGTGTTCATAGCGCCCCCTACGGTCCGGAAAAAGCGTTCGACGGTAACATGTCCACTCGCTGGGCGACAAGCGTACTTACCCCTTGGTTGGAGGTAGATCTGGGTGCGGATGCATTCGTATACGGCGTGAGCATGGTGGAGTATCAGAATCGCATTCGCTCGTATGAAATTCAGGTGTATGACGACGGCAGTTGGATAACCGCTTTTGTGGGCGGAGATCCCGTCGATGGGCAGACCGAAATATTCCCGGCTGTGTTCGGATCCCGATTCCGATTGCAGGTTTTGTCATCCACCTTTAACCCGAGTATTTATGAGCTCGAGCTGTATGGATTGCCAGGTCAGCCTGCTTTCATGGCGATGAATGCGGATTCCATGGCGTTTGAGTGGCTCAATATTCCGGGTGCGGTCTACGCTGTTCAACGTTCAACCAATCTGGTGTCGGATGCGTTTTTAGATACCATTGAGTATGGCATTCCCGCTTTAACGGAGACCAACTCCATCTCGCTGGAGCTGCCGGATGATCCGTCGTCATTCTATCGGATTATTGCGGAATAGCCGGTGATGGAGGACACTTGTGTATGAGAATATCTGTCAAGAGTTGGCCTCCTCCTGTCCCAATTGAGGCTTGAAGGGTTCATATAGATACTAGAATCCAGTTTTTTCGTCTGGATCCTGCTCCTACGGGGCAGCGTAGAAAAGGATGCTTTAAATGGTTAAGAATAGATTTTTTGCAAATGGAATGCGGCGAGGGTCATTCTTTAAGCTGCTGACACTTATGCTGTCTTTATTACCTGCGGTCTGTTTTTCAACCGATTATCTGGTCAGTACGCAGGCCGAGTTTGATGCGGTTAAAAATGCGGTGCTCCAACCCGGCGATGCGATTTTGCTGGAGCGCGGACAATCATTTATCGGCATGCTGGAGCCGACGGGGACAGGAACGGCCGCTGCGCCGATTCGTATTGGTGCTTTTGGATCAGGAGATCGCCCGTTGATTGATGCTCAAGGCTTGAATCAGGCGGGGGTGCGCTTGGAGGGCGATATTGCCTTTTGGGAAGTGTCTGGCTTGGAAATCATCAATAACGATGGGACGGATAATGACGCCAACTATTTTTTTGGCATTTACGTTGTTGTGAATGGTCCCGATGACAAGGTCTATGAACATATTTATATCGATGATAACTATATTCATCATGTGAATGGCGGGGTGGAAGGCAAAGATCGGGGGGGGATTCATGTCTATATGCAAAGTTTGAATAGCTCCATCATCGATGATCTTCGCATCACCAATAATCACATCGAAGATTGCGGTGGGGTAGGGATCGCCACGAAATCAAGCTGCGGGAATGTGACCGTACATGCGGCAGGCGGTTATACGGCGGAATATTTGTGGACCGGTGTTTATATCGCTGGAAACTATGTGAATCGTACGGGACGAAACAGTATCATTATTCGCATTAGCCAGGATCCGATCGTTGAGCACAACGTCGCTGCGCGTCCCGGTCTCCATAGTCAGGGTAATAGTATTTTCTGTTTCGATACGGTGGGCTGCGTTATGCAGTACAATGAAGCCTATGGAAATACAGTCTCTGGCTCCTCGGATAGCAGCTCTGCGGATCGCGGTGGGTTTGATGCGGATTACACCTGCGTGGACACGACGATTCAATATAACTACAGCCATGATAACGAATATTTCGTTGCCATTATGAAGAAGATCCACCGGAATGTGGTTATTCGCTATAATGTGACTCAGGACGAGAAACGGGGATTCTATTTCTATGGGTTTGACAGCGATTCGGCCGTTGAAAATGTGCATATCTACAACAATACGCATTATGTGAGCGCAGGGAATAGTGCGGCGGTCTTTGTCGAGGGGCGAAAACCACATGATACCCTGCTTGAAAACAATATCTTCTACTTTGAGGATGCGGATGATGCCTCATTTGGAACGGGGAATCTGAGCGGCGCTACGTTTAACAACAATCTCTACTACAATATTGCGCCGCACTCGTCGGATTTAAATCCAATCATTGGAAACCCCTTGCTTACGATGCCCGGTGTGACCGGAACGGATATTGACCTGACGACCATGGGTGGTTTGCGTGGATATCAATTGCTGACCGGATCTCCGGCGATTGATGCGGCGGTTGCAATTTCAGGATCCGTGCAGTCGGATATCGTGGGGAATCTGATCACGGACGGTGCGCCCGATATCGGTGCGTTTGAGTACATGGGTGCGCTTACCCGGGTCACGTTCGATTTTCTTGAAGGTTCAGTCTTCGATAGAGGAACCGGCGGCGGCTTGATTGGCGCAAATGTTTCGCTGACGAATTCAGAGACGAGTGAAAGCATTACCCTCACATCCATCGATATGATTGGCCAGGACGGCACCCGTGCGTCGGACGGTGAAGGGCATAAACTGAATGTAGTTGGATCGGCGGCTTATCTTGGCGTTGATGATGCGAGCGGGAATCCCGGAGGGTATGACTCAGAATTTCGTAACTTTAACCCGAATGAAGGGTGGGTCTTTACTTTTGATGAAGATGTTCTCCTTGAAACGATTCAGCTTGGGAGCCAGAACAGTGATGCGCAGTTGACCCTGTCGTCGGCCATTTTCGACGACATCATTCTCGCCGACGGACAGCCGAGTGATATACACGATATGGAATACCGCTTTATTCCGGCTGGAACCGAACTCACCTTGATGATGACCACGCCGACAAACGGGGTGGATACCGGTATCGGGGTGAAGAACATCACCGTTTCTGCACTTCCTTTCCTCTCGGGGCCGACGGTGGTGCAGGCCGAGTTGTATGATCATTCAATCGGAGTGGTTTCTCTGCCCAGTTCGGATGTCGGCGGCGGGGAGATGGTAGCGTTTGATGCCATAGGCGATGAAATCTCTTATGATGTGAACGTACCGGAAGCTGGTACCTATTTAGTCGGCTTCCGTGTAGCTTCCGGCTCCGGATTGGTGAATTTGGAATTGGCACAAAATGGAACGCCGCTCACCACGCTGAACCGGCTCATAGACACCGGTGAAACCTGGACTACGGTGTACAAAATGATCACGCTTTCGGCGGGCAGCAGTACGCTTACGGTTTCAGCAACGGC
This sequence comes from Pontiellaceae bacterium B12227, assembly GCA_029432775.1. Lineage (GTDB taxonomy): Bacteria > Verrucomicrobiota > Kiritimatiellia > Kiritimatiellales > Pontiellaceae > Pontiella. The sequence continues at coordinate 400,843 of JAROAZ010000001.1, read as the reverse complement.
CGGAGAAATGCAACTTCTAAACTGGTTTGAATTAACGGCTTCAGCGGAATCGGCGACCTTGGTTGATCTCCCATTTTTCGATGGCTTTGATGCGGGCTTTGCTCCGATCTGGGAGAGCACGGCTTACCTCTCAGGGAACGCGTATGAAGGAGCAAAATCCGCCAAGATGAATAATGAAGATTATGTAGAAACCGGCATCGATACAACCGGTCATTCCGGCATTCAGGTCACATACGCCCGCAATACCGCCGGCCTGTCGGCCGGAAGCGCCTTTGTTAGCGAGTGGTATGATGGATCTAGCTGGAATGCGATTGAGGAAATCACAACTGGATTTACCGGATGGCAAGTGGTCTCGCAGATTGAATTGCCGGTCGGTGCCGACAATAATCCAAACTTCAGGCTGCGCTTCCGGGTGGATGCCGGGTCAGACTTCGGCTATGTGGACTCGGTGGCCGTTGAAGGCGTTCATCTGCCGGTTGTTGTGGCAATGAATGCCGATGCGATTTCGTTTGAGTGGCCCAATATACCGGGCGCTACCTATGCGGTGCAATGCTCAACGAATCTGGCGACAGATGCCTTCTCGGCGACGGTCGAATCAGGAATTCCCGCCTTAACCGGGACGAACAGTATTGCGATCGAGGTGCCGGATGATCCGGCCGCATTCTACCGCATTATCGCTGAATAGAGAATCGTGTGAATTGATTAACGATCAAGGAATTTTGAAGTATGAATTATCTACGTAGTATAAGATCACCATTAACCATCCCTCCGATACGTTCTCGAGGGCAGCATCAACCCCTGCGGATCCTTTTTGTTGTGATGGCTCTATTTCAGGGTTCGGTTTGGGCGGGCAAAACAACCCTTTATGTCGCTCCGGATGGAAATGACCAGTGGTCTGGCCGTTTGGCTGATTCGCAGCAGGCTGACGGACCGTTGGCTACGTTGGATGCGGCCCGGGCTAAAGTGCGGCAGTTGAAAGCGAAGAAACCCGGAGATAGTTTTGAGGTTCAGATTCGCGGCGGAAACTATTCTCTCCGGAAAACCGTGGTGTTTGCGCCTGAAGATTCAGGCAGTAAAGGTGCTCCGATTGTTTATAAAGCCTTCCCCGGTGAAACGCCGGTATTTACGGGGGGGATCGAAATTAGCAACTGGAAAAAATGTACCAGCGATCCTGTTGGTATGGCGATGGAAGCAAAGGGAAAGCTGTGGGTAGCCGAAATTCCCGGTGCGAAAAGAATGAAGTGGAATATTAAGTCCCTCTACGATGGAGAGAAACTGCTGAAGCGCTCACGATCAAATGGCTTTAAATATGCGGAGGTCGAAAAGGTAGAAGACTCGAACCGGCAGGGTAAAAAGTTAACGAGCAAATTGGAGTATGAAGGGAAGCCTGTTGCTCCGTTTGATCGGACGATTCACTACAGGGACGACAACATAAAGAATTGGTCAAATCTTTCCGATATCGAGCTCATCCTTAAGGATCGTCCATGGATGATCAACATCATCCCACTTGAGCGCATTGATACTAAAAAGAAGATAGCTTACCTCGCGGTGGATCCGACGTATCAGGCGATCAGCCCGAATAATCGCTACTGGGTTGAGAATGCGATCGACTATCTGGATGAGCCGGGGGAATGGGTGTTCAACAGTGCTGAAGGCCGTCTTTATATCTGGCCGGAAAACGAGATCAGCAAAATGAACATCGTTGCTCCGTACCTTCAGGAATTTATCCGGGTTGAAGGACGGGAAGACGGACCCTTTGCGTCGCACCTTCATTTCGAAGGACTGACGTTTATCCATGGTGTGCGGGATAGCCTGTCGGAGAAGGACAAAGGCCTGCAGCACGACTGGGAAATGTATGACAAGGCCAATGCCGTGATCCGTTTCCGCAATGCGGAAGACTGCTCGATCAAGGGATCCACCATCAAGTCAAGCAGCGGCACGGGCATCCGTCTGGACCTGCATTGTCAGCGGATTGAGGTTTCCGGCAACCTTCTGAAATACCTGGGTGGTGGCGGCATTGTGCTCAGCGGCTATGGTCCGGGAACGAAAGACGTGAACAAAAACAATGTCGTTCACGATAACTACATCCACCATGCCGGTGAAATTCTCTGGCATGCTCCAGCCATCTTTATCGCACAAAGCGGAAACAACGAAATCACTCATAATACCATCCATGATCTTCCCTACAACGGCATCGCGGTGAGCAGCTGTCGTCCGCATGAGTTTTATCTGGTAAAGCGTATCCCGTTCCGGCGTGCGTGGGTATCCACGATTCGTTTTGAAGAGTGCGAACCCTACATCCTGAAAGGGCTTAAGGCTCAGTATCAGAACCGGCTTTCGAACTTCATGCCGCTTCTGCACTCCCGCGAGAACTTCATCGCGATGAATGATATCTCCCGTGTGCTTCTGAAGCTGCACGACGGCAATGCGATTTATTTCTCTGCCATGGGTGAAAACAATGTGGTGGAAAATAACTACCTGCATCAGAATTACGGCACGGCAGGCGCGGTTCGGCTGGACGACAATCCGAGCTTCACCATCATTAAAAATAATGTGATCACAGAGTCGGATCAGGGACTCGGTCTCAAGGGAGCTGCCGATGTCTTCAATAACTTTATTTTCACGGAGACCTTTCTTCGCGGGCGATCCAAGCCGGGGTGGATGGGTGGCACCAAGCAGGTATTGCCGGTCGGAAATATCTTTATGCCGCCGGTCTCTTCGAAATCGAGTTGTGGGCTTTATCTGACGGATAGCCGCGCAACGGAGCGGCCCTTCTTTCTGAATCTGCCGAAGATGGAAAAATCCATCTATTTCACCGAGAATACGAGCAAGCCTTACGTTCCCAAGAGCGGGCTGGGCAGCGATTTATTCTCCGGCGAACAGGTCGCATTGGGGAAGGACGACGTGAAAATCGTGTATGCCGATCCGATGTTCGATAAAGAAGCCGCGAAACAAGGCATCTACCGCTTTAAAAAAGGCTCGCCGGTCGAACAGCTCGGCATCCAGCCGATTGATTTGCGTGAGGTGGGCTCATCGCTCACGCAGCCGAAATTCAGGGGCATTGGCGAAATAATCGCTGAAGAGGGGGAACGCGTTCTTTTTGATTTTAATAACAAGACCGCGTTCGACAACGTCCCGGTCGGTACCTCGATGACTGTTGATGGCATCACCATGGCAACCATCGAAATCATAGATGTCGATGGCGTCACCAAGGGGGGCAAGGTCAACATTCATGCCGGAGTGAATGCGATCGGTATTCGATCCGCCAGCGGGCAGGGGGACCACAACAATTTTGATGTCGGCGAGGCATGGGTGTTTACCTTCGATAGAAATATCTCCTCCATCGAGCTGGATCTTGCGGGGATGGACGAGCCCGATAAATTCAAACTCGCATTGCGTGAAGGCGCTGAAGATTTCGAGACTGAAGTGTCACGCAGCACGATAAAGGGCGGGTTGTTCACGCTGAACCGATCCATTGCTGCCCATACGCCGATCGAAATCAAATTAATCGCCGGCGATATCGCGCGGGTTGAGTCGATCGCTGTGATGCCATCAAGCCGCTGATTCAAACCGTTTCGGGGTGTTCCAGACATTGGAAAATCGTGGTCCTTTTTCCAAACATTGGAAACTATAAATTTTGCACACGGCTTGTTTTGGGACTCATAGCATTTTTTAGAGGGAAAAGTGCGAATGAACTCGATTGTGGTTGCTGAATGGTTTCTATTGAGGGGCAGGAGATAAGCAGCTCGGAGTGAAAGGGGCGGTGATCACTGCACGGTTTCGGTCTGCTGAGGAATAAGAAAACCGGGGGTAGATGAATATGATGCGGTATATCTTGCTGGCAACACTGTCGTTTTTATTGTGTCGTGCTTCCTTTGCCGAAGACCGCAGTGTGCCGGGAGGTCAATTGCTTGACTCGTTGGCGGATAAGCATCCTAGGCTGATGTTGAAAGAGGATGCCTTGCGCAACCTGAAACAACAGGCTGTGCACGATGAGACCCTGCAGGAGTTTGTGCGCGCTGTGATTCTTAAAGCAGACGGGCAGTTGGAGGCGAAGCCGTTTCGTTATCGGGAAAACAAAAGCATACTCGGAACCAGTCGCGCCTGCATGCACCGGATTTATGAGCTGGGAATCGCCTGGCGCTGGACCGGGGAAAAGAAATACGCACAGAAAATTGAAGAAACGTTGCTGAATGTCTGCGATTTTCCGAGCTGGTATCCCCGGCATTTTCTCGACCCGGCCGAGATGGCGCATGCCGTCGGGGTCGGCTACGACTGGATTTATGATGAAATGGACGAGCCGACCCGGAAACGTATACGAACCGCGCTGGTCAATAATGCGCTGAAACCGGGAATAGATCGTTACCGCAGTGGCTATCATCACTTTACCTACGGCTATAACTGGAATCAGGTATGCAATGGCGGGCTGTTGGTCGGGGCATTGGCCATTGCGGAGTCCGAACCCGAAATCGCCGAGTTTATTCTGGCCAACGCGCTGCGGAACCTGCCGACTGCAATGGCGTCCTACGCACCCGATGGAGTCTGGGCGGAAGGGCTCAACTATTGGCGTTATGCAACCACCTACACGGTCTTCGCGCTGTCGGCACTGGAGACGGCTCTGGGGTCGGACTTTGATCTGTCGGAAGCACAGGGTTTTTCGATGACCGGATATGTGCCCATTTATTCGACGGGACCGCCCGGACTTTATTTCAGCTATGCCGATGCCGGTGATTTTCAGCAACACGGTTCTGCGCCCTGCCAGTTCTGGCTTGCGCGGCGGTTCAAAAATGCCGATTTCTCGGACGCAGAGTATGCAATCATGCAGCCCGGGGATATCGATCCGCTGCATGTCATGTGGTATGTCCCGCGTTCCGGGAAAACCGCTGCGCCGCCCGAATTAGACCGTCTGTTGAACGGGCAGGTTGAGACGGCCCTGTTTCGCAGTGCGTGGGATGATCCGAACGCGCTCTTTGTCGGGATCAAAGCGGGATATAACCAGGCCCATCATGGTCATCTCGATTTGGGAAACTTTGAGCTGGATGCGCTCGGTGTGCGCTGGGCGCGCGACCTCGGGGCGGACAGCTATGCGCTGAAGGGCTACTGGGAATACCGGGAAGGCGGCCGGCGCTGGAACTATTACCGTCTGAATTCATTCAGCCATAACGTGCCGCTGCTCGGTGGCCAAAACCAAGATGCCAATGCTGTTGCCGAAATAACGCGGTTCAAGGCGGGGAATGAATTTCCGTTTGTGCAGATCGACTTATCGGAAGCCTACGCATCCCATGCCTCGAACGTGATGCGCGGGGTAGCGATGGTGGATCAACGGCGGGCCGTACTCATTCAGGATGAATTCGAAATCCAATCTCCCTGCGAGGCGGTCTGGGGCATGACCACCGATGCAGAAATCACGGTTCAGGAACCAGGCCGGGCAATCTTAAGACTTGAAGGAAAAGAACTGATTGCCCGCGTACTCTCTCCTGCTGGAGCAACGTTTTCGGTGGAGTCGGCTGAGCAGGAACCCCCGGAAAAACGCAACGAAGGCGTCAGCCGCCTCGTTGTCCGCATTCCGGAGGCGAACGGAAAACTGACCATTGCCCTTTTATTTTCACCTCAATGGGGGGGCGACTCATCGGTTTCCATGTATGAGATTGAACCGCTGAACGAATGGTAACTCTGAAAAAAAATATGAATACGTGTCCCAATCCCCATTTGGCAGGATCATCTATTAAAACAAGGCGGTGTGCGACGGGCGGACATCGTATGCGGTACATCAAACAGGAGAGGTAAAGATGAGAAAAAAAAGGATCATGAAGACAGCATTGCTGGCCGCAAGTCTGGTGGCCTGGAGTAGTGTTGCGCAGGTCGCTGCACCGTTCACCGACGACTACGGCACGGGTGTCGGGCAGGTAGACGTTTTAAACACCAATATTTACACGGTTACGGATTCGGAATCGACTGTGGGTGATCCTTTGTGGTCTACACATGCTGACTCGCTCCATTTGGCAAGAACCAATGCGGGTTATTCTTCTGGCTATGCCACCGTGGAAACGGATTTAAGTGCTGCGGCCATGACGGACTTTACGATGACTTCCACGGTAACGATGAGCACGAACGGAGGAGTCGCCTTTTCTCGTTTCGGATTTGTATTCCTGGCAGATACGACCAATTCAACCGGTCTGACGGCTATTTTCTACCCCAATCAAGGTACTGGATCCGGCCAACTCCGTATTCGGGATTATGCTTTCGGTAACGCCAATGTTGATCCCGTAAATCGAACTTCAGGCGGTGTTACTAATGGCTCGGAGTATACGCTCACATTGTACGGGGATTTTAACGGAGCTGGAGATCTGGATCTCGCTTTATCGGTCGTCAATGCGGACGAAGGTGGAAGTGAAGACCTTCTTTTGAGTACCATCCCCGCCGCCAGTCTTCCGTCGGGCATTGAGTTTGGCATCGCAGGACGAGTCGCGGACTTTGCAGGGGATTATGATAGCTTATCGGTGATTCCTTCGGCGCAGTTGGCAGTTGATGATGAATACATCTTACCACTCTCCTCCAGTACGAATGTGGCCGCTCCCGGTGTGTTAGCCAATGATTTGGGGGCCGATTCTGTTGTTCTTGTCGACGATATTTCATCCGGTTCACTAACCCTCAATGCCGACGGAAGCTTCTCCTGTTCCGGCTTGGCAGATGGTACCAACACCTTTACCTATGCGGCGGTCAGCGGTTCCGTGACCAGCGCACCAGCAACTGTTACGTTGAATGCCGTTCTTTCGGAAGCTCCCCCCACGGCCGTAGACGATAGCTATGCGATGGATTTGGGACTCGGGGACTCGAATATTATGGGTAACGTGCTTGATAATGATATTAACAACTCACTGATCTACGATTTGTCTGTAATGGAAGACGACTATACGGTTGATAACGGCACATTAAATGTTTCTGTTGATGGAGGTTTTACCTACACCCCGAATGTCGGGTTTGTCGGTGTCGAAACCTTTGCCTATAAGGCTTTTACGCCATTGGCGACCAGTATTGTGGCTACCGTAACGCTGACCGTTGAGGATAATAATGTTTCCCCGGAACCCGCATTTTTCGATTTTGTCGATGGCGGAGAGTTCGATAACAAGGGATTAGGGGTGACCATGACGCGTGCCAATAACCTTGGCGAAGAAATCACCATCACAACGGTTGAAATTATAGGTGGGGATGGTACAAGCGCGACCAATGGTACCAGTAACAAGACCAATATTCAGAGTGTTGATGCGTTGGGGGTCAATTCGGCTAACTTAGGCAATGCTGACTACGGGAGTGAATCCCGCGATTTCAATCCCGGTGAGGCCTGGGTGATCTCCTTCGATGTAGATGTATCTCTCGATCAAGTAGACCTGGCCAGTCAGAGTGTCTCAACCGAAATGACCATTTCCTCTCCCGCATTCTCCGATATCGTGATGCAGGGCGAAGGTGATGGTAACACCAGTGGTGTATGGGACTTTACGGGGATCGTTATTCCGGCCGGAACGAACGTCATGTTCCAGATGACCAGTTTAGACACTGCAGCGGATACGCAGCTTCGGATCGATTCGCTGTCTGTTAGTATTACCAACAAAGTCGTTACGACGCCTTATGAAGATTGGGTGGCTGATCAGGGCCTCACCAATGGTGTTGCTGCGTATGATGATGATCCAGACGAAGATAATATGGATAATCTGCTCGAATATGCGCTGGGTGGTAACGCGCTGTCGGACGATGCGGCGACCTTCCTGCCGGGATATGAAGTGCTGGCAGATGGAAGCACCAACTATCTGAATTATGTCTATCGCCGCCGCACCGACTTTGTCGCCCGCGGCCTGACCTATGAAGTGGGATCAACATTGAATCTGACTCTGGAACCAGCTACCAATGCGACAGAGCAACTGACTCCTGGTGCAATTGATGCTACCTTCGAATCAGTCACCAATCGCGTTTTAATGGATGACGAAGCAGTACAATTCATGCAGCTCAACGTTACGATCGACTAAGCAATACCGTATCGTATCGTAATGGAAGCGCCCCGCATGATTGCGGGGCGTCTTTCATATCACATGTACGCCATTTTAAGTATCCGGAAGAGAGTTTAATGATTCTTATAAGCACCAGAACGTTACTGATTTGTATGGCGGGCATGGCCGCAGCATTTTTTGCCCACGCGGAGGTCTTCGACTTCGTTGATGGGTCGGATGCTGAAGCTATTAACGGCGGCCCCGGCGAAAGCTGGACGATCGCGGCCGCAACCGGCACCGTCACACTTACAACGGTCGATGTCATTGGAGACGATGGATCCAGCGCATTGGATGGGTCGAATAACGTGGTGTATGTGAACCATTATAACGCTTTGAGTGTAGACAGTTGGAGCACAAACGATTGGGCTGAGAATATTAACACCGCAGAAGGGTGGGTCTTCAGCTTTGATCAGCATGTCACCTTGACGGAGATCGAGTTTGAATCGTTTGGGGAGGGGGCGGAAGTTCGGCTCTTATCATCGGCGTTTGCGACACAAGTTGAGATCCAGAAGACCCCGGGTTCCAAAGACCTCCTGTGGGCACTGGATCTAGAGGTGCCGGCCGGAACCTCCATTACACTTTCGAATACAGGAACCGATCCATTCCGGATTGAATCAATAGCGGTTTCAATGAACACGACTCCGGTTGAGCTTACACCCTATAAAGCCTACGGTTTCGAGCTGGTAGCCGACGGTGCGGTTATTGCCGATCAATCGACCGGAAGATCCGCTAACGCATCGGTGCTCCGCGTGCCGGAGTGGATCCCTCCAGCCCAGCGCGCTGCCACGAATGCGAACTATTATATGTATTACGGGGCTCATACGGCGGCCTATATCCAGATGAAATGGGCGGAGACGCTCGAGGGACCCTGGACGGAGTTTAATCTGGGCGGCACCTATAACGGTCAGGCTCGAAGGGGCGTGTTCGACACCGATGCGGATGCCACCCGCGAAGACTATGACCATGTGTTTTCCCCGGATGTCCACGCGGATGACGTCAGTCAGCAGATCGTGATGTACTATCACGGAGAAAACCAGCCGTCCACCACCACATTGACAACCGATCAGTATGTTCCTCAGCAGCATAAAAATTTTGTAGCCACCAGTGCCTGGGGCCTGAATTTTAATGACCCGGATGAGGCCGGAGGGGATCCCGGGCACGGTCCCGTCGAAGTGACCTTTGACGGGATTACGCGTGAGGTTTGCCTCGGTGATGTCTATCAGCGGGTGTTCCAATACAATGGCAATTATTATTCGCTCTCCAAGCGCGCCATCATGGGCATGGCGTCCAATCCTGCGGATCCTTGGGCTCCGCCGGCCGATGATCTCGAAACGTCAACGGCTGAGCCGTTCCAGATGGCCTGGACGCAGGAATCCACCCCGAGTGACCTGTGGATTAACGATGCAAATCCCGGTGGGCAGAGCTCCTATTTCTCACCTGCGGCGACATTCCTCGCTTCATCCGAATTTGAAAACCATCCAAACAATCCGCATCCCGGCAGACGGATTTACAGTGGAAGTCAGGATGACGGCCTGCGCCTGAATCACTGCAGCTTGAATCTGCTTCCAGAGGAGGAGCAATTGGAAATCTTTTTCTACGTGCGGGCAAATAGTGCGACGGACTTGTACGATGATGTCTACCGGATCGTTCTCGACTTGAGTAATCCTGATTTTGAGCAATGGACCGTGGCCACGAATAGTGATGGCCTCTATATGTTCGATGTCGTGGTGACGGATGACGAAATAACGGCTGCAGTTCAGGCGGCCAATCCGGGAGCCGATCCGGATGATTATGCCGACCCGAACTCCATGGGCATGGGGGCGGTCTTTGTGGATGATGACGCCAAATATCTTTTCTGCACCTATTACTCGGCCGCAAACGGGGGGAGCTCCGGAACATCCGAAGGTCAGATTACGGCGATCCGGCTTTTCCCTGCCTATGAGGGCTTTGATGCCTGGGTTTCCACGAATTTCGCGGCCGGGTATCCGGGTTATACGGTGGACACCGATTCGGACGGGTTTGATAACTTCTCCGAATTCATTGCCGGTACGGACCCGAATGATCAATCTGAGTGGTTCTCTGTAAACGGAGTCAGCTCGTTTTCTTCCGACGTCACGATAGACTGGTTCTCCATTTCCGGGCGTGTGTACAGTGTCTACTGGACGGATCATTTAACCAATGACTGGCAGATGGTGACCAATGGGCTCCCATATACCCAAAACAGCTGGACGGATACCAGCGATTCGGATGAAGATGCCGGATTCTATCAGATTACAATTGAGATGGAGTAGCGATATCATTGAAGTAACGGGCCATGGTGTACGCATTTGGCTGCATTTTTTAAGTATGATTTGTTTAAAACGATAAACCCGAAGCCGATGAATATTAGAAAACAACATTCTGTTTTACTGTTGCTCATGCTGACTGCATCGTGTTTCGCAACCGACTATCTGGTCAGTATACAGTCGGAATTTGATGCTGTCACCAATGCCGTGCTGCAGCCAGGCGATGCAATCCTGCTTGAACGCGGTAAGCAATTCACCGGCATGCTGAATCCGTCGGGAACCGGAACAGAGGCGGCACCCATTCGTATCGGAGCGTATGGTGCGGGTGATCGGCCGCAGATTCACGCCATGGGAGTGAACGAAGCGGGGGTGCGGCTGTTGAATCCTTCGTATTGGGAAATCCAGGGATTGGAAATAACCAATACCGATGGCTCCGATGATGACCAGGGCGACCTCTTTGGCATTTATGTGTTCGCTGACGTGAATGATACGTATACCCATGTTTATATCGATGATAATTATATTCATGATGTGAACGGAAGCGTGGGCGGCAAGGGGCGTGGTGGAATTCATGTCCGCGTACATGACGCTCGTCAGAGCACCATTTTTGATGATCTACGGATAACGAATAACCGGATCGAGGATGTCGGTGGAGTGGGGATCGGAAACTATGCCAAACATGCTAACGTGGATTTACTTCCGGATGGTGGATTGTTTACAGAAAACCTTTGGACGCGTGTTTATGTGGCAGGGAACTATCTGAACCGCACGGGCCGGAATGCCATCATTGCCAGAGCGAGTCTGAATGCGGTTTACGAACATAATACCCTGGCAAACAGCAGTCGCTACAGCTCCGGGCACAGCATCTTTTGTTTTGATACCGCCGGCATTAAAATTCAGTATAACGAGGCCTACGGTAATGTGGGTGATGACAATGTGGATCGCGGCGGATTCGATGCCGATTTCAACTGTGTGGATACGATTATTCAATACAACTACAGCCACGACAACGAGTGGTTTTGCGGGATCATGAAAAAGAAAAATCGCAATGTGATTATCCGCTACAACGTCAGCCAGAACGAGAAACAAGGACTCTATTGGTACGGCTTTGAAGATTACACCGAGTGCGAAAGTGTTCACGTCTACAACAATACCCATTTTGTGAAGGCGGGGTTGAACTCGAGTTTATTTCCCCGGGAGCGGACCCCGCTCAATACGATTTTTGAAAACAACATTTTTTATTTTGAGGATCCGAATGATTCGAGCCTGGGGGTAAACGCCGCAGGGACCAATTGTTTCTTTGCCAATAATGTCTACTTCAACGTGATTCCGCACCCTGCAGATACCAGTCCGCTGGTAGCCGACCCCTTGTTTGTTGAGCCAGGGGTGGCAGGCACTGATATTGACCTGACCACAATGGTTGGGCTAAGCGGGTATCAGCTCCAGACGAACTCGCTCTGTATTGACGCCGCGTTGCCGATTGCGAACAACGGCGGACTGGATATTGTGAAAGCGGTGGTGGCCATGGCCGGAGCGGATATCGGCGCATTCGAGCATCAGGGCGTGACGTATGATTTTCTGGCCGATTCGGTCTGGGACGGCGGGAGCGGGGGCGGACAGATTGGGTCGCGTGCGACGTTGCCTGACTCGGGCACTGGTCTGGATGTTACGCTGACGGCGCTGGATGTGATCGGGCAGGATGGAACCCGCGCATCGGAAGGTTTCGACCATAGATTAAATATCACGGGCTCTGCCGACTTTCTGGGCATCAACCACGATGGTTCAAATCAGAGTGGCTCCAGTGCGGAATGGAAATATTTTAATCCGAACGAGGGGTGGGTCTTTTCCTTTAACGTGGATGTGGTGCTGAAAACGATGCAACTGGTCGAACAGGATGACGACGCGGAACTGACTCTCTCTTCGAGCGCTTTTCCGGATATCGTGATGGCGGATGGACCGTCGGGCGATATCCACGATCTGGGAAACACGCTGGTTCCGGCAGGAACGGAGATGACCTTGCTCATGACCACCGCAAAGGATGGAACCGATGTGGATGTTGGATTACGCAGCTTTACAGTTGTGCCCGTTGCCGGGCAGAAAACGTATGAATATTGGGCTGTGAATCAGGGGCTGACCAATGGGGTGGACGATGCATTCGACGCAGATCCCGACGGGGACGGAATGTTTAATCTGGTAGAATATGCACTGGGTTCACATTCCTTGACCAGCGACGCTGTATTGTACCTGCCCTATAGTGATGTAGTACGGGATAACGGAACCAACTACATGAATCTGATCTATCGTCGGCGCATCGATGCCTCAGCCCGTGGGTTGGTGTATATGGTGGGTTCAACCACTAATCTGCTTTCTGAACCTGCGACCAACGCAACGGAAGAGGCCGGGATGATTGTGCTTGATGCCGCCTTTCAACTGGTAACAAACCGTGTTCCTGTCGATGCGGAAGAACAACAATTTATGCAACTTAAAATTACAACGGATTAACTTGTGGAGGGAAATAATGAGGCAACGATTTAAAATTGAAATATGGATGCTGCTTGCTGGTGTCGTGTTTGGTTTCACCGCGGCGGAGGCGGATTCCATCAGCTTTACGGACACTGATTTTCCTGAGTCCGCTGAGGTCGTTGCTGCCCCTGTAGCCGGTGCCAGCTTTGGTGACGATGCGGATATTTCGCTCGCGCAAACATTTACTGTGACAAGTGCATTTTCGGCGGGGGCAATCTATCTGGCGTACGAGACCGACTCTGGTGGTGGAACTGCTGACTGGAGCATGACGGTACGGATTTTTGAAGTTGCCGATGTTAGTGCGGCCACCTTGGTGGCGGTGAGTACCAATTACTCCGGCACATTCACGTTTCAAAATGTTGGGGGAACTGATTCCATTGCCCGAATCGACCTGACCACGCCCGTGTTCCTAACAAACAGTGTGGGAACTTCTGGTTATGCGGTCCAGATTACTGAAGAAAACGAGGGCGACTTTAACCCAGGGTTTGAGTGGTTACGAACCACTTCGGTGTTAAATGATGTCTATGCCGGTGGCGCAGGCTATGAAAACGGAACCCTTAAAGGAACAGGAACGGATGCCAGGGATTTTGCGCTTGCGATTGCGCCGACCGTGGAACCGGGAACGACGGGAACACTGACCGTTAAGGCGACGAAAGATCTCAGCAATCCGGATATCATAGCGTACAACCTCGGTCATTTTCATGAGGACAGTAACTCGCACGACTGGTGGCGCTATTCCGGCGTGAACGGCGCACGCATGTTCATTTCTCCGGCTACGCTGGAATCCAGCGACGACATTGCGGGATGGGGCGATGGCGTGACCGACCTTGCCGGTTTTCTCGCGCGGAAGGATCTACTGCGCGCTGACCCGCTGAACGAGTCCTACATTAACTGGACCTATTTCAACGACCGCTACGAAAACAAGCTGTTCGGCACTTCCAGCAGTGGAAATCGTTTCACGGTGAACCATGCGGTTGGCAAGCTTCATGAACTGGGCATTGATGTGCTCGTCCAGGCCACCGCCAAGGAGAGCCACCTTCCAATCACTGGAAGCAGCGATTGGGCGGGAAAATGGGAGCTTTGGCAACACTACTATGCACAGGCCTTTTATCTCGGCCGTCATTTTGATGTACACCGGTTCCAGATGTTCAACGAGCCGAACCATGGCAATGCCGACGGCCTCACTCCCGCAAACTGGCTGATGCGTCTCCAGTTGGCGTCCGACGCCATTCAGAGCGCCATCGCCGATGTAAATTCAATGTATGGAAAATCGTTGGAGCCGCTTGTTTATGGGCCGGTCACGACCAGCGGAGCGGATTACTACAATGGAACCGGTTGGGGTGACTATATGGTCGAAAACCGTCACGTCAACTTCCTCGGTGAAACGAACGAGGACTACTATGTCGTTCACCGCTACGACTACCACGAATACAATGAATCCGCCGCGAATTTCGGAAGTCATCTCAGCGGTCTGAGAAGTGCATTGAATGCCGATATGCCGGAAGGCCGCTTCCCGATCAGTATTTCCGAGTTTAATGTCCACACCGCGTCCACCTTTGATGGACTAACAAAAACGATCGATTCGCCTTCGAAATATTCGCGCCTCGGCGCCATCGGCGTGAATCTGGCGAATCAGTATTGCAAGGAACTCTACTGCTTTAAGTTCGGGCAGGTGACGAAGGATGGCCCGAACTATCCGGTCGGAAAAAACGGCATGCACTATGTCCAGAACAGCGGTGCGCCGTATGATTACGGCGGATCGACCCGCGCGGCCGAAGTCTGGCGGCTGTTTGCCAAGGCGCTCAAGGCTGGCGGCGAACAGAAGGATTTTTACCGGCCTGCCGACGGCAGTCTGGATGGCCTCGAAATTCGTGCCACCCATGTTCCGGAAACGGGAAACTATTATGTCTACTCGTCCAGTGAACTGGCGGGCGGTTCAACGCCGCTTACGATCGATACCTCCGCCTGGAACATTCCCGCAGGCTCTCGCTTCCTGCTCGAAGAGGTCAGCGAAACCCGCTACGGCACGGGTCGCGAATGGGGAACTGTATCCGCGGACGGCACCTTGTTCGACGGTGCGGATAACGTGATGGTCCAGCCCGAAGAAACCGTCTGGCTGTTTACGATTCCCGAGGGGCCGCTTGAGGATGAACTGGTGATCGATGCCGTCGAGGATGCAACGGTTGCCGACGGGGTGAACTCGGGAAGCAACTACGGAGCGAATACCACCTTGCGGGTGCGTAACGATTCCGAAACACCCGACGGCCGCAGCGCATCGTTCATTAAGTTTAACCTGCCTCTCTTTTATCCACCGGATATCCACATGGCCGTTCTCGAAGTCACCGGCAAGAGCGATACGAATGATCTGACCCAGGCCCATGTCTACGGACTCGATGACGATTCATGGTCGGCGTCCTCCCTGACCTGGGACAACGCACCGAATTTGCTGAAGGGAGCCGCGACGGGCAACCTGATCACCAACCGGGTGGTCGACGGGCAGGGCGAGAGCGCCTATATTCAAGGGCAGCTGGTGTTTCCGAATGAAAGCAACAAAGAACGTTTCATTGACGTGACCGACTTCCTGAAAAGCCAGCCCGGCCGCGATGTTTCCTTCATGATCACACAGGACCCGCGCTGGGATGTCACTCTGCCCTCGCTGGAGGTCGGCGATACGCAGCTCGGCGGGCAAACCATTCAGTCCATGGAAAGCGGCTCCGGCCCGCAGTTGAAAATTGTCCTGAAAAAAGATTCCGATAGCGACGGAATCAGCGACGAAGCCGAAACCGAAACGTTCGGTACCAATCCAGCCTTGGCGGACACGGATGGCGACGGCCAGACAGACGGCGAAGAGATCTTTGCGGGAAGCGATCCGAACGATCCGGATTCAAGTTTTGTAATACCGGTGGTGGAAACATTGGCTAATGGTTCGTTCCGAATTGAATGGCCATCGCTTGAAGACCGTGCCTATGGACTGGAACGAACCTCGACACTGCTGCCCGCCGATTGGGACGAGATATACACCGCCATAGGAACCGGCTCTATTATGGAGTATATCGATTCAACCACCACAAATGCGTATTACCGTTTGCAGATTCAGTAGAAATGGACAATCGATGTTTATTGCAGCTCATATGAAGAATACATCCCGATTTTCCAATGTTTGGAAAAATGTGTCGGAGGTCGCACCGCGGTTTCTGAAATCACTGGCTATTGGGCTGGTCCTTGCAAATGTGTGCTTTGGGCAAACCCCGAATGTACTGTTCATTGCGGTGGACGATCTGAATGATTGGACGGGCTTTGCCGGGGACCCGAATGCGATCACGCCCAATATGGATAGGCTCGCGAGCGAGGGGGTTTTCTTTTCCCGGGCCTACTGTGCATACCCGCTCTGCGGACCGTCCCGGGCAAGCATCATGAGCGGCGTCTATTTTTCGGAGCTCAATGCGAGTAAAACCCAGCCTGAGGATAGCGAGGTTGAAGAAAATGCCGAGGCATTGGGGACGTCCCTGCTGCATACCTATTTAGGCGATCGGGGTTATAAAACCATGGCGGTGGGCAAAGTGCTTCACAATCACATCCCATCCGGCAGCGTGGATCTTTCCGGTGGACGGGAAGGCTGGGACTTTAACGAGGACGCAGAGGGAAACCGGATTCGAAGCAACTGGCCGCCAGACTTAAACCCGGATACGGCTTCCACATTGACCGACTGGGGAATTTATGTTGGCGACAACGGCACAGGTACCGAGGCGGATATGAGCGACTCCATATCCGCCGCATGGGCGGTAGACCGATTGCAGGAAACCCATACTGAACCGTTTATGCTGATGGTCGGATTTCTGCATCCCCACGTGCCGTGGTATGTGCCCCAGAGTTATTACGACCTGTATACGAATACGTTGGTCATGCCCGCATACAATCCGGATGACTGGGATGACATTCCGCAGGCCGGGCTGGATAACATCAACGACGGCTACCCCCGAACCGAATGGGCGATCGAAAACAATCAGTGGACGAATATTGTCCATTCGTACCTCGCGAACATTACGTATGCCGACGCCAAGATCGGCTTGGTGTTGGATGCGTTGGAGGCCAGTCCCTACAGCACCAATACGATTGTGATCCTTTGGTCGGACCACGGCTATCATATGGGCGAGAAGAATACCTTCCAGAAACATACGCTATGGGATCGATCCGGAGTGGCACCTCTGATCATCAAAGCCCCGGGGATGGCCACCAATACCGAGTGCACGAGTGTGGTGAGTCTGTTGGATATCTATCCGACGCTGGTCGATCTGTGCGGCTTGCCTGGAAATCCTGAGAACCGGGGTCAAACGCTTCGCCCCTTGCTGGAAAACCCGGCAGCCTCGTGGGATTATCCGGCGTTTACCTATAAGCACGGTACCGAAGCTGTGCAGGTGGGAGATCTGCGGCATGTTGAATATGAGGACGGATCGCAGGAATTGTATGACCACGCCAGCGACCCGGATGAGTGGACGAACCTGGTGAATCATGCAGATTATACGGCAATTCTGGAGACGCTGAAAAACATGTCCCCGTTACCGCCGGATCCTTCGTGTGTCTTTACTTTTGGAAATGGGTCCGTCTGGGATGGCGGAGTGGGCGGCGGCAATGTCGGAGCGAATCAAACGCTGACGAATTCGGTGACCGGTGACCATGTAACGCTTACGTCGGTGGATGTCATCGGACAGGACGGCACCCGGGCATCCGACGGTGCGGGGCATCGTACCAATGTCGGGAGTGACGACGGCTTAGGCGTGAACTCCTCTGATTCGGACAAGGCCAATAACTTTGATTCCGGGGAGGGGTGGGAATTTTCGTTCGATACACCTGCTTATCTGCAGGAAATCGATTTGCAGGACATGAATGCCGGCGGCACGCTGACCATTTCATCCTCTGGCTTCACGAATATCGTCCTCGCTGGGGAACAGAATGGAGAACAGGATCTGGGGAGCACCCTTGTGCCGACCAACACCCTGATCAGCATCACCTTCAGCCATATCAATGGCCAGGGGGTGGACGGTCCGAAAATTATGAGTATCTCTGTGCTTCCCATCGACACAAATGCTCCCGCCACTCCCGCAGGACTGGCTGCTGCGCCGGGCGATACGATGGTGTCTCTGGACTGGTATAGTGGTGCGGTGGGGCTGACGTACAACGTCTATCGCTCCACAGTATCCGGCAGTTATGGTGCTGCACTGGCCACGAACCTGGTGTCCAGTGACTATGTGGATTCCTCGGCCGTCAACGGCACCACCTACTACTATGTGGTGAGTGCAACCGATGACAACGGTAGCGAGTCCGGGCAGAGCAGTGAAGTTTCGGCTACGCCGCAGGAGGGGCCCGTACGGCTGTTTGCCGACGGCTTTGAGGGGGGATTCGCCCCGACCTGGGACAGCACGGCATACCTTTCATCAACGGAGTATGAAGGGGAAAAATCCGCCAAGATGAACAATGCCGACTATGTAGAAACCGGTGTCGATACCACCGGTTATTCTGATATTCAGGTCACGTATGCCCGGAGGACCAGCGGCCTGACGGTCGGAAGCTTCTTTGTCAGCGAGTGGTACGATGGAACCGGCTGGAATTCGATCGAAAATATTTCAACCGGTTTTACCGGATGGGAAGTGGTTTCGCGGATCGCATTGCCGGCCGGTGCCGGAGACAATCCAAATTTCAGATTGCGTTTCCGGGTGAATGCCGGAGCGGACTTCGGCTATGTGGACTCGGTGGTTGTTGAAGGCGTTCCGGTGACGGCGGGGTATGATGATTGGGCTGTGCTTCAGGGATTGACCAACGGGGTGAACGATGCGTATGACGCTGATCCCGACGAGGATGGAATGATCAACCTGATTGAGTATGCGCTGGGGGGACACTCTCTGTCAAATGACGCAGAGATATATCGGCCCTATATTTTGTCATCAGAGCAGAATGGAACCAACTTCCTGAACCTGGTCTATCGCCGAAGAATCAATGCGGATGACCTTGGACTAGGTTATCAGATTGGGTCGGCTACAAATCTGACGGAAGCCTTAACCAATACGACGGAAGAGGCGGGGGCCCGCGTGCTGGATTCCGATTTCGAAATGGTTACGAACCGGATTCCCATCGATGTTGAAGATGTGCAGTTCATGCAGCTTAAGATCATTCTTGAATAAAATTATGGAACAACCTGCAGGTATAGAAATTTGAAAAATGAAACTGGGAGATAGAATAATGAAAGTAACAAAATTTATTTTGCTGGGATGCATTTTCAGCGCGTTGTGCGCTTCGGCCAAAACGCCGAACATCATTATGCTCATGAGCGATGATCAGGGGTGGGGGGATGTCGGATTCAACGGACATTCGGAGCTCAAAACACCGCACCTCGATTCGATGGCGAAGAACGGCATCAAGTTTGATCGCTTCTATGCCGCAGCGCCGCTCTGTTCGCCGACGCGCGGTAGCTGCCTGACCGGCCGTTATCCGTTCCGCTACGGCATTCTCGCGGCGCATACCGGTGGCATGCGCGTGGGTGAAACAACGGTTGCTGAAATGCTCAGAAAGCAGGGTTACGCCACGGGCTTCTTCGGTAAATGGCATATGGGTTGGGTGCGGATGGAAGACTCGAGTACGCGCGGGCATTTTTCGCCGCCCTCGCTGCACGGCTTCGACGAATGGTTTGCCACCACCAGCGCGGTGCCGACGTGGGATCCGGGCATCACGCCCAGTGGATGGAAAGGTTTTGGGTCGGGTAAAAAAGATCTCGGCGGTGAACCCTGGAAGGGCGGGTTCCCCTATGTTCACAATGGAGAAGTCGTGAAAGATAATATCCGAGGAGACGACTCCCGGGTGATTATGGACCGGGTGATTCCTTTTATTAAAAAGAACAAAGGTCAGCCGTTCCTGGCCACCGTCTGGTTCCACACTCCGCACGAGCCGTGCGTGGCCGGAGAGAAATACAAAGCACTTTATCCAAAGGCTGGAAATTCGCGGAAGAACTACTATGGCTGCATTACGGCCATGGACGAACAGATCGGCCGTCTGCGTTCCGAACTTCGGAAAATGGGCATCGAAAAGGACACCATCCTCTTTTTCTGCAGCGACAACGGCCCTTCCGATGGGTTGGCCAAAAAAGGAATTGCTTCCGCCGGACCGTTCCGGGGGCATAAGCACACGATGTTCGAAGGCGGGTTGCTCGTTCCGGCCTGTGCCGAGTGGCCGGGCGTGATTAAGCCGGGCTCTTCAACCGACGTTCGTTGCTCCACGGTCGATTTTGTTCCAACCATTGGAAAACTTTCCGGCTATAAAATGAAATTCAGCCTGCCCATCGATGGCATCGATCTGATGCCCGTCATTAATGGTCAGGTTACGAAGCGCGATAAAGATCTCTACTTCGGTTACCGCCGCCTTTTCCAGGGAACCGACGGCAAGGCGCTGATCAACGGCAACTACAAACTGATGACCACGGCGGATAAAGGCGGCGGTAAAACTTACATGTTCGACCTTAAAAATGATCCGGGAGAAACAACGGACCTGTCCCAAAAGATGCCTGAGCGGTTCATATCTTTATCAAAGAAGCTGGCTGAAATTGAAAACAGTTGTCAGCTCAGCCGCGATGGCGCGGACTACAAATATTAGCAGGGAATAAACATGGCCACAAAGAGGCTCAAAAAACGCAAAGAAAACGGCAGGGCAGGCCTTTGTGCCTCATATGCTTTTTTGTGGCTATTCTTCTTCATCGCATCTTCCGTTTCCGCCCGGGACTACAGGGTGGATTCGCAACGGAAATTCGATGCGATCAGTCAGATCGAAATGCAGCCCGGCGATACCATTCTCCTTAAGCGCGGCATGCAGTTCACTGGTATGCTTGCACCGCAGGGAAGCGGGGCGGAGGGTGCTCCTGTGCGGATCGGCGCATTCGGGCGCGGGAAACCACCGCGCATTAATGCCAAAGGAAAAGAGATCGCCGGATTGATGCTGAAAAACCCTTCGTTTTGGGAGGTGTACGGGTTGGAAATCACCAACACCGATGGATCGGATAAGGATCAGGGCGATCTGTTCGGTATCTATGTGCTGGCCACGGGAAAGGAAGGGACCTACCGGCACGTCTACATCAATGGGTGTCATGTTCATGACGTCAATGGAATGGTCGCCGGGAAAAAGCGCGGCGGGATTCATGTGCATGTCAAAAAACTGAAGAAGACGATTTTCGATGATCTGAGGATCACGAACAACCGGGTTGAAAACATCGGTGGGGTCGGGATCGGTAACGACTCTTCCTGTGGTGGGGTAAAGCTGCTGGAAGACGGCTTTGAAGCTGAAAATCTCTGGACGCGTGTTTATGTGGCCGGGAACCGCGTGGACACCACCGGCCGGAATAACATTATTGCCCGTGTCAGCAAGGATGCGGTCTATGAACACAACGTTCTGGCCAACAGCAGTCGGCGGGATACGGGGCACAGCATTTTCTGTTTCAATACGGACGGCATCAAAATCCAGTACAACGAAGCGTATGGAAATGTGGGCGATCGGAAGAATAAAGATGGTGGCGGTGAATCGGATCGCGGCGGATTTGATGCGGATTACAACTGTATCAACACGTTCATCCAATACAACTACAGCCACGACAACCTTTGGTTCTGCGGAATTATGAAGCGCCCGACCCGTAATGTGGTGATTCGATATAATGTCAGTCAGAATGATAAGCTCGGTATTTATTTCTATGGATTTGATAGAAATAAAGAAGCGGAGAATGTGCACATCTATAACAACACCCACTATGTGAAGAAGGGATTGGATGTGGAGGTTTTTGTCGAAGGGCGTACCCCGGTTAATACGCTGTTTGAAAATAATATTTTCTATTTTGAGGGCAAGGGCGAATGGGGCCGGAAGGCGGAAGGCATCAATACCGTGTTCCGCAACAATCTCTATTTTAATATCGAGCCGCACCCTTCTGAAAGACAGCCCGTGGTAGGCAATCCGGGATTTGTCAGACCGGGAACAGTGGGGTCGGACATCGATTTAATGACGATGGCGGCGTTGCAGGGCTATCGGCTCAGGGCCGGATCGCCTTGCATCGACGTCGGACTTCCAATCATTGAAAACGGCGGTGTCGACCTTCTTAAAACCGCGCTCGATTCCGCAGGGGCGGATCTGGGTGCATTTGAATATCAAAAAAGTAAATTGAGTATGGGGAAATAATATGAAGATTAAATTAGCAACGACGTTACCTTCGAGGAACCCTGTGCGGAAGGAAAGCCAGCACGTAGTGCAGGCTGTACCAGTAAAGCCTCCACTACGTGGTGGCTTGCGCGTGGCAGGCATAGTATTGGGACTTGCGGTAGTGTCCGTCAGCGCCGAAGGGATTTATCACGACGGTTGGGTCGACCGGAACAAGAACGGTGAAATGGATCCCTATGAAGATCCGGCGCTGTCTGTGGACGAGCGCGTGCAGGATTTACTCGGCCGTATGTCGATGGAGGAGAAAACATGCCAGATGGGCACCATCTATGGCTATAAACGAATCCTGAAACAGAAACGCCCGGACGAATCCTGGAAATCCAGAGTTTGGAAAGACGGCGTGGCCAACATCGACGAACACTGCAACGGGGTGCGCAAGGCCAATGAAATGACCGGGTGGGTCGAACACGGTGAACTGCTCAACGAAATCCAGCGCTGGTTTGCAGAAGAAACGCCTTCCGGTATTCCGGTCGACTTTACGAACGAAGGTATCCGCGGCCTGGCCCACTTCCGCGCCAGCAACTTTCCGAGCCAGCTGGGTGTCGGAGCGACATTCGATAAAGAGCTGGTGCGGCGTATCGGCGAGATTACCGGAAGTGAAGGCAAGGCGCTGGGGTATTCCAATATCTATTCGCCGATCCTCGACACCGTCCGCGATCCGCGCTGGGGACGCACTGTTGAGTGCTACGGCGAATCACCGTTCCTCGTCGGCGAACTGGGCAAGCAGCAGGTGCTGGGCATTCAGTCGCAGGGCATGGCTTCAACCCCGAAACATTTTGCGGCATACAGCAATCCGAACGGAGGGCGCGATGCCCGTGGACGTACCGACCCGCAGATTCCTTATCGGGATATGCATGAAATCCTGATGCACCCGTTCCGGAAAGTGTTTACTGAAGCCGATCCGAAAGGAACCATGAGTTCCTACAACACCTATGATGGAGTGCCCGTCACGGGAAGCCCCTATTTTCTGACCGAGCTGCTGCGCGGGGAATATGGCTTTAACGGCTATGTGGTTTCCGACAGCGGTGCGGTGGAACGACTCTACAAACAGCATGGCGTAGCGGAAGATTTTGATGATGCCATCGTGCAGGCGGTAAAGGCCGGTATGAATGTGCGCACCAACTTCCGATCCATGGAACACTTCGTGAAACCCCTGCGAAAGCTGGTTGAAGAGGGCCGCATCAGCGAGGAAACCATTAATTCCCGCGTTGCCGATGTGCTGCGGGTGAAATTTGAGCTGGGCCTTTTTGATACCCCGTTTGTGGATCCGCAGGCCGCACCGGGAATTATTCATAAACCGGAACACGAAGCCGCGACGCTGGAAGCGGCCCGCAAATCAATGGTGCTGCTGAAAAATGAGGGCGTCCTTCCGCTGAAGAAAGACGACGTCAAAACCATTTTGGTAACGGGGCCGGGTGCGGATGATGTGCACCCGATGATCAGTCGCTACGGACCGGGCACATCGGATGTCATTACGCCGCTGACGGGCATCAAGGCGCTGCTCGGCGATAAAACTGAAGTCCTGCACGCCAAAGGCGTTCATTTCAAGGATGCCACGTTCCCTGGATCGGATCAGATTCCCGTACCGCCGAATGCGGATGAGCAGGCCGGTATTGATGAAGCGCTGGAGCTGGCCGGAAAATCAGATGCCATCGTTGTTGTGCTGGGTGATAACCATGAAACGATCGGTGAATCACTGTCCCGAACTTCGCTGGATCTTCCCGGGCATCAGACCCTGTTGGTTCAGGAAATGATGAAAACCGGAAAGCCGGTGGTGGTGGTCCTTATGATCGGCCGCGCGGCATCCATCAACTGGATTGACCAGAACGTCCCCGGAATTATGGTTTGCTGGCACGGCGGAGAAAAAGTGGGGCAGGCCGTGGCGGAATCGCTATTCGGTGCCTACAACCCCGGCGGCAAGCTTCCGCTGACGTTCCCGCAGACCGCCGGGCAGCTTCCGCTCTGCGTTCCGCACCGCAAAGGAGCCTGGGGCGCGCAGAACCGGAGTGCAGACGAAAACGGTTGGGGCGCTACGCGTGCGGTCGATCCGCTCTATTACTTTGGTGAGGGTTTAAGTTACACGGAGTTTGCATATGGTAATTTGAAAATCATGGAAGGGGAAACCATCACGGTCAGTTGCGATGTTTCCAATGTCGGGAACGTAGACGGCGATGAAGTGGTTCAACTCTATGTAACCGATGTGGTGGCATCGGTAGCGCCGTTCGATCAGCAGTTGCGCGGTTTCGAGCGGGTGCCGCTCAAGGCCGGAGAAACCAAAACCGTTTCGTTCACGCTCCAGCCGAAGCGCGACCTGAAAATGCTTAATCGTAAAAACGAGTGGGTGGTTGAGCCCGGTAAGTTTGAGGTCAAAGTCGGAACTTCGTCTGCGCCCGCGGGGCTCAAGCTGAAGGGTGAGTTTACGCTGCGCTAGTTAATGCGTTCATTTTATCTGTAGGTCGGAAATGACATCATGAAAAATAAAGCCATAAAATCAACCGAGCTTTTTCGTGTTTTACTGGCGGGACTGATTGTTGGTTCAGTAGGGACGGCATCTGCTGCTCCGAATAAAATGAACGTACTGTTCATTGCGGTGGACGATTTAAACGACTGGACAGGATTGCTGGAGGGGCATCCGCAGGCGCACACGCCGAATCTGGATCGTCTCGCCAAGCGGGGCGTCTACTTTACCAACGCGCATTGCGCGGCGCCCGTCTGCACGACATCGCGGCAGGCGTTGCTTAGCGGATTGGCCCCGACCACATCGGGATGGATGAACAGCATTCCAAAGAATGCGGAGGAGTATGAAGAGGGATTGGCCGGGCGTAAACCGATGCCGACACTTTTCCGGGATAATGGCTACACGACGATGGCGGCGGGAAAAATTTACCACAAGGGCGTGCAGGATTTTGATTATCCGCTGTGGAATGAAACGCTGTCGAGCAATTATGGATTCAACAAGTCGGGCGCGTGGTATCGTAATAGCCACTTCAATCCCTTTCCTCCGGATGGCGGTGCGATCTATCAGGCGAATGGGGGCCGGGTTAAAGGCGACACGCTCTGCTGGGCCGCGCTGGAGAAGGACGAAATGCCAAAGAAAGGCATGCCCGATGAACAGATCGCGGATTGGGCAATCGAGAAGCTGAACGCGAACTATGAAAAGCCCTTCTTCATGGCGGTCGGTTTTTTGCGGCCGCACAATCCCTATACTGCGCCGAAGAAATATTTCGAGCACTATCCGATGGATTTGATCGTGATGCCGGACGTGCCTGTAGATGAGCTGAATGATATTCCTCTTTACGGCAAGGCGATGATTTATGGAACGCTGCCGAAGGGCGACCACCGGGAAGTGCTCGATATCAGCCCGACCTATTGGAAAGAACTCGTCCGGGCCTATCTGGCCTGTGTGACGTTCGCCGATGATCAGGTCGGGAGGGTCCTCGATGCACTCGATAAGAGCAAGTATGCGGACAACACGATCATCGTGCTGTGGTCGGATCATGGCCAGCATCTCGGCGAAAAACGGCATTGGCGCAAGCAGGCGCTTTGGGAGGAGTCCACCCGTGTTCCGCTGTTTATTTCGGTGCCGGGCGTATCTAAGAAAGGCGAGTTGCGGGATCAGCCGGTGAGTCTGCTCGACATTTTTCCGACGCTGACCGAATTATGTGATCTTCCGGAACAGGAACTCGATGGCGTGAGCCTTGTGCCGATGTTGAAAAGCGACGAGGCGAAACGCGGTGCTCCGGTCGTGACGACGCGGAAGTATGGCAACCATACGGTGCGCAGCCAGGATTGGCGCTATATCCGCTACCGCGATGGATCGGAAGAGCTGTACGATCATCGCAAAGATCCGGGGGAACATATTAACCTCGCCTCCCATCCGGAAAGTCAGGAAGTGCTGCTGAAGCACCGGGACTATCTGCTGAAAAACGAGGCGGCCAAGGACGCGACCACAACGTTTAAGAAGGATAGCTATGACAGCCGGGTGGAAGAGTTTAAATCAGATGGACTGCCGGACTGGTTGAAATAGAACATATGACGGCGAATCATATATTCATCGCAGTTCTCGCTCTTCTATGCACCAGTTCACTGCCCGCGACCGCGAAAACCATTCAGGTCGATGCCAAGCGGGAGCCGGGCATGGAATGGACATCCTATGAAACCCGAACCGTTGATTTGCTTCGGAACTACAGGCGGAAGTCGATCAAGACCAATGCGTATGGCAGCCGGATGGATCGGCGGGAAAGAGGCACGGGCTTCTTCCGGACGATTGAAAAGAACGGGCGCTGGTGGTTGGTGGATCCCGAAGGGTATCTGAATATCAATCGCGGAGTCGTGTCTGTTAAACCGGGAGCGGGACCTGCGCAAAAGAAAGCGTTTAAACGTGAGTTCAAATCGACCGCAGCATGGGCGGAGGAAACGGTTGAATTTCTCAGGGAGCATGGTTTTAGCGGTACGGGGGCGTGGTCTGACGACGAACTGTTGAGTGGAGTGCCGGATCGGATTAGTTATTGTGTGAACTGGAAGTTCATGTCCTCGTTTGCTCGGGGCCGCACCCGGCAGGGTTCGGGGCACGTGGAGTTTCCCGGGCATTGTATTCCGGTATTCGATCCTGAGTGGAAGGAGTTTTGTGAGAGCCATGCGCTTCGGAAGATGGCTGAGTATAAAGATGATCCCTATCTGCTCGGACATTTTTTTGATAATGAGCTCCCGCTGAAACCGAGGATGCTTGAACGGTATCTCACATTGCCGGAGGATGATCACGGCCACAAAGCGGCAAGGGAATTCATCGAGTCGCGCTTCGGAAAAGGCACGTCGGTCAAGAAGCTTAAGGAAGACGATTGGCAGGCTTTCGATGATCTGGTGATGGAGAAATACATGGGAACCATTGCCCGGGCGATCAGAAAAGTGGACCCAAACCATATGCTGCTGGGGCCCCGTCTTTACTCGAAGAACGCTTCTGGCGCAATCATCGGAAAATATGTCGATGCATTCTCATACAACCTTTATGGCAAATGGTCTCCGGACTGGAAGGCAATGGATTTGTATTCAGCGATTGGTAAGCCGCTGCTGGTGACGGAATACTACGTCAAGGGCATGGATATACCCGGTTTGACGAATGAATCCGGGGCCGGTTGGTGTGTGCCGACTCAGAAAGACCGCGGGTTGTTCTATCAGAGTTTCGGCCTGGATTTGCTGGAAACCAAATGCTGCATTGGCTGGCAATGGTTCAAGTATCAGGATAATGATCCCGGCAATACGAGAACCGATCCATCAAACCGAAATTCAAACAAGGGAATCGTCAGTTGTGAATACAATGGCTATGAGCCTCTCTTGCGCGAAATGAAAAAAATGAACACACAGATTTATTCTGTTATAGATCATTTTGATGGTTAGGAAATTAACTATGAAGACTAAATTAGGGATGTCATTGCTGGCTGTAGTTTCGTGTGCGTCGTTGGCGTTGGGCGCGGAACGGAAGCCTATGGATTTATACTTACTGATCGGCCAGTCGAATATGGCCGGGCGTGGAAAGGTGGAAGCGCAGGACCGGGAAAAACCGGAACGGGTGTTTACGCTGAATAAGGATAATGAATGGGTGCCGGCGGTGGACCCGATTCACTTCGATAAGAGTGTGGCCGGAGTGGGGTCGGGACGGACCTTTGGCATCATGATGGCAAAGCATGATCCTGCTGCGGAAATCGGCCTGATTCCATGTGCGGTTGGTGGATCTTCAATTACCGCCTGGGTGCCGGGTGCTAAACATAAGAAGCTGCCGGTGCATCCTTACGACGACACGTTGGTGCGCCTGAAAATTGCGCAGAAAAGCGGGACGGTTAAAGGCATTCTCTGGCATCAGGGAGAGTCCGATGGAAGCCGCACCGGTAAGTATATGGGAAGGCTCTCCGCCTTGATTGCCAGCCTGCGTGAAGAGATCGGCGATCCGGAACTTCCCTTTGTGGCCGGGCTGGTCGAGATGGATGATCGCGACGGCAAGGAGCCGCGCAAAATCAACCAGGTAATTGTCGAACTCCCCAATGTGGTGCCCCATACGGCTGTCGCTTCATCGGAAGGCCTGATCACGCAGGACGGTACACACTTTGATTCGGCCAGTCAGCGCGAACTGGGAAAGCGTTTTGCGGAACAGATGATCAAACTTCAGAAACAGGATAAATAGGCATGAATAATTTTGGAAGACGGGATTTTTTGAGAGTGGGATCCACAGCCATGCTGGCGGCAGGGGTATTAAACAAGGCGGAAGCCGCGGCCGCAGGCAATAAGCCCAATATTCTTTTCATTACCACCGATCAGCAGTTTGCGGATGTGATGAGCTGTGCCGGATCAAAATATGTAAAAACGCCGGCGATGGATTCCATTGCCCAGAAAGGCGTTCGCTTCCCGAATGCCTATGTGAACTATCCCGTCTGCATGCCGGAACGCTACACGATGTATACCGGGCGGTTGCCTTGCCAGCGCCATCTGGCGGATGAGAATAATAAGCCGATGATCTCTTTAGGGAACCAGGCCAAAGCGGCGGGATATGATACAGCCTATTTCGGCAAGTGGCATATTCAGGATCAGACCTTTTCAACCAAGGACACGAAATATCACGGCTTCGATATCAATACCGGCGGCAA
Source organism: Pontiellaceae bacterium B12227 (assembly GCA_029432775.1). Lineage (GTDB taxonomy): Bacteria > Verrucomicrobiota > Kiritimatiellia > Kiritimatiellales > Pontiellaceae > Pontiella. The sequence goes on along the minus strand of JAROAZ010000001.1, from coordinate 372,118 downwards.
AGACAAGTCGATGACGGAAAATGCGATTGAGTTTCTTTCCGGGGATCGTAAGAAACCCTTCTTCGCAGTCGTTTCTTATTACAATCCACACGATATCTGTGAGTGGGGCCGTAAAAAAGCCGGACGGACTGAGGGCATCAATATGAAGAATGGGGAAGTGGATACCGATCCTTCCCTAACGGAATGCCCACCGCTTCCGGAGAATTATGCAATTAACGGCGATGAATCAGAAGCGGTGGAAATCCGACGGGGCTTAATCAGTAAAGGCGTTCCGAATGCCCAGATGATGGCGATGGATTTTGATGAGGATGATTGGCGCCAATATCGCTGGGCCTATAACCGGTTGGTGGAAATGGTGGACGGGCATATCGGGGAGGTTCTCCAATCATTGGAAGATAACGGGTTGGATAAAAACACCGTCGTCATTTTTTCCAGCGACCATGGCGATGGCTACGGCGCGCATCGCTGGCACCAGAAATCCGTCCTCTACGAGGAATCCTGCCGGGCGCCGTTCATCATCAGCTATCCCGGTAAGGGGCGAAAGAACGAAACGGACGATCGGTTGATTTCTATCGGAATCGACCTGATGCCCACTATCTCCGAGATTGCCGGTGTGGAGATGCCCGTAGGACCTTACTTCGGGAAGAGCGCATTGCCGTTTGTCTTCGACAAAAACAGCAAAGCACCGACGCATAAATATGTGGTGACGGAAGCCGAAGTCCGAATTTCTAAAAAAGATGAAATTGATGGCCGCTCGGTGCGTACCCCGAAATATAAATATCACCTGTGGAGTAAAGGCGAAAACCGCGAGCAGTTATTTCATATGATCAAGGATCCCGGCGAAACCAGAAACCTGGCGAATGATCCGGAATATCTCGAGGTCCTGAAGGCCCATCGAAAGCTTTTTGCCGACTGGCTCAAGGAAACCGATGACACCTATAGCGAAAGCTGAGCCATCGGTTTCCGGGAAGCGGTGTGCATTCAGCCTTGTTCCCGTTACTTTGGATCTTCAGCGCAAGTCTGCGCGTGAATGGAAACGGCAGCCGAAGAAAAACGCGCGGGTTGGCGCAGGAACGCTCTTTGCATGCCGCTGAAAGCTTCGCGAAAAATCAGTGTGTGATCAGCTGCACCTTATAAAATTTATTTGATGATTCAGATCCCCCGGGGTCTGTCCATTGCATTTCAGTCTGCCCCGCTTCGGCTTCCCTACTTGGGGAGATCTGAGTCCATTGATTGGTCAATAGCGAGGGTTGACTTGCGATGGCGTACGTTCGCCCGGGAATTGAAGACCAGTACAGCGTGAATCCGTTAGAGGTGTCCTGACCGGCACCGATCAGTTCGAGCAGACTGTAGGGGTCAGAGGGATCGGTGCCGCAGTAGTACTCGCTCAGGTTGTCGAGTCCATCGCCGTCCGGGTCGTCAAATGGGTCGGTGATCAGGTTGTCAATTTCCCACTGGTCACCGAGGCCGTTGGTGTTGGCATCGTAAGGAGAGAGGGTGAGTGTGCCGAGGTCAATCACATCGCCGGCAGCCGTATTGGTGATAGCCGATGACCAGGTGAGGCCCGGGAAACCCGGCTTGCTGATATGCAGGCTCCAGTCGGAGCTGATCAACCAGGTATTGGCTGGGAAGTGGCCATCGGTTTCGGTGTGCCAGAGTTCCTTGTAGGTTGCGTTGTCCGGGAAGCCGTTGACTGTATTGGTTAGCGGCGGAACGATTCCGCTGAAGCTGATCGCCGCACCTTCGATCATACCTCCCGTGGTCCCATCTCGTAGTTGACCCTCGACACGGATCATTGGAACAAACTGGAAGACTGCCTGTTGCCAGAGGTCTTCGATGATCTCTTTTTCCTTCGGGTTACCGTACCAGCTTGCGGTGTTATAAACGGCATTTTCTGTGTTTGGATCGAGTTCTGGCATATAGCCATTCACTGTCGGAACTTCTATGGTGTGCACGCCGTTCGATAGGCCGGTGAAGGAAACACTTGTTGAACCATTGAAGGTCTTGCTTACACCATCGACGATGGCCACGGCTCCCGGAGGTGGCTGGCCGGACTTTTTGTCGAAGGCCACAACGAGCAGGCTTCCCGGCGCACCGGACGGGTTGAAGAGTTCGATGTCGTATTCGCTTTGCTGGCCCCACATGTTGGTGTTGGCCGAGCTGATGCGAATGTAGTAGACACCCGTTTCCATTAGTGAATTGGTCGTAATTGCAACAAGGGCCTCTTCGTATTCTCCGGCACCATCCCAAGCATCGTCGATGTTTGGGTCTACGTTGGTGACGGGGCCGACAAAGGGTTCGTAGTAGACATCCAACCTGATGTCGATGTTTGTTCCGAGCTGGTCGGCAATGATGTCGTAGACTGTTCCGGACTGCGCGAAGAATTTTACCCAGTCTTCGTCATCGGCGGAGTGGAAGGTATGGAGTTGCGGTTCGCCGATATAGATCGGGGTAGCGGTATCATACGAATCGTCATTTTCGAATGCATCTGCACTGTAGACCATGGCCTGGGCTGGCGAAGAGACCTCACCTGTGAGATCCATGGCAAAGAAGGTCAGTGTGTAGGATCCGGGTGTGGTGAAGCCGTTCCATTCGGTTTCGTGGCGGTTCATTCCGTCGTTGTAGTCGAGGGCGAGTTCTACAATCCCATTGGTGCCATCAAACTCGGGCGTAGTGACCATGCACCAGACATTGGAAATTCCGTCAACATCTGAAACGTTCGAGGCCCAGAGGACCAGGTTGCTGGTGTTCGGCAGGACCATATCGGGCATGACGGTGCCGATGAATGGAATATCATCGCCCGTCAGGAAGGCCGGACCGATGTATCGCTCGCCTGCAATATTTCCGTCATATTTGGATGCCAGGCCATCTCCGGTATCGTCAAGCATGCTGCGTTGGCGCAAACGGCCGGATGCCAAACGTACGTTGCGCTTTGCTCGTACATAGGCCGTGCCGATCGTTTCGCCGTTCAGAATGTGGCTGAAGAAGCTCTGCGAAAAGCTGAGCCAGCCATTGGCTTCCTTCATCGCGAGTGAATAACTTGAGGTACTGGCAATGGCAATACGTTCTTTGTTTGCTGGAGGTGTAAGCTCGGGAACAAAGCTGCCGCAGTTGTCGAAATCCATGATGACATTCACCGCCTGGTCCGAGCTTTGGAAGTCATCGAGCCAGGAGTCGAGATCGGTGGCGGTTAGGGTTTCCGTCGCACTCAGGTGACAGTGGTTGGTCTGATAATCAGCCGCGATGTAGACGGTGAGTTTATCGGTGCCGGCAGCCCATCCGCTGATGGCATTGCTAATGGCTGTGCCGGAGGGGAGGGCATCGACATCGCTGATGTTGTCGCCATCCACGTCAACTGCTGGATCTGAGCAGATATAGTAGATACTGTTGCTGCTGAGGTGGCGGGAAGCGGCGGTGGAGTAAGCAATATTTGCCATATTATTAATGCTGCTCCAGTATGGAATGTTGGTGTCACCACCGGCAACGATGATGATTTTTTCATCGTAACCCGCCTGGGTCACAAAACTCTGCCTTGGATAGGATACCCCGCCCCAGATGTCTTCGGCGTAATAGCGAATCTGGTAAGTACCATTTTCTGTGAAGCCTGCAATGTCGGCTTCGTACCGCCTCAATGAAGCATTATAGGTTAAATCAACTTCGGGGATATCGATGACGGGCAGAGCTGAGTTCGTATCGGGACTGTGGTTGGGCTCAAAAATGGAGCACCACGCGCGTTCAATGGGATATGAAGAACTAATTTCCTCCACCCAAAGGGTGGCCTCTGTTTCTCCGGTAAGTATCTGATTTTCCGTTACGTTTCCAATGGTTGGAAAATCACGGCCGACAATGAAGGACGCTCCGAGTGTATCGCCGCCCAGATCTCCGCCGTCTCCACTCAGTTGGACAGTTTGATAACTGCTCATAGCATCCGCCCCTAATCCAGAGGCCACGTTGACGTCGAAGCCCTGCATCAGGCCATGGAAGAATACATCAGAAAAGCTGATTGCACCGCCTGCGAGGAAATAGGTCAGTTCATTTTCGCCGCACGAGGTGACGATCAGGCGGTCGGCGATACCGGAATAGGTTAACTCGTCAATAAAGCTGCCGGAGTAGCAACTGTCGATAACCACAGTCACGTCCATATCTGTGGCATCCTGAAGGGCATCCAACCAGAGATCCAGTTGGTAGGCCGTCAGCAGTTCGCTTGTGTTCAGTCGGAAGTAGCCGGCTCCTGAGGAATCCCCGCCGTGGTCGGTCAGATAGACAAACAGGCGTTGGGCATCTATGGCCCATTGAGTAATGGCATTGCTGACAGAGTAAAGGTCGCAGAAGCCGTCGATGTCATCGAGTATTCCGTTGTTGTCCACATCGTTATCGGGGCCGAAGGAAAGGTATTGCAGGTTGTCTCTGGAGAATCCCCGGTAGCGCAGTGTGGAGTAGGCCAGATCGGCCAGATAGTCGCTGGTAGGCCAGACCGGATCGCTGAGGCTTTTACCTCCCGCCACGATGATGGCTTTGCCGGCCGAGCTGACATCATCCAACCCGATTACATTCACATACGCGCGACCATAAACTCCGTCTTCGGTTCGTGCTTCAATGATGTCGAAACTTCCGTGCGTTGGCCCTGAAACAAAAACGCCATTAGCAGAACCGATGGAGCCTGAACTTGCATTTTGAACGATCGACCAGGTTATTGTTTCTGGAGCATTCAATACGGAAAAACTGACCGGCTCTCCCGCAACAACGGTTGCACTGGGAGGGGAAACCGCAAGGTGGTGTTCCGGATTGCGGAGGTAAACCAATCCTCCCTGAGCAAAACCACCGATAATATCCGGATCGCCATCACCATCGATATCTCCGGAAGTAATTGTTAACCGATCTGCAAAACCACTATAAGTGCCCGCGTAAATTTTACTCTTTAACGTGAAATCAGCACCGAAGGCGAGCGGAGTGTATAGGATGGATATGACAGTCATCAGGAGGACAAGGGCTCGCCACGATTCTCGACTTAAAATGAAGTTGCCCGTTTTCATTGACTCGCTCTCCCGTGGAATTCCCAGATATTCCCATATTGGTCAGACACCAGAATGTCAGTAATTTCATCTTCATTAACGTCTGCCGTAGTTAAACCTACAGCATCCGGAACAACTATTCCCAGTAAATTTGATGTAAATGCGCTCTCAAAGTAAGGATTTTCTGAGTTTCCGGTATTTGGAAAAAAGTCCACTTCTCCGGAGTCCGTCAGCACCAGCAGATCAACGAGAGGATCGGCATCAATTTTTCCAAAGGCTGGAATGGCTGTTGCTGAAGATATCTGTAGCTCAATAATCCGGGACGGACTTTCTGTCCATGAGCCATCTGAAGGAATCAGCTGGATTACATTCGTATCGCCTCCGATCGCCAGGTCGGTTAGCCCATCGCCCGACCAGTCACCCAATGCAGGGGCAGGATTGGTGATGTTCGTCCAGGCAAAAGAAATAGTTGAAATATTGGTGGTTTGTTCAACGAGATTCATGATCAGAGGAGAGCCAGCATTTTCAAATATACGCATCACTCCGTTGCGGCCGCCGACAAAGAGGTCGAGGTCGCCGTCGCCGTCCCAGTCGCCCAGAGCTGGGTGGGAGTTTGCGTCGAAGATAAGTGTGCCCATGCCGGGAGGAACCTTTGTGAAAAAATTGGAAGTAATGCCATCGATCAGTACGTTTTCGGTGCGGATGAAAAAAGCAAAAGACAATGGGGTTTCTTCGGAATAGGCGGTGCTGATGCCTCCGTCCCAAACCTGGTCGGCCACCAGAGGGTTGGTGTCGCGCCGGTATTCTTCTTCTAGACTCAGCCCATCGCCATCCGTGTCGGCGGAAGTGTCGGGCACCAGCCCGCCGGTGATATTCCATTCCCACCAATCGGGCAGTCCGTTTGTGTTACTGTCCTGCCACTGCGGTAGATACCGGGCAACGAGTAGGTCTTGGCTCTGCACGGTGAATTCCAAGCCGGAAACGGCGCGGCCAAGGGCATCGGTCAGGATGTTGCCGTTCAGCTCCCAGCAGGCGAACCGCATGTCGCTGTCCGTGCCGTAAATATCTTGCTGGGCGATGACGGTTCCCCGGTTGGTGATCCCGCTGGCCGCAGGCACATATCCCGGCGGATCGCTACAGATCGAGTAAGTGGTCAGATTGGTGTTCATGATGACCAGGGCGTCGTGGAAAAGATGGCTAATGCCGCCATCGCGCAGTTCGTCCACCAGACCTGCATGATAGTCCCTTCCATATTCCGTTTCCAGACCGAAGCCGTCTGCATCCCCATCTGCGTTAGACGTGGATGAAAGATCTCCGGTGAAATGGTATTCAAACCAGTCGGCCACCCCGTCGTTATCGGAGTCCGCGTCCTGGTTGACATATAACGCCTGTGCAATCGTGTTGCTTTGCAGAGTGAAGGTTGTGTTTTCGACAGCTCTTCCTGTTGGGTCGGTTTGGATGGTTCCGTTGACCTTCCAGTGGCAAAAGTGAAAGTTGCCGGTCGTATAGTCATTCGTCAGGGCGATTTGGGCATTCCTGTTTGTGGTGAACTGCCGGGGTTCGACCAGTCCGGGGGGCTGGCTTTCAATGGATACTGTTGCGAAGTTCGTGTTAACAATGATCACGTAGTTGGCAGAGCATGCAAGGCTGTTGCCACCTTCCCAAAGCTGGTCTCTCATATGTGGGTTGGTGTCGCGCCGGTATTCCTCGGCCAGACTGAACCCGTCGCTGTCTGTATCGGAGGAGGTGTCGTTCACGAGTTTTCCGGCGGAGTTCCATTCCCACCAGTCGGGCAGGCCATTCGTATTGTCGTCCTGCCACTGCGGTAGATACCGGGCAACAAGTTGGTCGTCGTTCTGCACGGAAAATTCCAGGCTTGAGACCGCGCGCCCAAGGGCATCGGTTACCACGTTGCCATTCAGTTCCCAGCAGGCAAACCGCATATCATCAATCATGCCATATGCGTCTGCCTGCATCATAATGCTTGCCCGGTTTGTAGCTCCTTCGGCTGTTGGCAGGTATCCCGGTGGATCGCTGCTGATCGAGTAGGTGGTAAAGTTGGTGTCTGTAATCAACAAGGCTGTTTTCGATAGTCCCATAGAAAAACCGGCGTCGACAATCTGGTCGGATATGCGTGGGTTGGTGTCTCGCCGGTATTCCTCTGCCAGGATGAATCCATCGCCGTCGGTATCGGCAATGGGGTCGTTCACCAATTCGCCTTGGACATTCCATTCCCACCAATCGGGCAGACTGTTCGTATTGTTGTCCTGCCATTCCAGCAGGTAGACGGCGCTGGCCTCGGTGTTGTGCGTGATGATAAATGAGAAGGGGTTGTATGCATTGCCCAGGGAGCCGCGCTGTGGCACGCCGTCGAGTTTCCAATAGGCGAAGCGGTAGCCTTGCAACGTGAGGGACGCCGTTTGGCTGGTCACCATTGAGCCGCCTTCGTGGTCGCTGTTGAGGGTGAAGAAGGTAAGCGGTTCGCTGGACTGTGTGAATTCAAAGGCGGCGGAGGCGGCCGTCGATAGGGCGAGGACGCAGGCCATGAACCCGGCCATGGATTGGCGGGTTTCTTTCTGCAGACCTATGAAACCGTATCGCTTCACATCATTCCCATCTGATTAAGGCAAAGGTACAACCCACCAGCCGTTGGTCGGTTCGGTCACAAAGCCAATGGCGTTCACCTTGGCGTCTCGGTCGGGCGGGGTGCGTAGTGCCGGCCATTGCTGAACCGTTCCCGGGGTGCCGGCCTCTTTTGCTTGTTGGATTTCCTGTGCCGTGGCCTCGCGGACATTCATCCGTTCGAAGAGGAACGAGCGACCGTTGGAAGTTGTGTTTGTTCCGGTTGCCAGCATCTGCCCGTCATAGAATCCTCCTGCGGCAACGACCCCGTTGGTGGTCAGGTCGACGGCTCCATCGTTAGAGGCGATCAGCCAGAGCCATACCGGAAGGAAGTCGGCGTCCTGGAGCGGTACCCGGTTTATGGTCAGCGCCGGATTGCCGTTAAGTATCGGTATCTGGAGGAAATGCAGGTCAAGCATTCCTTCGCGCTGGTCCTTGGCCATAACCGCCACCTTGATGTTTCCAAAGTCTGGAATTTTTCCTTGGATTCCATCGGCCATCATATCCCAGCTCAGGCGGTGGCTCGTTCCTACCAGAATGTTCGAGCCGGTGTTTGTATCCGTTCCCTCGATAAACGTTCGCATGGGGATGCAGTTGGTGAGGTTGGGGGTGAACGTGCCGGAATCCGGCACCTGAAATGCCAGAGGATAGACCGTTGAGACGGAGTCGTCCTCGTCGTGAATGGTATAATCGATGTCAAGAACGCCGATCCCCTGTCTTTGTTCGAGGTTTGAAACCACCGGGACAGGCGGCTGGTTGAAGTCGGCTTCTCCAAGGGTACGATAGATCGGTCCGGTGAGCCAGTGGAACCTATAGGGGTCGTTACTTCTATTGTATAATTTAAGTAATAATATCCTGCCCTGATCCTGGTAGGCCTTTACTGTGCTAAGTGCATCTTCCGGCGATGATCGCCATAGCAGATTGTCATTTTTGTCATAGATCCGCAGTCCATCGCTAGCGCCGACATAGACAAAGTCTCCAATCACACTCACAGACCACGGGCTTGGAACAGGAATGGAGCGAATAAAAGAACCGGACTTAGTGAAAATCTTCACTTGAGCATTGAGCCGGTCCGCAACGTAGAGCAGATTTTCAGATACCGCGACATCATAAGGCTGGTTGAACTGTTCCGGTAGCGAGCCCAGTCCTCCCCATGACCTCACTGTGGAACCGGTGATTTTGTCGATAACATAGATGTTATGTTTGGCTCCATCCCGGCTGTCTCCTGTATTGGCCACATACAAATACTGGTCATCCATGGCCATGGCCTCGGGATAATAGAAATCATTTGAGAGCCCGTTCCATTTGTCGAGAGACCATATGACCGATAGGTCGCTTTTACGGAAGACCCTCAATCCGCGTTCGTTGTTTCCGCTGCCGTATTGGCCGCGGTACAGGATATACAGATTCTCATCATCCATCAGGATACGGATCGGCCAGGTGATACTGTTGTCGTAGTGCACCGTTTGGAGGAGGTTGTTTGTTCGGTCGTAAACCTTATACCATTCGTTCTCGCCGACCCATACCCGGTTCGACTCCGAGGCAAACGTTGTTGAATTCCACTCCATGGGAAAGGCGGATTCCCCGGGTTCAATCGTCCAGTTGTAGGTGATGCCCAACTCCCCGCCGAAAGCCAATGTGGCGATGAACACCCCCATGCCCAGCAGTCCTGTGGTTCTATGCTTATTCATATCTTCTTCCTTTCAGATGGATGCCCTAGGGAAGGGGCACAACCCACCATCCATTGGTTGGTTCGGTCACAAAATTAAATTCATTCACCATAGCGTTGTTAAAAGGAGGCTCTTGTCGTGCTGGACGTTTTGTGATGCTTCCCGGAGTCGTGGCTTCGCGTGCGTACCGGAGTTCTGCATCCGTGGCTGAGCGATAGCCGAGCCGGTCAAAGAGATATTTCCTTCCGAGGGCAGTGGTGTTTGTCCCGGATGCCAAAACCTGACCGGTATAGACTCCAGCCTCTCCATAGGCGTTGCCTGCAGACAGTGAGATGTTGGTGTCGCCGGAGGCCAGCCACCAGAACCAGACCGGAAGCAGGTCGGGATCAAATAGGGGAGTCCGGTTGATCACCAATGCTTCGTTGGTTCCAATGGCTGGAAGGTGCAGGAGGTGAAGGTCGAGATGGTCGCGGTTGTCGTGGACGAGCAGGGATACTTTTAAATTGCCATAGTCGGAAATGTGGTTTCCGACTCCGTCAGTTTCCATATCCCAGCTTAGGCGGTAGGTCTTTTCTGTTCCGATATTTCCACCCTGGTTTGTTGCGGTTCCTTCGATGAAAGAGTGCATCGGTATGACGTTGTCGAGGGAGGGGACGGCCCCGGGTTCAATAAAGAAGGCTGAGGTATAAACCGTTAGGTTGGTATCGTCTGGATCGGACACCAGGTAATCGATGTCCAGGATGCGGGTGCCTTCGCGCTGGACAACGTTCAAAATGGATCCAAGGGGGGGCGCGTTCTGCTCCAACTCTCCAAGCGTTCGGTTTACCCGTTTGAACACACGGATTAAGCCTAGTGTCCCCGTCGTTACATATGTGTAAGGGTTGACGACGGCAATATTGTTAAATGATCCGTCGGAAAATACATCCAGTTCATTTCCCTGTTTGTCAAAGATGAAGATCCAACTACCTGGATTGCCACCGGTTAAATACACATTGTTTTCGTCAACAGCCAAGCAGCCGGGCAGAGTCCAGGGAAAGTTCCACATGCGGATGAAATTACCCTCCTTGTCGAACACCTGGATTCGACGGTTGCCGATCTGAAGGGCATAGCTGTCTGCCACGTAGACATATTGGCGGTCAACGGCAATGGCTGACGGACTGATAAACTGACCAGGGAACTCGGTTCCGGGCGATCCCCATTTTCGTACGAAATCACCATCGTGTGTGAACACCTGTACTCGGTTGTCTGCACCCTCGACCGTATACACATAATCTTCATCTGCGGCGATGCGGGATAGGCTGTTAAATTCTCCGTTTGAATTCCCGGAATCGCCCCAGTTCGTTACAGTGTTTCCATCGGCGGAGAAAACTCTGATCATTGTGTGGGAGTCAACCACGAATAATTTGCCGGAATGATATGCCATGCAGCGGGGTTGCGTGAACAAGCCCTGGCCGAAGTTCGTGATGATGCTGCCGTCTGCTGGATCAAAGACCGTAATGTCTTGATCACCGAGAGCATCGCTCACGAATACCTTCCCATCGCCGATTGCTACTCCTTCCGAGTGTTGAATGGTCGGCGTTTCCCAGCTTTTGCCTGAATCGAATACCCAGTTATCCTGCGGGCCGCGTTGGGCAAAGGCTGTGGCGGTGAGCAGTATGCAGAGGGTCAATCCGCTGGTTTTACCGATGGTCAATTTGCCTTCTCCTCAGTATTCAGATGACGTGTTCAGTCAACATGCGTAGAGGGTAACGTGGCGGCCTTCAAAAGAAAAGGTGGATTGGGGAAAATAAAGTTAAGATTAATGTGAGTGTTGTTATAATAAATAAAATGCTTTGATCATTGGGGAGCGGCGTTGCCATGAAATTCCCAGATGCTGCCGTTGTCATCCGAAATCAGAATGTCGGGAATTCCATCGCTGTTGGTGTCGATAAAGGAAATGCTTCTTGCGTTAGGAACGGCGGTGCTAAGTAAATTGGTGATGGATGGAGTGGTGGAGTAGGGGGAGGACGGATTTCCAGTGTTTAGGAAAACATTTACAGTTCCGGCATCGTTTAGGACCAGCAGATCAACGAGGTTGTCTATATTAATTTTTCCAAAGGTTGGAATGGTATTAGATGCGGATAGGTATAGTTCTGTGATCTGCGGCTGGGTGCCGGTCCATGAACCGTCGGAGAGAATGAGTTGTATTACATTCGTGTCGCCACCTACAGCCAGATCAGCCAGCCCGTCGCCCGACCAGTCACCCAGAGCCGGGGCAGGATTATTGATGCTGCTCCATGTCTGTGCCATGGCTGTGAAGTTTGACGTCCGGTCGATCCAGTTGGCCGTCTGTGGAGAGCCGGCGTTTTCAAAGATTTGCATTCCTCCGCCTTCAAACCCCACAAACAGGTCAAGATCTCCGTCGCCATCCCAGTCGCCCAGTGCCGGATGGGAATTGGAACTGACATCAAAAGCTCCCGCAGTACTTGCATTGGGGCTGAAAAGGGATGCCATATTTCCATTTAGCATACCTTCCGTAATGGACGGGAAATAGCCGAACGAAACCGTTGCCACTCCGGAAAGTCGGAGCATGGTTCCGCCATCGGACAGGCTATCGTGGGTGACCGGGCTGTATCCACGCTCCTGCTCATCGGCGATGGACAGGCCATCATTATCGGGATCGGTTTCCAATGATTGGAAGAGCGATCCGAACCAGTACCACTCGTACCAGTCCTGCAGTTCGTCGGCGTCGGAATCGCCCGCTGCGAAGAAGCGTGCAATGGCGGTGGTGTCGTTGGTCAGGGTAAGGGTAAGGCCGGGCAGGGCGGATCCGCCGGGGTCGGCCTGACGCACGCCGTTGACCTCCCAGTAGCCGAAGTAGTATCCGCTCGATGCGCCATACGAAATGGAGGGGGTGGCCAGCGCCGCTTCGTTCGTTGCCCAGCCCTGCTGGAGCGAAACGATGCCCTGTGGGTCGGAGCGGATGGTGTAGTGCTTCCACTGCGCCTCGTCGCGGAAGGTTCCCGGAGAGGAGAGCCGGAGCATCGTACCGCCGTCTTCGGGGGCGTCGGCCACGACCGGGCTGTATCCGCGTTCCTGCTCTTCGACGATTGATAGTCCGTCTTCGTCGGGATCGGTTTCCAATGATTGGAAGAGAGAGCCGAACCAGTGCCACTCGTACCAGTCTGCCAGCCCGTCCGAATCGTCGTCGCCCGACGGGAAGAAACGGGCGATTGCGACGACATCGTTGGTCATCGGCAGGACGACGTTGGGCAAAGCCGCTCCACCGGGGTCGGCCTGGCGTATGCCGTTGACCTCCCAGTAGCCGAAGTAGTATCCGCTCGATGCGCCGTATGAAATGGACGGGGTAACCACGGCCGTTCCGTTCGAAGTCCAGCCCTGCTGGAGTGTAACGATGCCCTGCGGGTCGGACCGGATGGTGTAGTGCTTCCACTGCGCCTCGTCGCGGAAGGTGCGCGATGCGGAAAGCCGTAATAGGGTGCCGCCGTCTTCGGGGACGTCGGCCACGACCGGGCTGTAGCCGCGCGCCTGCTCCTCGGCAATGGAATGGCCGTCTCCATCGGGGTCGGTTTCCAATGTTTGGAAAAGCGATCCGAACCAGTATTGCTCGTACCAGTCGTCCAGGCCGTCGCCATCCCCGTCACCTGCGGCAAAGAAGCGAGCGATGGCAATGGTGTCGTTAGTCAGGGCAAGGGTAAGACCGGGCAGCGCCGCGCCGCCGGGATCGGCCTGGCGTACGCCGTTGACCTCCCAGTAGCCGAAGTAGTAGCCGCTCGATGCGCCATACGAAATGGAGGGTGTGACCAGCGCCGTGCCGTTTGTTGCCCAGCCCTGCTGGAGCGAAACGATGCCCTGCGGGTCGGATCGGATGGCATAGTGTTTCCAAAGCTGGCCGTCGCGGAAGGTGCCCGGGGAGGAAAGGCGCAGGATGGTTCCGCCGTCGGAGGGCGAGTCGGGAATGACGGGGTGGGAGCCACGGTCCAACTCTTCCGAGAAATTGAAACCGTCTCCGTCGGTATCGCTCGACGGGCCATTGGTCAGCGACCCGAACAGCCGCCACTGGAGGTAGTCGGCGATGCCGTCGGCATTGGCGTCTTCCGAGGTCTGGAAATAATGTGCAATGGCCGTGGTGTTGGAGTTGAGGGTGAACGTTGGCTGGATGAGCGCCTGTCCGAGGGCGTCTACGGCCGGGGCGCCGTTGAGTGTCCAGTAGCCGAAAGAATAGCCGGAGGAGGATATGGGCGGTATCAAAGTTTGAGCGGGCTCGCCTTGCAGATACAGGCCGCTCTGGCTGGTGAAGATGCCCTGTGGCTCCGATCGCTCATCCAGGGTGATGAACGAGTCGGCATGGAGGGTGGATGTACACATGGACAATATGGCTGTCATGGTGGCCAGATGCGCGTAGAATGTTGTTGGCTTGGGCCTATGCAGAAGGAGCCACCTCATAGCGGCGGCTCTACCTCGTAAAGCCCTCGCTATGAGCTGGCTTCCCGGAGCAAGAATTCTTTCCCGCATGTTCACCATTGCATTCATGGCTTACCGTTAGTCTAGCGGAACAACCCATTTACAGGTGTTGGTGTCCCAGTCGCCGGTGTCGAAACCCCATTCATTGACTTTCTTTGGACGGCTGGCAACCGTGCGGCCAGGCGTCCACTGGTTGGGGGCGCTGCCAGAGGGCATGTTGGCCTGCTTCGCCCAGTCCAGTTCTTCCGTTGTTGCTTCGCGTATGTTCATCTTTTCATAGATGTAGGCCCGGCCTTCGTCGGTTGAGGTGCCGTCGTCGCAGAGCAACTGCCCGGAGTAGGTTCCGGTTGTGCCGACGATCTGGTTGGTGGAGAGGGATATACCCGGGGCGTTGGTGGCCAGCAACCACCACCACACCTGCATGAAGTCGTTTTCGGTCAGTGGGCTGCGGCTGATCTTCAGCGCCGGCATGCCGTTCGCGGCGGGTAGCTCGAGGTAGTGGATGTCCAGCAGATTTTGGCGGCTATCCTTGGCCATGATTCCCACCCGGTAGTCGCCGAGGCTGGTGCTCCAGTCTGCACCCGGGTTCCACGTTAGCCGATGCGTCGTGTTTGCCGGAATGTTGGTGCCGAGGTTGGTTGATGTGTTTTCCACCAACGTAGGATTAGGGATGCAGTATTCCAGGTCCGCCGTGGAACTGGTGTTGGTGAATATCAGTAGCCCCGTCTCCACATGCGTGTCGTCCGCATCGGTTACCTTATAGTCGATGTCAACGAATGAGCTGTCTTGGCGCTGTTGAGTCGCCGTCACCGTCGGCATGGGAATGGCGTTGTGGTCAGGGTGCCGTTGTTCTCGGGAAATGCGACGATATACTTGGACGATTCCATCGTAGCGACCGCAAATGTACATTGATCCATCGGGGCCTACGCCATGGTGTGTTTCTTCCATATTCGTATTATGTTCAATGCCGATGTCAACGAAGTAATTCGCGTATGATTGAATGGTTGTCCCATCTGGATACAGGGTATAATGCCTCCAGCGCTTATCTTTTGGATCACTTGGATTCGGGGCCATTCCCCAGCCGAAAAGTTCCGCTTGGATGACATGTATGATTCCACTGTCGTCTACACGCACGCTGACGGGACCGTAATACCATGTGCCATTTTTAACGTCTTGTGTGCGTTTGAAAGAAATTAGTTTTTGGAACTCCCCTTCCAAAGTGAAAAACTTTAGGTCTAGTCCGGTGCTCGCCGTTGGGCATTGTGAGATATAAACGGTATCATCAGGAGATATAGCAATAGATGTTGGGGTGTTGAGTAAACCGTCAAGCGTGCCATAACTTCCCCATGAATTTACAAAGGTTCCGTCTTGCTGAAAAATTGAGACACGGCGATTGTTTTTTTCGAGGATATAGACCTGGCCATTTGAAGCGATTGCAACATCATAAACACCGCTCAGTTCGCCAGGTAAAGAACCCGAAACTCCTCCGATTTTATTCAGATAGTTGCCATTTGCATCGAATCTGAAAACGCAGTTTTGGCTGTAATCGGTAACGTATAAATTACCAGCCTTGTCACAAGTGATCCCATTGGGAGAGATGATGGTTTCGCCGTCACCAAAAGTATTGGTAATCGAAAAGCTGTAGGTGCCATCTTTCAGGTAGACCTGAATCAGATCGTGACCCGTATCTGCAACATAGATTCGTTCATCTGGTCCGACGGCAACTCCGTATGGGACAGAGAGACCTCCATTAGTTGCGGCCAAACCGCTGAAGTCCCATGTCTGCTCAAGATACCAGTTGTCCTGTGTGCGCTGGGCGGGTGCCGTTGCGGCGAAGAGCAGGGCGGTTAGCAATAATGTGAGTTTCAGAATGATGTTCATCAGTTTACCCCCTGCAGGTTATGGTTGCCGTTGGATCGGGATCAAATCAATGAAAGAATAGAGGGTTGGATAAAAAATGGCCAGTAGATAAGAAGTTTAGATAAGGGTAATGTGAGTAAAGTTATTATTTATTGGTTATCCATGGGGCGAGGCATTTTTACCTTTGGAAGGTTCCGGACGGAAGATAATGAGGTCGCCAGGGCGAGGGCAATCATAACTAGATCCATCAGGCTGTATTCTGTCGTCAGTTTGAAGAATTTAAAACTCTGCCATCGAGAGTTTGTTCAACTTATACAAGAAGCGTGAAGGAATCAGATGTTTATGAATCCTCAAGAGTCTTGATAAATACTTTGTTTCCAAGGGTTGGAAATTAAATTAAACCTGCTACGCTGATTTCATGGGTTAGTGGGTTGGAAAGTTATTAATCGGAGAGTTCCGGATGAGTATTAGGGGAAGAATTGGGTGGGGAGTCATCGTCTTCGGAGGGTTGGCTGCATACGGCCTTGGGGTGATTGGTTATAGGCTGAGTCCCGTGGATGGCAGTGTCTTCAGTTGGACCAATGCGCTCTATGCCAGTCTTCAGTTATTTGTCCTCGAAGCCAATTATCAGCCGGATACGGTCATACCCTTGTCGCTGGTACTTGCCCGTTACCTCGCCCCGCTGGTTATGGCTGCAACGGCGATTCGGGCAACAACACTTTTGCTTAAGAAGGAAATATCGGCGTGGAGGCTCGCGAAGCTCCAGAATCATATCATTATTTGCGGTCTCAGCAGAGAGGGCTATGAACTGGTAAAGACGTTGCGGGAAGCAGACGTTGCTGTGGTTATTATTGAAGAGGATGAAAATAATAATTTCATTACTTCGTCTGAACTTCTGGGGTGTCACACTCTCATTGGCGATGTAACGAGTTCCACCTTATTGAAAACTGCCCGAGTCCAGTTTGCATCTCAGCTGTATCTTTTGTCCGGCGATGATGCGGTAAACCTGTCGATCCAGATGAATACGGTTGAGTTGCTGGATTGCGGGAAAACACGTGATGATAAACTGAAGGTCTGGCTTCACATCGACGCAATCGATATGTGCGCTTTCCTCCGTAAAGAAAATGCTTTCGAAAGCATTTGTCCCAGCATGGAAGTTGAGGTGGTCAGTTTGCATGAAGTAGTCGCAAGAAATTTGGTCATTGGGCACCTTTATCCCATTGTTCCGGTTGCAAAAGACGATCAACGTGATGTGCACCTGATTATTGTTGGATTCGGTCGGTTGGGTAAAACCATTGTAACCCGCGCGGTTCGTTCTTTGGTTCTGCCCAATCCGGATGCCAGACTGACAATCACGGCGGTCGACCTGAACGCAGAGTCTGAGGTGGAAAATCTGATTAATGAGCATCCTGGTCTAAAGCAGTTTTGTCAGATTACGCCCATGTCAGGAGACATCAGACACGCTGCTTTCAGAAATACGATTCTTGAACGACTCAATTTTACGAATACGGTTTCTGCGATGATATTCAGTATCGATGATGCATATTCGAATATGAGTTCTGCCCTCTATGTTGCTGAGGGACTCTGGAAGTCTACTGGCCGAATGACAATTCCTCTTTTTGTGCGTCTGAAGGAAGAGTCAGGATGGAGAAGTCTTCTCGATGCCCACAAATGCGAAGATGAGTGGACTAATCAGATCATTGGATTCGGATCGATCGGTGAAATCTGCAACAAGGAAGTCATTACGCAGAGCACATTGGACGAACTGGCGCAGGGATTACATGAATATTACTCTACAATTTATGCCAATCCGGAGAATCCTTCTGGACAATCCTGGGATTCTCTATCCTGGACCTTTAAAGATTCGAACCGTCAGGCTGCTGACCACATGTATATTAAGTTGAAGCATCTGGGGCTCTCCATTGTCGGGAAGAACAAAGCCACAACGGCAGTGCCGTGGCCTCCAGAGGAGCCTGTTTTCAGTGAACTGGCCAAACTGGAGCACCGTCGATGGTTTGTTGAGCGAACCATGGCCGGTTGGTGTTATGGAAGCACGACAGACAAAGCCCAGAAGATTTCCCGCGACCTGGTCGAATGGGGGGAGCTGGATCATGATGCGAAAAAGAAAGATTATGAACATATCTGTGTCTATCCCAAAATTCTGGAGCGGGTGCAGATGGGGTTAGTTAAAATAAACGAATAGGGCGCATCAAGGTATGTTCCAGATTAAAGCCAATTGAATACGGGAGGCATAACGTGGATTTTTTTAATGATTTAATAGAGCGTGCAGAGGAGGATCGGTCATCGGTTCTCGCTATGCTGGTATCCCCTCTAGTGCATGTTGCTGTGTGTGACGGGGTTGACTTTGAGGAGAGTGAATGGATTCGACCTTTCCGTGAAACGCTTGAAGTTTCGGTTGATATTGTGGCAGGTCAGGTAACGGACGATGATTATCGAAAGAAGCAGATAAAGAAACTCTCCATCTGGCTGGCCCGGCTTGCTCCTGAGGAAAAAAACGCAGTCCTCACTGCTCTGAGAATGATTTGTACTGATGTGGCGACGGCTTCATCAGACGAAGATGGAAACGCTATTTCGCTAAATGAACATCTGGCAATGAAAGAGGTAGGGGATATTCTCGGTTGGTAGCCATCCCTGATTGTACATGGAACATATCATAGTAAATCTCGGGTTATTATTGGCATTGGCAGCCGGGCTGTCTTTGTTGGCATTCCGTTTGAAACAACCAATGATTTTTGCGTTTTTGCTGACCGGAGTGATCGCGGGACTTTTTGATCACCATCACTTCCCGGAAGAATTAATGGACGCGTTTACCGAGGTTGGAATCATCATGCTTCTGTTCCTGGCCGGACTTGAGGTTGATATAAAGAAATTCCGGCAGCATTTGAAATCGGTTCTCATTAACGGCATCGGACAGATTCTTCTGAACGCAGCCGTCGGCTTTTTGCTCGCGTGGTTTTTCCTGGGGCTGGAAAATGTGAGTTCGGCCCTGTTTTTCGGACTGTGTTTAACATTTTCATCGACGATTATCGTTATTGGAACACTCAAAAAACGACGGGAGATGAAAAGCCTTCACGGGCAGATTATTCTGGGTTTGATGGTGCTTCAGGATATTGTGGCGGTGTTATCTCTATCTGTTATAAAAGGCATGCAATCCGGAGGTCCACTCGGGCCTGAATTAGCAAGTTTATTCATCAAACTAATTGCAGTAACCACGGTGCTGCTGCTCTCCAGTCAGTATCTGCTCCCCTGGCTTTTTAATTATGCCGCCCGCTCATCAGAACTGCTGCTGCTGACCACGCTGGGTTATATTCTGGGGGTCTCGGCGTTTTGCGAGATGATCCATTTCTCGCCGGAAATCGGGGCGTTTTTAGCCGGGGTGTCGCTGGCTGTGATGCCGGTTTCCAGTCGTTTCCAGAGAAAGAACAAACAGGTTCTTTCGGGGAGTAATCCGTTTAAACTGGAAATTGAGGATTCGATTGAAGCGCTCAAAACGTTTGGTGTAATTCTCTTTTTCATCTCTCTGGGCTTTAAACTCGATTTCTCAGGGATAGGAGTATGTTTATTCCCCATCATCGTCTGCTCCCTTATTGTGCTGCTGGGGACACCGGTCCTGATGCTGCTACTTGGAAACGTGGCCGGCCTCAAGTCCAGACCAGCCTTCTACTCCGGGTTCATCATCAATCAGATTTCTGAGTTCTCGTTGATCCTGGCCACGCTCTGCCTGGGGGCGGGTATTTTCGACCGCACGATTTTTACCGTAATAACACTCTCGTGCATCGCGACAATTTTCATCTCATCCTACGGCCATCGATATATTGATCTTCTTTACAGCCGGGCCGGGGGGCTGGCCCGTTTTATGGATCGAAACAAGACGATCTGCAGCGGAGAATATGATGAAGTAGAACTCACGAACCATATCCTGTTGCTGGGATACAGCGAAATCGCCGAGTCGGTGGCGGACTACTATTCAAAGCGCGGTCGCGAGGTTTATGCGCTTGTGCTGGACCCCCAGGTTTTTAAAATCCTGCAGTCGCAGAATAACAATGTCATACCGGTCTATGCAGATGTGGCAGACAGTGATGTCTGGGCAGAAATGAAATTCGATCAGGCATCCCTGATTGTTTCCTGCGAAGCCGGGGTGCAGATGGCAGAACTGGGCATTGCCGGCTGGTTGACCATGCAGAAAGCCGAAGTGCCTTTTCTTGCGGTTACGGATTCAAGACAGGAAGCCCGGGAACTTTACGAAGCAGGAGCCCGGTATGTTATTCAAACAGATGATTTGGCGGCCGAACGTTTAGTGGAGCTGTTTGATACTGAACTGCAGGGGGAGGAACCGGCTTTTCTGGAATCCGGCAAAAAACATTATCAAGGGCTGAAAGATGCAAACAATCTGTGGATATTTGGATGATGCCAGAGCTAATCGCTTACCTTCACAAAGGGGAAATGAGCCGCGGATGAAGGTGAAAATATAATCAGTGTTAAATCAAGGTTCGTTTTCAGTAAGGCTCATTCTTGATCGTGCTTGTTGCGAAAGGCCTTAAGGAGTTTTTCTGCTTCACTCTCCATAGACGTTCCCTTAAGAACCCCTGTAGCCGATTGTAAAGTAAGGCGGGCATTTTTTAGATCATGCCGGTCCTCATAAATTGAGGCCAGCTGTCTGTGAAGGACCAATGTTCGCATCGGCTGATTCTTCTTAGATAGCTCCTGCTTAAGAATTTGGATGGCGGATGAGTCATCGCCCAGCATGGAATGAATACCCGCCATGTAGGCTTGAGGATCCGGATTCATTTCTGCAGCAATAGAAGCCCACTGTAAGGATTTGTCGGAACATCCCTCTTGTGCATAGAGGACTGCCAACCGGTTGGCCAAAACCTTGCGGGACGATTCATCCTTTTCAGCTAACTGCTCATAGATTTCAGCCGCCTGCAAACGCTCCCCTTTTTGCTCAAAAGTCAAAGCGCGCTGCTTAAGCTCCAAAGTAGAGGAATCATGACTGGATTTTTCGGCCTGTGCCCCCAAGGCCATGGCTCCCATGGCCAAAAGGAAAATGTATCTGAATCGTATTTTCATGATTATGGTGTGATCAGTTTGATTCGGTAGAATTCAGTTGTATTTGTTGGAGAGGAATCCGTCCACTGCATTTCGGTTTGGCCTGCGGAAGCTTCCTGGGTGGGCGACACCTGAACCCATGCGTTGGTCGTGAGGGCGGGTTGGCCTTCAACTCGGTAGGAACGACCGGCTACGGAAGGCCAGTGAAGTGTGAAACCGTTCGTTGAAGCATCTTCATCCATGGCGGTCAGCGCGAGGCGACTGGTCGCATCGTCGGGGTCGGTGCCCGCGAGGAATTCGCTGCGGTTGTCCGAGTGGTCTCCATCCAGGTCGGCGGAGGGATCGGTTATCTGCTTGTCGGCTTCCCAGTGGTCGGCAATGCCGTTGGTGTTGGCATCAATTGGGTTTAGCACGAGGTCGCCAAGTTGGATCACATCCCCCGGCGTTGCGTTGCTGATTGTATAGGGTAGGACAAAGTTGGGATAACCGGACTTGCTGACGCTCAAGCTCCAGTCGGAATCAACCAGCCAGGTGTTGGTCGGAAAGCGGCCTCCGCTGTCCGTGTACCACAGCTCTTCATAGGCCGCATTATTCGGGAAGCCATCGACCATGTTGGTCAGCGGGGCTTCCAAACCCTGGAAGTTGATTGCCGCTCCTTCGACAAAACCGCCGGTCATGCCGTCGCGAATCCGGCCTTCCGCCCGTACCATGGGCAGGAACTCGAAGGAGACATACTGGAAGTCGCCATCGTTGATTTCCCGCTGCTTGGGGTTCCCGTACCAGTCCAGTGGCTTGGCTACGGAGTCCGCATCGTACGGGGAGACCTCGGGCATATAGCCCTGAGCCGTGGTCACCTCAATGGTATGCGTTCCGTTGGTCAGTCCGTTGAAGGAGATGGAGACCGAACTTCCGAATGCCTGCGTGACGACTCCGTCGGCACCGGAGACAATAGCCAGCGCTCCCGGGGGCGGCTTACTGGTGGTTTTGTCGAATGCAATCACCACCAGGTTGCCTTCGGCACCGGTCGGGCTGAAGAGCTCAAGCTCGTATTTGCTGCCGGTTCCCCACAGGTTGGTGTCGGCGGAGCTGACGCGGACGTAGTAGACGCCCATTTCCCATGCGGTGTTGGTTGTGATTTCAATGTCCGCAATTTCAAATTCGCCAGCGCCGTCCCAGCCATCGTCGATGTCCGGGTAGACGTTGGTGGGCGAGCCGGCAAACGGGTGGTAGTAGACATCGAGCATCAGGTCGCTGTTGTCGCCAAGCTGTGTGGCCTCGACATAGTACAGGCTTCCCGATACGGCGAAGAACTTCACCCAGTCCTCGTCGGCGGAAGAGTGGAAGGTGTGGGTCTGCGGTTCGCCGATATAAATCGGGGTCGCCTGGACATAGGAGTCATCCGCTTCATATTCATCCATACGTGTCACGACGGCCTGCGCAGGGGCAGATATCTCGCCGGTGGAGTCCTGGGCGAAGAACGTCAGGGTGTACGAGCCGAGGTTCGTGAAATTGGTATAAAGGGCTTCATAGTGACCGGGCGTAATTGAATTGGTCAATGCCAGCTCAATAACTTCGTTTGTGCCATCGTAATCCGGTGGGGTGATCAAGCACCAAACATTGGAAACTCCGTCGACATCCGACACATCCGACACCCATAACATCAGATTGTCTACACCCAGTTCAGTATCTGGTATAACGGTTCCGATGAACGGTGCATCCGCACCAGTTACGAAGGCGGGTCCGATATAACGCGTTTCTGCAAGGTCGCCATCCACTTTTGAAAACCAGCCATCACCGTTGTCATCAATTATGGCCTTTTGTCGAAGCCTTCCCGATGCCAGCCGAACACTCCGTTTGGCAGCTTTATAAGCATCTCCGACCGTATGGCCTTCAAAAATATGACTGAAGAAACTCTGGGTGAAGCTTAGCAGTCCATTGGGGTCTTTCATGGCAATCGAGTCACTTGTGCTCGCAATGGTAACGCGCTCTGCACCTGATGGGGGGGCAAGTTCGGGCACGAAAGTGCCACACCGGTCAAAATCCATGATCACGTTGACCGATGCATTCGAAACCTGAAAGGTATCAAGAAGGCCATCAAGGTCTTTGGCTGAGAGGACTTCGGATGCGTTCAGACGACAGCCATTATTGTATTCTTCAGCCACAATGTAGACTGTCAGTTTATCCATTCCTACCGCCCATTCCGAGATGGCATGCTCCAGCGTTGCCTTGGAAGGTGTGGCATCCACATCAGACAGGCCATCGCCGTCGGCATCCATGCCGAGGTCTGAGCAAAGATAATGTATGGTATTGGAGTCAAAGTGGCGTGCCGCCATTGTGGCGTAGGCTCTTTGTCCCATATTGTTCAAGCTGTTCCATGTCGGGCTATTGGTCTCTCCACCCGTCAGAATGATGACTCCCTCATCATATCCTGCCTGGGTCACGAAGCTTTGGCGCGGATTGGAGGTGCTATCCCAGATGTCGCTTGCGTAAAAGATCAGCTTATAAACGCCTTCATCATTGAACCCATTATACCGAGCCTCATATCGGCCGGTGCTCTCATTGAGCTGCAGGTCAAGCAAGGGCAGGTCGGCCACGGGGTCGTCCGGGTCGGGGTCGTGGCCAGGCGGGACCACGGCGCACCATACGCGTTCGATGGGGTAGGCCGAAACAATATCGTAAGCCCAGAGCGTGGCATCGCTTTCTCCATGCAGGATCTGGTTGCCCAAAACCTGACCAACCCTTGGAATATCCTTGCCGGCAACATAGGAGGGGCCGAGGTAGGTTTCAGCAACCAGGCTGGGATCAGCCCCCGTGTCGTATATGCCATCGCCATCCGCATCGATCCAAGAACTTTGGTAGGTGCTCATGGCATCTCTTGCCTGCGTGAAGCAGTCTGCCAGATCCAGCCCCATGAAGATGCCGCTGAAGAACGCATCGGAAAAACTAACCTGTCCGCCGGCTATGAAGTAGGTGGGTTCATTGGTCGCGCAGGCAGTCATCACCGCACGTTTTCCGGGGCCAGTGTGCGCCAAGGGCTCTAGAAAGCTGCCCGATTCACAGCAGTCGATCACAATCGTGACATCATTTGAATAGTGGTTTTGTATGTTGTCCAGCCATGTATCCAATTCGGTTGCCATGAGGATCTCGCTCTTGTTGAGGCGGAAATAGCCTTCTCCTGAAGACGTGCCACCGTGGTCTACAAGATAGATGAACAATTGGTCCGTGTTGGCCATTGCCCAGTTGGTGAAGGTGTTGGCCATTTCGGCAAGTGTGGTTTCGCCTGCAATATCATTAATCGACCCATCATTATCCACATCCTGGTTGGGCAAAGGGCTGAGGTATTGGAGGTTCTCTTTGTCAAACCCGCGGTAGAGCAGGGTGTTGTAGGCTTGGTTTCCGAGGTAATCTGTGATTGGCCATAGGGGATCATCTAGGCTTTTGTGGCCCGCCACGATGATCGCCTTTCCTGCCCGTGCGGAGTCTTCGGAACTGATGACGTTGATGAAGGCGCGACCGAGTTGGTTGCCACTCCAGGCTTGTACGACATCCACTCCTGTTCCTTGTGAACCCGCCGCATATACCGTTGAGGATGGGGGGCGAGGGGACAGCGCGCCACCACTCCTATCTTCGGTAAAACCCCAATAAACTGGATTGGTGGTTCCTGACGCAGTAAAGAAAACCGTTTCTCCGGCTTTTAGTGTTTTCCGCTCCGGTGAAATAAATAGGCCGTTACTGAGCAGGGTCAAAGCGGTGGCAGATCCTGAGACGCGGGTTTGATTGTCCGTCCAAAGGGTGAGGTCCTTGATGTCCACAACGCCGTCCAGGTTGAAATCAGAACGGTGATAGCCGTTGTGGCCAAGCTGAAGCGTATGGAATTCCGCATCCAGACCCCTGACCGAACCATCGCCATCAGCATCACCGGCAATCAGCCCCCAAACCCCCGGTTCGAGCAGCACGGCGGCATCGGCACCACCTGCAAATTGACTGGAATTCGTAGAGAAATCATACACGGTCGTGAAGTCGGTGAATGGCACCGGCTCGGCCGACATTGCGGCTAGATGGTTACGGTGTTTAATTGAAATGTAATATTCGCCCACGGAAATGCCTACCGTGATCCCGTCTCCCCCCCGGGTGGAGAGCAAACGGCCTTCCGTATCAAGGAACCCGCTGAAAGAAGCGATGGTATTCTGGTTTGTGTCGTGCAGTTCAACCAGCACCCAGTCCACTATGTTGCTTGGTATGGCCGGGGCGCTACGCGGGTCAGCAGCATAGGGTGAGGTTAGCGGTAGGGTGACCGAATTTTCAACCATGGCATGAGTGTTGGTATCGTAGGGGCCTTGGAGGAAGGCTGTCAGAGCCAGGGTCAAGGGGGTTTCATATGCGCCGATGTCAACTGAACCATTGAGTACCCGCGGAGTGCCAACCAGATCGGTTGCGGCATAGACCCATTCATCATTCCCTCCTGCATCCACGCATAGATCGGTTGGGATAAGCCGGTAGTCCCTTGCAGCTGAATCAACGAAGAGTGGGGCATGGGTTATGTTCCCGACACCTCCGGGATCCGGGGTTGTGCAGCAAAAAGACATGTTCGGAAGGTTGCCGCTATACCAGTTGGCCCCTGCTGTTCCCGCTGTATTGAAATAGACAATGCAGTTGTTTAATGTGCCTCCGAATGTTCCGCCGCAGGTATCACTGGCTCTGTTTCCAACCACAGTGCAATTGTGCAACCAACTCGAACTGGCTCCCCCTCCATCCGTTGCCGAATTGTTGTAGAGGAGGCAGTTGTATAGGGTGCTATAGAGGGCACACCCTCCTCCGAAGCGGCCTGAATTCCCTGAGAGGATGCAACGGGTGAGCCTGCTCCGGTAGCAACCGCCTCCATCATATCTCGAGGAGTTGCCGGTTAGTGTGCAATCGTATAGTTCGCCAAATTCGCTTCCTCCACCATGATGACCATTATTATTCGAAAGCGTGCATTGGTGAAGTATTGCAAAACTGCTCCCTCCACCACTGCCACCGGCTGAATTTTCGTTGAGCGTGCAGTCGTAGAGCCTGCCAAAATAACAGCCACCTCCTGCACTACCCGAAGAATTGCCATTGAGTTCGCAATCCACTAGTACTCCATCCAGGCTTCCTCCTCCATATTTGGTGGAGGAGTTGCCGGTAAGCACGCAGTTGCTAATACTCCCTTCTCCCCCATACATGCTGACACCAGCGCCGGATTGGTCGTAGAACCAGTCTCCGGAACTGATGGTTCGGCCATTCTTTATGGTGAATCCCGAGAGGGTGCCTTTCGAAAGATAGACTCCACGTGTGGAGCTGGAACCGACGATGAATGTGGAACTGGGGCCATTAACCGAACGGACATTCAGGTCGGTTGTGATACACACCCGGTTCATGCATGAATACCCTGGGGTGACAGCACCTCCGGAACTATATGTTCCATTCGTCACCAAAACAGTGCTTCCGGCAACACCTGAATCCCTCGCAGCATTTACGGCATCCTGAATGTTTCTGGCTGCGGTGCTCCAACTATTGTAGGGATGGGTTGGGTTTGTGTTTCCGGCATCAACGTAGAAGGTGCTTTCCGATAAGATATGTACGGTTGTGGTTGTGGCGATTCCATCTGGATAGGCATCGTTCCATGCAGTAAGAACCAGGTCGAATGTGCCTGTTGTCCCCCACGCATGAGTCGCCTCATAGGCGTTCAGTAGAAACTGCCCGTCCCCGAAATCCCAACGGTTGGAAGCTGGATCCCCGATTACATCACCCAAAAAGGTGACATTTTGCTGAACTACACCATTGGTGAAATCAGCTACAATGCTGACTCCTAATTCCCCGGAGTAAGGGGCGCAAGGTTCGTCGCATCCGATTGAGGGGGGATCGTTCCATGTATCTCCGTCAATATCAAATTCCGGAGTGTATATGGGGCTGGCCGTACCGGCACAGGGTGAGTCTTTGCGGATGTGAGATTCCGTGAGCCATGTGGGTTCGGTGGTTATGTTCCCCGTTCCATCAACGGCTGTTGGCATACAGCAAAATTGATATGAGCCGCGGGAATAATTTGGATCCGGGTTGTTCCACCATGATGTAGGGCCGGTATTGTAGTAAATGATTGAATTGTAGCAGGCGCAGTTATCCACGCCGCCGCCCCCGTAGCTTCCGGGGCCAGGAACGTATGTGTTGCCAATGACTGTGCAATTATACAATGAGCAAGACTGCGCACCTCCGCCCAATTGTTTCGCGGTGTTGTTGACCACAAGACAACTATTCAGCAAAGAGCTATATGCTCCACCTCCTTTATACCCAGAATAATTGTTTTTTAGAATGCACGCATTGAGTGTGCCTCCCCTTGCTCCTCCTCCAGCATGAGATGAACAAGAGGAGATCCAGCAATTGGAAACAATTGCTCCTCCTTCGCAAAAAACGCCACCTCCGCTACCATGTCCGTTGATTAGAGAAAAACCGCTTAATGTGGAATCGGCATCCACATAGGCGCAACGAATGTTTCCATCGCCATAGATATCTGTGCCCGGGGCGGGCGCTCCCTCGATCGTTGTGACGTCGGGGCCATCAAGGCTTTTGACACGAACTCCGTTCCGAACGACCACTCGGCTTATCTCGTCATCTCCTTCTGCGATAATTTCATCCGCAGAATACAAGCCATTGCTTACGATGACCACGCGCCCCAATAGAGAACCCGCATCAATTGCATCCTGGATGCTGGTCGCGGCCGTTTGCCAGTTGGTGTAGGGATATTGGGGGGTACTGTTGCTGACGGCCACATAGTAAACAGGCGGTTCTGCAATGTGAACGGACAATGTTGTACTGACCCCATTGGGATTGGAATCGTTGTAGCCCGTCAGTCGAACGGTATAATCGCCGGGTTCGCTCCATGAGTGGCAGACAAAGGGCTGGTTCTTGATTCGTGTGCCATCGTCAAAGTCCCAAACAATAGAGCTTACCCGCCCTTCGTTAAGAGCTGAAAAATCAATTTCTATGCCGGTTGCCACATGTGTTTCTGTGGAGGTGATTGCCAAGGACAACGCCCCCGTAATGCCTCCTTCAATATACTGGTCAACTCCAATGCAAGGAGGATCAATCCAGCCCTCACCATCAATATCCACTCCGTTGGTGTACGCATTACTACCGGCACCGATACAAGGCGAGTCCGCCGAAAGGTGCGACATAGTGATCAGCTTTGGGTCGGAGCTAATGTTGCCTGCTCCGCTGGTCGGCAATGGGGAAATGCAACAAAAGCTGAAGTCGCCGCCATTATAATTATCCCCGGAAAGGGACGCCGTGTTGTGGTAAAGAATGCAGTTGAACATGCGCCCATAGTCTACGCCGCCGCCGGACTCTCCTGCCCTGTTGAAGGCCACGGTGCAATTATTCAGTGTTGCGTAGCCATACACTCCGCCGCCTTGTTTGCCCGAGTGGTTGCCGCTAATCACACAATTGTTTATTGCTCCTCCACCTCCCATATAGCCTGCATTGATTCCTCCACCATATTCTCCTGCAGTATTGCCGGTGATGCTACAGTTACTAAGTGTGCTAGCATTTGCTCCCCCACCATCAGCTGTTGCGTAATTATCTGAAATTGTGCAATTGAATAAGGTGCCGTAGTAACTCCCTCCTCCGGATCGCGCTGAATTCCCGCTTATGGTGCAATGGTGCAGGGTGCTTTCATAGGAGCCGCCACCATCATCATTATCGGATGCGTTCCTGAGAATCTTACTGTGGTAAATTGTACCTTGGGCTGTTCCGCCCCCTCGTTTGGCAAAATTGTCGTTGAGCTCGCAATGATACAATGTGCCATAATAGCATCCGCCACCATCAGCAGCGGCGGAGTTGCCCCGGATCACACAATTGCTAATAACGGCACTGTCTCCGTATGCATCCACGCCGCCGCCACTCCGTTCATGGTGGTGATCCCCTGAAGCAAGCGTATATCCGTTGGTGACGGTGAAGCCGGTGAGTTGCCCCGTGTTCATGTAGACACCACGTACGGCATCGGGGCCGCATCCGCCGCCGGTGGCTTCGGCGCCGACGATAAGGGTGTGGTCGGGGCCGTTGACGGATTGCACGGTGATGTCTTTGGTGATGACGAGGCGGTTCATGCAGGAGTAGCCGGGCGTTACGGTGGTGCCGGAATCGTAGACGCCGTTGGCGACGAGCACGGTGTCGCCAGCAACGGCGGCGTCGACGGCGTCCTGGATGTTGGTAGCGGCGGTGGACCAACTTAGATAGGGGGCTTGTGGAGAAGGGTTGGCTCTATCGACATAATGGGTGTCGGCCCGGGCAGAAAGCGAAAAAATTAGTGTGCTCAACAGCAAACCGATGGGCCCCTGCACCAATTGTTTGGTCATTCTTTTATACATAAACCACCCGATAACATAACCTTTATGCATCTTATTCGGTTTGTGGTGATATTGAAGCCTTATCTTGGATTTATAAATGTGACATATATTATTGTGTTGTGGGTGTATAAGTTAAGTTTGATTTTATAACTGAAACTTTGTGTGAGATGGGTAGATTATATACCTATGCGAACGATCAATACATCAAGGGGGCTGGGGCGTTGGCTTTTATTTGTCTTCGTTGTACCAGGATGTATCAATGTTTTTGCCGAGAGCTTCACCATCTTCACACCGGGTGGCCCCGTGGTGATTGATGTTGGTCATTTGAATCCGGCGGGGGGTACGGTTTCGCCGGAGGCGCCGACCGCCACCGAGTTTCGGCCACCGTCCATTTTTTCAGCACCCTTACCGGTTGGATCCGGTGCTCGTGCCCTTGGGGTAGGCGGAGCTTTTACGGCGGTGGCCGATGATGCAACGGCGGCATCGTGGAATCCCGCCGGGCTGATGCAGCTGGAAAAGCCGGAACTCTCTTTCATGCTGCGAGCTTCGCAGGAAATACAAAAGCATCATTCAACCGATTCCGGTTATCAGGCGGGAGAGGAATCGTTTGAGGTATTCCGGTTGAATTATCTGAGTGCGGTGT
The DNA here is from genome assembly GCA_029432775.1 of Pontiellaceae bacterium B12227. Lineage (GTDB taxonomy): Bacteria > Verrucomicrobiota > Kiritimatiellia > Kiritimatiellales > Pontiellaceae > Pontiella. The sequence continues at coordinate 342,417 of JAROAZ010000001.1, read as the reverse complement.
ATCCGTTTCGGGTCTTTGATCAGAATGTGGTGTTGGCTTTTAATTATCAGGAGGCCTACGACTTCACCTACCGGTTTTCCGCCGGCATCTCCGACTCATCTCAGCAAAGCCTGCGAAACAGCGCAACGGATTCAGCAGCGGAAATGGTGACAAACACGTATGTCACCGCGGCAGATCCGAGCCTGCCTAATGGTACTATAACCATGGACGTGATTAGTCGATTGACGACTTACCGTACCACGACTGTCGACCAGTTGCTAACAGTGGATTCCCTGACCGGTATGCAGTTTGAACAATCAGGGATTATCGATGCATTGTCGCCGGCTCTGGCCTGTGAAATTTCGCCCAAGTTCTCCGTTGGCGGAGCGCTTAACTTTTACGCTAATGATATGCTCGGAGGCGGTTCTCCGATCGAATCAAGGACGAGTGCCAGTTATGCTGGAACATCGGTCAGTTCTGCATCGATACTTGAAGAGTTAGTTACGGATGGTATCTATGATTATTCCGGGGTCATTGAGGTGCCTGCCGGGGGCATATATCCTATTGGTCTTACGATTCCGTTCACCGGTTCAGGTGCCTATGATCCTTTTACGAATGCGACGCCGGACCAGGTGGATCAGAGTTTGCCCTATGCGGGAAGCTATCAGGAATACAATCGTATAGATGGTCTCTACGGGGTGAACGCAACGCTGGGGGCTACCTATACCGTTTCACGTTTTCTCTCCGTTGCTGCCATGGTTGATCTACCTTGGCAGGCCAGAGGAGAGCAGGAAAAAACGGTTCAGAATTCAATTACCACGTTTGATGCATCCGGAACGAATGTGGTGGATGTGACAACAACCATGACCAATGAGACTCGCGATATTAAAATCGACTTTCCCCTCTACTGGTCTCTAGGTGCCGTTTTGCGATGGAACAACCGGTTGCGCACCTCCGTGGACCTTGGTGAAACGCTATGGTCGGACTATGCGTATGAGGTTAACGGGAAAAAGATTAATCCCATCGACGGCTCTGATTATGGTGAAAACAGGATTGACGATTGCTGGACGCTGCGTACGGGAACCGAATATCTGATTGTGCTGAAAAAATCGGTAATTCCATTACGGGTTGGCGCCGCATGGGAGCAGCGGCCTGCCATTGGAACCCCGGATGATTTCTGGACGCTGAGCTGTGGAACAGGCATTGCCGTTGGGAAAACGATTCTGGATATTGCGTATGCCTACACATGGGCGAACGATGTGCTTGAGAGTCTCGTTCCGGATCAACAGGGCCTGACGACCGATGTTAGTAAACACGCCGTTTATTTTTCCTTAATACGGCACTTCTAATTAAGTGCCTGCTCGCATAGGAACACTTCCGAAATCAGCTCCGGGATACTTTTCGTCATTTCAAGGGTGCTTTCAGCATCGCCCAGTTTCTTCATTCGTGCTGTGCCCAGCAGCTCATTGGCAGTGATATCGGCGTAGACATTGAACTCGGTTGATGAGCTGGCTCCGTGGAATCTTCCAACCGGAGTTTCAATGGTTTGTGTCCCGTCAGTTTTTCCCAGGGTTTCCAACGGATATTCCGTCAGTATCTTTTGCCTGACTTGCGAAGCAAGTTCGGAACAGATTTTGCCGATGTCTTCATCTTTGACCGCAGAGCCTTTAATGGTGGAGATCACGCGTGTTGTTTCGGTATCCACTAGGCGAAGATAGATCAGATCTTTGCCGGGGCTGGCGATGATGTCTCCTAACAGCAATATGCCGGCAGGTAACAGTTTCCCGAGTTCCAGTCTGGAATTCGCATCGGCAAGGTTGGAGGAGCCCAGGTTCATTTCCTCAAATACCGTTTCAATGGCCTCGCGTTCAACAACCTGGAGTCCTTCTCCGGCTTCAAGTTCCGACTGAATGCAAATCCGATAGAGCATCGCCATTGTATCTCCATCTCCTCCTTGCTGTGAAACAGGGCCGATACAGGCCAGAATTCTCGGGCGGGCTAGCGGAGCAGCTCCCTCGGTCGCTTGCGAATCCTGGGTGCTTTTACGTTTTTCCAGCATCTCGGCCAGCTTATTGAAATGGTCCCTAGAGGTTTGTTTGCGGTTGGAGTCCAGATAGGACGCTACCGCTTTCACCATCCGGTCATCGTTATGCTGTTCCGAAAGGCCGGCAATCAGAGCCTGAGCTTTTTCGGAGTCGCCTTTTTTGCTGAGTTCAAGCACGTGCTCCAGTGCCTTGGAGAGGTCCGCTGATGATAGGGGAACCAGAGAAGATTGCATGAATTCAGTTGATTGATCCGAGGGCTCTTCCGTTTGCGTAAAGAGCTTCGGTCCAAGAAGGATCACAAAGGCAAGGGTAGCGATACCCGCAATGGCAGCCATCGGCGCTTTTTTATTTGTGCCGGATTCTACTGCTGGAGGCGGTTGAAATGATGGGCTGCGGGTTGCAGGAGCATCCGTAACCTGAGCCGCGATAGCATCTATGATTTTTGTTATGTCTGCGGGGGGCTGGAGATTTTTGACATCTGCCGGGCTCTCAACGGAAGAAAGCTTTGATATCATTTTTTTCCATGAAGCCTCATTTACCAGCTCCCATTGGATGTCGCTAAGAAAAAATTCCAGTTTTTTAGAAGGAATAACGGAACCGATTACAACGGGTATAATATGTTTATCGTTCGACACGCTCCGCTCAATCTCCCGGGCAACGTATTTGGATTTATTTGAGGCATCTGTGAGAAGAACGACCACCGCATTCACATGGGTAATCGCTTCTATGATCGCCTCGCCATAATTATTGCCGGGATCGATGTCTCGTGGAGCAATCCAGCAGGGAATATTCCTTTGTTCCATCAAGTGGCACAGCACCATACTGTCGGTTATATTTTCCGAAGCATAGCTGATGAATACTTTCTTATCTTGCGTAGACATAGTCACCTTCCCGGATCCCTTCAGAACCCTCTGTCGGTAGAATTTCTGCAACTCCTGAATCTGCTCTCACGCGCTCTATTTTTAATTGAACAAACCGTTTTCCCTGAGTCTGAACCGTGGTCTCGTTAAGCGGCGCATCGGGGGGATCGGATTTTAATACAACAAACCGGCTCCATGCATTCACGCCGTTCTCCCGTCCGACATCGATGGTAACTTTGTTTTTGCTCACCTTTGTCACTCTCCCGGAAACAATTGGAAAGTGCTGCTTCAGTTTAAGTACCAACCCGGCAACCTGGTATTCCATATCATCGCTGGAAATATCGAGGTAGATATCGTCTGTGTGGATAACTTCGCCTTCGGTAGAGTCTACCACTTTCATCACAAAGGATTTTCCGTTTCCATGTTCTACAAGGTTACCCATCAGAAGCAGCTCCGCCGGGAGCATGCGGCTGATTTTCAACGAGACACTTGGGTCGGCCAGGTCAGACAGGTTCAGCTGTTGTTCCCGCAGGATAAAGTCCCAACCCTCATCGCGTTCCAATAGTCGGAAGCGGATCGGACTGCGCAGCAGTTCGTCTTCAATGAAGAATTTAATCTGCCTGCTCATTCCCTTTGTTGCGGCAATCAGCGGAGGAACGCCGACAGTCAGACGATATTCATCCTGTTCGAATTCCGGTTGTTTGCTGATAACCGACAGCTCTCTACTGATTTGATTGCCCATGGGATCCATGGCGACAATAGAAAAGGTGTTGGTGCCGGGATTGAGCGATACCCGGCGGGCAAAACGACTGCTTTGGGGGTTCCTGGTTTCCGAGTATAGAAGCTCTTCGCCGTTCAGCGTAAGGCTGGCAATCCCGCTCCCGTCGCGCGCCATGCCGTCGATATAGAATTCCTCATCATAAACCGTGTGGGTTCGGCCGGCTCCGTCAATTTTAAGGTAGGGTGGTTGACGATCGGTTGGTGCCGCCGTAGAGGCATATCGAAAACCGTTTTCCAATCCCTGGAAGTCGGAGTCGTTGCCGTATTTATTCAGCGCGGTTTTAACGAGCTGCGGACTGAAGGTTTCTTCAATGCGGTTTCCGGCCAGATCGCTGACCACGAGAGAGGGCGTGTTGGCTTGGTCGAAGCGGACCTTGAATCGATGCGTGGTTTGAACGTTGCCCGATGGATTCTCCATCAGCATTTTTCCATTCAGAGCAACTGAATTCAAACTCCCGTTGTCGGAACAGATGCATTCCGCAACCCAATAACCCTGGAAGGCCATAATTCGGTCAACTGTGATAGATGGAGCATCCCAGTCTGCCCGCACCTGAAGCGTTTTAGTCGAATGGCGGCCATTCAGGTCGCTCACTCGAACGGGAATTTCATTCAGGCCGGATTTCAATTTGATCCTTCGGGACGTGTTGTAGGTTTGCTTCGCAAGTTCGATGAATGCTCGATTGCGGTTGATGGATACATCCTTAACAAAACCTTTGGCTTCCGAAGTGACCGATAGATTGATCGATTTAAGGTTGGTCCATTCTCCCTTAACATTTGTTTTAAGGGCGAGGGTGGGGGGCGGGAGCGTTGCAGTGGCATTTTGAGCCGCCCGGACCCGGTTGAGATAAAACTTGGCGCGACCGGAGGGCTCCTGCTCCAGCGATTTAACTAAATACGTTTCCGCTTCTTTCAGAGCACCTTGTTCATAGAGGCAGACGCCCAGCTCCCGGTTCGGGAAATAATGATCCAGAAAATGCATTCCGTACGTATTCGCCCGCCACATATCTTCCGGGAATCCATACTTGGCACCCTTTCGCATTCCCAGGCAGCGTTCAAAATCTTCCAGGGCCTGGGAAACCTGGCCCTGCTGCAGGTAATGGGTTCCCCGCTCATAATAGTTCCACCAGTTGTGATGCGTGATCGTCTCCGGATCGGATGAGGAGGACGTGTTGGTCGTCTGGCACCCAGTCAAACCCATCATGGTAGTCATCAATACATAACAGAGGGCAGGACGCGCTTGAAATAATCTGCGTCCATCTGCGGGCAATAATATGTTTCTTCGCTTCCCCATCCGTGTCTTTCCGCGTTAATCCGTGGTTCCAATCCCAATGTTCCACCTGAACATCGTTTGAATTTACAAAGTATCGCCCTTAATCTCTAGTTTTTTCGTGAGAATGATGAGTCTTAATTTAGTTAGACAAAATCTTAATAACGATTGGTTGCCCGTTGCGATTGAACCCTTTCCGGAAATCGCTAGCATCTGGCATATCATTTACGCGAGCCTGCAGTGAGCGGGAGGAAGTAAAGCACTGGAAATTTAAGATCCGTGTTATACCGTGTTCATCTGTGGCTTAAGTTTGAAATGGGGAAAGGATTATGAAAAGGATTCTGGTTGGCCTGTCGTCTCTCATGGTTTGCCTTGGCGCACTCGCCAACGTCGAACCCAACGTAAACATTATCTCCGCCGGCATGCGGCCGGGCACCACCCTTATGGATGTCGTCTACCGCATCGACGATCCCGACGACGCCACCGTCAAGGTCCGCGCCCTCGCCTTCATCGACGGTGTACGCTCCTTCGCCAACGTTATCCGCCCGGCAACCTGGGAAGAAGGCAGCGAAGCCAACCTCGGCGACATCATCACCACCGGTACCGAACACACCTTAACCTGGAACGTCGCCGCCGACTGGGATATCGATTTGGGTAATATTAAGTTTGAAGTGCTGTGTCGCGATAGTCGCGAATTGCTTACATTGGAATGGCTCACGATACCGGCGGCAAACGGTGAACTAGAATTGATTATCAGCAAAAATTCGCCCTCCAATACAGAGGTGTTGAATGCCCTTTACTGGCAGCATGCGGGTGGTGATCCGGCTATCACGGTGGAAAGTGGAACCTTGTCTGGCAATGCCAATAGTGGTGTGTTTAAGGGCGTTCAATTGGCAAGCGGCACCTCTGTTGAGGCGCAAGCAACACCTTATCTCCTTAAACAGATGGATTTAGCCGTTTCAGGACTATCGGCATATGCTTACTTCGATGCCCGTGCACCCCTCACCAGTTATTCTCCGACTAAATGGTATGCCGAAAATCGATCTTATAACGGAGTGACCCCTCTTTTCGGGTGGGGAGATAATAATCGAGGACAAGCTACACCGCCCCATGGCGTAGCCAATATAACCGGAATTTCGGCAGGTTATGAGCACAATCTGGCACTGACTGCCGATGGCAGGGTTGTTGGATGGGGAAATAATAGTAGTGGCCAAGCTTCGCCACCAAGCAATCTCACCAATGTCACAGCGATTGCGGCAGGGTATTTCCACAGTCTTGCACTAAAGGCTGATGGGACTGTTGTTGCGTGGGGAAGGAATGATAACAATCAAACCTCTATCCCGAACGGGCTGGACGGCGTAATAGCTATTGCTGCAGGAGGGAGCTATCATAGTTTGGCAGTTAAATCTGATGGCACTGTCATCGGCTGGGGAAATAATTTTGCCGGCCAAATCAGTGTGCCCACTGGTCTGAGTAATGTTACGGCTGTTGCTGCAGGTGGACAACATAGCCTAGCGCTAAAAGCCGATGGAACGGTCGTCGCATGGGGAAAAAATGATAGAGGTCAAGCCTCTGTTCCTTCAGGGTTGAGCGATGTTGTTTCTATTGCAGCGCGGCAAGATATCAGCCTCGCCTTGAGATCCAACGGTACGGTTGTTGGTTGGGGGTGGATTAGTTATTATGGCATCCCGTCACCTCCAAGTGGGCTCAGTGATGTCACGGCTGTTGCAGCTGGAAGCTATCACTGTATAGCACTAAAAGCCGACGGAACGATTGTTGCATGGGGTAAGGGGGATGATGGTCGAACCTCTCTGCCGGTCGGGATGTGCGATATCAGTGCTATTGCAGCAGGTGGTGCACATAATATCGCATGTAAAGCCAGAGCTGAATAACGGATTCAATATCCATCCAATCATGTCTAAATTCGATATAAGCAAGCTGAGGAAATGTTGGAGGCTCACTTCGCGCTGGTGCAAGATCATTACTCTTAACTGTTTAATGTTATTAAGTAGTTCTGCCTTTGGTGCCGCAGTAAAATTTGAACAGAAAGCTGTCGATAATTTTGCTAGCGTATCAATTGGTGCTGTCTCATCTGAACAATGGCTCGAATCCGGATATGAATATTCCACAGTAACAGCCCCGGCATCCTATTCCGGTTATCGCTTCACGCATTGGACGGTGGATGCGTACACGAATGAAGTATATCGCGATGCTTGGGGGCGGTCACTGAATCCGGTTTCATTTGTGTTTTATGAAAATACGACTGCGACGGCGCACTATCTTCCGGCAACGTATGATTCCGATAGCGACGGGGTGCCGGACTGGTATGAGATTGAATATTTTGGGTCGCTGACCAACGGCGCAGCGTATGACGGTGACAATGATTACATTCCCTTGATTGATGAATACACCAATGGCACCCACCCACTCTTTGGAAACACCAACCAGTTCGGCGGGGTGTTCTGGAATGACTCGGCATTGATTGTCTGCAATCTGGCCCTCTATCCAACCTATGTGCTCCGCAGTATCCCCGCCGGCACGGTCGATCAGTCGGCCATTGTGACGCCGGGCACGGTGATCAATACGCCTAACATGACCCAGTCCACCTTCGGTTATTGGGAGTTGGGCGGGGTCAGGCAGGAGGATGCCTGGGGGGTAGCCTTCCCTCAGGTTTCGTTCACGGTGCAGAGCAATGATGTGGAAGCCGTGGCCTATCTTTTTGATGGTGATTCGGATGGCGACGGTGTTCCCGATGCCTATGAACATTATTATCTCGGCTCACTTACCAACGATGCGGCGTCCGACCTGGATGGCGATGGGATAACCTTGCGCGATGAATATGCCGGGGGAACGTCTCCAATCTTTGGAAACACCAACCAGGCCGGGGGCGTGTTCTGGGCTGATTCGGACTTGGTGGAGGTCAACCTGGCCGGTTATTCGGTGTACACGATGCGTAGCGAACCGCCTAGCACCCTCGAACAATCGGCCACCGTCCCGACCAACACCGTGATCGCCACGCCTAATATGACCCAATCTGCATTTGGCTATTGGACGCTGGACGGGGTGCGGCAGCAGGATGCCTGGGGGGTGGCGATCCGCCAGTTCAATTTTACAGTCAACGACACCGACCGCGAGGCGGTGGCCTATCTGTTTAATGAGGATACTGACGGGGACGGTATTAATGACGGCTATGAACAGTATTATTTCAACTCTCTGACCAACGATGCCGCGTCCGACACGGATGGCGATGGCATCACCCTGTTGGATGAATACCTAAACGGCACGGTTCCAATCTTTGGAAACAGCTCTCAGGAGGGCGGAGTGTTCTGGGCGGATTCCGCGTTGGTATTGGTCAACCTCCAGAACTTCGAGCACCCGAACCGCCTGCTGATCGGCGGAACAGCCACGGATTTCTTCACCCCCTGGCCGGACAATCTCACGGGATATGATTTCGGAACCAATAGCGCTCCGTTGCTGGGCGACTGGGATGGCGACGGAGACTTTGACCTGTTTGTATTGCTCGAAGAAGGGCTGACAGCTTTCGAAAACACCGGCGCACCCGTCACGATGAATCTCGAAGACCGTACTTCCTGCTTTATGGAACTCTCAAACATCGTTGCCGCCATCACGCAACCCGTGGGGTCGATGGGCGACATCAACAGCGACGGATTCGCCGATCTCGTCATTCACAATGGTTCCGGCAACCTCGATTTTTATTTCTCTGAAGGCCATTTTTCTTCCCCTCAACCGTCCTCACCGGGTTTTACATTATCCTCCGGCAGCACCTCAGCAGTTCCAGCCCTTGGAGATTTTAACAACGACGGTCTAGCCGACCTCATGGTTCTTCTTTCCGATGGAACCGTTGACCTTTATCCACACACGGGGAATCCATCCTCTCCCTACACCTCGGCTTCCAAATCCACCAACATCCTCGGCAGACCCGTCGTCAACGGCATCTCCATGACCGCCGCCGACATCAACCAGGATGGGCTCCTGGATCTGCTGATCAGCGACACCACCGGCCGCATCTGGGAATTCCATTCCGCCGCTCCATAAAGAAAACCAGTTCTCTCACGTGAACATCCGTTAGGTCTTCTCAGTTCCGGTTGCAGTGTCGGTGGTCGGGCGTAAATGCCATTCGTCTGTTAAATCCAATCAGGTGATTTATGTCGCACCTACTTATGCGCCGAACGGCGGAAGAGGGTGCCGCCGTCCTGAAAAACTATTGAATTCGGAAATGAGGCCTCAGGCAGGTGGACCGCCGTGAGGCAGATTCAGGTGGTGCTTGTCGAGCAGGTAGGCGGTGCGGACGTCCTGCATGGAGTGGAGCATGGATTTTCCAATGTTTGGAAATTCAGTCTCCAGTGTTTTGAGCAGTCGCTCGAGTTTGGCGCGGTCGCCGGATTCATCGAGCTGGTCGGAATAGTCGCACGTTCCAAGGTCTGGAAATTGAAAGGCATCGGCGCAGGATTCGATCAGATCTTTCGCGGCATAGCAGAGCGGTCGAATGACGCGCTTGGTTCCGCCGTCGCCGGGCACGTTCGGGCCCATGGTCTTGAGCCCGGTTCCACGGAAGAGGCCCATGAGCAGACTGACACATAGATCATCGCGGTGGTGTCCTAGGACCAGTTTTTTCGCCCCGATTTCGTCAGCATAGCCGTGAATAAAGCCGCGCCGCAGCCGGGAGCAAAGGGCGCAGGGGCGGCCTTCGGCCTCTTTTTCTTTGATGAGCCGTGCAATAGGCGTATCAATGATTTTGAGATTCCAGTTGTGTGCTGTGGCATAGTCTCTGAGCGGAGCATGGTTGAGTCCTTCAAAGCCCTCGTTGATATGTATGCCGAAGACTTGGAAGTTGATCGGAGCACGTTGCTGCAGGCGTGTGAGCACGTGCATGAGCATCATGGAATCGACTCCGCCGCTGATACCAACGAGCAGGCGGTCGCCATCCTGGATCATTTCATAGTCGGAAATGGCCATTCCGGCGAAGCGGCAGAGCTTGGCATAGGCGTCGGCCATTACTTTCTCCGGAAGGCCGCTTTGATTTCACGTAGTTCGGGGAAGCGGAAGAGCGCGGCCAGCAGCAGGTAGGTAATGCCGCCGGTGGTCACTGCCAAAGTCAAGGTGATGAGCTGGGCAAATTTTGCAGGCAGCAATTCCTGGCTGATCGGCAGCATATAGTGCCAGGCCAGCCAGGTGGTGCCGGACATCAGCAGTGCGCAGGCGAGGCTGCGGAAGAAGCTGCGGAAGATGGCGCCCCAGTGAATGCCTTCAATTCTGGAGTTCAGGATCACGCCGAGAATGGCAATGTTCATGCCGGCGGAGATGACGGTGGCGAAGGCCATGCCGACGTGTTTCCAGTATTCGGGCAGCACGAGGATAAAGGTGATGTTCATGACGAGGTTGGCGAAGATGGTGATGAAGCCGATGCGGACGGGCGTGTGGGTGTCCTGCTGGGCATAAAATGCCGGAACGAAGATTTTGGTGACACTGAAGAGGATCAGGCCGGGAGCATAGAAGATCAGTGCGCGCCCGGAAAGCAGCGTGGATTGTGCATTAAAGTTGCCGCCCCATTCCATCAGGGTTTCCAGCAGCGGGAAGGCGAGGACCATCAGGCCGAGGGCGGCCGGCGTCATGATAAACATGAGGTGGCGCAGGGAGTCAGAGAGGGTTTCGCGCATGGAAGAGTGGTCGTTTTCGGCCACTTGCGTGGAAAAAGTCGGCAGCAGCACGGTGCTCAGCGCCGTGGCAATGATGCCGAGTGGGAAATAGATCCAACGCTCGCTGTAGTAGAGCGCCGCCGGAGCCCAGCCGCCGATCCAGAGGGCCAACATGCGGTCGATCAGCACATTAAACTGGGTCACGGCCATACCGAGTGCCGCCGGGCCCATTAGCATCAGCATCTGTCGCACTTTGGGATCGTTCCAACGACTGGAAAATTTAAACGGGCAGCCGAAGCGCTTCAGGGCCGGCAGCTGAATCAGCACTTGGCAGATGCCGGCGAGCAGAACCCCCCAGGCCAATACCGTGGCCTGAACCGATGGCTCGTTTCCAATGATTGGAAAAACGATGAGCATCACGGCAATCAGGATCAGATTCAGCAGGCTGGGTGCAAAGGCCGAGGTGGCAAAGTGCTTGAAGGAGTTCAGTACGGCCATCGAAAGCGCAGCCAGACAGATGAAAACCACATAGGGGAACATGATGCGCGACAGTTCAAAGGTGGTGATCCATTTGTCGGAGAAACAGGGTAGCTTTACGAAGATGGAAAACAGCAAAACGCCGATGATGGCGATGGCCGAGAGCAGGGCGGCGGTCATGGTGACGACTTTTGCGGCCATATTCCATGCGGCTTCGTCGCCCTGTTTGGTGCGGGTTTCCACAAAAACCGGAATAAAGGCGGCTGAAAGGGCGCCTTCGCCGAAGAGGCGGCGGAACAGGTTCGGAATTGTGAATGCCACGAAAAAAGCCGAGGCCAGCAGCGAGGTGCCGAAGTGGTAGGCGATGATGATATCGCGCAACATACCAAGCCCTCGGCTGAGCAGCGTGAAACTGCTTACTACGCCGGCAGAGCGGATAACCTTACCGTCCTTCAAGCAGTCCCCCTTGGTTTTGATTGCGTTCAGCGGTCGAAAAAACTAAATATAGGTCATTCAAAAGAGCAGTTCAAAGCAGAACGGAATGCAATTTATGACGAATCCAGGAACGATACTGATGGGCGACGAAGAGGCGATTAAGGCTTCGTACGAACAGATGAACAACCAGCCGGTCGACTGGGACCTCAGCGGTAAAGCTGTGGAGCCCATGCGGAAACAACAAACGACTCTGGCTGGAGCAACCACCATTTCCGGTCCAGGCACCTTTATGGGCAAGGCCACCCGGACCCTTACATTTGAACCGACCAACCTCGAAGGCTGGTGGCTGGACCGGACGGATCTGCCGGGTTCTCTGCCGATCCGTGTGGGAATTGCCAACGTCTGGACGACGGGCCAGATTGTCAGCAACATTGTGCTGCGCTCGGGAAATCCGCACAACTATGTGCGTATGGTCGAGCATCTGATCTCCCTTCGCATGGGCATGGGCATCGACAATATGGTCATCAAATTCGATTCCGGGGACCCGCCCCTGTTTGAGCAGGGCAGCCTGGATGTGGTTGAAGCACTGAATAAATGCGGCACTAAAAGCATCGACAAGCCCGTGCAGTATTTTACGGTCAAAGAGCCGGTCACGGTGGGCGGAACCTATGGCGACTTTGTTTCGCTGGCCCCGCCGGACGATCCCTCGGATCCGCAACTGATGGTGGATGCGGCGATTAATTTTAATACGGCGATCGGCCAGCAACGCATTCAGTTCCCTGTTTGCAAAGAGCTGACTGAAATGGCTTCCGTGGCCCGGACCAATACCTCCTATGCCAAGGTGCTCTACTGCAGCACAATCGGTAAGCTTTTCGCCGACGTCCGGAATCTGGGCTATAATAAGCTGAATGTGTCGATTGCGAGTAAGAGTCGCTACGTCAACGAACCGCGCCTGCTGCACGAAGGCAAAGCACTGGAAGCGGTTTGGCACCGGTCGGTGCTCGATCTGCTGGCCGCGATTGCGCTGATTCCGAACGGAATCTTTGTCGGAAAAATTAAATCCTATAAAGCCGGACACCGTCTGGACTGCGAACTGATGAAGCAGCTGTATCTGAATGAGATGCTGGTACCGCTGGAAGAATACAAGGAGGCCTAATGAAATCGTATCGGAAAGAACTTTGGTTCGAGGCGTCGCGACGGCGCGAAATCATCCACATCACTCCGCAGATTGAGGAGTGCCTGCGCGAGTCCGGGATTAAGGAAGGGCTCTGCCTGGTGAATGCCATGCATATTTCGGCATCGGTTTTCATTAATGACAACGAGGGCGGCCTGCATTCCGACTACGAGCGGTGGCTTGAAAAGCTGGCGCCGGAAAAACCCTACGATCAATATGCCCATAACGGGTATGAAGATAATGCCGATGCCCATCTGAAGCGCACCATTATGGGGCGGGAAGTCACGGTGGCTGTCACAAACGGCAAACTGGATTTCGGCCCGTGGGAATCGATTTTCTATTATGAGCTGGATGGGCTTCGCAAGAAGCGTGCGCTCGTTAAAATCATCGGTGAATAGCTCCTTATGCACCGTTGCTGATTTTCTTTAAACCCCGTGCTATTCCCGTAGTACGGGGTTTTTTGGCGTAATATTGAACAAACAATACGCAATGCCGAGTTTCGGATAGCATCTGAACGGCGTATGTTCAGGTGGACTTTTTAATAAGGACAAACGATGAAATATCTATGTACTCTGTTGCTGCTGGGATTCATCAGTGTGGCAACGGCCGGTCGGGAACGACTGAACGTTGATGCCGATTGGAAATTTAAGCTGGGCGATGCTGCCGGCCAGGAGGCGCTCAAGCTAGACGACGCTGCATGGCGCATGCTGAATCTGCCGCACGACTGGAGCATTGAAGGCGAATACAACGCTAATAATCCGATGGGCGATCAGTGCGGTTATCTGCCGGCGGGCATCGGATGGTATCGCAAAACGATCGAAGTGGATCCGGCCTGGAAGGGGAAACATGTGGAGATCGCCTTTGACGGGGCCTTCATGAACAGCACGGTCTGGGCAAACGGCGAAAAGCTGGGCGAGCGTCCCTACGGCTGGATCTCGTTTGCATATGATATCAGTGAGCAGATTGAAAATTCGGACCGCGTCACATTGGCCGTTCGGATCGATAACGACAAACAGCCTTCGGCGCGCTGGTATACCGGCAGCGGAATCTACGCCCACACCTGGCTGGATATTTCAGAAAAGGTGCGCTTTCAGCGCGACGGCATTTTTATTCGTACGCAGGGCGATACGGTTGAAATCGATTCAGAGGTATTTAACGGGTGTAAAGATTGCGGTACGGCCGAGATTCGCACCTCCATTGTCGATCCGGCGAATAAAGTGATCGCCAACGTGCAGCAGGAAGTTCAGGCCGACGTCGGAGAAGTTGCCGTCGCCAAACAGCTCATCAAACTGGAGCACCCGCAGCGTTGGTCGATCGAAAACCCGGTGCTCTACACGGCCGTGAGTGAAGTCTTCCTGAACGGCGTTCTGACCGACTGCGTACAAACCCGTTTCGGCATTCGCGATGTGGAGTGGAAGCCGGAATCCGGCATGTGGCTGAATGGAGAGAATGTGAAGCTGCAGGGCATCTGTAATCATCAGGATGCCGGGGCACTGGGCGCGGCGGTTCCCGACAAAATCCTGCGCTACCGGATTCAGCAACTGAAAGATATGGGCGTCAACTGTTTCCGGACGGCGCATAATCCGCAAACTCCTGTTTTTTATGATCTGTGCGATGAAATGGGCATGCTCGTGATGGACGAAATTTTTGACGGCTGGAAACGTAAAGCCTTCGAGGACTACGGCGCGCACGCGTTCGACGAATGGTGGGAACGCGACCTGACCGACTGGATCCGCCGCGACCGCAACCATCCTTCGATTGTGATCTACAGTGTGGGCAACGAAACCCATGGCGATGTTGCTCCGGAGCTGGTTGCCAAGTGCCATGAACATGATCCGACCCGGCCGGTCACGTCCGGCCACTCCAACTCGGAAGATATGGATATTCTTGGCGTGAACGGCCACAGCGAAAAGATGGGCTGGTTCGACGAGGTGGGTGATCAACTCTGGATCGGCACCGAAAACACCCACACCTGGCAGGTGCGCGGATTCTATCGCTCCAAAACCTGGTTCCGTGACGGTTATCCGAACAAAAAACAGAAACCGTATCTATGCCCGGATCTGACCGACGAGGAAATTTTCACCTACGACTGGATCGTGGACGCCGACCGTTCGAGCGGTAAACAGATTTTCAACTCCAGCTATGATAATGCGATGGTGCGCCTGACCGCCCGCAAAAATATTGAGCAGCTGCGGGATCATCCCACCTATGCCGGATCGTTCCGCTGGACCGGACATGACTATATCGGCGAAGCCGGCTATGTTCATGGCGGCTGGCCGTTCAAATCCTTTATGGGCGGCGCCATTGATATGGCCAACTTTGAGAAGGATTTATATTATCTCTACCAGAGCCAGTGGACGGATCGGCCGATGGTGCACATCTTGCCGCACTGGACGCACCCGAATATGAAAGAGGGTGCGCTCGTCCCGGTGCAGGTTTATTCGAACTGCGAAGAGGTGGAACTGTTCTTCAACGGCAAAACGCTCGGCAAACAGAACCCGGGAACGGCCTGGAATAAAATGCAGTGCCAGTGGATGGTTCCGTGGAAAGCCGGCGAGCTGAAAGCCGTGGGTTCCAATGGCGGGAAGCAAGCGGCCGAAAAAGTGATCCGCACCGCCGGTGCGCCTGCACAGATTGCTCTTTCGGTTGATGGCGAACCGCTGGCCGAAACTGGCAGTGATATCGTTCAGGTCCGCGTCACCACGCAGGATGATAAAGGAGAGTTTTATCCGTATGGCGAAAACCGCACCTGGTTCAGTGTCATCGGCGACGGTCGCATTAAGGCGCTGGATAACGGCAGCCCCGTTGATGTGGAATCGCACTTCGGCACCGATAACCGCATTGCATTTTACGGTTTGACCCGTGCCTATGTTGAATCGACCGGCGACGGCGATGTGGCGCTGCTGGCCAGCTGTATTCTGGGCGAAAAGAAACTGAAGTTTTCCAGCAAGGTCAGCATCGATGCCCGGCTGATTGCGCTGCGCGGAAAACTTCCGGATATTGGAATCGAGATATTCTGCACCATCGATGGAAGCGAACCGACAACCAGCTCCACAAAATATAACGGAGCGTTTTCGATCGCCCCGGGAACAACCGTCAAAGCACTCGTGGTTGTCGACGGAAAACCTTTCCAGACCCTGGAAGAACGCTTTGCGGAAGATGAAGGCTTTATCTGGGAAGGCGGCGGGGCGCAGTCATCGGTTCCGGCCGGCGCACAGGCGGAGACCGCAAGTTTTGAAGGTGCCAGCGTTGCAACCGCCGGGGAATATTACCGTGGAAAGGGCTATCTGAAATTCACGCCGAAGCCGGGCAGCTTTGTGGAGTGGTATCAGGAAAACGATGGCGGGGCCGGCACGGCCGATCTGGCCATCCGGTATGGCGGGCGCGTTAAAAATGAAAAAGGCCACACGGTTAAATTGACGGTGAATGGCAAGGTGGTTGATGAAGCGCTGCTGCTGCCGAATACCCGGCGCATGACCACGGAATGGGTAACCATCACCGTACCAATCGAAATCGGTCGCGGAGCCAATACCATCCGTATCGAGCCTGCCAAAGGCGGGTTGCTGATCGACGAAATTGCTGTGCGTTAATTCAACAACGGAGTTTTAAATGAAAAAATGGATGATGATTTTGGCGGCGGGCTCGTTGCTCGCCGGATGTGCAACGACACAACAGGATGCGACGGTTTCGTTACTTGATGCAGAGCTTTCCAATTTTGAAATATGGATGGGCATTCCGCACGATTCGGTTAAGGGGCTCCCGGAGGGAACTCCGACTTCCCCGAACTGCCACAAAGGCACGCCGATGGGGCTGGATAACGATGTTAAGAAGGTCTTTAACATGATCGAAGAGGACGGCGAACCGGTCCTGCATATCTCGGGCGAAATTTACGGCGGGTTGACCACGCTGGAGGAATATGAAAACTATCATCTGAGTCTTCAGGTGAAATGGGGCGACAAAAAGTGGGAGCCTCGCCTGACGCAACTGCGCGATAGTGGAATTCTGTATCATTGCCATGGAGAGCACGGCACCTTCTGGAACGTTTGGAAGTCCAGTCTGGAATGTCAGGTGCAGGAAACCGATCTCGGTGACTTTATTCAGATTGCCGGGCCGCGTGCGGAAATCAGAACCAGCCCCGTTGAAGGCTCAAAGCGCCCGCGCTTCGACGCGGAAAGCGATACCTATACGAGCGGTTACATCAGTGCCTGGCCGGAAACAGATGCGCCGCACGGAGAATGGAACACCATTGAAATCTATGCGCTGGGCGACTCCTCGGTGCATCTCGCCAACGGCGAAATTGTGATGGTGGTCGAGAATGCTGTCAAAAGGGATGGCACCCCGCTGACCCGCGGCCAGATTCAAATTCAGTCCGAAGCCGCTGAGTGTTTTTATAAAGACATGACCATCACGCCGATCCGTGATTTTCCGACGGCGCTCAAATCCCAACTCCGACTGAAAGACTGATTCGATGAGCTTCCATCAAAGCAGACGTAACTTTGTCGGAACCGTTGCTGCAGGCGGGACGCTTTTTCCAATGCTTGGAAAAGCGGAGACCGCCGAATGGAAGGGCCTCGTCCGCCGGGTGGAAGCGAAACAGGAAGATCTGGCGGGCATGATCTCCGCCGCGCGGCGCAAAAAGTGTGTGGTGGACTATGCCATTGTTTCGCATCAGGTGATTTCCATTTATCAGGTTGCCGCCAAACACGACTATGAAAACATGGATCGCGTTCGCGAAATCTTTAAGACGGTCTGGTACTACAGCAAGATTGATCCGGTGCATACCGAGCGCATCGCCTATACCGAACTGGAGGCCTGCCTGGATATCGCGGATTATGCGATGAATGAGCTCAGGCAGCAGATGGCCCGGCAGATTAAACTGCTTGCCCCGCCGGACCTGACCACCGGCCAGACCCGGCTGGCTTCGCGAGCCTATGAACAGGACGGGAAACCCATCTTCCCCAGTTCGCTGGTCTGGACGCCGGCCAAAACCGAAGAGCTGAATGCATTCGGCCGTATCGGGGGCGGCTATCTCCAAATCAGCATGCTGAATGAGGATTTAAAACCCGGCAGGAATATGGAGGCCCGGAAAAAGTCTTTGGCTGAACAGGATCGTTTACATATGGCACCGCGTGTTTTCCTCAGTGGCCATAGTGCGGCGGGCTGGATGAAAAAGACGCATCCTGAGATTCTCTATGGTGGCCGGAATTTTACACAGTACGATATCGACAGTCCGTTGATCCGCGAGTGGGTCAGCACGTTGTACAGCCAGTTTCTTCCTGAGTATGGGAAGGCCTGCGGCGACGCCCCCATGATGCATCTGCTGGCCAACGAACCGCACTTTGCCACGCGCAAGGGCGGGTGGAAGGCGAACAACGGGCTCTCGGATCACACCATGGAAAAATGGCAGCGCTCATTGGAGGCGAAGTATCAAACCATCGATGCACTCAATGCGGTTTATGGAACGGAGCATACCGATTGGGATCAGGTGCTGTTCCATAGATTGGAACCGCTGCAGCGACAGATCGATAAGCGGTTGCGCGGAACGCCGCTCTGGTACGACTGGGTTCGTTTTAACCACGACCGGGTAAACGAATGGTTCAGCTTTCTGAAAACGGAAGCGCAGAAGAACGATGGCGGCCGCAATGCGCCCGCATCGATCAAGGTGTTGGGGTTCAGTCTGTCGAAGAGCGAGCGCAGCGGCGGGATGGATATGGAATATCTGACCGACCTGCAGGATGTACTGGGGGCTGATCTCCGCTGTGCGCCGGCCGGAGCAAACTTCTTTGGAAAACATGAAGAGGGCATGGATCCGGAAACCGGATGGCAGGCCCATTTTGCGTACGACTGGTCGGAGCAGTCCATGTTCCTCGATTTCTCAAAATCAATCTGTCCGGATAAGGTTTTTTACGATTCCGAGTGGCATGGATTCGGCGCGGTCAGCTGGCGCCATTTCCATATGAGCCGCGATTATGTGCGCTCGGCACTCTGGCTGGCATTCTCTCACGGTATGGGCATGATCAAGGCGTGGCTTTGGGGACGTGGAGCCGACGGGGCGCTGAGTCCCAAAGCCGATCACATCGGCGAGCTGTCCACGCAACCGATTGCTGTTGAGGCGTTCGGCCGCACGCTCAAGGAATTGAATGCGCATGCGGGACACGTGGTATCCGTGCTGCCGGAGAAGCGCGATTTCTGGATTTATTATTGTGAAGAGTCCGCCATTCAGGACCCGGAATACACCCACGGATTTAAACAGGTTTATGAAGCCCTCAAGATGCTGAATTACAGCGTCGGCTTCACCACGCCGTCGAAAATCGGCCGGCTGGATCCGGCAACGCAGACGGTGATTGTTTCTCCGACCCGCTTTGTCTCCGACCGGAGTCTGGATCAGCTGAAGTCCTTTGCGGGGCGGATCGTACTGGTCGGCGGCGAAGAGAGTTTTCTTAAAACAGAGCAGGGGATTGAGCGTTCCAATGTCTGGAAGCTGGCCGCGTTTGCCGAAGTTCCGATGGCGGACTGGATCGATCTGGTTCCGGCATTGGAAAGCGCTCTTGCCCCGGTTGCATCAGTGCCGCTGGTTCCGCTGCAGATTACCGATACCGGAGGCCGGGATTCATTCGGCGTTTCTGTACTGGAATCAAAGGATCCGAAGAGTGGAAGAACCGTGTTGGTACTGAATAACATCAGTAAAGACCGGCGCCTGGTTACACTTCCGGATAATGCCCGGACCGCGGATCTGATCACGCAGCAGCGATGCTCCAACCGGATGGTTATGGATCCGTGTGCGGTCCGCCTGATTATGGTTGCATAAAGAAAGGATTTGATATGAAGAAACTTGGCGTATTGGCTGTATCTTTCATTCTTGCGGTACCGACGTTTGCTCAGCAACTCGACGATTGCATGTCGTTGGATTATCTTAACAAGCACCTTCGTAAGGAACATCCGCGTCTCGTCTATACTCCTGAGTTAGTGGAGCAGCTGCAGCAGAAGGTGAAGACCGATCCGGTTATTGGAAACATGTATGCCGCGATTCAGCTGAATGCGGAAAAAATCTATAAGCTGCCGCTGTCGAAACGAAAGTTAACGGGGCGGCGTCTGCTGGGCGTGTCGCGTGAAACGCTGTATCGCATGAATATGCTGGGTGTGGTCTATCTGGTGGAAGGCGATGCCCGTGCGCTGGATCGCATCAACGATGAATTGCTGGCGGTCAGTACGTTTGAAAACTGGAATCCGAAACACTTTCTTGATGTGGCTGAAATGTCGTTGGCGGTTTCACTCGCACTCGATTGGACCGCCGGGGCCCTGCCGGAGTCTACTGTTAAAATCGCCAGTCAGGCGTTGCTGGATAAAGGGTTGCTGGCCGACGGGAAACCGAAGGCGCGGATTGTCAGCGGGGACAATAACTGGAACCAGGTTTGTAACGGCGGCATGATTGCGGCATCCATTACGCTGGCGGACACGCATCCCGAGTTGGCAGCTTCAACCATTCAGCGTGCGCTTGCTGCATTACCGAATGCGCTCAAGGCCTATATGCCGAATGGCGTTTATCCCGAAGGGTCGACCTATTGGGGCTATGCGACCCGATATTCCATTACAACAGCGGCCATGCTGGAAAGTGCGTTCGGTCATGATTTTGGACATCAGGCGTTTCCCGGTTTTATGGAGAGCGCCGTTTTCCGTTTGCTGTGCACGGCGCCGTCGGGCTTGTATTACAACTATGCCGACTGCGGCGACAAGCGCAGCTCGAACGGGGATGTGGCTCTGGCCTGGTTTGCTGCAAAAACCGGCAATCAATCCTTCTTTGAAAAGGAACGTTTTCTGCGCGATCCCAAAGCGATGGGCACGCTAAGCCGTTTGACGGGGGCCGGTATGGCCTGGCTATCCCAATACGAGGAGCAGAGCGAGGAAAAGGTGCCGACGGCCTGGAAGGGGGACGGCAGCAATCCGATTGTCATTTTCACCGGTGGGAATGACGATGGGCACCACTACTATTTCGGTGGCAAGGGGGGCAAGGCGACAACCAGTCATGGTAATATGGATGCCGGTTCATTCGTGTTCGAACTGAACGGAGTCCGGTGGGTGGTTGATCCGGGCAACCAGAGCTATCATGCTCTCGAAAAAACGGGTTTCAACCTGTGGGACCGCAAGCAGAACAGCGACCGCTGGACCCTGTTGAATAAAAATAATTTCGGTCACAGTACGATCACCGTGAACGGTGAGCTGTTTGTAAACGAGGGCTTTGCTCCTTTGGTTGATTTCAAGGGCGGGAAAAAACCGATGGCCTCGTTCGACCTGACCGCAGTCTACGGACCCAATCTTAAACAGGCCCTGCGCACCTTTACTAAAGACAGCCCGGTCTCGCTGTTGATTGAGGATGAACTGAAACTTTCGGAACAAACCGAAACCATTGTCTGGCAGCTGGTGACCACGGCGGAGGTGAAACTCGTGGCCGGCGGAGCGGTGCTGCGGAGTGATGATCAGGTTTTGAAGGTGGAAAACCTTTCACACCCGCAAACGGGGATGTCGGTGGTTGCTCTTGATCCGCCTCCGATGGAACTGGACCGGATCATTCCCGGACTGAAGCGGCTGGAACTGACAATTCCTGCAACGGCGGCCTCGGACGGATCCATTCGAATCCGGGTTCGGCTGACGGCGCCTGAATAGTTTTTGGCGAAAACCTATACATTATTTACGCATTCAATTGTATCCGTTCAGGCACACCGTTGTACTCTATTTGTCCTTAATAAGGACAAATTCCCGACGGACATGTTGAAGGAGATGCAATGAAGTGGCTATTAATTGGTTTATTTGTGGTTTATGCAACGGTTGCCGGAGCGGAAACCCGCTTTTCTACAGCAGGTTTCTATGCGGTGGAGGGCAGCCCGAGGACCGTGGCGAGCTTTAACCCAGGCTGGCGTTTTTACAAAGGCGATGTAAAAGGAGCTCACGAGGTTGATTTTGACGACAGTTCATGGGAGGCGGCTAATCTGCCGCACGGGCTGGAGATCATGCAGGAAAATGCCAGCGGCGGCCGGAATTATCAGGGCAAGGCGTGGTACCGCAAACAGTTTGATATCCGCAAACGATCTAAGCATGGGAAAGTCTATCTCTATTTTGAAGCGGTCATGGGCGAGGCACAGGTCTGGGTGAATGGTCAGCATGTGGGCGAACACTTCGGCGGCTATCTTCCCTTTGCCATTGATGTGACCGATGTGGTGAAAGCGACGGGTAATGTGGTGGCGGTGATGGCGAACAATGCCGACAGCAAGTTATACCCGCCGGGGCAGCCGCAAAGCCGTCTCGATTTCTCTTATCATGGCGGAATCTACCGCGACACCTATCTCATTCAGACGGGACCAGTGCATGCCACCCTGCGTGAGCTGAGTAAAACCGTTGCGGGCGGCGGGGTTTTTCCGGCCACGCTGGACGTGAATGGAAACGATGCAAAAATCGAGATCCGTACTGAAGTGGTGAACTCCGCTTTCCAACCCTTGGAAGTCAGTGTTCGGAATATTATCGAGGATGCGGAAGGTAATGAAGTCGGTTCAATGTCACAGAAGGTGACGCTGGCCGACGGACAAAGTAAACAGCTGGCAAAGCAGCTGGAGCTTAGGGGCGTGCATCTCTGGCATCCGGACGATCCCTATCTGCATTATGTCCGCACGGAGATTCTGGTGGGGAATAAGGTGGTCGACAGTCTGCGTACCCGCTTCGGTATCCGGCTGTTTGAAATGCGCGGCAAAGACGGCCTTTTTGTGAATAAAAAATGGGTCGGCAAACCGATCATCGGAGCCAATCGCCATCAGGACTATAACTATGTCGGCAACGCTCTGCCGAACTCGGGCCAGTGGCGGGATGTGAAGCTGCTGTGTGAAGGCGGCTGTTCGATTATCCGTGCCGCGCACTATCCGCAGGACCCGGCCTTTTATGATGCCTGCGATGAAATGGGGATGCTGACCACCACCGCCAACCCGGGCTGGCACTTCTTCAATTTTAAAGAGAAGATTTTCGAGGAGCGCCTTTTTGAGGACACGCGCCAGCTGGTCCGGCGCGACCGCACCGTGGCCTCGATGCTGATGTGGGAAGTGTGTATCAACGAATTTCCGCGTCAGCCGGACTATGCCATGAACACGATGCATAACATCGCACACGAAGAGTATCCGTTTCCGGGCCTGTTCACCGTGGCGGATCATCATGAGGCGATCAAGGGCGGGTTCGATATGCATTACAACTGTACGGACGATAACGTGAATTCGTTTCATCGGGAATATGGCGATGGCGGCGAAGTGGACAACTGGTATTCCCAGAACGCCCCGCAGCGCATCAAGATGGAGTGGGGGGAGCGCGCCATGATTCAACAGATGAAACGCCATGAGAAGTCGCTGGACGGAACCTATGGCGCACCGAAGATTAAATTCGGCGGTTCGCTCTGGGCGGGCATCGATCATCATCGCGGCTATCATCCGGATCCCTTCCGCGGGGGCTTGCTGAACGGCTTCCGCATTCCTCGCTACAACTACTACCTGTATCAGAGTCAGGTAGATCCGGAGGTCAAAGTTTCAGGCATTGGAAAAGGGCCGATGCTGAAGATTGCTCATGAGTTTACGCAGGTTTCTCCGGAAGACATCGTGGTGTATAGCAACTGTGGTGAAGTTCGCCTGAGTCTGTGGGGTAAGGTGATTGCAACCCAGAAACCTTCTGCTGAGGGTCGTTATAAAAACCTTCCGCATCCGCCGTTTATTTTTAAGGGTGCCTATGATTGGGAACAGATTAAAAAACACCGCGACGGCTCGTCAAAGTTCACGGATGCAGTAATGGTGGCCGAAGGACTAATCAACGGGAACGTGGTGGTTAAAGAGGTGAAACCTTACGCACAGCGCACGACCGGGATTGAACTGAGCGTATCGGCCGAAGGCATGGATCTGACGGCCGACGGCGCCGATTTTATTCCGGTGCGTGCCAAGATTGTAGACCAGTATGGAACGCCCAAGGTGCTGGCTTCGGAATATGTTCATTTCGAAGTGGAAGGCCCGGCGGAAATTATCGGCGACAGCTCCACCTATGCCAACCCGATGAAAACCGAATACGGAGTGGCGACCGCCCTGATTCGCGCAACGACCGAGCCGGGCACCATCAAGGTCAAAGCCTTTTCCCAGGGGTTGGAGTCTGCCGAGATTACGCTTCAATCCAACGCCGCCAACCTGCCCATGGCATTTGATAAAGCCTATGGCGCTGCATCGAAAAAATCCGAAAGCAAAGGTTCGGTGGTGATCCTGGAGTCGGGTGGAAGCGATCTTCCGACAAATGTGAAGGAGCTTCAGGACCAGATACAAAAACTGGAGCTCGAAGTGGTTGGTAAAGATCAGGATATCATGGAGCTGCGAAGCCAACTGGGACGTAAAGTTGAATAAGCTAAAATTAGTGCTTATGGCAATCTAGCACATGTTGTTGGCGCGATGGCCGCTATCGGTGCCGTCCGGGTATTGTAATATGCATCGATAGGAGAACCAATATTATGAAACGAATCGTTAAATCTGTTTTACCACTCTGCATCTCAGTTCTTTTCACCGCAGGAGCTTCAGCTAAGTATACGGAGGTCATGGATCCGAACGGACCGGTTAAAAACCTGAAGTCGGATTATGGACTGAAGGATGACCATGCTGCTTCCGACCAGAGCGCCATCTTTCAGCAAGCGATCAACGAACTGGCAGTGCGGGGCGGCGGACGGATTATTGTTCCGAAAGGAACCTATCAACTGGCGGGCGTAAAGCTCCGTTCCAACATTCACCTGTTGATCGACGCCGGCACCGTGTTGAAACTGTATTGGCCGGCGGGCACCAAGTCGATGATGTTCCTGATGGATGCCGAGCGCCCCGAGAATAAGAAAAAGTGGACGGAGAAGGATGAGATGACCTATATCGAAAACGTCAGCATCCGCGGGGTGGGCGGGCCTTTCATTATCGATTATTCCGATCGCGAGCGGGCGAAAGGTGAAGGCTCCCGCGGCATATTGACCAAGATGGTAAAAAACTTCCTGATCGAAAACCTGGATGTGCGCGATAACTACTCGACCTATTGCGGCATCACGCTGACCCCGCAACAGACCCAATATGACAGCAGTAAATGGCCGGTCTCTCGCTCCACCGACGGAACCATCCGCAACTGCCGCATCTTCAACGCCAGCCCGGGTTACGGCCTGACGCAGCTGCATGGCGCTCAGACGGTTTATTTTGAAAACCTTTATGCCAAAGGCGGCGTGACCCTCCGACTCGAAACCGGCGCCCTGGGCGATAAAACGGCCGTCTATGACATTACGGCCAAAAATATTACAAACGAAAACGGTCGGTGTGCCGTCATGTTCGGGCCGCACAGCGCCATGAACGGTTTAGTGCAGGTCGAGAACGTGAAATCGATCAGCAGCACCTATGCCGTGAGCATTGGTAAGGGCGGGGTAAAGAAGAAAGAGTTGGAGAACAATCCCGATGCCACCGACGGGATCTTTGCCGAGGGCAGCTATGTGAAAAACATCACGGCGGTCTTCGGAAAAACGGCGCAGGTGAAAGGTCAAATGATGATGTTTATTCCGGAGGAATATTACGATGACCTCGACCTCGTCTGGGAAAATAAATTTTTCCGGGGTCCTTCCATCGGCGGAGTCAAGGATGCTGCCGAAGGGCACTTCACAATCAATATCGAAAACGTGAAGCTTGAAGGTTTTAAATACAACGCCGATAAGCCCATCATAACGCCGGCCGATGCCCGCCCAGGGAAATGGGGTACGGAACTCAGGAAATGGAAAGCCGAACACGGGGCCGCTCAATGATGAGACCATCCCCTTTGATCATTGTACTGCAGACACTATGCCTCGCGATCGTTTCCGGAGCGACTTCCCTTAAGCATTCAAAGCCGAACATCATTTTTGTGATGACGGATGACCAGGGAAATAATCTTTCCTGTCTGGGGCAGACCAACGTGCAGACACCGCACATCGATTCGTTTGCTGATAAAGCAGTGAGGTTTACCAACTATTATGTGAGCCCGAACTGCGCGCCGACCCGGGCCGCACTCATGAGTGGCGTGCATGAGTTCCGGGCGGCGGTGACGGCCACGCATGCCGAGCAGGAGCGCATGGCACTGGCACTGACGACGTTCCCGCAACTGCTTCAGCAGGCGGGCTATGAGACCGGCCTGTTTGGAAAATGGCACCTGGGCGATCTGGATGCACACCTGCCGCAGAACCGGGGCTTTTCAGAAGTGCTGATGCACGGGGCCGGTGGAATCGGCCAGCGGGAACGCGGCGTGAAGATTACCAGCTATGCGGATTTTCCGCCGAACCAGGGCGAGGGTAAGAAGGCTAAATATTTTGATCCGGTTCTGCTGCACAACGACACCATCGTGCAGACAAAGGGGTACTGCACCGATATCTTTTTCCATGCCGCGCTGGCCTGGATGCGGGATTTGAATGCAAAAAAGAAACCCTTCTTTGCCTACCTCTCAACCAATGCGCCGCATTCGCCATTGATTGCGCCGCAAGAAAATCTGGATCGGATAAAGAAGCGCGGATCGGGCAAGGCGGATACTCGCATGGCGATGATTGAAAATATCGACGACAACTTCGGGGTCCTCATGCAGAAGCTCGAAGCGTGGGATATGCTCGAAAATACCATTGTCATTTTTACCACCGATAACGGGGCGCCGGGCGGCGGCGTTGGTTAAAGGTACGCCTTACGAAGGTGGCGTGCATGTGCCGATGTTCTGGTACTGGAAGGGGCGGTTGCTGGAAAATACTGAAATCAGTGCTTTGACCGCCCACTTTGACCTCTATAAAACCTTCTGTGAACTGGCGGGTGCGGATGCTTCGAAAGCAGTGCAGGAGCTTGAAGGCCGCAGTCTGATTCCGCTGTTGGAAAATCCATTGGCCAAATGGGAGCCCCGCATACTTCAGACACAGCGGGGAAATATCGCTTCCGATCCGAAAAAATCGGCGGATAAAATGTGGTCTGTTCGTACGGGGCGCTGGCGGCTGGTCGGCAAAGAACTCTACGATGTTGACGTGGATCCGTATGAGACTCAGGATGTGGCTTCGCAGTATCCGGAGGTCGTTGAGCGACTGAGTAAAACACACTTCGATTGGTATGAAACCGTGATCCCCTACATGATCAATCATACAAACAAATGGGAAAAGGAACTGGCACCGCTTGAAACGCTGTACTATGAGCAGGAAGCGGCCTGCGGTATTCCGGAATGGATGCCGAAGGATATATAAACGGGCTGACGGTTCGACAGGCGCTGTTTCATCAAGCAACTAAACCGCATTTAACCGGTTTGTCGGGGAGCGCAAACTTAGAAGCAGGAAAAGGGTTTCTTCTCCCGGTGGTTCCTGGATATCGATTGTGTGGATTCTGCGGTTGGTGGTTCCCGTCACATCGTCGGTGCGGGATGAGCTGAAGCCGGCATAGAGCTCCGTTGCATCGAACAGCTCGTGTGTGGTTTCAACATGCTCTTTGACCAATGAGGCTACAATTTTTCCTGTCCGCAGGTTTTCAAGTAGAAGTTCAACTTTCCAATCTTTGGAAGTGGCTCCTTTGGTGAGGGCATAAGTAAACCTGAGCTGATCGGTCTCGCAGTTTCCGGCCGTAATGCCGATCCGTTCTGATGGGAAAATCAGGGTGTCGTTCTGCGCCTCTTTGACCCCTTTGAATCCGATTTTATAGCCGTTTCCGGCTACTCGGCTTATAAAGCAGCGTGCCGTTCCCTTACCATTCATCTGGTTGTTGAAGATAAAGCTCATCACATCGTTATTTCCCTGATCGGATGTTTCTGAAAAAGAAACAACCGACGACATTTTATAGGTACGGGTTTCATCAGCAGGAAGGGCTTTTTCAAAAAATCCGGTTTTCCATTGGGTTTTTGATAATTCAATATAACCCTTTGTCTGCGGGGTGACGGTATTCAGTTCCGAAACCCAGCCGTTCTGACCGTCCAGCAGACCGGCTTTAAATCCTTCAGCTTCGGAAAAACTGAAGGTGCGCGATTCGGCAGCGATGACGCAGCTGAGTAGTATGCAACCTGACAGTATGTATTTCACATTCATGGCATATTCCTTTTTGATATCGAGGAAATTATTGCCGATGCCGCTAACCGTATAGATGTAATCCAGTTTAAAGAATACGCTATTTAGTCAGAAAAGAACGGGCTAGAAAGTCCGCATCTTTTTCCGGTAGTCCCGCGGGGTCATCTCTGTTACCTGCTTGAAGACGTGTGTCAGGTAATTGTAGGTGGCAAATCCACAGGCTTCAGCAATTTCCTGCATCGGCAGATCCGTTTCGGCGAGCAGTTTTCGCGCTTTATTGATGCGCAACCGCCGGACCTCATCCATCGGGGACCGACCGAAAACCTGAAGGAAACGACGTTCGAGCGAGCGCCGGGCCATGGGGACTTCGCGCAGGATGTCATTCATGGTGATCGATTCAAAGGCATGATCCCGCAGGAAGCTTACGACCTTGACCAGCTTCGGGTCCTCAACCGCCAGGGTATCGGTGGACAGGCGTTCCATGATGCCCAGCGGCGGGAGGTAGGTCGTGTCGTGCGGAACCTTTTTGCCCTGCAGCAGCTGGTGCATGGTCTGAGCGGCTTTATAGCCGATTTGTTCTGTTGGGTTGAGAATGCCGGACAGGGCGGGGAACACAGCATGACTCAATAAGTCATCATAGCTGCCGCAGAGTACAGCAACATCGTGCGGGACGGAAATGCCCGCCGACATGCAGCCTTCCACAACCATTCGGCCGTTTCCATGTCCCCATACTAAAATTCCAATCGGTTTGGGCAGGTTTTTCAACCATTCAAGCAGGCGGGGAATATTGTCAGCCGCAGCTCCCTGCATACAAAATTCATGCACATTCAGGTCGTGTGCCGCCACGGCTTTTTTAAACGCTTTTCCATACCAGAGCGGGTTTGCACTATGGCTGGAACCCACATAAGCAATGTTCCGGAAGCCTCGATTGATGAAATGTTCCGCAGCCATTGCTGTGCCGGCGGCATCGTCAGTTCTGATGCAGGGCGCGGAGAATCCTTCAATAGCCGTATCCGCGACGTTAACAATCGGGAGACCCGTGGAGGAAATTTCGTTAGCAAACGCGGGGTTGGAAACCCTGGCGATAATTCCATCACCGCGCCATCCTTTGGGCAGTTCCGTGAGGTCGGACTTTATGTTGGGATTGACCCAGATGTGCCAGGGACCGACTTCGTTGGCATAAGATAAAATGCCTTTCACAATGCGTCGTCCCCATGCAATTGAGGTGCTCACCATGATAGCGACTTGGTATATTTCATTCGATTTAGGCATGTGTCGTAATATTGCATATCACATGCGAACAAGCAAGTGTTCCAGGGACTGGAAAGGGGGTTATCCAGTTGTGCCCGTAGTGGCAACTCCCCGGATAAAAACTTTCTGTGCGCGGAAGAACAGAATGATAATGGGCAGCGTGAACAACGTTGCTGCCGCCATCAACTGGGTCCATTCGCTTCCGTGTGTGCCCATAAACTGCTGGAGGCCATATGCCACGGTATATTGCTGCGGATCGTTCAGGTAGAGCAATGGGCCGAAGAAATCATTCCAGGTTGAGAGAAACTGGAACAAGGCACAAGTGATAAGCGCCGGCTTGGCGAGCGGCAGCATAATTTGAGAAAAAATGCGGAACTCACTGGCCCCGTCAATGGTTCCGGCTTCTGCAAGGTTTGAAGGAATGGTCTGGAAAAACTGCCGCAACAAAAAAACATAGAACGGATTGGCAAAAAAAGCGGGTACTATCAGGGGCAGCATAGTTCCGTACCACCCCAGCGCTTTGAATACCGTAAACATCGGAATCATGGTCACATGACGGGGCAGCGCCATGGAGGAGATCAGTAGAATAAACAGAAAATCTTTTCCGGGAAAACGGATGCGGGCAAAACCATAGGCGACCAGCGCACTGGAAAAAACGGCACCGATTACATTTAGTGTGCAGAGAAAAAGTGTATTTCGCAGGTACAGGGCAAAGGGCCCGGTTTGCCAGGCATCCTGATAATTTTTCCACTGAGGTTCACGGGGAAAAAGAGATGAAACAGAAAAGGTGACAGCCGCTTGTTCGGCTTTCGGAAAAATATCCTCATTGGACTTCAGGGATGTTGAAACCATCCAAACCAGCGGCATGATGAAGGGAATGCAGAGCAGAATAAGTATAGCGTGAGTTAACCATTTCTGTTTTCTCGTCAGCTCAAGCGGAGATCTAGCTTTCATCTGAAACCGCCTTTTGTCTGTTGACCTCATACTGCACGTCTGTTTCCAGCATTTCGAGAGCCCGTTGAGGGGTAATTGTTCCCCGCGTTGCAGAATCATCTGCGCGTTTGATTATATCAAATAGAAGCAACTGGAACGGGACGGGGGGCGTCGGCTCCATATTCGGGCTGTTGAGCAGGTCAATAAATGTTTTAAACTGGGGATGCGCCGCCACATAGTTCCGATACGTTTGTGTTTTTGTGATCGGTATAAACGGGGGAAGCCAGCCGGCTTCCGTATAGTGATCTGCCGCGCGATCCGGATCGTTATATCCCGTCCAGAATTTTGTAAATTCCCATGCTCCATCCGGATTTTTTGCGTTTGCCGGGACAATCATGAAGTTACCATGAACCCATCCCGCATTTTTCTTCCCTCCGTCCTGATGCGGGGGGATGGGAGCGGTCATATAGTGAAGGTCAGGAGCATAGCGTTCCAGCTGGGCAACTCGCCATTGGCCATCGATTGTGATGCTGCGTTTGCCGATGGCAAAAGGCCAGTCCGACCCATGTTTTCCGGTAAGTGATGAATTGAAACGCAGCACACGATCAAAGCCGATGATTTTGTTCTGTTCGGTGATGTAGGTCAGAGCTTTTAAATTTTCGGGTGTATTAAGTGTCAGTTTTTCCTGCTCCCAGTCATAAAATCCGCCGCCGAAAACAGGTGCCATCATTCTGAACCACTGAGGCAGGAAGCCCAGTCGGGCTAAGCGGCCCTTATCATCGAACCGGTGCAGTCGCCAACCCCACTCGGCCATTTGTTCAATAGTTTCCGGAAGGAGTTCTAGCATCGCCTGATAATCTTCCTGGGTCGTAATGCGGACGGGAGCGGATTCGGGAATCAAACCTTCCTCCCGCAAATGGTCGAGGCGGAAATAGCAGGCGCGCACATCCAGGGCCAATGGCACGCAGTAGTGCCGGCCTTCAAAGAAAGCAATTTTCTGGGCAACTGGAAATGTATTGATCAGAAAGGCTGAATATTCATCCGGCGACATCAGTTCGTCCAGGGGCATAATGAGTTTACTATCCGCGAACTGGGGGATTACCTGATTCCACTGCGCCATGCAGTCGGGGGGATCGCCGCCTGCTGATGCCAGAAGAAATTTTGAGTCACCCACTTTGGCAGGAATGGACAGGGGAATGACTTCATACTGATCCTGGCTCCGGTTGAAATCATCGCAGATTCCATCAACAACATTTTTCCAGCCCGAAGTCCACATATGCCAAAAATAGACCGGTTCGCGATCCGGATACTTTCGGAGGTCAGGTGTTTTCAGAAGCCAGCCCATCAGAAAAGCAAACAAAAGCACCAGGCTGATGGTTGTGCTGAGGTTTTTCAGGAGGCGCTTATGATCCGTTTTCATAATGCACCCACTTCTTATGTGTTTTAAAAAGCAGCACGGTGATCGACATCACCAGAATGAAAAGAATCCAGGACATGGCGCTGGCATATCCCATATCAAGATAGCGCCAGGCTCGCTTAAAGAGATAAAGTGCATAAAAACTGGTACTGTCTTCCGGTCCGCCCTGCGTCATGATGTAAGCCTGAGCAAAGTACTGAAATGCATTGATTGTCCCCATGATCACGTTGAAAAAAATAACAGGGGTCAGCATGGGCAGTGTGATATGGATGGTTCGGTGCCAGGCATTGGCGCCATCAACCACCGCGGCTTCATAAAGCGACATAGGAATGTTTTTCAAACCGGCAAGATAAATGATCATACTGCCGCCCACGGACCAGAGAGAAATCATCACCAGCGAATAAAAAGCCCAGGGCTCGCTGGATAGCCAGGCCGGGCCTTCGATGCCTATAAAACGCAGGATACTGTTCATTAAGCCGATCTGCGGATTGAGCACCCAGGAGAAAACCGCGCAACTGGCCACCATCGGGACAATGGATGGGAGATAAAACGCGGTGCGATAGAATCGGATCCCCCGGATATCAAGGTTCAACAGCAGGGCCAGGCCCACGCCGACCACGGTTCCCAGGGGCACGGCGATCAAAGCATATTTCAGCGTAACACCCAGAGATTTCCAGAAAACCGGATCATCAAAAAACAGGCGTTTATAATTATCGAGCCCAACCCATTCCGGGGAAGAAATGATGTCAAAATCCGTAAAAGCCAGATAGATGCTTGCGATAAACGGGATCAGTACGAACACAAAAAAGCCAATCAACCAGGGAGCGATGAAGAGATAGCCCTTTAATCCTTCGCGCTTCATTTCATTGTTTCCGCGGCCAGAGTTTCTTCAGCAACATGCTGTGGAAGGGTTAAGTTCTGCCCCGTTTCCTTATCAAAAAAATGGGCAAACCGGAGGTTCAATGAAAAGTGTAATTCTTTGGCAATATCCTCGGATACTTCATGAGGGTGGACACTGGCAATAAAGCTGTGATCTCCGTTTTCCATGTGCAACAGGATTTCTTCGCCGATCATTTCAGAAATTTCCAAGCAGCCTGAGAGCATGGTGCCGGAATGTTCTTCGCCGCCCAGCAGGCCCAGTGCGCGCGGCCGGATTCCAAAACAGACGGGCTTGCCAAGATATTCTTTTAATAAACCGGCCTTATCATCCGGAACAGGAACTCTGAAGCTGCCCGCATCGAAATAAAGGTGTCCGTCGGATGCAATGGTGCCCTCAAAAATGTTCATGCCCGGAGTGCCGATAAAGCGGGCGACAAACAGCGTGGCCGGATGGTCGAAAATAACCGTTGGTCGTCCTACCTGTTCAATGTTGCCTGCCTGCATCACACAGATCCGGTCGCCCAGCGTCATGGCTTCGACCTGATCGTGGGTAACATAAATCATGGTGGTCGACATGCGGTTATGCAGCTTGATGATCTCTTTGCGCATTTCAACACGCATTTTCGCATCGAGGTTGGAAAGGGGCTCGTCAAAAAGAAAGACGGCCGGTTTGCGGACAATGGCCCGGCCCATCGCAACACGTTGGCGCTGTCCGCCAGAGAGCGCTTTGGGTTTCCGCTTCAACAGATCTTGCAATCCGAGAATGGTGGCCGCACGTGTTACACGTTCATCGATCTCCTGCCTGGAAATGTGCCGGAGCTTCAGGCCGAATGCCATGTTGTCGTAGACACTCATATGCGGGTAAAGCGCGTAGTTCTGGAAAACCATGGCAATGTCCCGGTCTTTCGGCGGGATTTCGTTCACGACACGTTCGCCAATATGAATGCGGCCTTCCGTGATCTCCTCCAGTCCGGCAATCATGCGCAGGGTCGTGGATTTACCACAGCCGGACGGTCCCACTAACACCAGAAATTCACCGTTGGCGATTTCAAGATTAACATCGTTCACCACGGCCTTGTTGTCTTCAAATTTTTTACTGACTTGTTCCAAGCAAACCTGAGCCATTTTTCCTCCTGCAGTCCTGCCAACCGAACTCAATACCAGCATCATATAAAGTCGTCTTAATTAACCAAATTTCATGCCTGAGGTACAGTAAAGAGCGCACTTCAATTGAATGAGTATTTTTTACTGTTGAGTGCGTCTGAAGACAGCTGCATTTAAGCTACTACGTTTAATGCCTCTCAGAAGAAATCACTAATCAATCGCCTGTGATGTTTCGCATGGGCGTCAAGTTGGGGAATGAAAATACCAGTGACGGGTGTTGGGATTCATCTGGGTTAGGCCTTTCATTCGAGGGCGGTACGGCTGTTGCTGTCACACGGTACGATAGTAGTCTGAGTATGATTTTGGGGGGATCGTTATTCCTGCCGGTGGAACGACTGGTACTTTTAACTTCACTGAATATGGAAACGGAAGCGATCCGATCAGTGATGTGCCAAGCGAACATGTTCCAATATTGGGCAGAAGATTGGATGGATTACATTTCGTGACCAATTGCATATCAGCGCTGGTGGAACCCACACAGCTTATCCGGCTCATCATCAACACCGAATAGTCAAACGAGGCCACTTGAGCAAAGAACTTCGGGGTTCCTGATTCAACGCGACAGCATTACAAACCACGTTTGCCTGATTTTAAAAAATGCCGAATCTGACGAGCAATATGTGGACGTCCGCTTTTAGCACCGTTTCCGGGCACGGGCGGGGAAATGTCGCAGAACGACACATCGACTGATTCAAACACGTATTATTATATACACGTGTCTCAGTCTTTAAAAAAACGGAAGTTAGTTATCGCAAGGATGCGTGCTTTTGCGGATGACAAGGTCGGTTTCGATTTCGTGGAAGCCAGGCTCGTAGGGGATTTCCTTTTTGAGGATTTTCAGCAGCAGGTCGATGGCTGCATGCGCCTGTTTGTCGGCCGGACGATGCACCGTGGAGAGCGGGGGGCTGGTATGCTGGGCCAACGGAAGGTCGTCGAAACCGATAATCGCGATATCGCTTGGAACACTTTTTTTACTGGCTTTCACGGCTGTAATACAGAGGGCGGCGAGGTCGTCGGTCGGGCAGAAAATGGCATCGATGTCGTCAAGGCACTTTAGTTCTGCAAAGAGGGCGTCCACATTTTCCTTCAGGCTTCTGACGGTTTGAATCCGTTCAGCGGATTGCACAATTCCGGCGGCATCCAAGGCGTCATGATACCCTTTGATCCGGTCCTGGATACAGCTGATGTGCTGGAGCCTTTCAGGGATGA
The DNA here is from genome assembly GCA_029432775.1 of Pontiellaceae bacterium B12227. Classification (GTDB taxonomy): domain Bacteria; phylum Verrucomicrobiota; class Kiritimatiellia; order Kiritimatiellales; family Pontiellaceae; genus Pontiella. The sequence continues at coordinate 307,820 of JAROAZ010000001.1, read as the reverse complement.
GCATTAGGATATTGCGCCGTCCGATCTGAATTAGGTGTTCCACGGCCTGAGCGGCCATCTTACGGTTGTTGATATCGATGCAGGGGACTTTTTCCTCCGCACCCTCAATCTGCCCCAGCAGGACAATGGGAAACTCCTTCGAAGCGATATCGAGAAATTCGCGGTGATCTTCTGATGGTGTCAGGTAAATCATGCCTTCGAGCAGGTCCGACTTAAAGTCGCTTTCCTGTAACGGTCGGTCGACTGCTTCTTCGCGGTCATGAATAACCAGGTCGTAGTCCTTGAAGCCGGGATGGGAAAGGATGATGTTGGTGAAAAGTCCCATAACCTGATTCTCGTAAGCAATCTGATCGGCGGTCATAAGCTGGTGGTCGATATGAATGAAAGAGAGACCGACCAGATTGGTGCGCTGGTTGCGGATGGCGCGGGCCAGGCGGTTGGGTCGGTAGCCCAGTTCGGCCGCAGCAGACTTGACGCGCTGGATCATTTCTTCGGAGACCGGAAACTCGTTCAGGTGCCCGTTCAGCACGCGCGATACGGTGGCTTTACTCACTTCGCAACGCTGGGCAATGTCTTCCAGGGTTACCCGGTTATGCGTTCTTTTTCTTTTTTTTCCTTTGGGGGCCATAGCTGAAATCATCCTTTGCGCAATGTTTACAGTAAAAATTTCCTGCATTTAATGTCCCTTACTATCCACTTTTTCTACGGTCTGCAACTTTCTTTTACCGCTACGCTCATATGAATTTGTGCTGTTTTCCCCTTAAACCAAGGCTCCTGTTTAGAATTAGCCCACTATTTTCGTGACAATCAGTGAAAATACGTTACTAATGATACTGTTTACAGAGAGTGGTGCTTTTGTAGTGCCCGTGTAGATGGGAGCTAAGATGTCTTTTAACGAACAAAATAAATGGACTGCGGAATGGATCCGGTGCGGATGGAATCCAGCGGTTCCCTATCTTCGGAAAAGTTTTTCAGTGGATAAGATGGTGGCGACGGCCGTGGTTCGAGTAACGGCCCTCGGCGTCTGTGAGCTGAGGCTGAATGGCGGGAAGGTGGGCGATGCGCAACTGCTCCCCGGGTGGACGGATTATCGAAAGCGAGTCTATTTCCATAGCTATGATGTGACGGATCGTATGAATGCCGGCGAAAACGTCATCGGCGGAATTATTGCTCCAGGGTGGTTCGCCGGATATTTCGGGCCGTTCGGCGATAAGGGATATTATGGGCACGATGCCTGGTTCAGTGCGGAGCTGGACATTCATTATGCTGATGGAACCGCGGAAACCATTTGCACGGATGCCGATTGGAAAGGTGTCGAGGGGCCAATTCTCTCAGCGGATCTGCTGATGGGCGAAACCTACGATGCCCGGAGGAAAATACCGGGGTGGGATTTGCCGGGATTCGATGATTCCGCGTGGGGGGCGGTCAACACGCTTGATCCGCACGAGCAGTTACCTGCATTCATCGAACCTTTTCCGGGAGAGGCGGTAAAAACCGTGGCCGAGTGTCCGACCGTTGCGGTGACACATCCGGAGCCGGATCGTCATGTTTTTGACCTCGGCCAGAATATGGTCGGCGTGGTTCGTCTGAAACTTAACGTATCTGCCGGAACGGAAATCGTGATCAAGCACGGAGAAATGTTGAATCCCGACGGCACGCTCTACACCGAGAATCTCCGCAGCGCCAAGGCAATCGACCGCTACATTGCAAAGGGAGAGGGCGAAGAGGTCTGGCAGCCACGCTTCACTTTCCACGGCTTCCGATATGTGGAAGTCTATGGCCTTCCTGGCGAACCGTCGTTCGACACCGTTACCGGTGTCGTATGGATGTCCGGTTTGCAGGAAACGGCAATGTTCGAATGTTCCGATGAAAAGGTGAACCAGCTGTTCAGCAATATCCAATGGGGCTTCCGCGGCAACTACCTGGATGTGCCAACCGACTGCCCGCAGCGCGACGAACGCCTTGGCTGGACCGGGGATACGCAGATCTTTATCCGCTCGGCCACCTATTTAGCGGATCTTCGACCGTTTTATAATAAATGGTTGGTGGATCTGCACGATGCCCAGCATGAAAACGGCGGATATCCCGATATGGCACCCTTTATGGGGCGCATGGGGCATGGTCAGGCGGCATGGGCGGATGCCGGCATTATCTGCCCGTATGTATTATGGCAAGCTTATGGCGATCTCGGCTTTATTCGCCCGTGGTGGAATTCCATGAAAAAATACATGGAGCTGATTTCCTCCGACGGCAACCTGCACAACGGCCCCGATGCAGTGTCGTATGGCGATTGGCTCAACATAGGCGAAGAAACACCGGTTCCGTTGATCGGCCTGGCCTACCGCGCCTATGATGCGCATCTAATGGCGGAGATGGCTTCGGCAATGGGCGAGTCAGCCGATGAACTGCGCTTCCAATCATTGGAACAATCAAGCCGCAGACTTTTCAAAGAAACCTTCATTGAGGATGAGAAGATCGTGGTAAAAACGCAGACGGCCTGTGCATTGGCGATCGCAATGGACCTGCTCGAAGGTAACGATTATCAAAAGGCATGTGACTGCCTGGTCAAGCTCCTCGAAAAGAACAAAGGCTATCTTTCCACCGGTTTTGTCGGTACGGCCTATCTTTGTCCGGCTCTCACGAAAATGGGCCGGTCCGATCTGGCTGTCGAGCTGGTGCTGAACGAAGGGCATCCATCGTGGCTCTACGAAGTCAATAACGGTGCCACCACGATATGGGAACGCTGGAACAGCTGGACAAAAGACAATGGTTTTGGCGATGTTGGCATGAACTCCTTCAACCATTATGCGTTCGGCGTGGTTTGCGAGTGGATGTTTGAATCGCTGGCGGGAATCAAGCCCGGTTCGCCAGGGTTCCGGACGCTGGAAGTCGAGCCGTGCCTTACGAACCGGTTTGATTTTGTTAAAGCGTCCTATGATTCTGTAGCGGGCCCGGTTTCCATCCATTGGAAAAAAAAGGGGGCGGGGTATGTTGTCGAATTGGAAACGCCAGTGCCGGCCACGATTCGCCTGCCTTATCTGACCGAAACCGTAAATGCCGGACGTCATGTTTTCAGAGTCCTGCCGGATGATGAAGAAACCTGCCAGCTGTCTTCAACTGAGGCCGCTGGGCTTACCGCCTAAACGAAAAGGATTTTTTATGACGACAAAACACCCTGTTCACAAAGCATCTCCCGACGCCAAGGTTTCAATGCTGACGCGCGTCGGCTGGGGATTCGGGGGGCTGGCGGACAACTATATGTTGAATGTGCTGAACCTCATGTTTTTTCTGGTTTATGTGAACTATTTCAAAATGCCGGCCGGCCTGGCCGGTGCGGCGCTGGCCATTCCCCGTTTTGTCGACATGATTACCGATCCTGTGATTGGTAACCTTTCTGATAATACCCGTTCGCGTTGGGGACGTCGGCGGCCCTACATGGTGCTGGGCGCGGTGCTGTGCGCCGTACTGCTTCCGCTGTTCTGGGTTCAGGTGGGTTCTGCTGAAAGTGAAATCTGGATGAAGAATCCGATGTTTATCTATGCCTCGGTCCTCGGGATTCTTTTTGCCATCGTCTACACACTCTATATCGTGCCGTATACCGCGCTCGGTTTTGAGCTGACGAATGACTACGACGAGAAAACCCGCGTGCTGGCCTGGCGGATGTATATTGGTCTGATCGGTAGCATGACGGTTCCGTGGGTCTATAAGCTTTCACAGCTCGATACCTTTGCCAATGAGGCGCAGGGGGCATTCTGGGTGTCGATTGGTATTGGTGTCATTGTCATTGTAGCCGGATTAATTCCTGTTTTTGTCTGCCGCGAACGCGAAGATATTCAAATGCAGAAGACGGCGCCTTTAATTCCTTCTGTGAAAGCGGCCTTAACCAATGGACCATTTGTAATTCTGCTGGTTGCGTATCTGATCATCATTACCGGCCTGTTCTGTGCCGGTACGCTCGGCAGTTTTGTAAATATCTATTATGTGTGCGGGGGCAACAAGGATTTCGGGGCACTGATCGTGGCCATCAGCGGAACGCTCGGTGCGGTTGTGTCCTATTTCAGTATGTTCCTGTTGACTGCGGTATCGACTCGGTTTGAAAAACGTAATGCTATGCTGCTTGGACTCGGTATGGCCTGCGTTGGCGCGGCCAGCCTTTGGTTTACGATGGATCCACGTTGGCCGCTGTTGCAGTTAATATCTGCCATTTTGGTCTTCATGGGGCTGCAGGGCTGCTGGCTCATGGTCAGCTCGATGGTGGCGGACGTCTGTGATGAGGATGAGTTGAAGAGCGGTATGCGTCGCGAGGGTATGTTCGGAGCGGTGAACGGGTTTGTATTGAAAGGTGCTCTGACCATTACGGCCGCGCTTTCGGGTACGATGCTTTACCTCGCAGATTTCGATGCGACCGAAACCGATGCATTTGAAGAACGTACTATTGCCTCGGTGATTCAGCCGGTTCGTGACTGGGAATTCGGGAACCATTCTTTTGTCGAAGCAACGGAAGAATTTAAACAGCATGGCGATCGTTTTGAGCTGATTGCAAACGATAAGTCTGCCGTCGAAGGAAGCAAGTGGTCGATCATGGCCCGCATTTTCGCCGGCGAAACTTCGTACTATCGCTGGTATGAATTTGAAGATGCTGTGAATGCCTTCTTATCCGATATTCAAACGACCCTGGCTGAAGGAGCCGGCGAACAGTCTGAACGGTTGAAGGCTTATGTTGAAACCGTGGAAAGCGTCTACCTGGTAGATATGGAAAAGCAGAAAAAGATCTCTGCACGCATGAAAGTGCTGATCATAGCATTCCAGGCGGGTGGACTTGGTCTGGCGATGATCGTCTTCTGGTTCTATCCGATCAACCGCGCCCGGGCGGAGGAAACCCGCCGAAAACTTGATGAGAGAAAAGCCAATGAAAATTAGAAAAAAAATCGATCTGATTTGTCTGGTTTGTCCGATCCTTTTGGGAGCCGTTCAGGCCAAACAGCAACCGAACTTTGTGTTGCTGCTGACGGATGACCAATCGTACCACCTGGGTATGCTCGGTGTGCCCGGTCTTGAAACGCCGAACATCGATGCGCTGGCGAAAGAAGGGGTGTTTTTCACTCATGCCTATTCATCGGCGGCATCGTGCGCGCCGTGCCGCGGTTCCATTCTCACCGGTATGTATCCGCACTCGAACGGACACTGGCGCAATACGGTCGGCCCGATCCTTGCCGATCCAGATAAAGACTTCGGCCGGCAGTCCTCGAAGGTCGATGGCGTTGGTGTTCATGAAGACATCCCGACGCTCATTGAAGTGCTCGCTAAGAACGGATATTTTACGGGTATCACTGAAAAGTGGCATCTCAGTCCGGCGTGGAAATTTCCGTTCGACTTCCGCGATACCGCCAACCTGAAGCCTTCCGGCAGTGCCAACGCCATGCGGAATTTCATCAAGGCGGCGGATGGTAAACCGTTCTTCATTCAGTGCAATGTGGATAATACCCACCGCCCATTTCAGAAACACATTAAGCAGAATCCCGATCTACCGAAGGTCGATCCCGCTGATGTCGAACTTCCGCCGCACTGGCCGGACACTCCGAAAACCAAACAGGACTATGCCGAATACCTGACCACCGTGCAGCACGCTGATGCCGTCATTGGCGCCATCTTAGAGGTGGTGAAGGAGGCTGGAGATCTGAACAATACCATCTTTATCTACTCATCTGATCAGGGCTTCTGCTATCACCGCGCCAAGGCCACCGCCTACGACTGGGGCGTCCATGTGCCGTTTTCCGTCACGGGACCCGGGGTGAAGAAAGGCAAAGTATCCGATGCCTTGATCGGCCATGTCGATATCATGCCGACCGTGCTCGATTTTGCGGGTATCGGTATTCCGTCGACCGTGCAGGGCAAGTCGCTGCGTTCCGTACTCGAAGGCCGCCGTAACGATGTCGGCCGCAAGTTTATGGTTTCCGAGCACAATGCCCATGGCGGATCGCCGGACGAATATTATCCGACCCGCAGTGTCACGGATGGCCGCTATCGCTACATCTGGAACATTAACTACAAGACGGTGCCGAAGTTTGATATCGATACCATGGCCACCGATCCCAACTGGCGCAAGACCGCCCACCAGCCCGCCTGGCACCCGTGGGATGCCACGCCGAGCGATATATGGGAAAACAATGCCTGCGAGGAAATCATCCTGCACAAGGATGCATTTCCGTGGGCCTATCAATTGCTGAGGGAGAGCATGTTCCGTCCGGAATATGAACTCTACGACTTGAAGAACGATCCCCACGAAACCAAAAACCTTGCCGCAAACCCGGAATACAAATCGGTGGTGCAGCGCATGGACAACACGCTGAAGCAGTGGATGGCTTCCGAAGATGACATCGGTGATCCGCGCAGCATTAAACGGAGAAAATAATGAGCCAGATTAAAAAACTTTTAAACCACGGAATACGCGGAACACACGGAATCAGAAAAATCCTTCCGTGTATTCTGTGTATTCCGTGGTTGATACTTGTGGCAGAAGCCCGCCAGCCGAACGTGTTGTTTATAGTGGTGGACGATCTTGGCTGGAAAGACACCGGCTGTTACGGCAGCACCTTCTATGAAACACCGAACGTCGACCGCCTGGCGGCCACGGGCATGCGCTTTACAGATGCCTATTCGGCCAATCCGCTCTGCTCGCCGACCCGCTCCAGTATTCTGAGCGGTCAGTATCCGGTGCGCACTGGATTCACGTCGGCGTCGGGTCATATTCCGGGCGATCATAAGCACGCGGAGTCGCATAACGGTGCTCCTGATCAGCGCGGCGCCGGGCCCTCGTCGGTTAACCACCTCCCGCTTGAATACTACACCCTGGGTGAAGCATTCAAGGATGCGGGGTATGCCACCGCCTTCCTCGGTAAATGGCACATGGGCTACGATCCCTATATTCCCGAAAACAACGGGTTCGACTTTGTGGTCGGCGGCCGCGAGCATCCGGGCCCTCCCGGCATGGACGGCAACCGCAAATTTTTCCCGCCGTGGGATAAAAAGAAAACGCTGCCGGAAAATCCGCCGGCGAATCTGCACATCGACGACTATCTCGGCGACTGCGCCGTTGAGTACATTGCGGCAAACAAAGAAAAGCCCTTCATGATGTGCTTCTGGCTCTACGACGTGCACGCGCCGTTCCAGTCCAAACCCGAATATGTTGAACAATGGAAGAAGAAAGCCGATCCGGCCAACCCGCAGCACAGCCCGACCATGGCGGCGATGATTCAGGTGATGGACGAGAATGTCGGCCGTGTACTCGATGCGCTCGAAGCCAACGGACTTGCCGACGATACGATTGTGATCTTCACCTCCGACAACGGCGGCAACATGTACGACGTCGCCGATGGCACCACGCCCACCAACAACGAGCCGCTGCGTTCCGGCAAGGGCAACAACTATGAGGGCGGCGTGCGCATTCCCCTTATTGTCAGCTGGCCGGGAAAAATCAAGCCCGGTTCGGTGAACCCGGCCGTGATCTCGACGGTCGACCACTATCCGTCGCTGCTGGAAATGACCGGACAGAAGCTGCGGCCGGACGATCATAAGGATGGCGTCAGTTATGTGCCCGCGCTCAAGGGCAAAGACTTTGATCGCGGACCGACGGTGTGCGACTTCTCGCACTTTGTTCCGGCCACCATGAATATTCCCAATACCTGGATTCGTTCCGGCGACTGGAAACTGCTGCGCTTCTGGTTCGATGGCGCAGGGCAGGAGCACCGCTATGAGCTCTATAACCTCAAGGACGACATTGGCGAAACGAAGAACCTTGCCTCGGCCTATCCCGAAAAGGTGCAGACGATGGCCGCCCAGCTCGACGGCTACTACAAGAAAAGCGGAGCGCTGAAACCCAATGCCAACAAAGCCTATAACGGCCGCACGGTCGGGGTCTGGTTTTCAACGACTGGAAAAGGATCGCTTACGGCTAAAGACGGTGCGCTGGTGATGCGGGCAGAGGAAAAACAATTCGATGCACAAACCCGCGTTACACCCAGCCTGGTGGAGAGCGCATGGGTTGAGTTTGAAGCCCGCTCTGCCAAGGGCAACATCGTCAGCGTCCAATGGACCTCGCATGCCACGCCGGACTTCGGTTCCGCCGAACGCAATGTGGCCAAGCCGCTTTCCAATGATTGGAAAACATTCCGCGTGAAGATGGATTTCCAGAGCCGGATCAAAGATGTCCGCTTTGTGCTTTCGAACGAGGGCGACGAGGTTGAGTTGCGCAACGTCAACCTGCTCACGCCCGACCAATCCGTTATCACCGAATACAAATTTTATTAAAGGATAGATCATGAAAAAGCTACTGCTTCTGTTGCTGTGTGCATCCTCCGTTTCATTCGCTGCAAAGAAACCTAATGTGATTCTGATCTATACGGACGACCACGGTTGGGCCGACCTGGGGATCCATGGTCAGCGCGACGATGTCAAGACCCCGCAGATGGATCAGATGGCGCGCGATGGCGCACTTTGCAAGCAGGGTTATGTGACCGCGCCGCAGTGCTCGCCGTCGCGCTCCGGAGTCATGTCCGGCCGCTACCAGCAGCGCTTTGGTTTCGAGCACAACGCCATGGGGCCGTTGCCGCTGGATGAAAAGACGCTGGCGGATCGGATGAAGGCGGGCGGTTACCGCACGGGCTTTATCGGCAAGTGGCACCTGGAACCCAACTGGACGATGGCCGGCTGGACGGAAAAGAACCTGGGCATTCCGGATCCGACGCCGAAGACCGCCATTCCGTTTGAAAAAGTGCTGCCGTACTATCCGAAAGCTCGTGGGTTTGATGACGTTTTCAAAGGCGAACTGAACCGGTACTGGCTCAACTACGGCCTCGACGGCAAGGATCGGAATCCCGATGGCGAGTGGCAGGATATTAAGGGCTACCGCCTCGATATCCAGACCGATGCCGCGTTGTCGTTCATTGATCGCAATAAGGAAAATCCGTTCTTCCTCTATCTCTGCTATTTCGCGCCGCACGTTCCGATGGAAGCGACCGAAAAATATCTAAAGCGCTTCCCTGGCGAAATGCCGGAACGCCGCCGCTATGCGCTGGCGATGATCTCCGCCATGGACGACGGCATCGGCCGCATCCGCAAGCAGCTGGCTGAACTTGATCTGGATGAAGATACCCTGATTTTTCTGATTGCCGACAACGGCGCGCCGCTGAAGATCGACATGAAGGATATTCCCGTATCGTTCCCGGGCGGGGCGTGGGACGGATCGATGAATACGCCGCTCAACGGCGAAAAGGGCATGATCCTGGAAGGCGGCGTCCATGTGCCGTATGTGGTCTGCTGGCCCGGAACCATTCCGGCGAACACCGTCATCGAAGATCCGGTGATCTCGCTGGATGTCTCACCGACCAGCTTGGCTGCGGCGGGGCTGCCGCTGACGGATGACCTCGATGGCATCGACCTGCTGCCGCGTTTGACGGGAAAAGCCAAGGAATTGCCGGAGCGCGACCTGTTCTGGAAATTCTGGAACCAGGCCGCCGTCCGCCGCGGCGACTGGAAATATGTTCAGGTCAGCGATGGCCGCGAATGGCTCTTTAATCTGGCCGAAGATATGCCGGAAAAGAACAATCTTGTGTCAGAGCATCCCGAGCGCGCCGAACGTCTGCGCGCCGCACTGGACAAACAGCTGAAAGAATTTGAGCCCGATCATCTGAGATCCGGCCCGGTCAATGATCAGGAAACCAAGTGGTTTGAACACTATCTTAGAACGGATTAACACATGCAGATGAATAAATGGATTACAGTTGTATGCACGGTCTTAGCGGTTTCTTCTTTCGGGCAGGGAACGGTCGGGGACGATGTCACGCGCTTTGAATTTTCCGGTGCTCCCGAGGGTGCTGCGTGGGTGAACGGATATATTGATTCGTTCTTCACCAACCGAATCAACATCGAGAACACCATCTTTCCGCGCGAATACCTGGCCATCTCCGACGCCTGGTTGAACGGTGCGGAGTGGGGGGAACATTCGATTCAGCTGCAGCACCGTCAGGTGCTGTCGGAGCAGGGCATGGCCGAAGATGGCTATGTGCTGACACAGCAGCACGGCGCGTCTTCGCACGACCACGGCTGGCCTTTCCCGCATTGGATTCAGGTGCCCTACGAAAACGGTTTTCGTGGAACCACCGCCGGGTGGCATTTCTATGATGAACCGCTGGGTTGGGAAATCTGCTATCAGCCCTCCCGCGATTATGCTCCGGAACATTTCGGTAAAGCCGCCACTAAGACGTGGGAAACCGACGGACTGAAATCGAAGGGCCTCTTTGAAAAAAAGCATGCCTGGAAGCTGAAGGTTTCGGGAAAACAGCCGACGCTTACCAGCCCGGAAGGCGTCGAACTGGATGCCTTCAACTGCCCGTTCATCCAGATCCGCTGGAATGCCGACGGCGACATGCCTGCGTTGCGTCCGGTCATGGAATGGAAGTGCGAGGGCGACTCCGATTGGAGCACCGATCGCCGGATGGCCTTCAGCCCCGACACGATTGAACCCTACAGCTCCGACACGGGCATGTTCCATTCAATCCTCGCATTGGATCAGCATCCGGGGTGGAAGGGCAAAATTACGCGCATTCGTTTCCGTTTCCAGGGATTGGAAAAGAGGCGGACGCTGCTGGTCCGCTCGATCTTCAGCCATTGGGATACGCGCCATCTGGTGAACAACGCCATCTTCATCAAGTCGGCCTATGAATATGTTCGCTGGACGGGCGACACCTCTTTCCTGAAAGAACAGATGCCGCGCCTGCGCACGGCGATGCGCTATATGATGGAAGAGGGCAATGGCCGCGCACTCAACTACATCCGCTGCGAATGGCACGGGCACGACGGCCGCCCCGGCTACACGGTTAATGCCGACGGAACCAAAACCTTCCATGTGGGTCACGGCAAGGGCGGAAACTATTGGGACCTGCTCCCGCTGGGTTGGGACGACATGTACACCACCACGCACTACTACGCATCGTTGCTGGCGATGGCGGATTTGGAAGAGGTCGTTGGCGGCGACTCCAAGGCATTGCGCGAGCACGCCGCCGATGTGAAGAAAACCGCGAACAAAAAGTTTTTCGATAAGCAAGCCGGACGTTTTGTCGGCTGCATCGATGCTGACGGCATTGCGCACGACTACGGCTTTACCTTCGTCAACCTTGAAGCGATTCATTACGGCATAGCCAACGCGGAGAATGCGAAGCGCGTTATGGAATGGATCGACGGGCAGCGCGTTGTGGAGGGCGACACCTCGACGGGAGCCGATATTTACAACTATCGCCTCGCGCCGCGCGCCACCACGAAGCGCAATGTTGAATGGTATTCCTTTGCATGGACGGGCCCCGAAACCCTGCCGTTCGGCGGGCAGGTTCAGGATGGCGGGGCCGTGCTCGGTTTCTCGTTCTACGACATCATGAGCCGCATCAAGACGCTCGGCGCGGACAACGCGTGGAAACGGCTGATGGCTATCCGCGAATGGGACGAAGAGGTTACGGCATACGGCGGCTATCGCAAATACTATGGCGATGGCAAGGGCGGCACCACGCTGCAGGGCGGAGGCACCGCCGGCGGTGTCGGAATCGATCACGAGTTTACCGAAAGCAGCATGCTCACTGCGGCCGTGCCGTTCGGCTTTATGGGCCTGCGTCCCGACGGACAGGTGCTCAATATCGAACCCAATCTGCCGAAGGCCTGCCCGGAAATGACCGTGCGCAACCTCAAATACCAGTCCATCCCGATGGATGTCAGCGTTTCCACGGATCGGGTAAAAATCAATGTGAAGGCAACACCTACCAGCACGCTGACCCTCCGCTTTAACGGGAAAACACTGAAGATTGATACCAAAGGCGCCTATGAGCTTTGATTGCTATTGAACAGGCGTTCGAAAGAAAAATTCCACTTCGCTTTTGACATCGAAATCCTGTTTACTGTAAACCTTAACTGTTGTGGGTTAGTCCTCGATTAACTGGAGTGATAAGGAGAAAGAGAATGAAAAAAATAACAGGGATACTGATGGCAATGCTTATCACGGCGTCGATGACGCACGCGACCATTGTCTATGAAGAGCAGTTCGATGGAAATGGGCATGCCTATGATGTCGATGAAAATGACGGTGCAGTCAATGTCTGGACCGATTTCAATAATCGCATTACAACGGCAGGGATCGGTTCCGCTACGGAAGGCTATCGTACCGCTCATCTCGGGACTGATACCGTTCTTGCCGGACAGGTCATTGCCAATAACGACCCCCAGGTTCGCACGTCGTTTGATGTCGATGTAGCTGCACCGTCGGTCACAAACATCAGCCTGCGCATCCGGGTGGATAAAGACCTGAGTGGCGCGTTCGATGCTTCTGACAGCCTGACCATCACTCAAGTGGATCTGTTTTACGGAACGACACTCTATGGTGACAATGCGGCGAACAATACCGTCGCATCCAACATCAGGCTCCAAACCTTGACTGGCGTGACTCCCTCAATCACGGCGGCGGATGCCAGCGGTTGGGTGGTTGTGAATTATGCTTTTACGGCCGATACACTGGGAACGGGAACGGACTTGATCCACAACTTCCGCATTGACCCGGCGAATTCCATTCAGGGCGCCAACTTCGAAATCGATTATCTCAGAGTTGAAGCCATTCCGGAGCCGGCGACGCTGGGAATGATTGCTGCCATGGGGGGAGCGCTTCTGTTTATCCGCCGTCGCTTCATGATTTAGTCCAAAAAAAAATAATTTTACAGAAATGCCCCGCTTCCGAAAGGCGGGGTATTTTTTTGTCCCATCCGGGTGGGATTTTATAAAATAGGCCAACTTTGTGTGGAGCAATCGAGATACGTGTAATACTGAAAATGGTGCCGCAGGTATCGCTGCCGACCCCCAAATGGTCATTCGTTGGCTTTACGTCCCGTATACCATCTAAATTTCCTCTATCCCGAAGTGCAATTGTCTTGGATTCACATTGCCTATTTGTTCTCAATGGTCTACTGTAAACAATATCACACGACTTATCTGGCGTGAGTAAATGAAATGAACCGCAAGATTCCATTCACGATTTTTTCTGTAGTTATGCTGACTGTCCTGTTCTTTGCGGGTCAGAGGGCGGCGGACGTACACGTTAAAAGCACCTTGCAGGTATCTGCCCAACCGACGCTATTCGCTGGTAGCGCTTTACCGACACCGAAAGCTGTTGATGCTGCTTCGGATGAGGAAACGACTGCATCTATTGAGCCGCCGAGGTCGGCCAAACTCTTGGAATCGGATATTCCATCGGCCGCCGCGGCGGCCTCCCGACAGGTTGCCTTAAATCTTAAAACAGATTCCTCCCTGGTTTTCCTGTCAGGCGGTCTCCCGCGCACGGACGTCAGTATAAAACAGCGGATGGAACTGGCGCTGCCGAATGGGGAGTCGATGGGTGTGACGTTTACGGAGCACACCGTCTCCGGTGCCGGCGCGATCAGCTGGACGGGGCGCATTGATGACGAACCGGAATCTGTTTTTACCCTCTCGATGGTAGATGATGTCATTGATGGCTATACGCTGTCGGAACGGGGTGAGTTCCAGCTGACAGGCTCTCCGTCGGGGGGATTAAGTTTTGCGCCGCTCGATGTGCCGGATGGTTTCTGCGGCACCTGTCAGGCTGTACATTCAGGGATTGCGGGGTATGGCGATGAGTACATGGAGGTTTTAGGTGAAACGCCGATTGCTCTTGCCGGAACGGACACCACCGTAGATGTGTTGGTAGTTTATACCCCTTTAGCCCTTCAAACAGCAGGCAGCCTGAGTGCGATCCTCGCGAAGGCGAACGCAATGATCGGCACGCTGAACAGTTATATGTCGGGCAGTGAGTGCGGCACAACGGCAAACCTGCTCGGCATTGCGCCGGTGTCGCATCCTGCTGCTGGAGCTGCGAATGACGGTTCGACCAGTACGTTATTGAATCGGCTGATCAGTTCAACGGATGGGCAATTGGATGAGGCGCATAGTTACCGCAATGCCTATGGCGCCGACATGGTTTGCGTATTTGGTGAAACAACGGACTATGGCGTCGGCATAATCGGGGGCGTCTGGTCTGCTGCTGACTATTCAACGGCGAATGGTGTGATGCCGCATGAGCTTGGACATAATCTGGGGTGTGGGCACAATGACGTCGCTGGGCCAGGACAAACTTTATTAAAAGGGCTTTACAGCTATTCGTACGCGCATTACTTCGAGTATCCGGTTGGCAGTGGCTCCACCCGAGGCTCGATCATGACTTATGTCGGTGCCAAAAGTGGATTTTTTTCCAACCCGGATGTAACGTGGAACGGAATCGTATCAGGTACTGCAACGCGAGATCATGCGCGGACCATCAGAACCTTTTCACCAACGGCGGCGGCATGGAAAACATCCAATCCAACGGACTATGACAACGACGGTATTCCGAACTCAGAAGAATCCGGTTCGGAGGATGCGGATGGCGATGGCCTGCCCGATATGCTCGATCCTGTTTTTGATGAAGTGGCATTGCCCTTCTTTGGTTTTTCCGCCGACGGGGATTTTGAAGGATGGAACGTGAACAACATTTCAAATGAATCGGTATCCAATGGTTGGATGAACGGTCGTGCGACCTCTGGTGATTCACAGCTTTTCAGAAGCGGACTCAGCTTTCCCGGGTCGGCTGGCTCGAATATTCTGGTTAGAATACAGGCCGATGTGAACAGTACGGCCCAGTTATTCTGGGGCAATACGGACTCGAACACCATAGTCGGTGCGCGGAGTGTCGGTGTTGGCTATACCGGCAACAGTACACCACAGGTGTTGAAATTTGATGTGTCCGGCGATACCAACTGGACCACCAAGACCATCACCCGTTTCCGGTTGGATCCCATGAGTGGAGCCAGCTCGGCGAATAAGACGTTTGCCATCGACTGGATCGTTGTCACCGACGGCGATTATGACGGGGACGGCCTTACGGATGCGATGGACGGTTACGGCGATGCCGACGAAGACGGGCTGCCCGAATTTGCCGACACGGAGTCTGATGGTGACGGCATGGACGATGCGGCGGAAGCGGCCGCTGGCCGCGAGCACACCGAACCGAACGACCTGGCCTTCCATTTCAATACAGACGGCGATTTTGAAAACTGGAACGTGAATCCAAAGAACATGACCAACCTGGTGGTTTCCAATGGAATGGTTCAGGGAACAACCATGACTCCGGACCCGCATTTCGAGAACCATTCTTTTTCCTTTTTAGGAGAGCAGGTTCCTGAAGTAACCATCCGCATTCGCGCAACAGCAAATGCGGATACGCAACTGTACTGGTATCCGGAAGGGGGGCCATGGACCCATCTCGATGCAACCTACACCGGTTCGGGAAACTGGCAAGTGCTCGAGTTTGATATGGCTGGAAATGCGGAATGGGACGGCAAGCGGATCAACCGGTTGCGGGTCGATCCGATTGGTTCCGCCGGCGCTGATTTTGAAATCGACTGGATTCGTGCAGTGAACGGCGATGCAGACTATGATGGCTTCACGGATGCCGTTGAAGGCACAGGGGACTCGGATGCAGATGCTATTCCGGATTATCTTGACGAAGATTCCGACAACGACGGTTTCCTCGACTGGGAGGAATTCCTGATTGGAACTGATCGTATAAACGCTTCGGAGAATGCCTTCCTGGTCGACATGGCCCCGCTGGGAGTTGAAGTGGACGGCAAGGCCGGGCGGCTTTATGCCCTCCAGAACAGCACCAACCTTTTCGTGCCGCAATGGAACACGATAGATACCTGCGGTCCGCTGGGAGCGGACCAAACCATCATCTTTACGAATACAACAACCGAACCCACCGAATACTTCCGCGTGCTCGTGGAATGGCCATAAGGAATATTGGATGATACTTAAACTCACCAACGGTTTGATCATTATGGCTGCATGCGCGTTATGCGCGGATGCGGCTTTGATTCATCACTATCGACTGGACGAGACGTTCCAGCATGAGGCTATCGTTGACAGTGCCGGAAGTGCTGACGCTTCTTCGACCGAGCTGCTGCGCGGTCGGGACGGAATGATTGCGGGGTCGCTTGAGTTTTCGGAAGGCGACAACGACTCGATCAATCTCGGAGCCGGAAACCAGCGGATTCCGGCAGGCAATTTTACGGCCACCGTCTGGATTCGCTTTTCTCCCGAAGGGTTCGACGAAAACGAACGGATTCTCGACTGTAGCGACGGTGATGCTTTTGGCGCGATGACCTCCGGTTTTAATTTTAAAAAGCAAAACGGGAAGCTGCGGGTGTTTGCCGGTGATGGGGTAAACAAGGTCGCAACAGGCACATCGGCTTCGGTGCTTGGAGCGGAGCAGTGGTATCTCGTTGCCCTGCGCTATCAGGCTTCATCCAATCCGGGAACAGCCACCGACGGATCGATCCAGGTGACGGCGATTCCGTTCACGAATGCTATGCTGTCTGCAACGGGTGTGGCTGCTGTAACTGATAGTGCCTCTCACAATGTGGGAACCATTGGAACAACAACGGATCTGATAGCCGGTGTTCCGACGGGGGTTGCCTCAAGCGCCGGTTTGTCGTTCGATGGCCGCATGGACGATATCCGTATTTACGATACCGCGCTTTCGGATCAGGAACTGGCGGATCTTTATAACGAAAACCTGAGCGTGGTTTCCTGTTTGCGCTGGATCTTCAATATCGATGGCGACCGGGAGGGCTGGTCGGCTGCGGGAACAACAAGCGATGCGGTGGCGGGTGGCGACTATGTGGTGGTTGCCGCAGGCAATGATCCCCAGATTATTTCACCTGATAATCTGGGACTTGATCTAACCGGAATATCGCGGGTCTACGTGAAGGCAAAGAACGGTTCCTCGAACGAGACCGCTGCGGTGTTTTTCCAGACCTTGGAAGATCCGTCCTTTATCGGAAACTCGGTTGACTTCACGGTCGTGACGAATGATCCGGGCTATACCCTTTATGAAATCGACATGTCGGTTCGCTCGAACTGGCACGGGACGCTGAAACAGCTCCGTATTGATCTGCCCAACGGGGAATCCTCGGGGGCGGAAATTCGTTTTGATCGTATCGCTGTTGGCGAAAGCGGTAACCGCCCGAATGTGATTGTCATGATGGCCGACGATCTGGGCTGGCGCGATGTGACCGTGAACGGCGGCGACTATTACCAGACACCGAACGTCGAACGCCTGGCGGCAGCGGGGATGAATTTCCCGAATGCCCATTCGGCCAATCCGCTCTGCTCGCCGACGCGCGCGGGCGTTTTGACGGGACTTTATCCGGCACGCGTACGCTTTAACACGCCGAATGGCCATTCGGATAATGTGGTTCTCGATCCGGGCGTTGGGACGACTGCCAATTCTTATCTTCCTTCCACTTCGGCCGGCACGCGCACCCGTTTGCCGAATGCCTATGTCACCTATGCCGAGCTGATGAAGCAGACGGGCTACTCGACCGCTTTTCTCGGGAAGTGGCATCTGGGCAAGGATGAATATATTCCCGAAAACCAAGGCTTTGATTTTGTTGTCGGCGGCCGCCAGCATTCGGGCCCGCCCGGCGGCTACTTTGCTCCCTTTTCGGCCGATTCCAATATTCCCGCCACTTGGCCGGACGGTTCTCCGGTCGAGACAGACGATCACGTTAACGACATACTGGCGGCCTGGGCGGAGGACTTTATCGAAGACAACCGCCACCAACCCTTCCTGATGAACATGTGGTGGTACGATGTCCATGGGCCATTCCAGGCCAAGCCGGATATCCGTTCAAAATATGTTGGCCTTTCCGGTTCGGAAGGACGGCAGGACAGCCCGACGATGGCGGCCATGATCGAAGTGATGGATGATGGGGTTGGCCTAGTGCTCGACAAGCTCGAAGAGCTGGGGCTGACCGACGATACCATCATCTTTTTTACCGGCGACAACGGCGGTTGGATGTATAGCTGGATCGCCGAAGACCTAGCCGTGCCGACCGACAACTGGCCGTCGCGCGCCGGCAAGGCCTGCATCTGGGACGGCGGCTCACACGTCCCCTTTATCGTGGATTGGCCGGGGCAGGTGGCGGGCGGAACCGTCAACAGCAACAACGTCAACAATATGGATATCTATGCCACGGTGCTGGACATGCTCGACCTGGAGCCCTACGACGGATATGCGCTGGATTCGACCTCGCTGGTGCCTTCGCTGTTGGGGCAGGCGCCTTCCAACGGCAACACGGTCTTTGTTCAGTTTCCCCAGTCCCCGCCCTCGACCGGAACCTTTCCCGGGGTGTGGGTACGGCAGGATGACTGGAAGTTGATCCGCTTTTACCATGGTGGCGGCGGGCAGGATGTTCACCGCTACGAGCTTTACAATATTGCGGATGATCCCGGCGAGGAGAACAACCTGGCGGACGACCATCCCGCGCTGGTGGCTTCGCTGGATGCGTTGATCACGCAGCACATCACCGACTCGGAAGCACTGGTGCCGATTTATAATCCGAACTATGTTCCGCCAACGTTTGAAGGGTGGACGCCGAACCATGGCGTATGGGTGCAGGATGGTACGGGCGGGCGATTAAAGATGGTTTCCAACAGCTTCCTTCCCGCGCTCGACAGCCCCGACCTTTCGGCGGAACCGGTTCCCGCGAAGGTGCGGGTCACGATGACCTCGCAGAGCTATGGCGATGGACGCATCTGGTGGAAGTTTCCCGGCGACACGGAATGGCTGATCGCACAATCCGTCGGCTTTGCGGTCACGCACGACAATGTGGAACGCACGTTCGAAATTCCGATCAATCCCGGCGCGCCGGTGGCGCAGATCCGTTTCCAGCCCAGCTCGGGATATTATAATACGCAGGTGCTCGAAGTGGCGGTGCTGGATGCCGGCGGGGAATATATTACATCCGTACCCAGGCTCGACACGGATGGCGACGGCATGACCGACGGGGAGGAAAATATCCATTCCCGCGATCCGAATGATCCTGCGGACATGGCCTTCCATTTTAATGCCGACGATGATTTTGAGGGGTGGCACACCAATCCCAAAAACATGACCGGATTTATGGTGTCCAACGGGGCTGTTCAAGGAACGACGACCTCCGGCGATCCGCACTTTGAAAATCACGAGGTCGGTTTTGATTCCGCGCCTGTGCCAGCCGTCACATTACGGATGCGGGCCAGTGCCAATGCGGGAGTCCAGCTATACTGGGCTCCCGAAGGGGGCGGGTTTGTCGGCAACTTGATTACGAAGCAGTACACGAACAACGGAACGTGGCAGGTGATCGAGTTTCCAATGGCTGGAACATCCGGCTGGGATGGAAACATCATCGACAAACTTCGGGTCGATCCGATCGGATCCGAAGGGGCCACCTTTGAGATCGACTGGATCCGTTCCGCCAACGGTGACGCGGACGGCGATGGTTTCGACGATTGGGCGGAAATTATTGCAGGCACCGATTGGCTTGATCCGGCAGAAAACAAGTTTGTTGTCGATGGCTCACAAATCCCGGTACAGGTCGATGGAAAGGCCGGTCGGCTTTATTCATTGCAATGGACGGAAAGCCTGAAGCCGACCAGTTGGGGAACCGTTGAAAGCGCCGGGCCGCTGGGCTCCGATCAGACTGTGTTCTTCGCAAGCGGAACACCTTCAACCAACGGTTTCTACCGTGTACTCGTGGAGCTGCCATGATGCAGTGGTTTCGTATATTCGCAGTTGCGCTCTGTGTCGGAGGGCTGATGACGCAGGCGGCGGAAAAAGGTGCTGTGCCGATGTGGAACGAGGCTCGGTGGATCGGATTCACCGATGACCAGCGGGATCCCGCCTTTGCCGAACGGGCCTCGCTGTACATCAATCAAACGGAGCCGGTTCAGCGCCGTTCTTTTCCGTCGTCCCTGTTGCGCCGTGAATTTTCCATTAATAAAAAAGTGCAGACGGCCACGGCCTATGTCTGCGGGCTGGGGCTTCACGAGCTTTATCTCAATGGCCAAAAAATCGGCGACCGCGTACTCGATCCGGCGCCGACCTCCTATGAAAAGCGCGCCTTCTATGTGGTCCATGATGTAACCGAACAGATTAGGTCCGGCTCCAATGCGATCGGCCTGATGTTGGGCAACGGTTTTTACGGCCAAAACTTTGCTTTTGGCGGAGGCCTCGCTTATGGCCCGCCGCGCGCAAAAATGGTGCTGGTGATTAAATTCACCGACGGGGCGTCGCAGCGGGTGCTGACGGATGAGCACTGGCAGGCGCATCAGAGCCCGGTGGTGTTTGACAACATTTACGCAGGTGAAACCTACGATGCCCGACGCGAACTGCCGGGCTGGAGCGAACCGGATTTCAATTCCAAGTATTGGAAGCCTGTCCGCGAGATGGAGCCGCCGACCACCAACCTCGTTGAGCAACGGCTTGAGCCGATCCGCAAGGTGCGGGCCATCCGGCCGGTCGCGATCCTGCCGGCTGCGGACGGGGAGTGGATTGTCGATCTCGGTGAAAACATTGGCGGCTGGCTGCAGCTGCGGGTGCGCGAACCGCGCGGCACCAAAATCACCATGCGATTTGCCGAGCTGCTGATGCCGGACGGCAAGGCGATCGATACCGCTTCAACCGGCGTACACGTCACATCCGCCGACCAGACCGATATCTATGTCTGCAAGGGCGGCGGTGTGGAGGAGTGGGAGCCGTGCTTTACCTATCACGGGTTCCGTTACGCACAGGTTGCCGGGTTGTCGAAGAAACCCGCACTCGCTGATTTTACGGGCTGGCTGGTTCGCTCCGATCTGGAACGGATCGGCCATTTCGAGTGTTCCGACCCGATACTGAATAAATTTTACGAAGTGTCGCTGCGCACCATCGAAGGCAACCTGCAGGGCCTGCTGTCCGATTGCCCGCACCGGGAACGGTGCGCCTGGTTGGGCGACATGCATGCCGTGGCCGAAACGATCTCTATGAATTATGATGCCCGCAGCCTGTGGCGAAAACACATCGAAGATTTTAAGACGGTACTCGGCGCCTCGATTCCGGTTCCCCGGCATTATGCCGAAGGGGATATCCCGCCCAGAGATCCGCGCGCGCCGGCAAACATTGCCTGTGGCAAACGGCTTTGCGGGCAGGCCCGTCCCGATTGGGGGATGGCGGTGGTGTTGGTGCCGTGGTTTAACTGGCTCTACTGCGGTGACCGTGAGACCGCGCTCAATGCCTGGCCGATGATGGCCGACTATATGGATTATCTGCAGGGGCACGAGGTAAACAAATGCCTGATTAAAGAAGGGTTTGCCTATGGCGACTGGTGCCCGCCGGGCGGGAATAAAGAAATGGATACCCCGCCGAACCTCACGGCCAGTGCTCTCTATTATCAGTCCGCAATAGCCATGGAACGGATGGCCGGGTTGATGGGAAAAACCGGCGCGGAAACAAAATACCGAAAGCTGGCGGAAGATATTAAAACCGCCTTCAATGAAAAATTTATGGACCGCGATACGTATGATTACGGATCGCAAACGGCTACGGCTATGGCACTGAATATCGGACTCGTTCCTAAAGTTAAAGAAGGGGAAGTAGCAACGGGATTGAACCGGTTGATCATAGAGCAATCCAGTGGGCACTACACTTCGGGCATGCTCGGCCATCGCCACCTCTACACCGCACTCAACGACTATGGCTTTGGAGAAGCAACCCGTCGGCTTTGGGGGAATACCGATTTTCCAAGCCTGGCCTTTCTGACGGAAGCGCACGGTCTGACCACCTGGCCGGAAGTGCCCATGGATTGGCCCGCAGGTGAACGCTATCAGCGCAACTCGTTCAACCACCCGATGCAAAGCGGCTTTGCGGTAACCTTTCACGAAAGCCTTGGCGGCATCCGCCCCGATCCGGAACAGCCCGGTTTCAAACACTTCATCCTCAAGCCCTGTTTCCTGCCGGGACTGGAGTGGGTGAAGGTCAATCATCGCTCTCCCCGCGGACTCATTTCCAGCCATTGGAAACGCGAAGGCGCTTCCATTCGCTGGAGCGTTACCGTTCCCGAAAACGCCTCTGCCGCCGTTAAGCTTTCCCAATTCGAACCTTTTGAAATCAAACTCAACGACAAGCCGGTGGACGATAACAATTTTGAGTTGCCGGCGGGCAGTTGGATAATAGATTTGGTAATCTCACTTAGGAACTAGGAAATTAAAATGAAAAAAATACTGACAACGTTCATCTTGATCCTCCCGCTCATCGGATGTGCAAAACCTACATCACCTCCGAATATTTTAATGATCGTGGCCGATGACCTAGGATGGTCTGATCTCGGTTGTTACGGCGGCGAGATTGACACCCCACAGCTTGATAACCTGGCTAGACAGGGCGTGCGCTTTACGGAGTTCCATGTCAACCCGATGTGTGTCGTCACGCGGACGAGCCTGATGAGCGGGCACACGCATTCGCAGTCCGATGGTTACCGTTGTTCGCTGCCGATTGCCAAGCTGATGAAAAAAGCGGGCTATGCCACATCGATCACCGGGAAATGGCACCAGCCGGGCAATCCGTTGGATGCAGGGTTCGATTCGTTCTATGGCTTCCTGCAGGGGCAGATTGATTCGTGGACGGGGTGGCAGCGGGGCAAGCCGACGATCCAGCGAAATAAAGAAAAGCCGAAAAACGTGCCGGAGGGGTGGTACAGCACCGACGCCTTTACGGATGAAGCCATTGCGCAGATCGATGCCGCCCGGGCGGCCGACAAGCCGTTCTTTACCTATCTGGCCTTGAATGCGCCGCACAGTCCGCTGCATGCCCCGCGCGAAACGGTGGAAAAATACTACGACCGCTACAGCGCAGGTTGGGATGTGCTGCGGCAAAAGCGGTTCGACCGCCAGAAGAAGATGGGGCTGGTTGATAAGCGCTATGTGCTGACCGAGGCCGATGGCGAGGTGCGCCGCTGGGATGAACTGACGCCGGAGTTCCAGAGCCTGGAAAGCCGCCGGGTTTCGGCCTATGCCGCCATGGTGGATCATGTCGACCAAAACGTTGGGCGTCTTCTCCGGCATTTGGAAAAAACCGGGGTCGCGGACAACACGCTGGTCATTTTCTTTTCCGATAACGGGGGGGATTATGGCAATGGCAACATCCGCACCGACCATCTGCCGGTTCCGTGGGAGCCGGGCAGCAACCCGTATGCCTCCACGGGATGGGCCTATTTGAAATGCACGCCGTTCCGCTGGTACAAGTCGTCTGCGCAGGAGGGCGGCGTTTCGGTGCCGTTCATTGTGCGCTGGCCGAAGCAGCTGGCGGGCAAACCCGGCAGCATTCAGCGGCAACGGCTGCACGTGACGGATCTTTATCCGACCTTCCTCGAAATCGCGGGCGTCGATTATCCCGAAAAGGACGGCAAGCGTAAGCTCGAACCGCTTTTCGGCAACTCGATGCTTCCGCTGTTCAGAAATCCCGCGTTGCCGGAATATGCGATTCACGACGAAATCTTCTGGGCGTTCAATTTTACCGGCAAAGGGCTGGTGAAGGGCGACTGGAAAATCTCCAGCATCAGCGATGGGCCGTGGAAGCTGTACAACATTAAAAAAGACCCGGCCGAATCAAAAAACCTCGCGGCAAAGATGCCTGAAATGCTGCAGGCCATGGAAAAGCGCTGGTTTGATTTTGCGGAAAACAATACCAGCATGTCGCCGGACTGGCGCCGGCCGGTTTCGGATCAGGACGAGGGGTGGGGCTTCCACCGTATCCGCATGGCGATGCCGTCCTACGAATTCGGAGAACCCAATGGATCGGCAATTGATGTGCCGTGCGACACGGATCTCTCCTTTACCTTTTCTGAGTCGATCAGCTTCAGCAAATCAAAGGGCAAGACCATTCGGCTCTATGCCGTGAGCGATCCGCACACGCCCGTCTGGCAGGCCGACCCGCAACCGGGGCATCCGGCGGAGGGCAAAAAGACCGTCGTTTTCGACGATCTGCCCAAGCTGGTACCGAACACGACCTATTTCGTGCTGACTGATCCCGGCTGGATCACCCTCGGCGGCAAACCCGCCGGAGCACTCAACGACGGCGCGTTCTGGTACCGCTTCAGGACGGGAAAATAGAAGCATGATTCGATTTTATGCGATGCTTTCACTTGCATTGGTTGTCGGTTGCTCCGATTCCAATACGCTTCCTCCGCACGAGGAAGCTGAAATGCAAAAGCTACCTCCCATGGTTGTGCTTCAACCCATAGAGGATGCTGAACCGATACCCGCTAAGAAGGTTGAGCCGGTTCAGGTTCGGGAGGAAAAAGTGGTTCCCGTCCGTAAGGGACCGCTCGTGTGCAAGCCGTGGGCGGCGACCGATGGATTGGGTAGGGAGCTTCCGGGCTATGAAGTGTGCGGAGCTCCCCGTGAAGACAAGTTTGTCGGTATTTTCTATTTCCTCTGGCTCGGCGGCCACAAGCAGTCGGGGCCGCACAATGTTACCGAAATTCTGAAACAGCCCGAGAGCCGGCGGCAATGGGGGCCTAAAAACCTGTTTCATTTCTGGGAGGAACCGCGCTTTGGCTACTACCTGATGGACGATGAGTGGATCATTGCCAAACATGCACAGATGCTGGCCGATGCCGGGGTGGATGTGGTGGTGTTCGATGTTACCAACGCCGTGACCTATAAAAAGCATTATCTGAAGCTCTGTGAAGTGTTCACGGATATTCGCGCGAAGGGCGGGAGGACGCCGCAGGTGGCGTTTCTTTTTAATTCAAACCATGTCAAGGCCACGACCGAGGTGTTTAACGACTTTTACAAGCCGGGACTTTATCCCGAACTCTGGTTTCGCTGGAAAGGCAAGCCACTGATGATGACCATTCCCGACGATCTGCCGCAGGAGATCCTCGACTTTTTCTCCATCCGCCGCTCGTGGGCATGGCCGAAGAAAACGAAATGGTTTGGTGATGGAAAAGATAAGTGGCCGTGGATCTCGTTTACCCCTCAGGCGCATGGTTGGCACGAATCGCCGGAAAAACCGGAGCAGGTGGCGGTGGCCGCCGCATCGCATCCGGTCAACAGTATTGGCCGCAGTCATAAGGACGGGAAGCAGCCTCAACCTGAAAAACAGAATCCAATGATTGGAACCTATTTTCAGGAACAGTGGGATCATGCGCTGGAAGTGGATCCTGAGTTTATTTTCATTACCGGCTGGAACGAATGGGTGGCCCAGCGCTTCATCTACGATGGCAAAAAGCCACGAAAATTCGCCGATGGAACCATTGACCCTGGCACCACGTGGTTTATAGACCAATACTCTATTGAGTACAGCCGCGACTGCGAGCCGATGCGCGGTGGGTTCGAGGATAACTATTACTACCAGATGGTTTCCAATATTCGGAAGTTCAAGGGGGTAAAACCGCCGCCTGAGGTTTCCAATCATTGGAAGATTTCCGTGGACGGGAATTCCAATGATTGGAAAGTGGTCGAGCCGGAATACCGCGACGATGTGGGCGACACGCGCCACCGGAATCACGCCGGCTATGCCTCCGCCGGGCCGTATAAAAATGAATGGGGCCGCAACGATATTGTTTCCTGCAAAGTGGCACGCGGTGAAACCAATCTTTACTTCATGGCCCAATGTGCTGATCCATTGGAACAGGAGAAAAACGATCCAGGCTTAATGAACCTGCTGATCCGTTTTTCAGATCGCGATCTTCCGAATTGGGAGGGATACCAGTTTCGTGTTGTTCCGACCGCTGCCGGCAAGGGGAAGGCTGGATTGTGCGCCTGGCGTAATGGACGCTGGAAAAAGATGACCGAGATTCCTTTTGCGGCAGGAACCGATTTTGTGGAACTGGCTTTTCCGCTGGGCAACTCCGATTTCCAGTCATTGGAAGTCGAGTTCAAATGGTTCGACCATATGCCCGAACCGCTCAATGTCCTTGATTTCCAGGATCACGGCGACACCGCACCAAACAACCGCTTTAGGTATCAATTGAAGGTGAAATAGGAGCAGGGAAATCCTGACCCCATCTATCGAGGAGCGCCGGAGTGGCGCGGCTCCGAAGGAAATGTTTATGAGAGTTAGATTATTCATCTTGGCCACGGTTTGCATGCTGTCACTTTCCCTGCGGGCGGAAGTTGTTAAAGCGTGGAAATTCAATGCATCGGGCAATACGGAAAGCTGGAGTGCATTTCAGCACATGACCGGGTTGACGGTTTCGAATGCGATCAACGGGGACGAATCGGTGCTGACCTCTGTCGATATCACCGGAAATGATCCGTCGGTGCGGTATAATAATGGTGGTGCCGACTCCGCGCTCTGGCTTTCGCCGGGTGAAACGGGCTGGGGAACCATCGAACTGCGCATCCGTTTGCTGGACACGAATCCGGGCGTTGCGGGGGTGGCTTCAAAAGACTGGCCTGATCCGGCCGCCGGCACGCTGGTCTTCATCAATCAGGGATTAGCCAACGGACTGAATACCGGAGCAATCGATGCCGCTAATGGATGGACGATCGTTTCTCAATCAGACAACTGGATGGTTGCCTCGTTTGATATTTCGTCGCTGGATGCTAGCGTAATCAAAAGCGTGCGCATCGATCCTGTCGCACACGAGACGACGGGGAATTTCGAGATTGATTCTATTCAGTTGAAAGCGGTCGGTGTCGAGCCTCCGCAAATGGGTTCTGATAACGTGGTGAAGTTGCTGTTCCCCGATCAGGATCCGCTGGATGAGTTGATGCTGGTGCAGCGAAGCAGTCTGACAACCGGCGAGTGGAGTCTGGTAACTTTTTCCACTAACGGCCTTGAAGGTTTTACCCACACCCACCTTTCGGACGCGGCTTTGGAGAATGGAATGCGCGTGCTCTACGTGCCGAGTGTTGCCAATGCGGACTTTTATTCATTCGATACCACACCGCTGTCCAACTGGTTCGGTGTGGTGGCGACCTCGAATCCGAGAACCACTACGCATAACCTGGTCTCCGGCGCGATGACGGTCGGGATTTCCGATCTGGGCGGTGGCTACATTAATAAGATCGAGCTACCGGGCATCGGCGATGTGATGGGGGTACAGGCCGATAAATATGGCCGCGGTGGCCAATCCGCGATTCGCGATTCGCTGCATGGCTCTCGCTATAATCCGACCCAGGCTGGATTCAGCGATCCCGCCGGGACTATCTGCCGCGTCAGCGTTGCGCAGGATGGATCGGCGTTGGTGGTTCCAAACCGACCCTGCTGTCTCTTCCGCGGCGATGGCCAGTTCGATTTCACGGAATGGGAAAATCTGGCGGATGATCGGTATACGGAGTCGGGCGGTTCCAACGATTGGGACACGATTGATGAAGGCCTGTTGGCCGGAAAGCAGGCCACGGAAGTAACCAGCGAGTTTGATTATTACTGCACCTATGAAAACCTGTTGGGCACCAGGGGTACAACCTATGGAACAACCAACGCCATCACGATTTCCACCGTACGGCACTACTATGAATACCGCTATGTACGGGAGCCGGGCCATTGCCTACTGCAGCACAACCTGGGGCCGCTCTACGATCCGGTCGCCGGGGCAGTGACGGATATTTCCGTGGCAAACCCGGTGGGTATTCAGGCGGCCACCTCGAACGACATGGGCGTATTGCGCTATGCCATGTCCATCCGCATGGATATCGCCGTATGGTCGCCGACATATCTGGGCACATTGAGCGGTAACGACATAGGTGATTTAAGCTTTGGTGCGCGAACCGGCGCGGTAACCGCCCGGCAGTTTCATGAAGATGGCGCACTGGCTGTGCGGGCACCGGCATACAGTCTGCCAAGCTATGCTTCCGTGTCGGTGCCGTTGATGATTTATGCCGATTCAACCGATATCGATCAGGGGGGCGCGCTGGCCTTGTACTATCCGAATAGCACGGTGAATGAGTTCAGTATTATCGGGGTGGATCGCACGTCGGGTGCTGTGTTGTATGAGGAGGATCGCCGTCTGCATATGGAACTGCGCGACAGTCCCACCCGCACGCCGACCATGCAATGGTGCGGATTCCGCGGCGATTTGCTGGGCGTGTTAAATCCGTTGCGGCTTCCGGCATCGCAATACGAAGCGCTGCGCGGCGAATTCTATATCCTCTATGGATCGCCCCGCGAAATTTTTGAGAATGCGCAACGCATTCAGCCTTTTTAATGAGTAATGGATCTTTACCCGAGGGAAAATTAGATGACTAAAACAAGTATCGGTCTACTGGGTGTGCTGGGCATTTGCGCGGCGGCTCTTGGCGCGAGTCGCGAAAAGCCAAACGTGATTATGATTTACACGGACGACCACGGCTACGCCGACCTGGGGTGTCAGGGAATAGTGGATGATGTAAAAACCCCGAATATCGATGCGCTGGCCACCGGCGGGGTGCGCATAACGGACGGCCATGCCACCGCGCCGCAGTGCGGACCCTCGCGCATCGGGCTGATCAGCGGGCAGTATCAGAACAAGCTGGGGCTCGAATCCAATCCGCACCTGCATAAACCGGAGCTGATTAATAACTTTTATGCTGCCAACCCGCTACCGAAGCGGTTGAAGAAAGCAGGCTATATCTCCGGCATGGCCGGCAAGTCGCACCTCGGCTCGGACGATAGCGGGGTGCTGAATCAGCAGGTCGGTTTCGACAAGGTCTTTTTCAAGCACAGTGCCGCTCCCGGCCATTGGAATATGAACATGAAGGGCGAGGATATTAAGCCGCAGGTTCAGAAGGGTGGGTATCACCTGGAAATGATCTCTGACTTTGGCTCGACCTTTATCAACCGCTTTAAAGACCAGCCGTTCTTCCTGTATCTCGCCTATCGCGCGCCGCATGTGCCGCTGGATGCCCCCAGAAAATATCTGGATCGTTTTCCCGGCGAAATGCCGGAGCGTCGACGTCAGGCACTGGCGATGATTTCCTGTGTGGATGACGGCGTCGGCCAGCTGGTGGAAACACTGCGCGAGAACGGGATCGAGGAAGATACGCTGATTTTCATCATTGGTGATAACGGAGCACCGTACAAAATTCATAAAGTGGATGCTCCGGGCGGCGGACCCGGCTGGGATGGATCTCTGAATGATCCGATGAACGGCGAAAAGGGCATGCTGACCGAAGGCGGTATACGCGTTCCGTTTGTGGTCAGCTGGAAGGGCACGATTCCCGGCGGGCAGGTCTACAACAAGCCTGTCATTACGTTGGATGTGGCGGCCACGGCCAATGCGGTGGCCGGACTGCCGGACGATCCGGTACTCGACGGGGTAAACCTCATTCCCTACCTGACGGGCAAAACACAGGGCGCTCCGCACGATACGCTCTATTGGCGCTGGCTCGGGCAATCGACGATCCGCAAGGGCAAGTGGAAATACCTGCGTAGCGATAACCGCGAATATTTGTTCGATATGGAGAACGACTACATCGAAACCAAAAACCAGATCATGCAGTATCCTGAAGTGGCCGCCACGTTGCATGCCGACCTCGAGAAGTGGGCCGATACGCTTTCGCCTCCCGGCATCTGGGCGGAAAAGTCCGACGGAATGAGCAAGAATGCCAACAAATATTTCAACTGGTATCTTGATGGCCGGCGCGATGTTCAGCCCCCCAAAAAGAAAAAGAAGCAAACGGCGCAAAAGAAGGGGCCGACCGACAGACCGCTTTTCAAGCAGCGTGACAGGGATAAAGACGGTAATGTAACATGGGATGAATTTCTCGGCGGCCGCACCGAAAAGGTGGAGACCATCCGTAAAAACTTTGAGCGCCGGGATGTGGACAACGATGGAATTTGGGAGAAAAGCGAGGTGGTAAAATGAAAATAAAATTGATGGCACTCTACTGTTTGGTGACAATATTAACCGGTGTGCAGGCGAAGCCGATGAACGTGGTATTTATTCTCGCCGATGACCTGGGGTGGGCGGACACCACGCTGTATGGTAAAACCAGTCTATATGACACGCCGAACCTGGAGCGGTTGGCGAAACGGGGCATGACGTTCAGTCGCGCCTATTCGAACAGTCCGCTTTGTTCGCCGACGCGTGCCAGTATTCTGACCGGGCAGACGCCGGCTCGCCATGGTTCGACCGCGCCGCAACATCACATGGGGCTAGTTCGGTTGAAGCCGACGATCAATGAAAAGTCGATGCCGGCAGGAAACAAGGCGTTGCAGACCGACTCTGTGACTCGGCTGGATACCGAACTTCCAACCCTTGGAAAAATGATGAAGAAGGCCGGGTATTCAACGGCCCACTTTGGAAAGTGGCATCTGGGGCCGGAACCGTTCAGTCCGCTGGAACACGGCTTTGACGTGGATCTTCCTCACTATGCCGGGCCGGGACCGAAGGGCAGTTTCGTGGCGCCATGGAAGTATGACAACTTTGATCCGAACTATGAAAATGAACATATCGAGGACCGCATGGCCGAAGAGGCCGTTGCCTGGATGAATTCGGTGAAAGGCAGTAAACCGTATTTCATGAACTATTGGATGTTCTCCGTTCATGCGCCGTTCGATGCAAAGAGCGAGCTGATCGACGAATACCGCAAAAAGATAGATCCGAACGATGCGCAGCGCTCGCCGACCTATGCGGCGATGATTCATTCCATGGATGATGCCGTCGGCTCGCTGCTCGATGCGGTCGAAGCGTCGGGCATGGCCGATGAGACCATCATTATCTTTACGTCCGACAACGGCGGCAACATGTATAACGGGATTGTTGAAACGGGCCGGGACGGGAAAGAGTATATTTCCTCCGCCACCAGCAATTTTCCGCTGCGCGGCGGAAAGGCCACCATGTTTGAAGGCGGGGTTCGTGTTCCAACTGTGATCGTATGGCCGGGCGTCACGAAGCCGGGAAGCCGCAGCGATGAAGTGATCCAGTCGGCCGATTTCTACCCAACCCTTTTGAAGCAGCTCAAGGTCCGGATGCCGAAGAACCATGTGGTGGACGGACAGGATATCACGCCGCTTCTGAAGGGGGGAAAACTCAACCGCCGTGGTATTGTTACCTATTTCCCGCACAGCCCGCCGGTACCGGACTGGCTGCCGCCGTCCATGTCGTTTATTTCGGGCGACTGGAAACTGATTCGCCTGTTCCATCAGGGGGAGGGCGGCGCGCACGACTATCTGCTCTATAATCTGAAAAATGACATCGGAGAGCAGAACAACCTCGCAAAATCCAATCCGGAAATGGTGCAGACGCTCGATCGTATGATGGAAAACTATATCAGGAATTCCGGTGCGGTGGTTCCTTTGCCGAACCCCAAGTTTGATCCGGAAAAATATAATCCGAGTCGTGTCGGCAAGCAACCGGGGGGATTGAAGATTTCCAGCAAGAGCAAACAAAAGAGCGTCAAGACGGCCGGCGGAACAGCCGGCGGTTGGACGGCCGGCGGAACCTGCGCAGTCAAGGCGGTTAAAAAATCCCTCCAGATCAAGAGTTCGGGAAAGGATCCCTTTATCCAGGCGAACGCGTTTTCAGATTTTATCGACGGTCCGTTTACGGTTCGGCTCCGAATGAAGTCGGATGCGTCGGGGCAAGGTGCTGTGTATTATGGCAAGCCGCCCTCACCGGACCGGATGCCGCATTTTGATGTGAATCACGATGGGGAATGGCATGAATATGCCGTTGAAATCCCTGCGGACACCCTTAACGGTCTTCGTATTGATCCTGCCCGCGGTGCAGGAGAGCTTCTGATTCAGTGGATTCGCCTGGAGGACAGCAAAGGCGAAGTGCTCAAGGAGTGGGAATTCTAATTCAGCCGAAGGAGGTTTCAGTCTTATGAGAAACTCATTGATGTTACGTGTTTTTGGTCTGATCGCAATCTCGCTGGTCGTTGCTGCACAGGCAGAGCGGCCGCCGAATGTGGTCATTATTCTTAGCGATGATCACTCGTGGACCGATTACGGGTTCATGGGGCACGAGGTCATTAAAACCCCGCACCTCGACCGGCTGGCCGATAGCGGCGTCCTTTTTGAACGCGCTTATGTGCCGACGGCACTGTGCCGTCCGTCGCTGATGACGCTGGCCACCGGGCGCTATGCCTCCGATCATAAAATCAGCGGTAACGATCCGATTTCCAGAAGTTCGGCGGACCGGCAGTATATGATCGACCGTGTGAAGAAGATGGATACGCTGGCGAAGCTGTTGGGCGAGCAAGGCTATATTTCGCACCAAAGCGGCAAATGGTGGGAAGGCAGTTACCAGGACGGCGGGTTCACGCACGGCATGACCCGCGGCTACCCGAACAAAGGTGGTCGCCATGGCGATAAAGGGCTGGAAATAGGCCGTAAGGGGATGGCACCGGTTACGGAATTCATTGATGACGCCGTGGCTGAAGAAAAGCCCTTCTTCGTCTGGTACGCGCCTTTCCTTCCGCATGCGCCGCATACGCCGCCGAAGCACTTGCTGGACAAATACAAAAAGCTCGTCGACTCCGAGCCGGTCGCAAAATACTACGCGATGGTGGAGTGGTTCGATGAAACCTGCGGCGAGCTGATCGGTTACCTCGAAGAAAAGGGCGTGCGGGAAAACACGCTGATCGTGTATTTCGGGGATAACGGATGGATTCAGGATCCCGAAAAAGCCAACTCCTTTGCGTTTGGCTCGAAGCAAATGCCGCAGGAGGGTGGAGTGCGCCAGCCGACCATCTACAACTGGCCCGCAAAACTCAAACCGGCCCGCCGGCAGGATCTGGCCATCAGCATTGATATTCTTCCAACCATCTGCGCGGCCACGGGCGCCCGTCTTCCGGAAGGCCTTCCGGGCATCAGTCTGCTGGAGCCGATGGAAAAGAATCTGCCGGTTGATCGCGAGCGGATTTTCGGCGAATCCTTTGCGCATGATGTCGTGGATCTGGATGATCCGGAAGAAACACTGCTCTACCGCTGGGTCATTGAAGGACGTTATAAACTGATCCTGACCTATACCGGAAAATACGGACGCAACGAGGGCAACAACACGAAGTATGCGGAAAAGGTGCACAACCGGATGGATCTGCGTCCCCAGCTCTACGATCTGAAAAGTGATCCGCATGAAACCATGAACCTTGCCGGCGTAAAACGGGATGTGGTGGAGCGGCTGGTTGAGCAGCTGGATCATTGGTATCCCGTCGCGAAGCGGGATTGCATTAAATCATTCTGAGTAAAAAACGCATGCGACATTATTTAAAAAAGCTATCCGTTCTGTTATGTGCGGGCATAACTGCGATCGCCGCCGCGGAGCCCGGCAGCTTAACCTGCGATTACCGGATCGACCCGGTCGGGGTTGAAAAAAAGAGTCCGGGCCTTTCGTGGCAAATGGAGTCAGCACAGTCGGGCACGATGCAGTCGGCCTATCAGATTCAGGTGGCATCGAGTGCCGAACAGTTAATTCAGGATCTGGCCGATTTATGGGACTCGGGCCGCGTTGCTTCGGGCGTTTCTCTCCAGATTCCATATGCAGGAAAACAGCTGGCTTCGCGGCAGGTCTGTTATTGGCGCGTACGGATTTGGCAGGAAGGCGAAACTAACCCAGGAGACTGGAGTGCTCCCGCCAAATGGGAAATGGGCCTGCTCAATCCGGCCGACTGGTCGGCGCGATGGATTCAGAGTGTAAGCAATCCGCCGGTTCCGTTGACTGACGCTCTGAAGGTCTGGATGTTCGCCACCGCGCAGGACAAAGGCAAAGCCGCTCGGCGACCGATTGAATGGAAGCCCGGAATCGATATGCCGGAAAATGCGAAACGGCTGGAGGCGTTGGAGCCGGCCACCTGGCTGCGCAAGGATTTCACGATTGGGAAAAAGGTGGTGCGCGCCCGACTCTACAGCACAGCCGCGGGATACGCCGATTTTTACCTCGATGGAAAAAAGCTGGGGAGCCGCCTGCGTAATCCGGCGCAGACCGATTTTGAAAAACGCATTCTGTATGATATCGATGTGCTGGATGATGCCCTTACAACTGGAACCCACCAACTGACGGTGCATTTGGGGCAGGGCTTTTTCGGGCAGAATGCCGGCTTTTCGTCCGACAAATTTTATTACGGCCGCCCGGCCATCATTGCCCAACTGGAACTCACGTATGCGGATGGATCGAAGGAAACCATTGCGAGCGATAGTTCGTGGGAATCGCGCCCGAGCGCGGTGGTGAAAAACAATGTGTATGCCGGCGAGGTGTTTGACGGAATGCAGACGTCCAAGGATTGGAAACCGGTCCAGACCTTGGAAAAATCACCGACCGAGCGGCTGGAAGTTCAGACCCTGCCGACGGTTCAGGAAGTGAAACGCATTGCACCCGTTAAGCTGTTGAATCCGGAACCCGGCGTATGGGTCTATGATTTCGGGCAGAATTTTACGGGCGTGGTCGAGATGGATTGTTCCAGGCTGGAGCTGGAACCCGGCAAGGCGGTTTATCTGCGTTATGCCGAGTGGGCCGACGATTCCGGAACCACCGGCATGGACAGCGGCGGCGGTTTTGCCACCAAGGTAAACCAGACCGATGCCTATATGGCAGGACCAAAATCTTCCAAGGTTTGGAAGCCGTCGTTTACCTGGCACGGGTTCCGGTATGTGGAAGTGACCGGACTGAAAAAGAAGCCGGATCTCGGTTTGCTGACGGGTTGCCTGATGCGCAGCGCGGTTCCAACCGTTGGAACCTTTGAAAGTTCGAGCGAGCACCTCAACCGGGTGCATCGCACCGCGCTTTGGACCTATGAGTCGAATTTGATCAGCATTCCTTCCGACTGTCCGATCCGCGAACGCTGCGGCTGGACGGGCGATGCGCATGCGGCGCTGACTCTATCAAACTATAATTATGACATGGCCTTGTTCTGGGAAAAATATCTGGGTGATTTCCGGACAAACAAGGAGATTGCACCGGCCATTGTTCCGGGAAAGCGGGGCGGGGGGAACAGCCCGGACTGGGCCGTCGCCCAGGTGCTGATTGCTGATGAACAGTACCGTTTCCATGGAGATCTCGACGCCGTTAAAGCCCACTACAAGAACCTGCTTGCGTTTATGGACTACGGTCGTGGATTGCAGAAGAACGGCATTATTTCCATCAAGTATGGCGATTGGTGCGACCCCGTCCGAAAGCCCGGCGATGCGCGGGTGGGCGGCGCGGGCCGGCCCCAGCAAACGCCGAAGGAAAAAACCAGTACAGCCCTGTTTATTAAAGCCTGCGCGGTGATGGTAGAACTTGCGGATGTTGTGGGGGATCAGAAACAGGTGGCAATATTCAGCGATTGGAAACAGGAAACGGCGGCAGATTTTCATGATGCTTTCTTTGATGAAACCGCAGGCAGCTACGGTAGCCAGACGGCCGATGCGATGGCGCTCTGTTTCGATATTGTTCCGGAACAATTGCGTGAAACCGTGGCGAAATCGTTGAACCGCGATGTGCTTGAAAACTGGAACGGTCATGCCTCGGTCGGCGCGCTGGGGCATCGCTGGCTTTATCCGGCCCTGGCGGATCATGGCTATGCCGACACCGCGCTCGGTACCTTTTTCGCACAGGGGCATCCGGGATTTTATTATCTGTTTAATGAGCTGAACGGCACGTCGCTCTGGGAGCGCAAGGGGGCTTTTAATCCTGCAACGATGGAGCAACCCGTCCGCTCGCTGAGCCATCCGTTCCAGGGCGGTTACGACGCCTGGTTCTATCTGGGACTCGGCGGTATCCGTCCCTCTTCTGAGCAGCCCGGGTTTAAACAAATCATCCTGCGGCCGGTGTTCCCGGAATCCCTCGACTGGGTGAAGGTAGGCTATGAGTCGGAATATGGTGAAATTTCCAGCCATTGGAAACGGGCGGACAATAAAATCCAATGGACAGTGGAGACGCCGCCCAATACATCCTCCTTGCTGGTGCTTGATATCCAGGGGTTGGAATCGGTTGAGATCGATGGCTCCGCTGTACCGTTACGGGAGTTGTCGGCCTATCCGTTGGATAATGGAGTGCACACGATTAATTTAACATTGAAACAGGACTAAACATGAATTTTAAGAAATGGGTATTACTTGGTGCAGCCTCGGTGGTGTGTTCTGCGACTGTTGCGGAAATATGGGATACGTTCAGCGATACGTGGGTCTGTACCGATCGATTGGGCCGGGAGCTGCCGGCGAACGATGAAGTGGGGGATCCCAGAGAAGGAAAAGCCATCGGCCTTTTTTATTATATCTGGCATGGATCGCACGGATACGATGTGCACATGAATCCCTCGCAGGAGCCGGAAAGCGGGCAGGGACCGGTACGGCCGGACCCGGCGGTTGATACGAAGTCGCCGCTGGATATTACCCGGATCCTCAAGGCGCCGCTGGGAGAACGTCCGTGGGGATCGAAAGATAATTGGCACCATTGGGGCGAGTCGGTGTTCGGCTATTATGTGGCCAACGATGAATGGCTGATCCGTCGACACGCCCGCATGTTTGCAGATGCCGGAGTGGATGTGGTGATTCTGGACGTTACGAATGGTTTCCACTACCGCGACACCTATATGGAAATTCTGCGGATTTATGCGGACATCCGCGCCAAAGGCGGTACCACCCCTCAGGTGGCATTTAATACCGGTGTGATTGAGGCCAATAACAACGAGGTGGTCGGTGCGGTCTATCGCGACCTCTATTCCAAAGGGCTCTATAAAGATCTGTGGTTTATGTGGAAGGGCAAACCGCTGATTCTGGCCAACTTCACCGTGCTGGATAAGCAGTATACGGATTATTTCAGCATGCGTTATTCCTGGGCCTGGAGCAAAAAGGGTCGCAAGTGGTTCGGCAACGGAAAGGACCGCTGGCCGTGGGTGGAGAGCTATCCGCAGGCCTATGGCTGGCATGAAGATCCTACCAAGCCGGAACAGGTGGTGGTTTCCACGGCCGAGCATCCCGGCCATGACGTAGGAAAAAGTTTTAATAAAGGTGCAAATCCAGTGCCTCCGAAAACGCCGCTGGGTCTGAATTTTTCCGAGCAGTGGAGCCGTGCGCTCGAAGTGGATCCCGAGTTTATCCTGATCACCCAGTGGAATGAATGGATTGCGATGCGTTTTAACCGGGATAACCCGCCGGAATATGCCGGTGAAAAAGTACCGAACGGTCATCCGCGATTTATCGATCTATTTACCGATGAATATAACCGCGATATTGAACCGATGCGCGGTGGCTATGCCGATAACTATTATTACCAGATGATCAACGGTATCCGCCGGTATAAGGGAACGCGCAAGGTGGAGGGTAATCCGGTCTATCGCGATACATTGCATGACGTTGATCATCGAGATCATTTTGGATGGGGACGGGTCGGCCAATTGGTGGATCAAACCGGGCGGAACGATGTGAAGGAGGCCTGGATTACGCAGGATGCAACCAACCTGTATTTCAAGGTGGAAACGGTTGAGCCGCTGACGCCGCGTGCCGGCGATAACTGGATGGAACTTTTCATTGAAGTGGAAAGTGCTCCGGAAACCACCCCGACCTGGGAAGGGTATCACTATCGGGTGCACCTCGATCCCTTCATGAAACAGCACTACATCCTCGAGCGAGCCCTCGGCGGCTGGATGTGGGAGGGCCTGGCGATTGTGGAAGTGGAAGAGACGGGAAACAGTATTACATTGAAGGTGCCGCGTGCCGAGCTGGGACTGCATGCGGATGCGTTCGCACTGCGCTTCAAGTGGTCGGACAACCGGCAGACCACCGATGCGGTCGATTGGCTGATCCACGGCGATGCCGCGCCCAACGGCCGGTTTAATTATCGGTATGAGTCAATAACCCGATAAAGGACTCTTCGTGAACGCAACAGAGCAGCAGAAAACGCCCTCAACGGATATCCTGGCCTATGCCTCCGGCGACGGGGTGACTTCGGTCATCCTCAATTCGATCATGAATTTCGCCATGCTGTTTTACACACAGGTGATCGGTCTGGATGCCACACTGGCGGGACTGGCGATCAGTGTTTCCATTTTCTGGGATGCGGTAACGGACCCGGTGATGGGGCACATTACCGACAATACGCGCAGCCGCTGGGGTAAACGCCATCCCTACATGCTGGTTGGCGGTTTGCTTACGATTTTTTTCTATGTCCTGCTTTGGCTGGTTCCGGACGGGCTGGAAAATAAATACGCGGTGTTCGCCTGGCTGATGGGTTTCAACTTGTTGATGCGCACGGCGATTACGGTCTTCCTGGTGCCATACAATGCATTGGGTTTTGAGATCTGCACCGACTATGCCGGACGCTCCAAACTACAGGGCGTGCGCTGGGCGTTTAACATGTTCATTAACATTCTGACGGCGTTCGGCTGGGTGCTGTTTTTTCCGGATCGACCGGAAGGGCAACTCAAAGCCACGGCGGAAGCGGGGAACTATGTGGGCCTGGTCGGCGCGTGTGTGATCATTGGTCTGGCGCTGCTTGCCGTGGTGCTGATCACCACCCGCAAATATGCGCACGATTCGCGGAATGAACCGACGGAGGGGAATAAACCGTCCGCCATGTTCCGCGACATTTTCCAAACGCTGAGCGACCCGCTTCCTCGCATGGTCTATCTGATGACAATTATTGCAATCACCTCCGCCACCTTCGTTGGAAGCGTACAGATTTATGTGTACGAATTTTTCATGGAGTTTTCGAGTGTGCAGAAAACGATTGTGCATTCCTCCACCATGGTTGCTTTTGCAATCGGCTCGCTGGCCGGGGCGGGGCTCGCTAAACGGATCGATAAAAAAAGTGTTATCTTCGTCGGGGTTTCGCTCGGTCTTGTGGGCAACATTCTGCTGTGTCTTTTATTCGTCGGCGGAATCGTGCCGCGCGACTTTGCTCCGTTTGAATGCTGCGGTCTGAAGCTTTCCGGCGGCCTGCTGATCTTTATGCTGTTCCACGATTTGTTCTGGTTGGGGGTGGGAACGATGATTCCCTCATCATATGCGATGGTGGCCGATGTTTCCGAGATTGGAAAAATTCAGACCGGCAAGCTGCGCGACGGTTCGTATTCAGCGGTGCTGAGCTTTGTTTTCAAAGCCTCGCAGTCGCTTGGCGTTTTCTTCTCCGGTTTCGTGCTTACGCGAATGGGTTTTGAGGCCGCGCAGGAACACTATTCGCTGGAAATCATGAAAAAGGTCACGCTTGCCGGTTTTCTTTCCGGCGCGGTCTTTGCCGCCATTGCGCTGATCCCGATCTGGAAATATCCGATCACCCGCGCCTATCTGGAAAAGATCCGCAAGCTGGGTTGAAGCCGCAACGTGCAAACCGATGTTTAACCTGGGAGAAAGTAAGATGAGTGAAATGATTATGAGTTATAAGAGGCAAAGCGAACTGGAGGCGAGCAAGTGAAGCACTTCTTTCTGAGTTTTATCACGTTGATGATGGTTTCCGCAGTTGCTGCGGAAACCACCATGGAAACGTGGCCGCTGGGCAGCTTTCACTTTGACTTCGACCGGCTGGGTGACACCAAGGCAGAGCAGATCGACGCGCTGCAGAAATTGGGCTACGGCGGCATGGTTTTTAATCTGTCGAGCCAGAAGCAGCTTATCCAATTCAATGAATATCTAAAGGTGGCCGCGGCGTCCGATTTTGAAGTGTATGCCGGGTATGTTCATTTAAAACTTAAGAAGGACAATTCAAAAAACTATGCCCTTGTTGAACGGGCGCTGAGTCGATTGAAAAAAGCTGATGCGAGCCTGTGGCTTATCGTCCAGATCGAGGACGGCCTTGAGCGCAAAGAAATGGTTGAGGGGATCAACCACATTGCGGATCTGGCGGCCGGTGCCGGTATAGAGTTTATTCTTTATCCCCACGACCGTACGGCCATCGAGTCGGCGGAAGAGGCGCTTGCGGTGATTGAGGAGCTGGATCGTGAGGATGTCTATCTTTCACTGCACCTGTGCCACGAAATCCGCGCCGGGAATCATGAACGGCTCAACGAGGTGGCGGCCACGGTCAAACCCTGGCTCCGGTTGCCTAGTATCAGCGGAACGGATATCGAATACGAAGGTGCGGCGAAAGGCGACTGGAGTAAAAACATCCAGCCGCTGGGCGACGGCGACTATGACGCGGCCAAACTTTTGACCGCGCTGAAATCTATCGATTATGAAGGCCCGGTCCTGCTGCACACCTACGGGCTGCAGAAAGTCCGACAGAGCCATCACGCCGACTCTATCGACGTCTATCGTGAAATGCTGAAGAAGCTGAATGATTAATCTTCCGAAGGATACCTTCCTTGTTCTGGGAAGCGGGACGTTCGGGTTGAGTCCGGATGAGGCGACCGCTTTTCAGATGATGGATTTTTACCGGGAGCGGGGCGGCCGGGTTCTGGATACCGCCCGGTGTTATCCGCCTCCGAATGAAGGCTTAAGCGAGGAGATTATCGGCCGGTGGCTGAAAGCGCGTGGCTGCCGCGATGACTTTCTGATTTCCACCAAGGGCGGCCATCCGCCGATGGATCAGCTGAACCGACCGCGTTTGAGTGCGGAGGAATTGACGCACGATATTGAAAAAAGCCGCCT
Organism: Pontiellaceae bacterium B12227; assembly: GCA_029432775.1. Taxonomy (GTDB): domain Bacteria; phylum Verrucomicrobiota; class Kiritimatiellia; order Kiritimatiellales; family Pontiellaceae; genus Pontiella. The sequence goes on along the minus strand of JAROAZ010000001.1, from coordinate 267,448 downwards.
AGCGCTGGGGGTGGATTGTATCGATCTCTATTGGCTGCATCGCGATGATGAAACCCGCCCGGTGGAAGAACTGCTCCACACCGGGGAAAATTTTCGGGAGCGGGGCTGGGTTCGGCACTATGGTGCTTCCAATTTTTCGGTTACCCGGTTGAAGGAAGCCGCTGCGGTCGCGATGAAAAATGGATGGGAAGGGTTTTCCGCGAATCAGCCGATGGCCTGTATCGGCGGGCGGTTCCGCAAGCCGATGGAGATTCCGTTGCTGACGGTGCTCGACGAAGTGGGCGAGCGCTATCACCGGGAAACCGGTTTGCCATTGATGCCCTACACCTCGCAGGCGGCGGGCTATTATGAAAAGGTGGTGCGCCTCGGAACGGACCATCCCTCACTCGCTGAGCACCCGTTCAATACCGAAGGGTGCAACCGGATTGCCGGAAAGCTCAAGGCGCTGTCGGACGCGAGCGGGCATAGTGTATCCGCGCTGGTGCTGGCCTTGTGGAAAACCAAAGACTACCCGGTCTATCCTCTGATCGGGTGCCGAACCATGGAGCAGCTCGACGACTGCTTCCAATCATTGGAAGTGGATTTGCATACGATCCACCAACTGTCCTTGATGGATTAGTATACAGAGATGGAGATGATGAATATGAAGTCGGTCTATTTCTTGGGCTTGCTGTTGTGCACGGTAAATGCGATTGCCGAGTTTAAAATTTATCAGTTTGAGAAACACGAAATCCCGCGGATCGATGGGGAAGTGGCGGACTGGGCCATGGTGCCGGAGTCGTATGCAGTTGGATCGGACCGATTGAAAGACACGTTGCGTGGAACGAAAAACGATCCTGCAAATCTGGATGTTTCTGTGAAGGTTGGCTGGGTGAAGGGATTGAACCGGCTCTATTTCCTCTATGAGGCCTATGATGATTACTGGGACTTCAGGATGCCGGGCATGCACAACGACATTCTTGAGGTCATGGTCGATGGCAATGCGTCGGGCGGACCCATCACCGCCATTGCCGATCCGGCCGTAAAGTATGGCTCATGGGAAGGGTATCTGATGCAGGGGGTGCAGGCGCAGAATTATCATATCTTCACGCCTTCGGTTGGGAAAAACTGGGCGATGATCTGGGGGTGCCAGCCGTGGGCACTGGAGTTTCCGTGGTCGAACGCGGCGCAATCCTATTTCTTCAAGCACGGCGAGAGCGGTCGTTACACCCTCGAATTCTGGATTACGCCCTTTGATCATGCTCCGATCGACGGCCCCGAAAAAGCGGTGGTCTCCGAGCTGAAAGAGGGAGCGGAAATTGGATTGAGTTGGGTCGTGCTGGACTATGACGATGAGGCTGCCGGCAAAAACGGATACCGCTCCTTCAACAATCTCTCCCGCGAAACCGGAGTGCACAGCAATGCCGATTTCCTGCGCCGCTTTAAGCTGATGCCGCTGGAAAATAAGGTGCTGGAAGCGAAGTGGTCGTTTAAGTTGCTCGACCGGACAACCCGCAAAGTGGCCTTTCGGGATGAGTCGGGCGGCGAGCCGCAGTTATGGCATTGGGACTTCGGAGATGGCTTCGTCTCGACCAACCAGCACCCCGTGCACTTCTATAAAGATGGCGGGTGCGATCGGGTGGTCACGCTGACCGTCGAGGGGAAATCCGGCTCCGACAGCTTCTCCCGGATTTGGGAAATCTGCCTGCCATGAGTACGCATTTTTCATGTGCCGGAATAAAATGATTATGTTTGCAGTATGCAAAAGATAGTGATTTATTCTGGGTTGATCAAAATAGAACCATCTGGATTTGATCAGCTTTCGCAAGGGGCGGGTCAAAGTGCTGGAGTAGCCCTTTACATTGAAAAAGGATGATTTCATGAGTTTATTTTCAAGAAATATGACCATTCTATGTCTGCTCCTTCTTCCCGGAGTGGTCTTCGGAGGAATGGATCTGATCAAGGCATCAGACTCGGAAATTACCATCCATTTGCATTCTTCGGTAACCGGTGAGGTCCAGTTACTGGAAATCGAACCGTATGATGTGCTGAATCCGCTGCGGGATCTCACCGAAGACCGTCCGGATTGCCAACAGCTGGATTTGTCGAGTGCCGGGTTCCTTCGGATGACATTTCTGGATCCAGCCCCTCTGGGCTTTGATCCGCAGATCCGTTTTCCGGAAAACCGGGTAAACGCCGATTTTGTCGGACAGTTTTCGATGCGTGCGCGGGTGAGCGGAACCGCAGGCGGGGCAGATATGCCGATTCGTATTTACGGCCTGCCGGATTTCACAGATGTTTCACTCCCGGCCGATGGAGCGTGGCATATTATCCGCGCATCGGTCGCGAACTGGACCGGTATGCGAACGTTGCGGATCGATCCGGCTCAGAGCCAGACCTATGCGGTCAACTCGAATGCGGTGCTCGATATTGATTGGTGCGCGGTGACCTATCGCGACGATTTCACGGGCGACCGCAGCTATACGGGATTGGATGTGTTCATCGATCTGGGCGTACCTTCCAGCACTTGGTCGGGGGCAGCACAGCCGACGATTACGCTTCCACGTTACAATGGGGTTCGCGATCGACTTTATTCAAAATATATTCTGACCTCCGGCGGCACCAATCAGCTGGGCACTGCCCGGTTTGTAACTGATCTTTCGGAACTGAGCTATACCGAGGACTCGGAACAGGGATGGAAGTACTTATCGGCCGGGAAGGGGTTTGCGTCGCCGTTGGCGGAAAACGGTGTACTGGTGGCGGACTACGAATTCCCCGATGCAGGAGAGCCCTGGGATCCGGGCTTGCAGGATGGTATTCCGACACGCGTAAACCTGGAGGTGGCCAAGGAGTTTGCCATGAAGTACCGACTCTCAGGTTATACGGGGGAACTGCCTAGGGTGCCGATGGCAATCTATGGTTTTGTACAGGGTGAATCGGGTACAGCGCGGCTGGAAGATACGCTGATTCCGGATGGCGAATGGCATGTCTATCGTGTGCGGTTGAACCAGTCCGCCGGCTCGCTGAACTGGCACGGCAATGTCAAGATACGTATCGATGCGCCCAATGCAAATCCGAGCGGATATCCTGCCTCCCACTTTGTGGGCGGAACCTTTGAACTGGACTGGGTGGCGGTGACTGATAATCCGCTCTTCACGCCGGCGGTGCCTGTGGTAGATGGGGGGCGGGTCTGGACCTTTTCGACTGACCGGACGACCCCTCTGACTCCATTTGCTTCGTTCAAAGGAATGGATGGCGGCGATTTTGTGGATAAGGTCAATCTGGGCTCCCACGCCAATAAGATGAATTTTACTCAGAAAAGCGCGCTCGACCTTTCGCTCGCTCCCGCTGCAACCTGGCCAGTTGACGAGTTTGATATCGGGATCAACGAAAACTACATTCACAACAATCTGGGCGACAAAATCCGCTATGTGACCACCAACGGCATGGCAACGGTCATCACCTCGCTGAACTCACTGCAGGATTACTGGCTTGATGAGGGCACGCCCAGTCAGCGCTTCAACCCACTCCGCCATCCGCTGTCGGCAACCAATTCGCCCAACGCATTTTCCGTGGCTCATAACGTGGGCGATCCGGTCGGGCTGGCCTACTACCGCGGTTTGTTGGAATACCTTGGACGCTATTTTTCCAATCCCTCCGGCGAGAACGGGCAGCTCTTCCGCTTTACAATCGGCAATGAGGTGGATGCGCATTGGTCGTGGTATAACCTGGGAGAAATCGAACTCGATAAAGTGATCGAAACCTACCTCGTGGCCTGCCGAATGGCCGATCTTGCGCTCCGTAGCCAGCATCCCGACTACCGGATCTATGTTTCGTTCACGCACTATTGGGACAAGGCGGCGCCGCAAGGAACTTTGCGCGCCGGTAAGGTGAAGGACTTCCTGGATACGTTCGCCGCCCGTGCAAAAGAGGAGGGCGACTTCCCCTGGGCGCTCTGCATTCATCCCTATCCCGTAAGCCTGCGCGGGCAGGATTTTTGGAACGACACACAGCCGACCGACTCGTTCGATACGGAATATGTCACGTTCAGCAATCTGCAGGTGGCGCGGCGCTATCTTCAGCAGGAGTCGATGCTCTACAAGGGCCAGGTGCGCACGATTAATCTGGGCGAGCAGGGCTTTGATGTGAAGATCGATGGCGATGTGTTCAAGGAAAATGAGCAGGCGGCGGCGTTGGCCTATTCGCACAAGATTACCGAGCAGGTGCCCGGCGTTGAGGCGTACCTCTATCATCGCCAGGCCGATCATCCGAATGAAGCCAACCTGCTCTTTGGTTTGTGGGCGGGCAATCCCGCCGAGCCGGATGTCTACCAGCTCTATCGCAAGCGCCCGTCGTGGTATGTCATGCAGGCCTATGGTACACCCAGCGAGGCGGCGGTGTTCGATCCCTACCTGGCTTATATCCCGATCACTAACTGGGATGAAATCAATCTAGCCGACATTGAGCTGCGCTACGATTTCGAGGAGGACGATCCTGATATCGGAACGCGCAATCTGCCAGTCTATGGAACCTCCAACGGAATGTTTTTCGCGACGGTCGACCACGGCGATCCGCAGATCACCAACCAGAATGTCAACACCTATGGCGACGGCCAGGAGACGCTGCTGCTTCGCCTGAAGACCGGGAAGGGCGGCAATTGGCAATTCTTCTGGAAGAAAGACGGGGAGGTTGCGTTTTCCGCAGCGCGTTCCGCCTTGATCCCAGTCGTTGCGTCAGATGAATTCCAGGTTGTATCGGTTGACCTCTCGAGCCATGAACATTGGGCGGGTCAGAACATCACGGCATGGCGGCTCGACCCTGTCGGAAGTACAACGCCCTACGACTTTGAAATCGACTACCTCTATTTCGGTTCATCACTCGACTTTGACGGTGACGGACTTGTGAATGCCGACGAGGGATTCGAGGATCCAGACGGTGACGGATTGCCGAATCTGGCCGATTCCGATTCCAACGGCAACGGCTATTCCGACGAGCGCGAAAGCCTGCTCGGCCTGGATGCCGCCTCGGCCGATTCCGACGGCGACGGCATCGACAACGATTGGGAAGTCCAATACGGCTTTGATCCGTTCGACAATCTTGAGGCCGCGTGGGATCTCGACGGCGACGGATACGATACACTTGCCGAGCATATTGCGTTGACCGATCCCTCCAATGGGGCGGACTACTTTGTGGTGGATGGCATTGTTGGAGGAACCAACGTCGTGGTGGATGGCAAAGCGGCACGTTTTTACTCGCTCATGCGCTCCACGCATTTGGTTTCCAATGAATGGAGCGAAGCCGATCTGCAGTATGCCTCGGCAGATATGCCGATCACGTTGACGGATACCAACATCAACCCTGCGGCCATGTATCGGGTTGAGGTGGAGAAATGAGCACAAAGGGCACTGTGGCAATCCTGGCTTTCGTGCTTTGCGGATCGGCATTTGCCGCCAACTATGTCTACCAAGGCAACGGCACCGATCCGGACGATTGGTTCGACGATGCCAACTGGAGCGATGCCGGCGGCGCGAACAACTGGCCGACGGCGGTCGACAATGCGCTGTTCACTTCCGAAAAGGGAATGAGCGTTTTCCAGGCTGTTCCGGCACACAGCCAATTCCAGGTGGGACGCGGAGCAACCAACACCGTGACGATTGCTACGGGTGGCGTGGTCTCGAACGCCAACCAGACGGTGGTCGGCATCGTGACCCGCGGTGAAGGACATCTGATTGTTGATGGGGGTTCTCTGGTCACTAAATCGCTTCGTCTGAATGTGTACGGCGGGGCAACGCTGCTGAGTCCCGGAAGCTCGGTCGAGTTGAAAAGCGGGACGATCCATGTTGATGCGTCATTCGGCGGTGCCAACGCCGGTGACCTTGACCTGGGCTTGGACGAATCGGCGACGCTCTCGGTGTCCGGAGGATCGCTGATCGTGGACAACAACCTCGACTTTACCGCAGGTCGGTTGGAAGTTCTGGGGGAGGACGGGAGCATTTATGTCGGAAACCAGCTGAAGCTGGGTACGACGGTGGCCAGCGAAACAGAGCTGGATTTTGTCCTCGGCGCAGCGGGTGGGGTTTCGACCATCGTGGCCGATGCGGTTGAGCTAACCGGAATGCCTGCCATCACGATCAATGGTTCGTTTGTTGAAAACACGGCGACACAAAATCTCGTGCTGATCGAGCTGCAAAACGATGCGTTCAGCGCATCGGAGTTCGATGCGCTCTCCAGTGGGATTGCGTTGGTGAATATGGACGGGGAGCTATCGCTAAACGCGTCGAGCAACCAGTTGCTTTTCGTCGGTGCGCCGGTCAAACGTCCGAATATAATCGTGATCTACACCGACGACCACGGCTTCACGGATCTGGGGATCCACGGCATCGACGGCAACGTGCGGACGCCGGTACTCGATTCGCTCGCGGCGGGCGGTGCCTTGATGGCCAACGGCTACTCAACCTCGCCGCAATGCGTTCCATCGCGCGCGGGGATCATGTCCGGCCGCATCCAGAACACCTTCGGCACGCGCCAGAACGGCGACATCTGGGGGCCGTGCCCCGTGCCGCTGGATGTGCCGACCATTGCCGAACGGCTGGTTGAGCTGGGAACCTACCGTACGGGCATTGTGGGCAAGTGGCATCTGGAGCCGCCGCCGGACACGGTGGCGGGCATCGATTATCCCGGAACCAAGGACGACTATTATCCAGAGGCGCGCGGCTTCCAGGAATATTTCCGCAACCCGGTCAGTCCCTATGTTGCCAACTTTGATTTGGCGGGCAACACGGTGCCGCACCAATCGATCAGCGATGCGCGCAACCGCGTGATCGTGCAGGGCGAGGCGGCCGAAGCATTCATTGAGCGCAATCAGGATCAGCCGTTCTTTCTTTATCTGACGCTCTTTGGCCCGCATTTGCCCCGCATGGCCAAGACCGATTCCTACTACCTTGATTTTCCCGAACTCGACTATCCGCACTACAGCGCCGAGTTGGACGATATCCGCCGCCTCGGCCTTGGGCTGGTTTGGGCGATCGACGACGCGGTCGGTGGTGTGATGCAGAAGCTTCGCGACTTGGGGTTGGAGGAAGACACGCTGATCCTGTTCGCGGGCGACAACGGGGCGCAGCCTAAGTTCTGGGACGGCGTGCCCGGCTCCGGCACGCTGGATAAATGGACTGGCAATGAAAACATTCCCCTGCGCGGCGAGAAGGGAAGCCTTTGGGAAGGCGGCGTGAAGGTGCCCATGCTGGCCTACTGGAAAGGTCACATCCCGACCAATCAGGTGATCGAAGAACCGGTCTGGACGCTGGACTTCACGGCCACCGTGCTCAAGCTGGCGGGTGGAGCCGTGCCCTCCGAGTTTGACGGCGTGGACATCCTTCCGCGCCTGACCGGGCAGGAGAATGCCGTTGTTCGCACGAAGGAACTTTTCTGGGACTGGGGTCAGGAAATTTCGTTGCGCGATGACGATTGGAAGATCCACCGCATTGGGAGCCGCAAAAGCCTGTTCAACCTGGCGGACGATCCGTTCGAGCTTTACGATTTGAAATATGTGGAAACCAATCGGTTTGCGGAAATGGAGATGAAGCTGATGGCGCGCTACGACGCGCTGCCTGCCAATGGCCAGTCTCTCCTGTTGGGCGACGGCAACAACTGGTATGTCAGCGGCGCGCCGACGGATTATCCCGCCGATCCTCGTTTCATGGTTCCCTACACGAACAGTGCTCCCGCGCCTTATCCGGCACCTCTCGCTGTACTGAACGATCCGTTGCTTGATTCGGATGGTGACGGCATGAGCGATACTCTGGAAGTGGCCATCGGACGCAATGCTAACGACCCCGCAGACTTGGCGTTCGGGTTCAACGTGGATGACGACTACGAGGGTTGGACGCCGCTCGATTTCCTCAACTGGTCGCAGGTGGCAAACGGCGCGCTTGTCGGCGAGGCGCAGAGCAACCAGGGCAAGTTCGAGCACTATGGATTTTCGTTCAACGGTTCCGCCGTCTCGAACCTGTTGGTGCGCGTCCATTCGCCGGGCGGCAGCAGTTTGACCTACCGTTGGGGTACGGCGGCAAGCAATGCTTTTCATCAGGCACGCACGATTTCTGTTCCATATGCTGTGGGGGAGACCAACACGGTGGTGATCCCGGTCGGGGGACATGCCCAATGGGACGGACAAACCATTACACGAATGAGGCTTAATCCGGTCAATACACTGTCGGAATTCCGGGTTGATTGGATCCGCGCTTCCGACGGCGACTTGGATGGCGATGGCTTGGGCGACCGCGATGAATCCATTGCCGGAACCGACGGCGCATCGGCTTCGGACTGTTTCCGGGCGGAGGGGCTCGCTGTTGGAACAAACGCCGTTGTGGCGTTCGACGGCAAGGCGGGGCGCAGCTATGTGTTGCTTCGTTCGGAAAACCTCATTTCCAACGTGTGGGAAGCGGTTGATGTGGTGATTGGGGCTGATGGCCTTGCGGTGTTGGCGGATACAAACACGTTGGATAGTGCGGCATATCGGATTCAGGTTGAAAGGCAATAGGGGCTGAGGCACATGATGATTAGAACGGTCATTGCGATCATACTGCTTTGCGCACCCGCCTTTGGCGCAAACTATGTCTACCAAGGCGGCGGTGTTGCCCCGAACGATTGGTTTGATGACGCCAACTGGAGCGATGCGGGCGGGGCGGCGGACTGGCCGACGGCCACCGACAATGCGCTGTTCATGTCCGCATCCGGCATGACGATCCATCAGGCGGTGCCGATGCATGGGCAGTTGCAGGCCGGGCGTGGCGCAACCAATGCCGTCACCATTGCCGCCGGCGGCGCGATGACCAACAGCAACCAGACCGTTGTCGGCATTGTGGACAACGGGGAGGGGCATCTGGTGGTCGATGGCGGCTCGCTGGTCACGAAGGCTTTGAGACTGAATGTATTCGGCGGCGCAACGGTGCTGAGTCCCGGCAGTAGCGTTGAGCTGAGGAACGGCACGATCCATGTGGATGCATCGTTCGGCGGAGCCAACGCGGGCGATATTGATCTGGGCCTGAATGAATCCGCTTCGTTCAGGATTTCCGGCGGAATGCTGACGGTGGACAACAACCTCGATTTTACCGCCGGGTTGCTGGAGCTTTCCGGGGCGGGGGCCACGGTGGAGATCGGTGGAGAATTTGGGCTGGGCACCGCATCCGCGTCCCGGGTTGCTTTTGAGCTGGACGGTGCGGGTGCAGTTTCCACCATTTTTGCGAACACCTTTTCCCTTCAGGGATCGATTGTGCTGGAAGTGGATGCATCCGCGGCAACCTGTACGGAAATTGCAAATCTGGTTTTAATGGATCTGGGGGACGACACGTTCAGTGCGGAGGAATTCAGTATGCTTTCCAATGCGCTGGTCGCGGTAAACATTAGCAATGAATCCCTGTCTTTAAGCAACGATCGAAGCCAGCTGCTTTTCTCGGGCACGGTTGCGCGCACGCATATTGTTTCGGCGGTTGTGGACGATGGGGTCATGCAACTGGAGGTAGGGACTTCCGGGGACGCAGCGGAGCTTTCCGTTGTTGCCAGCACCAATCTGACCTCCGGCTGGCGACCCATTGCCTATTCAACAAATGCAGGGGGCAGGGCGCTTTGCGCCGATTTGTCAGGCGCTCCTATGCAGGGGAGCAACCGTGTGGTGTATGTGCCGGCTGACGGGGCGCAGGCATTCTTCGGCATTGAGCATGCGCCGCTGGAAGATTGGTTTGTGGTTGCCGCTGAAAACGATCCCTCGCTGACCACGCACACGCTTTCTTCCGGGGACTTCGAGCTGGGTGTTTCCGATTTCGGCGGTGGCTACATTAACCGGCTGGCGTTGCCGGGCATCGGCGATGTGATGGGGTTCCAGGCGGATCGCTATGGCCGCGGCGGGCAGTCCGCCATCCGCGACGACTTGCACGGAAAGCGCTACAACCCGACCCAGGCCGGGTTCAGCGACCCGGCCGGAACGGTCTGCCGGGTGCTGGAAACGCTCGATAACTCCGCGCTGGTGGTTGCGCCGCGCCCCTGCTGCCTGTACCGCGGCGACGGCCAGTTTGATTTCACTGAATGGGAAAACCTGGCGAACGACGGCTATGCGGAATCCGGCGGCTCCAACGACTGGGACTCGATCGACGAGAGTTTGCTCTCGGGGCGCCAGGCGACGGAGATTACGAGCGAGTTCGATTATTACTGCACCTATGAAGTGTGCACCAACGCGACGGGATTCCGGCACTACTATGAATACCGTTTTATGTGCGCGATCCCGGTCATTGCATCCTGCAGCACAATCTTGGGCCACTGTACGATCCCGTTGCCGGCGAGGTGACAGATCTTTCCGTGGCGGAGCCGGCCGGACTTCATCCGGCAAGTTCGAACGATATGGGGGTTCTACGCTTTTCCATATCGATCCGGATGGATCGCTCACTATGGGCTCCGGAATTCTACGGTTATCTGAACGGATCAGACATTTCGAATTTGATCATGCAACCGCGCGGTAGCAACGTGACCGCGCGCGCAGTCCATCGGGATACGTCGCTTGCAACGCGGGCTCCCGGTTATGCTTTACCCAATTATTCTTCCGTGCCGGTGCCGCTGTTCATTCTGGCCGACTCGGATGACCTGGATCGGGATGGTGCGCTGGGGCTCTATTTCCCGAATAGCGACATCAATGTGAATTCCATTATCGGGGTGGATGATGAAAGCGGGGCGGTACTCTACAAAGACGACCGCCGGTTGTTTGTGGAGACCCGCGATTCCCCGTTTCGAATTCCTGCCATGCAGTGGGACGGTTTCCGCGGAAATCTGCTTGGCATGCTCAATCCGGAGCGAACGCCGGGCGGTACCCATGAAGTGTTGCGCGGTGAGTTTTATCTGCTCTACGGATCGCCTCGCGGCATTTTTGAACAGGCCAAGCTCATTCATTCTTTTTAAATGTAGAAAACTGCTAAATTACTTAGGAAATTAGGGTTTTATACCATTTGGAAGAAAAATGTGTTGCCATAAGAAACTGTTTACAGTATTCAATATCACGTACGGCGTGCCCTATGCGTTGAGCATGGTCTATCAGTAACTACAACGGAGGAATGAGGAAATGAAAAAACTACTGCTGGTTATGTTGGTGTCCGTGTGTTGCGGAACCGTATTCGCGGCGAACAGAAGCTACAACGGTAATGGCATCGACCCGAACGACTGGCTCGATACCAACAACTGGTCTACGGCCACAGTACCTGTAGATGCGGATAACGCACTGTTCACCGCAGAAAATAAAGACATGTATGTCTCGCAGGCCGTTCCATCGTTTGGCCAGTTTCAGGTCGGGCGCGGCACCAAAAATAGAGTAACGCTTCTTTCCGGCACAGTAATGACCAATGTAAACCAAACGGTTTCCGGCATCGTTAATGGCTATGGAACGTTGGTGATCGACGGCGGTTCCCTGGTTACACGGCAAGTTCAAATCAATCCTGCCGGAGGCGGCGTCCCTCAATCCGGTAGTAGTGTTCAGGTGAAGAGTGGATCCCTGTTTGTGAGTTCTTCTCTCGGAGCTCCTCTTAGCGGGAAAGTCTCTGTAGGGGTTAATGAGCCGGGCATATTTGAGGTGTCGGGCGGAACAACAGAGATCCAGGCTGGCCTGTCGTTGACCGAAGGTTGGTTGAATATCATTGGCGATGACGGAACGTTGGATGTCGGTGGACAATTTACTTGGGGTTCCGGAGGTAAAGAAACAACCGTAACCTACAAACTCGGGGCAGATGGTGCCGTATCCACGATTAATGCGGACTCCATTGTTTTCGCAGGTTCGCGGTCTTTGGTGATCGACGGGGTGTTTGCTGAAACCGATGCGGAGCAAACCCTGGTTCTGATTGAACTGGCCAGTGATACCTTCTCCGCCGCCGAATTGGATGACCTGAATAGTTCCCTTGAATTGCTGAATATGTCGAGCGGCGAACTCTCTTTGGCCGCCGGGGATACACAGCTGGTATTCACCGGCAAGCCGGTTGCGCGTGAACTGGTTGCTGCATGGGAGTTCAATACCCCGGGCGACAATGAGGGCTGGGATTCCACAACGGGCAATATGGCTCTGTCGAATGTTTATGTTGCAGCGGCGATTAACGGTAGCGAAACTGTGCTCACCTGCTCGGATGTCACTGCTGGGGACGGACAGCTATTTTTCAACCAAGCCAAGGATCCCGGTTCGGTGATTGATCTCGAAGGCAATTCGTGGCGTACATTGGAAATGCGCATCCGCCATATCGACGGGAATCCCGACGTTGCAACAGCATCACAGCTTTTCAATCCCCAAGGGACTTTGGGATCCATGCAGGATCCATTCACAAACTTCAAGACGATGGAAAATGAAAATCCGTTCTGCCGCGTTTCAAACGATGGCGATAATTGGATCATTGCGACTTTCGATGCGTCTGGTTTTGGTGTGAATACATTGAATTCCATGCGGCTCGACCCGCTGGGCAATACCCCCAGCACCAACTATAACTTTGAAATTGATTATGTCCGACTCTATGCCGGCCCAACCCAACCGACTTTTGCTGAAAAGCTGGCCGTTGCCTGGGAGTTCAATGCCGGTGATCTGGAAGGGTGGTTCGGTAGCGCGCATGTGAGCGGTGCGTTGGCAACCAACGACATCGATGATGTCGAAGGGGTGATGACCAGTGCTGATTTAACCGGTATAGATCCTCAATCCAAGTATACCAATACCGTATCGGTAGGTGACGGAGCTTGGTCGAGAATGGAATTCCGTGCCCGCCAGCTAAACGGCAATCCTGGTGATCCCGGCACGACCTCTACGAACTGGAGCATAACAGGGACGATTCTTGTTCTTAGTGGTATTGCAAATCAATCTGCTTATGCCGTTACCGCGGATACAAATGGCTGGGTGATTGCCGATCTCGATATTGCCGGGGCATCGGACGATATCACTAATATCAGGCTCGATGTTGTTGGGCAGGATGTAAGCAAGAACTTCGAGATCGACTATATCCGACTGTATAAGAATGAGCGCCAGACAGGGTATGAGTATTGGGCGGGCCAAAGCGGGCTGACAGCGGGGAATGATGACCCGGCCGACGACCCCGACATGGACGATGCGAGCAATTTCTATGAGTTCGCTTTTGGCGGGGATCCGCTCGACGACCAGAATACAGGTGTATTGCCGGTAGGTTCTAGGGCGGAGTCCGGCGGTAGCAATGTACTCGAATATGTCTACTTCAAGAATGCGTCCCCCTACAGTGGGCTGACCTATACGCTTGAAGGCCGCGATGATCTCATCCTCGGAACATGGTCAAACGACGTGGACTATGTGGAAGTTGGAACCGGAAGCTATTCGGAAGGAGTGGATGCCGTAACCAACCATGTTTCTATTACGCTGGATCAAAACTTCATCCAAACTGTGGTGGAGTAGGTTTGCGGGGTCGAAAACCCTCGCGACTTGCGGGGGTTTTCATCTGAGAAAAAAGGTAGGACATCGGCTTGTGAAAATGAGAGCTATAGTAGGTTCGGCTTGTGTGTTGGCCAGCTTGTCAGCATTTAGCTCCGCATGGACTGGAGGTGGAGTTGCAAACGACTGGTATGATACCGCCAATTGGGGCGGTTCAGCCGTTGCTTCCGGAATCCAAAACGGGCTGTTTACCACGGCAGGAGAAGGGCTGACTCCCAGCGATTCGGCCGGTTCGTTTGGTCAACTGCAGGTGGGCCGAGGTGTTGCTAATTCGGTAACGATTATTGTCGGCGGGGCGCTCTGAATGCGTCGTCTTTGTTAAGGAAAGTTAAACGAAGGAGGAAAGGTATGAAAAAGCACGTTGTACTAATGATGGCTGCCATGGGGTGTTCGATGGCATTCGCTGCGACGAACCACTTCACGGCGGCGGTGAATAACTGGACTGACAATGCGGCCAACTGGACGGGTACGCTCCAGGATTGGGATGATGCGGTCATTGCCGACTGGACGAGTTTCAAGGAGTCGGCGACAGCTCACGCTAACATGAGATACAATTCGGTGACCTTCAATAATGAGATTATCGGAGGGACGCAGGCGCAATTTACCTTCAACACATCGGCGACTACCATTACAAACTATTTTCGCGACCGCGTGACGTTGAATGCGGACGTCACCAAAAACGCGCGGATTGGCGGATCGGTGTCGAACGATGACGGTGATCTCGTATTGGTGAATAACAGTGCAACGGCGCAGTTCCAATCGTACGGGGGCATTCATTCAACCAATCTCACCCTGACCTATACCGGGGCACCGGGCGCAAAATTCCAACTTGGCGGAGGCGCGATCAACAGTACCTACATCGGCACCACTATTCTGGACGGAATCTATGCGGATGTGATTGTGACAGGTGCTGAAGTGAAGGGGCCGTTCGGGGTTGGCTCCAATACGGTGGTTCTTGCAAACGGTTCCACCATCGAAATCAACGAGGCCAACCGCACCCTGAAAAATAAGGTGGTGGTCGAGGCCGGAGAGACCGGAACGATTATCAGCGGAACTGCACATCATCACTTTGGATTGGATGTTGATGGCGAGCTGACGGTTAAAAACGGCACACGCTGGCTGAACGGTGTAATCAGCGGTACGGGCACGATCAATAATGTCAATGGAACTTTGGTTATGAACAATACGGCTATGGATTCCGATTTTTCGGGTACCATGACCTTTGCCGCTGTCAGTCAGGCTCGTACATCCGATCAGTTCGGGACAGCAACGCTGGTGCTGAAGAGCGGGGCTAATTTCCGAGGCTTTAACGATCAGGCCGGGGAGACCATTACGATTCCCAATGAGTTTGAGGTGAGCACGACGGATGCATCCGACATTGTCCGCATTGCCAGTGCCGGCGGAGCGAATACATCGCCCCATACCGTCGTCAGCAACATTACCTTTACGGCAAACGGAAATCTTTCCCTGCAGGCGACTGCAAATGGCGCTTCCCTGGACGACTCCACAATCGTGGATGTCACCGGGGTGATCAGCGACGGTGCGAATACCGGCAATGTCATCATCGACAACGAATGGGGCGGAACAAGTTATCCCAACGGTATTGTTAAGCTGTATGGCGTCAATACCTACACCGGCACCACCACCGTAGAAGATGGTCGCGTGCAGTTGATCGGCGATGCTTCGATTGATGACAGCTCCGAAATTATCATGATGAGCGACGGCATCCTTGATCTGACCACCTGCACCGGCGGGGCCTACACCTATGGCGGAACCGTGTCCGGTTCCGGAACAGTTGAGGGCGACCTGACCATGACCGGCACCCTGAAGCTGGTCATGAGCGGAACTGCTGCGGGGGAATACAATGTGATTTCCGGTGCCGGCAATCTTCTGCTGGGCGATACCATCCGGTTTGTGGACGCAGACCTGACTGTTTCCGATGAGGGCGCCACATTCGCAGTGCTGCCCGGATGGGCCTCCATTTCGGGTACCCCGAATCTTGTCAGTATCTCAGGTTGTGAGTGGAGCTTTGATGTGGCTACCGGGATTGCCACTTTGATTAACGTCCCCCTTCCGACCTCGGATACCATCTGGGCATTCAATACCGATGGGGATACCGAAGGGTGGTATGACGCCAATGGACAATCCTCCAATATGACTGCGATTGGCGGCGTATTGACGGTTGATGAAGTGACGGGGAGTGATCCGTACCTGCTGTTGGATACGATTTGTGAGTCGCAGGGAGAGGACTGGTATACCGTTGAGATACGTGCCCGCCAACTGGAAACGAACGGGGTTCCGGTGGCCTGGAGTTCTACTGGATGTTCAGCTCTTGTTGATTTTCTGCTGGGGTCTGAAGGGTGGACGCAGCTCGGTTCGGTTGGCGACTCCTCCTGGAATGTTTCCACCGAGGCGGACGGATGGATCGTTGCCTCGCGCGACCTTTCCTCGATGGGAGCAAATAAGATGGTCGGTATCCGGTTTGACATGATCGGAAATGCTGCAAACATCGGGAGATCCTATGAGGTGGATTATATCAAACTGACGCGCGGAACGGTTGATGTTGAACAGACTCTGGTTGATTCCTGGGAATTCAATACCCCCGGCGATGTTGAAGGCTGGTATGCAAGCGCTGATGTAGTTGGTCTCGATGCCTCGGGCGGCAGCATGGTCTGTTCTTCCACTAGCGGCGACCCGAAGTGGTATTACACCAATGGAGTCACCCGGGTAGGTGGCGGCTGGGATACGCTGGAATTCCGCGTCCGCCAGTCCCTGGCCGGCACGCCAACGAACTGGACTGGCGGGGGCACGGTTTCGGTCATTCAGGGGCTGTCGAATATTACGCCGTTCCTCAGTTCAACCGATCGATGCACGGTGACGCCCGATGGCGACAACTGGTATATTGTAGAGCTGGATATTTCCGCCTGCTCCGTGGACACCATCAACAGTATCCGTCTCGACTTCGTGCCCCAGCCCCGGACGGTTGAGGTGGACTGGATTCGGGTGTACACCGCAGAGAGTACGCTTGGCGGCTACAACGGTTGGGCATTCGGTTTCGACGACCTCACAAGTCTTGATCCGGATGCCGATCCCGATGGCGACCGGGTCAGCACCTATAAGGAATATCTGTTCGGCGGCGATCCGTCCGATGGATTGATCTACTATCCCAAGGCCACCGTGGTAGATGTCGGCGGCAGTAATGTTATGGACTATGTCTATTACCAGCGCGACGGCGTGAGCTACTCTATGGAGGGTAGGTTACAGCTTGCCTATGGCGGATGGGATCCCATGGTTGAAGGGGTAGATTATGACCTGACCGGATCGCTGGTTGTTGGTGATCAGACGGTGGTCACGAATCGAATTCCCATTGATGCCTCAGCCAAATTCATTCGTGCCACGGCTGAATAACGGTGCAGCAGCTTGATCCAAATACCAGTTGCCCGGTCAGCCGGGTAGCTGGTAGGTTGTAGAACGAAGGTTTTTCGATCATGCAGTATAATTGCAGGAGCAGGAGTATGAAAAAAACAACGTATATAGTGTTCGGTTTCTTGGCATCGCTCTCGGTGTCCGCTTTGGGGGTGACCATCCAGAAGGATGTAGATTACTCAACGACGGTGGTGGTTGAGGATTTTAGCGGATCGGTCGATCCCGCTACCGGTAAGGCTCGGACTACCCTTGACTCGATCAGCGGGGGAGTGGCGACCTACAACTATGCGGCCGGCCAAGGACCCGAAGGAACCATCACATACAATCCGTTGGGAACCTCCTTCGATCCTTCCCTCTACAGTTCAATGCGGGTTCGCATGGCGGTCGACCGCGATAGTGCCGGAACAACAGGTGTTCAGGTCTATCCGACGCCGATTCCTGCGGCTGGAAACTTAACCAAAACGGTTTCCACCGGAACCACATTGCGGGAGACTTCATTTGACTTAGAGGCATTGAGCCCGAACGGAAGCGGCTTGCGTGTCGATGCATTCAACTATACGAACGATGGAACCCAAGATCAGATGCAAATCGACTACATCATGATGGATCGGGGCCGCACGATTGGCTGGGAGTTCGATCATGACGCCGATTCTCAAAATACCACGTTGCTTAATTTGTCGGCCTCCGATGTGATGGGTGGCTCGCTTTCCGGAACGGCCTCGTCGGGTGATTCGCAGGTATGGCTGGTGGGTAATGGTGCTACAGCCCCTACCATCAATGCCGACATCTATCAACATGTTGAAATCCGCATGAAAGGGGATGCGGGCGACCGGATCGACCTTTTCTGGAATACGGGAGCCAGAGGTAGCCTAACCCCTAAAATTGATTTGGATACCGCAGCCGCTGTAGACGGGGACTGGCACACCTACATGCTTGATTTTTCCGAGGAAGCAGATTGGACTGGTAATCTGACGGCGTTCCGCCTTGATCCGACCGCCACCACCGGGGCCGAGTTCGAACTGGATTATGTCCGTTTCATGGAAACGATTCCGGAACCGGCCACGCTGGGGATGATTGTGGCCATGGGTGGGGGCATGCTCTTCGTTCGACGTTTGATGATGTAGCAGGAAGTCGTCATTCAGGTTTTCGTAATGCCTCGCTGATTGCAGCGGGGCATTTTTTTCAGATGGGTTCGTGCGTGGCCATATCATCCTATAGGAAGGCGCAATCGTTATGGTTCTCTTAGGCCGGATCGTCTACTGTTTTAAACTTAAACCGGGATTTTTATATGAGAAACAAGATGGCATGGATCACTTTGGCGGTTTCTACTGCTTTGTCATGCGCCATGGCTGAGAGTGAGTGGGAATATCTAGATAACGGTGTGGTTCGCATCGGTGTGGATAAGGCGCGCGGTTCGGGGATCGGTTATTTCGGCGAGAGCAAGACCGGTCGGAACCTGCTGAATCATTTCGATGAGGGCCGTTTTATCCAACAGTCCTACTACGGTGCGCCCGACGGCTCCTTCTGGAACAAAAAGCCGTGGACCTATAATCCGGTGCAGGGCGGTAGCTGGGACGGCAAGAAAGCCGCGACTCTGGCCTTCCGCAAAACAGAGCAATCCCTCTACGCGAAGATCGAACCGCGCAACTGGTCGGGAGGGCAACGCTGTCCGGAGGCCATCATGGAACAAACCCTGATGCTCACGGGGGCGGTTGCAAAAGTGACCTTTAAAATGAGCTTCACCGGAAAGGATCAAGGCAAGCCCCGCCATCAGGAAATGCCGGCCGTTTTTGTCGATGCAGCTTTGTCGAACCTGGTCTACTATACGGACGGTAAACTGATTCGTCGCATTCCCGGCTGGCCCAATGAATCCGGCCGTACTTCCGAACATTGGACGGCCTGGCTGAACCAGGATGATTGGGGAATCGGAATTTACACCCCGGGGACTGATGGTTTTACGTGCTATCGGTTCGGCACCGGGGCCACCGGATCTGAGGCTTCGGCCTGCTCCTATATTGCGCCGGTCAGGACCTTCGCCCTCAAAGGAGGACTGGTTGTGGAGTATGATGTTTTTCTCACCATTGGAACCCTCGAAGAAATAGAACGACGATTTGCGGAAATTAAACATGATAACGGATAACGAATTTAAAAACCCCGGTGTCGCATGGCGCGGCAAGCCCTTCTGGAGCTGGAACGGCAAGCTGGAAAAGGACGAGCTGCTGCATCAGATAGATGTCATGAAAGCCATGGGCATGGGCGGATTTTTCATGCATTCGCGTACCGGGCTGGAAACCGAATACCTCGGGGACGAATGGTTTGAGCTGATTAATGTCTGTGCCGACTACGCAGAATCGATCGGCATGGAAGCCTGGCTCTACGATGAAGACCGCTGGCCCTCCGGCCTCGCGGGCGGAATTGTTTCGCAGCATCCCGAATATCGTCAGAAAGCGATCCTGATGGAGGTCGATCCCGAAGGCGAGGGCGAGGATGTGATTGCTGAGTTCACCTGCGATCTGGATGGTGTGGTTTGCAGAAATATCGTAGACGCGCAGCGAGGCGAAAGCCAACCGACGCCCCCGTCGCTTTACTCAGCTGACGGGGAACGCGACGAGGGCGTCGCGTCTACGTTATTGCGATTCTCTGTCGTGGAGCAGGGGAAGAGCGGCTTCTACAACGGCTACACCTACATCGATACGATGAACCGCGATGCCACCGAAGCGTTTCTGGAATCAACTCACGAAAAGTATGCGGAGAAATGCGGCGACCGTCTGGGGAAATCCATCAAGGGCATTTTTACGGATGAGCCGCACCGCGGTGCGCTGATGGACGGGTTTTCCATGTATCGGGACGACGGTGCATTCTGTGCCCCGTATACGCCCGTGCTGTTCGATGAATTTGAAAAACGCTTTGGCTATGACCTGCGGCCGAAGCTGCCCGAGCTCTTTTTACAGGTGGAGGGGCAGCGCGTTTCGCAGGTCAAGTGGCACTATGTGGAACTGCTCCAGCAACTCTTCCTCGAAAACTTTGCCGTTCCGTGCCAGCAGTGGTGCGAAGAGCGCAATCTGATTCTGACCGGCCATGTGCTGCACGAGGACAACCTGACGGCCCAGACGGCGATGTCCGGCTCGGTCATGCGCTACTATGAATATATGACGGCGCCCGGCGTCGATGTGTTGTCCGAGGGCAACCGAAACTACTGGATTGTAAAACAGCTTTCATCAGCCGCCCGGCAGACCGGGAAGACACAAATGCTGTCCGAGCTCTACGGCTGCACCGGCTGGCAGATGCCCTTTGCCGGTCATAAGGCCGTCGGCGACTGGCAGGCGCTGCTGGGCGTCAACCTGCGCTGCCACCATCTTTCGTGGTACACCATGCGAGGCGAGGCCAAGCGCGACTATCCGGCCAGCATCATGCATCAGTCGGCGTGGCATGAAGAGTATAAGCATGTGGAGGACTATTTCTCCCGGTTTGGCTTGATGATGGCGCAAGGTAAAACCGTCTGCGATGTGCTGGTGATTAATCCGGTCGAAAGCCTGTGGGCGCAAGTTTATCAGGGATGGTCGAGTATTCTGGCCCTACAGGATGAGCACCTCAAAACGCTCGAAGAACAATACCAGCAACTCTTCACGTGGTTGCTCGAAAGCCAAATTGATTTTGACTATGGCGACGAGGAAATGATTGCCCGGTTGGGGGATGTGGAAGTTGGAACGCTGAAGGTGGGGTGTGCCCGGTACAAAACGGTCATCATCGCAGGCATGGATACGATTCGTTCCACGACGCTTGAGTTGCTCGGTCGGTTTACTGAAGAAGGCGGCAAGGTGGTTGTGAGCGGCGAGGCCCCGAGTCATATCGATGCTGTTCCTGCTGAAATCGACATGGCGAATTTTGAAAAAATTACATTTGAAAAAAATGCTGTAATCCAGGCCGTTCCGGAATCGATCGCCAAGGTCGATGCGCCGGATATTTTCGGGCAGATCCGCAGCACGGATGACGGGCTGATCTTTGCCGCGCTCAATGTCAATCGCGACGAGCGGCGCAAAAATGCAATGGTGCGTATCAAGACTGATCTCGATATCGAGGAGTGGAACTGCGAAACCGGCGAACGCCTTTCTGTTGCAACGGAAATAATAGATGGATGGAAAACGTTCTCAACCGATTTTCCCGTTGGTGGACTGAAGCTGTATGTGGCCGCCAAACAGCTGGGGGGCTGGAAAGCCCCCGCTCCAGAGCAGGGGCTTTCCAGCCCCTGTAAAATCGATGGGCCGTTCGACTACACCCTTTCCGAACCAAACATCTGCGTGCTTGATTTTGCGGAATACAAAATCGGCGACGCCGAGTGGCAAGCTGCAACGGAAGTCCTGAAGATCGACCAGCGCATCCGCGATGCACATGGGATCATGCGGCGCGGCGGTGAAATGCTCCAACCGTGGTTTGTAGCGCAGCAACCGGTGCAGGAACTGTGCAATGTTGAATTGCGCTTTGGCTTTGAAATCAAAACGATGCCGGAATGGATCGATCTGATACTCGAGGAACCTGAAAATTTACAGGTTGAAATCAATGGGCAGTCGCTTGGACTGAATTCATCAGAACGTTGGATCGACATCGCGTTCCACCGCGCACGAATCCCGGCAGATATTTTGCGGGAGGGAGCTAACGCAATTGTCTTGAAAACGCGCTACACAGAAAACAGTAATATTGAGGCGGTTTATCTGCTGGGAGAATTCGGTGTTGAACAGCAGGGAATGCGGCGATCGATTGTTCCAATGATTGGAAAGGTTGAAATTGGTGACCTGTGTGCTCAGGGTTTCCCGTTCTATTCGGGTGCCATCATCTATCATGTTCCAATTCCTGGAAATGCCGGCCGACTTAAGCTTTCAGCCATTGGAGGTGCTTGTGCCAGGGTCGATGGTCAGGTACTCGGATGGGATCCCTTTGAAGCGGATATTTCAGATTGCAGCCAAACGGTGGATGTTGAAGTGGTGCTGACCCGTCGTAACACGTTCGGTCCGCTTCACGATTGTGCTCAAGGTCGGATGCATAACGGCCCCGATCATTGGTTGACTGAAGGCGATGAATTTTCCATCGATTCCGTGCTGGTTCCTTCGGGGATCCTCCAACCGATCGTTTGTTCAGGATAAAAAGGAAGCAGGGAGCATGAACAGGCTTGATGACATTCGTTTGATGAAGCGCCTGATGGACAATATTCAGGACAATGTATATGTCATGGATCATAAGGGGCGCATCACTTTTATTAACGATGCCGGAGCAAAATGGCTTGGTTTTAACTCCCCAGAAGAGGTGATTGGAAAAACCGATCTCGACATATTCTCCAACGAGCACGGCAGTGCGGCCTTCGATGACGAGCAGCGCATTATGAAGACCGGGAAGCCCATCCTCGGTATCGAGGAAAAGGAAACCTGGGCGGATGGACATGAGACGTGGGTATCCACATCAAAAATGCCATTGCATAATGACGATGGCGACATTGTGGGTACGTTTGGAATTTCGCGCGATATAACCGAGCACAAGCAGGCGGAAATACGCGCTTCAACATATGCTGAAGAAAACCGGCGTTTTCGGGAGGAGATGGAAGCCGAATTGCAGATGGCGGGAGAACTTCAGAAAACCTTTTTTCCCAAGTCCTACCCGGTCTTTCCCGACGGGGTGGATGCAGCCGACAGTCTGGTGCGGTTCTGTCACTATCACCATGCCGGCGGTATGGTCGGAGGCGATTTTTGTTCCATCCGGAAATTATCCAAAACGGAAGTTGGAATCTTTTTATGCGATGTAATGGGGCATGGCGTCCGTGCGGCACTCGGCACGGCCATTGTGCGTGCTGTCGTGGAAGAAATATCGCACAAGGAAAAAGATCCGGGGCATTTTCTTGCGCATATGAATCAGGTGCTGTTACCGATCATGCGCCAGGAGGATGAATTTCTTTATGCCACCGCATGCTACATGGTGGTGGATGTCTCGACCGGGCTCGTTCGTATGGCCAACGCGGGGCATCCGACTCCTATCCTGTTGGATGCGGCCAACCAATGCGCTGAGTGGTTTGAGCAAGGGGAATCGATCGCCGGTCCGGCGCTGGCCATTTGCGAAGATGTGGGATACGCAACGGTTGAGCGACTCCTTCATCCCCGCGACGCGGTCGTGCTGTTTACCGACGGCATCTACGAAGTTGCCGGCGCGGGGCAGGAGGAGTTTGGCGAAAAACGTCTGCTGGCCGCCGCACAGCGCCACGAAGAACTCACGTTGCGGGAGCTGTTTCCCGCGATGCTCAACGAAGCCCGCCGGTTCGCAGCCGAAGGCGCATTCGACGACGATGTCTGCCTGGTCGGCTTTCGATTGGTCGATTTACTACCCGCCCAGCAAAAGTAAAGGGGCTTATCGATTAAGATAAGCCCCTTGAAGATGGAGCGGGCGAACAGATTCGAACTGTCGTAACCAGCTTGGAAGGCTGGGGTTCTACCATTGAACTACGCCCGCTGTTTGTTTGGTTTCCCGTACAAACGAGCGCATAAAGTATCTTTCATCGTTGTTGCCGTCAAGGCTTGTTGGTTAACTTTTTTTCATCTGTCGGATGCTGCAGAAATGTCTATTTTGTTACCCCTTTATATTAGGGTTGATAGGGGTGTTTCCCGTCGCGTATGTTTATTGCCATTCAGCGGATTCTTTAGAGAAAAAAGGGGCATATGTTTACCGGAATCAAAGAAATTTTAATCATTGTGATCGTCTTGCTCGGGCTCTTTCTAGTGCCCAGACTCATGAAGCGTCGTTCGACACCGAAAACCAAACAACAGGTGGCAGCGAATGAACATCGACCAAAAACAGGAATGTTGCGCCTGGCTTTGTTTGTTTCAGTTTTATGGATCATGCTTGCCGTGATCCTGTTAAAGCCGTTCGACGGGGATTGGATACCTTTCCTCGTGGGAGGCATTCTGCCCGTTGGACTTTTTTGGGGCGGGCGCTGGGTGGCTCAGGGATTTAAATAGAATTGCAGAAATAACTACCGGTTTTTCAGGTTCCAAAGCCAAAACTTTATTCGCTTTAATAAAGAGGGTTTGTTGTCCGCTTTTTCTATTTGGGCATGCGGTTTCCGTAACCGAGGTTCCCTGGTCGGTTTCCGCATATAGTCTCTGTCGTAGATTCCCATTTAGATTTACTTGCCCTTCGTTCATCAATTCGTAAACAGTACGCGCCTTATGAGCAAGAAAAAGAAAACAACTTTACGCATCACGACGGACAACTGGCTTGATCCGTATGACTTTAAATCCAATTTTCCTCATCCGGACCGGCCGCTTGAAATAGATATCGGTTCGGGGAAAGGGCGCTTCCTTGTTGCGCGTTCCGGCAAGTTTCCGGAAAGAAACTTTCTGGGTATTGAACGACAGCTCGGGCGGATTCACAGCAGCGGACGTCGTTGTGAAAGGGCGGGGCGGGAAAACTGCAGGGTCTTCCGTATGGAAGGTTTTTATGCCATCAGCAAGATGATGCCGTCGGACTATGTGGCCAACTACTATTTCTTTTTCCCCGATCCCTGGCCGAAGGAACGGCATAACGACAACCGGCTCTTTAATCCGGCTTTTATGGATGCCCTTTTCCGAACATTGGAAAATGACGGATGCCTGCATGTGGCAACCGATCATCTCCCATATTTTGAGGATATCTATGCGTTACTGCAAAAGGATGAGCGGTTTGATGAGATTGAAACATTTGAGCCTGATGATGAAGAGCGAACTGATTTTGAACTGATTTTTTCGCACAAAGAAATTGGGCGCTGCTCATTCAGGAAGCACAATGGCTAAGAAGAAACCGGATATTACAATGCACAGCCATGGGCTGTATGATGGCTGGGACCGGGGGAGTAAAGAGCTTCCGACGCTTGTGAAAATTACAACGGAAATTGAAACCGCTCTGGATATCGAGTTCGGCTACATTCTCCGCATACGAAATGCGCGCAACAGCAAGATTACATTTAGAATCGAGCATCCTCCGTTTAAAGGTTCTGATGGTGAGATTGCTCCGCCGTTTGACGGTGAGTTGTATGTGAAGACCAACGACTTCCGTTTTTTTCTGGGCGATACGATCTGGGCTCCCGTTGAAGACAAGCGGGGTGCATGGCGTTTGATGACCTGGCTTGATGGCGTCAAGGTGGCGGATAAGACTTTGATGATGGTGTAGTCTATTCGGACTCGATCTTATTTATTCGAAAACCTTGTCCAATCAAAAATACCGACTATACTGATTTGGTCTGTAAGACATTAATCTTAACACGTACAGGAGGTAGTCATGGGAGCTGTTTCAAATCTATTGGATTCGAAGGGCTATGATGTTTTAACGGTGAAACCTGATCAGCCGATCAAGGAAGCGGTTCAACGCATGGAGGATATTTCGGCCGGTACCGCTTTAGTGATGGATGCAGGCGAGGTTGTCGGTATCATTTCCGAGCGTGATGTTTTCCGAAAGGTTGTGCTGGATGGAAAAAGCGTGGATGAGGTGCTTGTCAAAGATATCATGTCCACCGCGCTGAAGACGGTTTCTCCGAGCACACCGCTTGACGAATGCATGCAGCTGATGACCGAAAACCGAATCCGGCACCTACCTGTTCTGCGCGACAAGCAGCTCTGCGGAATTGTCTCGATCGGTGACGTCGTGAAGTATCTGGTCGTTGAAAAAGACTTCAAAATTAAGAATCTGGAAACATATATCAGCGGCTCAATGCAGTAAACTGTCGCTTCCAAACTTTGGAAAAGCTCCCGCACACAGGGAGCTTTTTTTATAGCACCACGTTTTCGAGAATGGGACGGGACACGTTTTCCAGCGTATCCGTTACCGCATCGGCTTCCATCAGGAAATCACGGTCATAGCTGTTCGTGACGGCGAGCACCTTCAGTCCGGCCCCTTTGGCAGAGACAATTCCTGCAGGAGTATCCTCAATGGCAATTGCTGTTGCCGGATCATCAATGCCTAGTTTTTCAAGAGTCAGTTGGTAGGGGGCCGGGTCCGGCTTACTCTTCGGGGTGTCTTCGGCCGTAACGATCACCGTAAAGGCATCGGCAATGCCGAGGTTCTTAATAATCGGATCAATATCTTCTCTGAGGGCGCCACTGCACAGCGCAACCGGCAGACGCACCGGAATGCTCTTTATCAGCTCAACCGCACCCGGCAGGGGCTGGGCTTCGCCGTTCTCGATATATTGCTGAAAGACGGCCGCTTTTTTTTCAATCAGTTTGGCAATTTCGTTTGAGCAGACCTTCACCTGATTCAGTTTAAAGATCTCTCGGAATGCATCGCGGTCATCAAAACCGATATAGGTTTCACAATAATCTTCCCATGACATTTCGATATTCTTCGGTTTAAGAACTTCATTGAAAGCTTTGAAATGCATGGGCTCGCTATCGACGATGATTCCGTCGAAATCAAAAATTACAGCTGAAAGCATGGTTTTCCTCAATTTGTGTATTTGAATTATCTTTATAACAGGTTCGCCCAGGCTTCCTCAAGCCGTTGTGCAGAAACCTTAACGGGGGTTTTAATTTCCGGGGCAAACCGGTTTACACGGAACTCTTCAAGATTCATCGAAAATTCAAGCAGGTCGTATGCGGATGAAATATCATCCGACTCCAGCAGTTTTTCCAGTAACCGGTTTTGGAAGGGGGCCACTTCGAGTAGCTTCCTAGCATCGGCATCGGCGTTGTTCCGGGCTCTCTGAACACGCACACTCATCGCTTTCAGGTAGCGGGGATAGCGGCTGAAAATATCCAGCGTCTGGAGAAACCCGGGGCGGAACAGAAATTCCAGCTGCATCTCCAGATCGTGCAATGTATCAAAATCGGCCTTAAGGGTGGATATGGATTCCAGAATGGCTTCCCTTTGTTCCAGTAGATTTTCAAGAATGCGCGCATTTTCTTCCACCATTTCATAAAGGCCGGCCCGGGCCGCAAGCGAGCGCTCGGCAAAGAGTTCGGGATTCCGGATCTCGATTTCAGAGTCCTTCGTCAGCCCATCCACAATGGCGCCGTCCATGAGATCGGTCATAAAATCGCCATCGATGGAAGAAAGCGTCAGCTGAAGAATTGGGGTCAGGGGCGGGCGCTTTTCAACATATTTAACCTGATCCTTCTGCTGAATCCGGAACAGCTGGGCCAACCCGGCTTTATGAGCATAGATCGCATCGGTTTTGCTCAGGAATACCGTACGGCCGACTCCAGTGGCCGAAGCCATAAGGGCCAGATATCCGCGCGTCCGTTTACTGTCTTCACTCGTGATGAATTCCGGGAGTTCTGCACCGGGCCATACCTTGCCCGGCGGGAGGGTCCATTTTGCAAACGCAGTTGCTGCTCCGCTCAGATGCACATTCAGGCGGTGCTCTTCCGAGATGGATTTGTGTACCGTGACGATTTGATCGTCCTTTGTCTCAATCACTTTCATCCGAAGAAATTCAGGCAGTGATTTTTCGTCAAAGTCCGAAGCATCAACCGGCAGCTTGAATTCCGATTGCAGCCATTTCGAGATGGCGTCGAGCAGCGCTCCGCTTTTTTCTATGTGGCTGCTGCAGAACAGTTGTACCGTCTGGTCGATGGGGGAAATTGTGGTTCTCAGATTTTTCGGCAGGGTACGAAGCAGGCGGTTTACTTTCTCCTCCAGCCAGCCCGGCACCAGCCAGTCAGGCCCCCAATCGGGAAGGAAGGCCAGTTTGTCGCTCGGACAGACCAACGCAATGCCGTCCAGTTCGTCGCCCGGTTCAAAGGTGTAGATTAGATGAAAGTCTTCTTCATAGAAGGTAATCCATCCCGGATAGTCTTCTGGTCGTACCGGATTGGATTGATGATATAAGGCGTCCTGCAACCGCATCGCAATCCGGGCCTTCGATTTCCGAATCCATTGTTCCAGCGTCTTAACG
The DNA here is from genome assembly GCA_029432775.1 of Pontiellaceae bacterium B12227. Lineage (GTDB taxonomy): Bacteria > Verrucomicrobiota > Kiritimatiellia > Kiritimatiellales > Pontiellaceae > Pontiella. The sequence continues at coordinate 239,672 of JAROAZ010000001.1, read as the reverse complement.
GAATATACATCGTCCGGCAGCAACCGATCAAAATGGTCAAAGATCGCATCGGCATCGAGCAGGGCACCCGGACGACGAATCTTTTCTTCCAGCGACTGGATTTCATCGAGCATCTTTGTATGGAGCTTCAGCCAGCCGCCGCGGGTTGAAATGTTGGCAGGAACCATCCCCTGCTTAATAAAAATCTTTCGGGCTTCTTCCGGGTTGATCGGTCCGAAGTGGACCGGTTTCCCGTTCGTCAGCGTCAGGCCGCCGGACAGGATCGACTCTTTGGCGTAGACAAATCCTTTGTCCGCATCCCATTCCGGTTGTTTGTACACAGCTTTGCAGAGGTGCGGGGCAACCGCCTCCAACCACTCGGGCTCAATCTCTGCCACGATTCGGGCATAGAGTTTGGTGGTTTCCACCAGCGAAAAGGTCATCACCCATTCCGGCGGCTTCTTGAACAGGCCGGAGCCGGGGAAAATGAAAAACTTACGGTTGCGTGCTGCAGTAAATTCCCGGTCTTCGCCTTTGAAGCCGATATTGGCCGGAAGACCGGCCAACAGGGAACGGTGAATCAGGTCAAAATGCGACTCATCGAGTTTCCAATCATTGGAAAATTTCCACTTCAGCTCGCGCACGTTTTCCCGCAGATCCTGCCAGAGGTTGCGCCACTCCATCACCCGGCGATAATTTACGAAGTTCTTTTTACAGAACTTTCTTAACGTTCCGTGCGATTGCCGGCGCGCTTCTTCAACCGCATCCCACAGATTCAGGATTGTTATGAAATCGGACTTCGGATCTTTCCACTGATTATGCGCCAGGTCGGCGGCATCGGCTTTTTCGGTGGGGCGCTCGCGCACATCCTGAATGGAAAGAAAGGCGACAAGGATCATCAGTTCCGGCAATGCGCCTTCCTCCCGGGCCTGGATCAGCATACGGGCCAGATGCGGGTCGGTTGGGAAGCGGGCAATATCCCGGCCCATGCCGGTCAGTTTCCGCTCTTCGCCAATGGCCCCGATGTCCCACAGTGTTTTGTAGCCTTCGTTTACCAGCGTGGAACTCGGCGGGTCGATCAGCGGAAACCGATCAATGGCCGGTAAGCTCAGAATGTCCATCTGAAGGATAACACCGGCCAGCGAAGTCCGCCGGATTTCAGGATCGGTATACTCTGCACTGTTTTCCAGCGTTTCCTTGTCGTAGAGATATACGCAAATGCCGTCGGTCACGCGGCCGCAGCGACCGCGCCGTTGGCGGGCACTGGCCTGTGAGACCTGTTCGATCTGCAGTCCCTGCACCTGCGTACGCGGATTATAGCGGCTCAGGCGCACCAGTCCGGAATCGATCACATAATGGATGCCCGGAATCGTGATTGAGGTTTCAGCCACATTGGTGGCCAGAATGATGCGCCGGCGTCCGCCCGTTTTAAAGACCCGCTGCTGCTCGCCCATGCTGAGCCGGCCGAAGAGGGGGAGGACTTCCGTATTTTTCCAGTGCTGGCCTTCCAGCTTTTTGGTGGCGTCTTTGATTTCCCGTTCACCCGGCAGAAAGATCAGCACATCTCCCTGATCATCCACGTCCGAAATCCAGCGCATGGCACGGAGAATATGGTTGGAAAGTTCCTCGTCTTTTCCGGGCGGCAGGAAAAAGTCCTCCACCGGATAGGTGCGGCCCTCAACCTCAATTACCGGAGCGCCATCGAAGAATTCCGAAAAGCTATCGGCATCGAGCGTGGCAGAGCTGATGACCACTTTCAGATCGGGACGGACCTTCAGCAGGTTTTTGATGTAGCCGAGCAGGAAGTCAATATTCAGGCTGCGCTCGTGGGCTTCGTCAATAATGAGGCAATCATACTGCAGCAAATGCCGGTCCCGCTGGGTTTCGGCCAGCAGGATTCCGTCGGTCATAAATTTAATAATCGTCTCGTCACAGGTGGAATCGTCGAACCGCACCTGACAACCAACGCCTTTACCGTAGTCCGAATCCATTTCCTCCGCCACACGGCGCGCCATACCGGTGGCCGCCAGACGGCGAGGCTGGGTAACACCGATCCGACCGGTTTTTCCGGATCCGGCCTCATAGACTATTTTCGGCAACTGGGTGGTTTTGCCGGAACCCGTCGTTCCGCAGACGATCACCACTTGATTTTGTTTGATCAGCTCCTGAATTTCGTCCTTTTTTCCGGAGACGGGAAGAATCTCCGGATAATCCAGCTTCAGCTCAACCGAGGAACGCTTCTTCGAACGCTCCAATGATTGGAAGTGCGCATCCTTTAATTTCGCGGCCAATTGGTCCGAAGGTTTATTGTCGTGAATGCACTGACGGACCCGGCGCATTAAAGAATTTAAATGCGCACGATCCCGCAGAAGCACGCCATCGAGCGACTTCTTTACGGTTTGTAAAAGTTCTTTTGTTTCCGGTTGATTCATGAGAGCCGGACATAACGCCACAGCAAGCGTTACAGTTCAAGATTATTGACCGCGAAGGCGTCAATCGATTCGGGACTTCGAAGCCTCTTCTTGATGTTGATTATTGACGTTGAATCATTCGAATGAAGTTGGTGTGTTTTACTTAAAGCGGCATTTGGATGCCGTCGCTTAAGTCCAGCCAAAGTAATCACGCTCGGCAATTTTTCAACGGTGTTGTACAGGATCTGAATCCAGAGAATACATGAATCCGTATATTAATTTTGGGCCAGTGCATGGGGTTGCTCTGATCAAATGGATAGTCATCCTGATTGGAAAATGTGAGGTCGGGTAATCGTTATTGCATTATTTAAAATTGTACAAATACCGCACGTGTAAATAAACACTTCTCATCTCATTGCTTTCGATATCCGACAGTCTATCTCGCTGATCAATAAATTATCTGAGTGTCAGAATAACTTCCAGCAAGCGTGCAACTACAATGCGGCGGACCACATTTCCAATTCTGAAAACTTATTTTAACAACCCGGTTATGAATATTCAGCTCAACTGATCCTGTTCATGTAAAAAATTCTTATCATTGTGCAAATCGATTTCATAAAAATTCACCTAACACCATATACAGGCCCTTTTAATAACTAAGTATAGACATAAGATATATTATGCGACGTTCTGTATGTTGATAAAAATGTGCATAACTGTGGATAACCTGCGGATACCCTGTTCTGGCTGAATTAATGTAAGACGAGAAAGCTATCAAACTCCGCATCCTAAGAATTAGTGTGCGCTTGCGGACATGCTATGTATCTGACATCTGTCGGACACGCGTTACAAGGCTGTATAAAAAAACGTTTTGAATATTGTACAAAATGAACGAATGCTAATAACCGACTGCGCAGTAACATCCAAATTTAAGGAACAGTTAAAGATGGTTAACGACATGATATTATTTTTTATCTACACAATCGCTAACGACTGTGCCGCATGAAACGAGATGCAAAAAAAAACAGCCGGAAAAATTCCGGCTGTTCATACACGTTTATTTTTTAAAGCGTGAGAATTAGATGCGTTCCCGCGTTTCAATTCCCAAAAGTTCCAGACCTTGTTTAAGCGTTCTGGCTGTGGATCTGCACAAACGAATCCGGCTTTCACGAACACCTTCGTCTGCTTTCAGGAAAGGCACATTCTGATAGAAACTGCTGTAGATTTGAGCCAGGTCATACAGATAATCGGCCATGATATTGGGACTGTAATTTTCAGCAGCCGCACTCACTGCCGCCGGGAATCTGGAAAGTTTGATCGCCAACTTCCGCTCGATCTCGTGTTCAATTCGGATTGAACAATCCGACAATTCCATTCCGGGAAACTTTACTTTCCACTTATCATATACAGAGGAAATCCGGGCATAGGCATACTGTAAATAAGGCCCGGAATTGCCCTGCATATTCAGTGCTTTTTCCCAGGTAAAGGTAACCAGACTTTTTGGATTCTGACTCAGGTCGGTATACTTGATAGCACCGATTCCGATGGCCCGCGCAAGGTCTTTCTGCTGCTCTTCGGGCATTTCCGGACTGCTGGACTTTACCATTTCCAACGCCCTGGATTCCGCCTCATCGAGCATCGATGCGAGTTTAATCACATTCCCTTCCCTCGTTGAAAAAGTCGCCTCAGGCAGTCGCATTAGACCGAACCAGACGTGCACCAGATTTGCTTCCATGCCGAGCTTGCCGGCGATCGTGAAAAACTGCTTGAAATGCAGCTGCTGACGCTCGTCGGTTACATAAATAATCCGGTCCGGGTTGAATTCCTCAATGCGGGACTCAACCGTGGCCAAATCCGTTGTTGCATAGTTATATCCCCCATCGCTTTTGCGAACGATACAGATCGGCATGCCCTCTTCTTCGAGATCGACAATCAGCGCGCCTTCACTTTCTTTCGCAAGGTCTTTTGCTTCCAGTGCCTGGATGATTTTCGGGAGACGGTCATTATAGAAACTTTCTCCGCGATACAGATCAAACTTAACGCCGAGCCGCCCGTAAATGGTGTCGAATTCACCTATTGAAAGTTCAATGAATTTTTCCCAGAGCGCGCGGTTTTCAGCGTCACCCTGCTGCAGCTTCACCAGTTCCGCTTTTGCAAAATCGCGCCAGGTATCATCCTCTTTGGACTTATTGTAGCTGGCCACATAAATCCGCTCGAGCTCCTCCACGGGAGAGGATGCCAGCGCTTCTTCATTCACGAACTCGCGATAGCCAACCAGCATTAAACCGAATTGTGTGCCCCAGTCGCCCAGATGATTATCTGCAATGACCTCATACCCCAGGAAGCGATACAATCGGTCTATGGCATTCCCGATGACCGTGGAGCGGATGTGGCCGATGTGCATGGATTTAGCAACATTGGGACTGGAGTAATCAATGATCACTTTTTTACCTGTCCCCACCTGTTCGGTTCCCTGACTCGGATCATTTTCAAGGCTCTGGATATGATTGGCCAAAGCTTTATTGGAGAGAAAGAAGTTAATAAATCCAGGTCCGGCGATTTCAATTTTTTCTACAAAATCCGGCAATACTGCTGCATCCGCAAATTCCTGAGCAATCTGCCTCGGAGCCTTTTTAAGTTGTTTGGAGAGGACCATGGCGGCATTGCACTGGTAGTCCCCGAACTTATCGTTGTTGGTGGGAGCAACCCCCAGGTTCACATCGCTGTCAGACAGTCCGAACACTTCTTTCATGGCATCCGCAGTCCAGACAGACAGTCTCTCTTCAAATGTGGCAAATTTACGCATTTTAAATCTCTCTCCGAAAAAGGGCTGAAAGTTTATTTTACAACCCCGTAAAAATGATCCCTGATTTCCAATGGCTGGAAATCAGGGATTGAACATATCTCTACGACCTTCATTAATCTTCAGCAGCAGGCTGTTCCACTTCGCTAGGAACGCCCTTGAAAGTCAGCTTCTCTTTATTGGCCTTTACGGTGATCACAGAATTATTCTCGATCGTGCTGCGGAGAATTTCTTCCGCCAGCGGATCTTCGAGGTAACGCTCAACAGTACGGCGAAGCTGGCGGGCACCATAGGCCTTGTCGAAGCCCTTTTCCAAAAGGAAGTCGCGGGCTGACTTGGTAATCTTCAGTTCAATGTTGCGGCCCAGCACGCGATTCTGAATGTTTGCCAGCTCAAGATTGATGATCGTTTCAAGATCAACGCGGGTAAGCTCACGGAATACAATCATATCGTCGAGACGGTTCAACAGCTCCGGCTTAAAGGTCTTTTTGGCAATGCCGATCATCAGCTCTTTGAGCTTCTCGTAGTCCACCTCTTCATTGGAAGGTGCAAATCCGAGCGCTCCGGATTTTTTAACCTCCTGAGCCCCCAGATTGGAGGTCATAATGACGACAGTATTGCGAAAATCGACACTGCGTCCCAGGCTGTCGGTAAGACGCCCCTCTTCCATGATCTGCAACAGCATATGCATCACATCCGGATGAGCCTTTTCAACCTCATCGAACAGCACCACAGAATACGGGCGTCTCCGCACGCGCTCAGTCAGCTGACCGCCCTCCTCGTGGCCCACATAGCCGGGAGGAGAACCAACCAGACGGGAGGCATTGAATTTTTCCATGTATTCCGACATATCGATCTGAATAAATGATTCAGGATCATCGAACATAAATTCTGCCAGCGTCTTGGCCAGCAGCGTTTTACCTACACCGGTCGGGCCCAGGAAAATAAAGGAACCGATGGGGCGCTTTGGATCTTTCAGGTCTGCACGGGACCGGCGAAGCGCGCGTGCTATGGCACCAACTGCAACGCTCTGCCCCACAACCTGCTCGCCCACAACTTCTTCAATACGAAGCAGGCGCTCCATCTCTTTCTCACCCATTTTCATCACGGGGATTCCGGTCCATTTCGAAACAACGATCATGATATCTTCATCCGTGACAACGGATTTATTTTCATCACGTTTTTTGCGCCAGTCATCGAGCAGCTCTTCCAGCTTTTCCTTGGCCTGACGCTCCTGATCGCGGAAATTCGCGGCATCTTCAAACTTCTGTTCATGGATGGCGTCGTTTTTCTTCTTTTCGAAGTCGTGAATATCTTCTTCGAGCTGCTTGAGCTCCGGTGGTCGACTCATGCTGCCGATACGGGCGCGGGCTCCGGCTTCGTCAATCAGGTCGATGGCTTTGTCAGGCAGAAAACGATCCGGCAGATAGCGGGCTGAGCATTCCACTGCGGCTTTAAGCGAATCGTCTGTAAACTGAGCATGGTGATGTTCTTCATATTTAACCCGCAGCCCCTTCATGATTTCAACGGCATCTTCCACAGAGGGCTCTTTCACATTCACCGTCTGGAAGCGACGCTCAAGCGCGGCATCTTTCTCGATATATTTGCGGTACTCCTTCAGCGTCGTTGCACCGATACACTGCAGTTCGCCGCGAGACAACGCCGGCTTGATGATATTCGCCGCATCCATGGTTCCTTCTGCCGAACCGGCTCCGACGATGGTGTGAAGCTCGTCCAGAAACAGAATGATGTTCTTTTCTTTACGAATTTCATCCATGACCGCCTTGATGCGCTCCTCGAACTGACCCCGATATTTGGTTCCGGCCACCATCAGTGCGAGGTCGAGTGTAATCACTTTCTTATCAATCAGCAGATCCGGCACATTGCCGTCATTAATAATCTGGGCAAGCCCTTCGGCAATGGCGGTTTTCCCGACACCGGCTTCTCCCAGCAGAACCGGATTATTTTTTGTGCGCCGGCAGAGAATCTGAATCACCCGCTCAATTTCATCTTTTCTTCCAATGACTGGATCCAATTCTCCGTCTTTGGCTAATTTAGTCAGATCACGCCCGAAGGTATTCAGAGCCGGGGTTTTACTTTTACCTTTACCCCGGGCCTGTCCACCCAGTGCAGGTGCTTCCGGTTCGCCCTCATCCTCAAATTCACCTTCAGAGGCCGGATCATAATCAGGATCAAGCGTCTTCATGATTTCATAGCGGGTTTCATCCAGATCAACACCCAGATTTTCAAGTACGCGCGCCGCGATGCCTTCGCCCTCCCGAAGCAGGCCGAGCAGAATGTGTTCAGTTCCAACATAGCTGTGCCCCAGCCCGCGAGCTTCGCTGGCGGAAAGGGCCAGTACTTTTTTAGCCCGCGGTGTGAACGGGATATTTCCAATCGTTTTGGTTTCCGGGCCGGTCCCGACCGCCTTTTCAACTTCGAGCCGAACCGAGGCTAAATCGATCCCGAGCGCCTGAAGCGCATTAACCGCAACCCCGTGTCCCAGCGCAATGAGTCCGAGAAGGATATGCTCCGTACCGACATAGCCGTGATTAAAACGATCGGCTTCTTTTCTTGCCAACTGCAGTACCTGCTGTGCTCTTGGTGTAAAATTGTCCATAAATCTGCCTTTAGTTTAAACTGTCGTTTTCACTAGCATTTTCCATGTAGCTACGCAACATATCGGCGCGCACAACATCACGGTCATCGGGATCAAGTTCTTTATCTTCCTGCTTCTGAAGATGAGCCGGCTGAATGGAAATAAAGAGCATATCGAGCTCCCTGCGCGAAAATTGATCCACCATTCCCAGGTCCAGTCCAAGTCTCAGGGTCGAAAGAAGGTTCAAAGCCTCACCGCTGGACATAAGCCGGGCATTGGAGAGCACTCCGAAAGCGCGTGCCACGTGGTCTTTAACAATGAGCGATCGCTCATTCATGAGGCGGATCCTGGCATTGTTTTCGTGCTCAATCAGCTCGAGCACAATCTGCTCAAGATGAGCAATAATTTCATCTTCACGCCGCCCAAGCGTGATCTGGTTGGATACCTGGAACATATTTCCGGCAGCTTCAGTTCCCTCGCCCCACATACCGCGAACGGCCAGACCGATTTTAGAGATGCCATTGATCACCGGATCCATCTCTTCCATTAACACCAGTGCCGGAAGGTGCAGCATCACCGAGGCGCGCATGCCGGTTCCTACATTCGAAGGGCATGAGGTTAAATATCCAAGCTTCGGAGAAAAGGCGTAGGTCAGTTGTGATTCAAGTTCATCATCCAGACGGTCCGCCGCCTCCCAGGCCCCTCGAAGGTTCAGACCCGGCTGCAGCGACTGAATCCGAATGTGGTCCTCTTCGTTGACCATGATTGACAGACATTCGTCCGGAGAAACAAACACTCCGCAACTGTCATTCTGCTGAGCCAATTCCTGACTGATGAGATGGCGCTCGAACAGAATTTCTCTGTCAAGCGGCGGCATATCACACATACCCCAACTCATAAAAGGCGTACTGAAATTTTCAAAAATATCGATACTTTGCTTCCAGACGGTATTATTTTCCTCCTCGCTGGCCCAACCGGGGAATGAGAATTCCTCCACATTGCGGGCCAAACGAATCCGGCTGCTGATCACGGGGCCTTCGTCAATTCCCGCCTCAAGCCAGCTTCCGTGGCGCTTTACCATATCATTAAGCGTCATCAGTGCCTCCCGAATCCATCTCTTCAATGCCTTCCTTCAAAGAACGGATTTTATCGCGCAGATTCGCGGCTACTTCGTATTCTTCTTTAGCAATCGCCGTTTCAATGTCCTTCTGAAGCGCGGCGATCTGAGCCGTAATGCGGGCCTCATTACCCTGACGTGCAGGAATTTTTCCTACATGCTGACGGCTATGGTGCATGGCCTGCAGGATGGCACTCAACTCGCCCATGAACGCATTATAGCACTCCGGACAGCCGAGACGGGCCCGTTTTTTGAATTCTGCTCGCGTCATCTGGCAACGGCTGCAGCTCAAGTCAAATTCAGACAGATCAGTTTTCGGAGTCTTTCCTCCGGCCTGATTCCCCAGGCCCAAAAGCACATCCGTTATTGAGATGGGGGAATTAAGATCAATTCCGTTTTTCTGAGCACAGACCTGGCACAGATTCAGTTTCTTGACTTCACCATCAATCACCTGAGTCAGATGGATTGTAGCTTCGGCCTCTTTGCAGCATTCACATTTCATGGAAATTTCCTGTTTTCCTTTCAGACAACAGGAACGTTAATACGTTGGATGATAACGACGCAATCTTTTCAGACCACGACTGTGGTCTAAATTTGTTATTTGATCGGGGTGCCCTCTGAATTCGCACACTGATGATACATTTCAGCAAGCTTGCTTGTGACTTGCCCCGGCTTACCGTCACCGATTTCCCGCTTGTCGATATCAACGACGGAAATAATTTCGGCTGCAGTTCCTGTGAGAAACACTTCATCCGCCACGTAGAGGTCATATCTGGCCATGGTCAGTTCCCGCACTTCATAGCCAGCCTCGCGGGCCAGATCCATGACTTTATTGCGGGTCAATCCCTCCAGCGCGCCGGAGGTGCTGGGCGGCGTGGTGATAACGCCGTTCTTCACCGCAAACACATTATCGCCGGAAGCTTCCGCCACTTCGCCTTTGTGGTTCAGCATCAGACATTCCATGCAACCGGCATTGATGGCCTCAATTTTTGCCAGAACATTGTTGAGATAGTTCAGACTCTTGACGCGCGGGTTGATGGCTTCCGGATGGTTGCGGACCGTTCCTACTGTGACAATCTTCAGACCGTTATCGTAAAGCTCCTGCGGATAGAGCTGAATTTTTGCCGCAATGATGATGACCTGTGCTTTTTCACAAAGATACGGGTTCAGCCCCAAAGTACCCACGCCACGCGTGACAACCAGACGAATATACCCGTCGGAAATTTCATTGGCCTTACAGGTTTCAACCACAGCGGCCGACATTTCCTCCCGGGTCATCGGAATGTTCAATGCAATCGCTTTTGCAGAGTCATAAAGACGGTCAATATGCTCATCCAGCAAGAATACGCGACCGTTATAGGCCCGGATTCCCTCAAATACCCCATCTCCATAAAGAAGACCGTGATCAAACACAGAAACCACAGCATCTTTTTCATCTACCAGTTTATCGCCTAGAAATATTTTCATTCGTGATACCTTATCTAAATTAAAAGCCCATCTTTCAGGAACAATTCACGCGAACAGCGGGAAGCAACTTCCTGACTATGAGTAACGAGCACGAGAGTATGCCTCCTCGCCTCGATCAGTTGAAACAAATAATTCAATACTTTTTCACCCGTTTTGGAGTCCAGATTTCCAGTGGGTTCATCTGCAAAAATAATATCCGGCTCATTCATCAGCGCACGCGCAATGGCCACGCGCTGCTGCTCTCCGCCGGACAGTTCCTGGGGCCGGTGCCCCACCCGCTCCGCTAATCCCACTTCGCTCAAAAGTTCGGTGGCCCGAACCTTTGCATCTTTTCTGGAACCGGTCGCCATGGCCGGAAGAGCCACATTTTCAACAATGTCCAATTCCGGAAGCAGATGGAACGATTGAAAAACATAGCCTACGTTGGCTGAACGGAAACGCGCCAGACGGGCTTGCGACATGTCGTAAACACTCTGGCCGTTGAACTGAACTTTTCCCGACTTCGGTTTGTCCAGGCCCCCAAGTACGTGCAGCAAGGTGCTTTTTCCGGACCCGCTTTCCCCCATAACCGCAAGCGTTTCGCCCAGATTGACCTCCAGAGAGACGCCCTTCAAAACAGGTAGATCGGTTTTTCCGACCCGGTAAATACGTTCGATATTTTCAGCTGTAAGAATTGCGCCCATTAACCCAGCACTTCCGTAACAACGCCGGCAAGGCGCTCGGCGATGGCGTTGGTCTGATCCTCTGTCGGACCTTCAACCATCACGCGGCACATCGGCTGTGTGCCGGAATAACGGATCAGAACGCGCCCGTCTTCTCCCAGTTCGGCTTCAGCCTCCTGAATGGCCGCCATCAGCGCAGGCACCTCCTCAATGGGAGGTTTTTCATTCACATCAATATTGATAAGCTTCTGCGGGAACGGAGTCATTACCTTCGCCAGTTCCGAAAGGTTTGCGCCGGACTGCTTCAGTGTGTTCACAAGTTTCAGAGCGGACACAATGCCATCGCCCGTCGTATGGCAGTCGAGGAAGATCATATGCCCGGAATCTTCACCACCGAGAACCGCATCTTTTTGTTTCATCAGTTCAAGCACGAGACGGTCGCCCACACCGGCCACCTCAACCTCAACATCAAGCTCCCGCATAGCGGCATGGAAGCCCACATTACTCATAACCGTTGCCACTACGAGATTGTTTTTAAGATCTCCGCTGTCCTTATAGGCCTGGGCGCAGATCGCCATAATCTGATCGCCGGTCAGCTCGGCGCCGGTTTCATCCACCGCAATCAAACGATCGCCATCGCCATCAAATGCCAGTCCGATGTCAGCATTGAGACCCTTCACCTTCGTCTGCAGGTCCTGCGTATGCTGCGAACCGCAATTCTCGTTGATATTCATGCCATCCGGAGAGGCATGAATGGTCGTCACATCCGCCCCTAATTCAGAAAAAATGAGTGGAGCGCATTTGTAGGTGGCTCCATTCGAGCAGTCCAGCACCACTTTCATGCCATCAAGCGTCAGGTCGTCCGGGAAAGTGTTTTTGCAAAACTCGATATAACGCCCCATGGCATCATCAATTCGCTTCGCTTTTCCCACTTCCATCGCAACCGCGCGGATATTGTTTATGCGGCCGCTCAGCACCAGCTCTTCAATTTCAGCTTCCATCTCATCCGGAAGTTTATATCCTGTACGGCCGAAGATCTTGATTCCGTTATCAAAGTAAGGGTTGTGTGACGCAGAGATCATAATCCCGGCATCAGCCCGCATGCTCTGCGTGATAAATGCAACTGCAGGCGTGGGAATCGGGCCCAGCAGCAGCACATCCACCCCCATGGAGGTAATTCCGGCCGTGAGTGCATTTTCCAGCATATAGCCACTCAACCGAGTGTCCTTACCTATGATAATCCGCGGGCGAGTTCCATGTTCCCGGTGATATTCCTTACAGGTGTATGCCAGCGCGCGCCCGACCTGCAGAGCCATCTCCGCAGTCATATTGCCCTCGTTTGCCATGCCGCGTATGCCGTCGGTTCCGAAAAGTTTTCCCATAATTTCTAGCTCCAGAGTTGTTCAACAAAATCTACGATGGATTGCATCCACTGCTTTCCCGGCTCCCGTGCGGAGGGCTCCAGTGACTGAATGGTTTTAATATACGATTCGCCCGGTTCCAATGATTGGAAAACGTTTCCGGGTTGGAATTCCGCGGACTCGATGGCGCGCTGTATTTCCGGCCAGGTCGCGTGAAAGCGCTTCTGGTCTTCAATCTCGTTCGGTTTGCCGCTGTTGGCTTCCAACCATTGGAAGGATTTTTCAAACTTGCCGGCAAGGTTGCCGAGGCGCTTGATGCGCTCCTTCAGAACCAGTTCAAGATTCTTCAGGCCGCCGTCCAGCACGGCCTGATCAAAGATACCGCGAATAAAGAGCGGGCGCACATGGCGGTACCATTCCCGCAGGGCCAGAATGTTTCCAATATAAAGCAGGTTGTTTTTAATCAGCCGGTCCGCACGCCGGTAAACTCCCAGTTCGTAAGATCGGGCCCCGGCAGGAGGCATAGCCGGAATCAGCAGCTGATTTTCCGTTACGATGTCTTCACGACAGATTCCTCCGGCCGCAACTACCGACCCATACGTTATTCTGGATGGCCCGACGAGCCCTCCCTGTCCGCCGAGAAAGATTGGTTTCTTATCCAGAAAGACGCCGTTGGGCACATCGCCCAGCAGGGATGCCGTGGCTTTGTCCTGGTGAGGAGTAAAGTTGAAGTGCACATAGGAAGAGCCGACTTCGGAATGATCCTTGCGACTGGTTCCGCCGGCCATCAGCACATCACAGAAGTTGATGAGGCTTCCACAGGTCACAAACGGCAGCAGAATGGTCTGCTTGAGGCCCACGGCATGCGCCCCGTTCGCCTCTTCTTCCAGAATGGTTCCGGCGCGGACGTGTGCTCCGCTTCCCATATTGGCACCGTCAAAAAAAACGGCGCCTGAATGAAAGCCGCCTTTCAGATCGACAGAGCGCCCCAGCTGACAGTTTTCCAGAACAACAGGAGCCTCTGCGCCCAGCACACAGCCCGGGCCGATCGAGGTTGCAGCTCCCAGAATGCGGCTTCCGGGATGAATGATGACATCCGGAGCAATGCAGGAGCAGTCCACGTCGTTACCGATGTAGACGCCTGCGTTCTTCCAGTCTGATATTCTGCGCATCCTATAACTCCGAAAATGTTTCCAAACATTGGAAAAGAAGCGGCGAATGTAGCAAACCCCGACGAAAAGTCGCCCCTTTTTTCCAATGGTTGAAAATCGGTCTACTCTTCTTCGTTACAGGTTGTATAAAGCCAGCTCAGCAAAGACTCAAAACGCGGGTCGGCATGCAGGTTATTGAGGTCCGGATCGGTTTTCATCCAATCATAATCTCCATAACCAAGTTCGACGGATTTGGTGAGCGCTTCAAAGGCGGCATCAGGTCGATTCACCAGCGAATACGAACAACCCAGATTATACCAGACCAGATCATCGTTCGGAAGCTGATGACTCAGCTTCAGATCGATCTCCAGGCCTTTCTGAAAGTTCCCGGTTTTTGTATAGAGATCCGCCAATGCCTGCAGGATCTCAATGTCTTCCGGAAGCCGCTCGCTGACCTTCTGAAGGAAGCTCAGTTCGACCGCGTCACGTTCGACGCGGCCGTTGATTCTGTTTTTGCTCATACTCGTCCTGCTAATTAACCGGGCGCTGTGTATGCCCCGTGTAAATCTGACGCGGCCGTCCAATGCGTCCATGCGGATCATCCCGCATTTCCAGCCACTGGGCAATCCATCCCGGCATGCGTCCAATAGCAAACATCACGGTAAACATATCTGTCGGGATGCCCATGGCGCGGTACGTCAGGCCGGTATAGAAATCGATATTCGGATAAAGACTGCGTTCTGCAAAGTAGTCATCGGCCAGAACAGCTTCTTCCAGCTCCTGCGCCAGATCCACCAGCGGATCATTAACGCCGAGCTTCTCCAGCACATCCTTGCACATCTGCTTGGCCACTTTGGCCCGCGGATCGTACGACTTATAAACGCGGTGCCCGACGCCCATCAGGCGGAACGGATCGCTCTTGTCCTTGGCGCGCTCAATCACCCGCTTAACATCGCCGCCATCTTCCGCAATAATCCGATCCAGCATTTCGATTACGTGCTGGTTGGCGCCGCCATGCAGCGGTCCCCACAGAGCACAGATGCCTGCGGAAATAGAGGCATAAAGATTGGCTCCCGCACTTCCGACCATTTTCACAACAGATGCCGAACAGTTCTGTTCGTGGTCTGCGTGCAGAATCAGCAGTTTATTCAGGGCGGTGGCAACCACCGGATCCACTTCATAATTATTTACCGGCGTGCGGAACATCATATTAATGAAGTTTTCGCAATATTTCAGATCATGACGCGGGTAGACAATGGGATGGCCGATCGACTTCTTATAGGCAAATGCGGCTGCGGTGCGCATTTTCGAAAGGAGTCGAGTCACTTTGAAGTCAATATTTTCCTGAATGCTGCTGTCTTCCAGTTCCGGGTAGAAGGTCGACAGAGAAACTGCCATAGCCGAAAGAGTGGCCATCGGATGGGCATGATCCGGATACGCATCAAAGAAGTGACGCATATCTTCATGCAGCAGTGAGTGCAGATTCAGGTTGGCAGAGAATTCATTATGCTGTTCCTGGGTTGGCAACGTGCCGTGAACCAGCAAATAGGCCACATCCACAAATTCGCACTGCTCGGCAAGTTCATTAATATCGTATCCGCGATACCGCAGAATGCCGGCTTCACCATCGATATAAGTAATATCACTCTTACAGCATCCGGTGTTTACGAAGCCGGGGTCATATGTGATCATCCCGGTTTCTTTGCGAAGTGCACGGATGTCGACTGCTTTTTCATGTTCAGACCCTTCGAAGACTGGAAGGTCTATGGTCTGGTTGTTGTATATCAGTTGTGCCGAGCCAAGATCTTTGATTTTAGACATATTATAATTTTCCTATGCTTTCTTATTTCGTTTCGTTGCGCGTAAAAATACGGTTTGCTGATACGCATTCAAGACTAAAAGAACATGGGTACCCAAACAGACGGTAAAAAAAGTGATGCAACGGGCTTTTTTTATAACTATTTGTGTTGCGTGGGCCACCCCATTTATGTTTTATCCACGGGTCTTTCAACAAAAGGAACTAAGAATTTATGGCTAAAAAAAGCAAAGTAGTTAAAAACCAAAAGCGCATCGCAATGGCTGCAAAGCTCTACCCGAAGCGCATGGAACTTAAAAAAATCATCAGTGACCCGGAAACGGCCCCTGCTGATCGCATGGCTGCTGTACGCAAGCTTCGCTCGCTGCCGCTCGATGCAAACCCGAATCGCATTATGAATCGCTGCTCCGTCACAGGACGTCCGCACGCGGTATACCGCAAATTCGGCCTCTCCCGTATCACACTTCGCGAAATGGCTTCGCAAGGTAAGATCCCGGGAATGACAAAGGCCAGCTGGTAATTTCCCAATTTGTTGAAACGACTCGCGCCCCGTCTTTGGACGGGGCTTTTTTTGTGCCCTCAGCCCTTTCTCCTTATCTTACGTAATCCCGCTCTCTGAGCACCACACCTCCCCGCACGTCAGCATAAATCCCGACTACCGCGAAGCTGGTACCGGCTTTAAGTGGATAACAGGAGATTACGATCAGGAGCAGGATTACGATCAGGAAGGGATTGAGAGCAAGAAATCCTCAACGCCCGGATACAAAAAAAACCGCCCCGAACCGGGACGGCTTTGCAATTTCCAATGATTGGAAACTTAAGCTTTCTTAACTGCGCCGGAACGCAGAGCCTTCGCGGAAACCCAAACGCGCTTAACCGTACCGTTTTCGGTGCGGATGCGAACGCGCTGCAGGTTCGGCTTGAAGGTGCGCTTGGTTGCGCTGGTCACGTGAAGACCGATTCCGCCTTTTTTCTTGGCCAAACCTTTACGGACGATACGACGTCCCACGATGGTTTTCTTTCCGGTAACTGCACATTTTCTAGACATCTCAAATACCTCGGTAATCTGTTTTCAAAATTCTCTCTGATCAATAAGAGCGCGCTAATCTAAGGATTCCCGTCCGCTTTGCAAGACTAAATGCGCCTTTTTTCCTGCTAATACACAACATGTTGCGGTTTTTAAAGCAGCGCAGAGAAGACGGCATTGCTCACAAACAGCGCATTGGGCGTTAACGATAGCCTGTTTTCAACGCATTGAAGCAGCTTTTCTTCTATCATCGATTCAATCCCCGCGCCGCACAGGTCATAGGCACAAAACCCGGAAACCCGTTTAAACTCGTCCAGATTGAATCCGTTCGTCAGGCGCAACCACATCACGAGCGTTTCGCGCGCCTTTTCCTCTTTTGTCAGAAACTCAATCTCGTCAAACGGATTCTCCTCCTTCAGCAGCCGGTTGCAGTAGCGATCCAGGTCCGCGATGTTACCGAATCGTTTTCCATGCCAGTGGGAATGCCCGGAAGGTCCGCACCCGAAATATTCCCCACCCTGCCAGTAAAGTACATTATGCCGGCATTCTTTACCGCCTTTGGAAAAGTTGGAGGTTTCGTAGTGTCCGTAGCCGGCGTTTTCAAGAACCGCTTTAACCGCGAAATAGTTATCGGCTTCTTCATCCTCATCCGGAGGAATTACAAGACCTTTGTCCCGGGCCTCGGTCAGCGGGGTGCCCGGCTCGTAGATAAGATTATAGAAAGAAATATGCTCAGGCCCGAGTTCCGCGACCTTCAGGGCATCCGCCAGCACTTCGTCCGAAGTCATACCCGGTATACTCTGAATCAGGTCAATATTCACATTGTCAAAACCGGCTTCACGCAGCAGGTGATAACCTTCGATCGCTTCTTTCGCATTGTGTATGCGCCCGAGCAGCTGAAGTGCCCGCGGATTAAACGACTGCACGCCGATGGATACCCGGTTCACACCGCCCGCTTTCATAACCGCCAGTTTTTCCGGCGTCAGCGTGCCGGGATTCGCTTCGCTGCTGAATTCGACCACCTCAGACAGATTGATGCGGCGATGCAACGATTCCAGCAGCCGGCTGTATTCCGCCGGGCTCAGGGCAGTCGGCGTTCCGCCCCCGATAAAAACGGTATCCGGGGCAAAATCGCCGGGCAGCCTCCGCAGCTCGATTTCCAGGCATTGGAGATAGAGGTCCATACTGTCCACTTCGCCCGGCGTAACCTTATAGAAGTCGCAGTAGCGGCAGCGCTTTTCACACAGGGGGACATGGATGTATAAACCGGTCATGACGGCAAAAGATGCGACAAAGCCTCGGCAACGCCAACAACAAAAAGTAAACAACTGGTCGACACCTCCCCTCTTCTTCGCTACATATTTCGGACCATTTTAGTATTAATTAAGGAAGTTTATGTCGGAAATGAAAAAACAGGTTGTTGTAATCGGTAATGGAATGAGCAGCTTTCGCTTCTGCGAAAAGCAGTTGGCATACGATGCACATCATCAGTATGCCATTACGGTACTCGGCGATGAACTGATTCCGGCCTACGACCGCGTTTCACTTTCATCGCTCTTTACCGGGAAAAGCGACACGGACCTCATCCTGGCGGAGTCCCGCTGGTATAATTACTATAAAATCCAGCTCAAGCTGGGGGCTCGGGCTGTTTCCATTGATCGGGAGAATAAAACCGTGACCACCCAGGGCGGCACATCCTATTCCTACGACAAACTGGTCATTGCCACCGGCGCACGCCCCCATGTTCCCGACATCGATGGCACTGATCTTGCCGGTGTGCACGTCTACCGCACTTCAGACGATGTCTATGCCATTCGTGACGAGAGCCGCCAGGCATCCAGTGCCGTAATCATCGGCGGCGGACTCCTCGGGCTTGAAGCAGCCGAAGCCTGCAGAGAGCTCGGCCTTGAAACGACGGTTGTGGAGCGTGAGCCCTTTCTGATGGCCTGCCAGCTCGATGAAATCGCCGGCGGACTGCTGGATGAAAAGGTTGAAATGCTGGGCATCCACCTGCGGCTGGATGAGCATGTTCAGGCCATTGAAGGAACCGGAAAAGTGGAACGGGTGGTTTATGAAAGCGGAGAATCCACCCCGGCCGATCTGGTGGTTATTGCAACCGGCATCATTCCCAATGATGAACTGGCCCGCACCGCCGGACTTGAGCTCGGATCCCGAGGCGGAATTGCCATCAACAACTCGGTTCAGACGTCCGACCCCGACATTTATGCCATCGGCGAATGCGCCTCTTATAACAACACCCTGTTCGGCCTGGTGGCTCCCGGCTATGCCATGGCCGAAGCGGCGGCGGCTCATCTCGGCGACATCAACAAAACCTTCGAACCGAAAACCCCGGCTTCCCGTCTTAAATTGCTGGATCTGCAGGTGGGCAGTATCGGCGAGACCCACCTGACGATGGATGAGGTGGATTTTGTCTATGAAATGGACCTCGATCAAGGGGTCTATAAAAAGCTGCTGATTTCCAAAGATTGGAAAAAACTGATCGGCGCCGTGCTCGTGGGCGAGATTTCGGAGTTCGAAAAAATCCGGAAGACGCTCGATTCAGGAGGCGACCTTCCTCCCACCCCGCACGATTTGCTGGCGCCGGTTGGACAGCCCCTCAACGTGGAGCTGGAGCTGGAAGACGATGACGTTGTCTGTTTCTGCAATTATGTTACCAAGGGCGACATCTGCCGCGCCATTGATGAAAAAAATCTGAAAACCGTTGGCGATGTCATGGGAACAACCTATGCCGGCGGACTGTGCGGCAGCTGTCTGGATACGGTTGTGGCAGTCACGAAGCAGTATGTGGAGCACGGGGTCTAAGCGTTCCAATCATTGGAAGAGCGCGGCAACGTACGAACCGAAAATCAGCAGACCAATCGCAACAGAGCCGATTGCGCTGATCAGAACAGCGCCTGCTGCTGCATCCTTCGCTTTCCCGACCAGCGGGTGTTTTTCGGGATGCACCGCATCAGCCAGAAATTCGAGCGCGGTGTTGAAAGCCTCCGCCGTCCAGACGCCGGCAATGGCGATAACCAGCCAGCACCACTCGTCCCGCCTTATACCGAAGAAGAACCCGGCCCCGATCACCGCAACCGTTGCAATCAGATGAATCCATGCATTGTGCTGCGTTTTCAGCAGCACCCATAGTCCGTTGAATGCATACCGGAAACTTCGCAGGCGCTCCGAAAGCAGAAAAGATTTCATTTCAGCCTAGTAGCGGCCGCCGGGCTTTTTCCACTGCTCAACCTGCTGATCCATTTTTCCTTCCTCAAAGTAGGCTTCTTTCTCCGCCTGCTTTTCCTTGTTCGTGGCACAACCCGAGGCCAGGGAAAGAACAATTAACGCACCACTCAGTCTGATCAGTTTCATAGCTATCTCCTACGTGAATAAATTCGATTATGACGGGCCTGAACCGGAATTCCGACCCTTAAATTTTCCAATCATTGGAAACGGCTTTTATGAATACCGCGCTTTGAGCAGCTTCATCATATACACATTGATATCCCACTGATCGGCCAGCGGCTGCAGCGTGTATGGCTGCGCCGGCAGATAAGGACTTGGACCGAACTCCGGCACAAAAGTTAAATCCTCATCTGCTGCTCTGCGAACCTCGACCACTTGATCCCACCAAGCCAGATGCGCATTGAGAGCTTCCTCAAACTCGGGAGCCCGCGGATCGGACACCTGCGGTCCCTGGGCGTGGCCCACTCTGGCATGCACGTGGTCTGCGCGAGCTACGGCCAGCCCGACCGCATCCTGCTGATCTTCCAGCAGCGATTCCGAGACATTGCACCAATGCGAGAAATCGACGGTTAAACGTAACTCCGGATCGGCCTCCAGAAATTCTCTGGTGCGTGCAGCGCAAAAAGAAAACTTTCCTCGATGGGTTTCGTGAACAATCTTAATACCGGATTCCTTTTCCACCTCTTTCGCCACGGCAATGATCCGCTGATTATCCTCCATAGAGAACCAGTCCCGCCCGGTCTGCGAATTGATATATTGAGGATTTGCTGAAACCAGCCATTCAAGGTGCGTGCGATATTCTTTGAGGTGCTCCTTTATAACGGTATTCGTCGTTTGCCAGTGTTGAGCGACCAGTCCCAGACCGCGACTCTTCAGCACTTCGTCCTTTTGACGCAGTTCCTTTTGATCACCCAAAGTAAAATAGGTTTCCACGCCATCGTAACCGGCTTCGGCTACCTGATCGCAGAATTCCTCAAAAGGCAGGTGTTCGCTGCCCCACAAGGGGCAGAAATATTGTATCTTCATGTCATCTCCTATTAAAGCATCGTATAGAGAATTGCCGAACAATCAGAAACAAAGGTTGCTGATAATGGTCGATGCGTACTGCAGATCTGCTCGTTCATCCCGGCTCCAGACTCGTTCCCGCATACAGTCGTCGCATCCGACGGCCCCGACAAGTTGGCCGTTCTTAAAAACCGGCAAAAACAGAATTGAAACAATGCCCTGCATTTGTCCTAAAAAGGCAATCTGATTTTCCGGAAGGTCGCGTATCAAACAGGCGATGGTTTCGCCTTTCAGCATTTTCTCATTCCAGTCGGAAAAGCCGGCTCTGGCCATATCAATGTTCTGCAGCGTCGGGTTGGCAATCTGCCGGCTTTGCCCGACTTCCACCCACTCAGCCCGTTGGTCCGCAATCAGGTTTCCGCTTTCCTGGCATTTAAAGTCAAAAAGATACGTCCGGTCCACCCCCATACCCAGGCCCAAGGTGCTGAGTATTTCATACAGTGCATTTTCGCCGTTCGACGGAAGAAACTTGGATGAAATTTTTTCCAGCTCCTCCAATAGAGGACGCGTATTGACTAAATCGGCTTCATTCATCCTTATCACCAAATGTTGATAATTAAATAATGGAATAAAAATAGAGTAACCGGAACAACAACATCGATCAGTAGAAAAAAGCAGGTTTTTATCCGTTGCGGTTCGTTATTCCCGGAAAGAAAAGGCGAACAAACAGCACCACGGCCAAGCCGCCGAAAAGACAGTAAGGCCAGAAATACTGCGTGCCGGAAATAAACAATGCGTCCGCCCCCGGCTCGACGTTTCCTGATTGAGACAGCTGATGAAGCAAACCGGAATAGACTACACCAATAAACCCATAGCCGAGATTCAAAGCCAGCCCTTTAAAGCTGAGTACCGTCGCCCTTTTTGAATTATCAGCCATCCGGTTCAGATAATACGACAGCGCAAAGGTGGTTATCGAAAATGCTGCAAACAACAGAATGGAAAACACCAGACCCGCATAAGGGATAAAGAAAGACGCGCCGAAAAATCCACCTAAAGCCAGCAGCATCACGGTGCCGAAAACAAAACCCGGTGTTTTACGATCCACCAGTTTTCTCGCGAGCGGTGCAATTGCGAAATTGAATAGAGCAATCAGCGCACCGATCAGTCCCAGTGCATATTCCGGATAATGAATCAGCCGGTAGTATTCCGAGTTCAGGGTAATAAACATGCGGATCATGCTGTCCGCAAAGGCTCCGGCAAGAATTACCACAAGCGCAAACGGAGTTTTTAAAATCCACATTCCCGCCGTCAGCGTTTGAGCAAACGCTTTGCCGATGGATGGCTTCGCGGTTGTGTGCGGCTGCTTCGCCTCACAGAACCCAAGACAGTTGATCCAGCAGAGGATCGAGGTAATAAAGGTCAGATACAGCGGCAGGCGCAGTGTTAAATCTTTCTGAAGGTCCAATCCCGTCACTTTTGAAAGTAAGGATGGATCATAAACCAACCCGCCGGTAATCATGGCAAACATGAATGCGACCGACTGCCATTTTGAAGTAATCTCCAGCACGTGCGACCACTGATCTTTCATGCCCGCCTCTTCGAGACTTTCGTAAACCAGTGCTTCGTCCGATCCGCTGGCCGACGCCTCCCCCAACCCGCTCAGCACCCGGTTAACAGCCAGCAGCCAGAATAATACCGAAGGATTATTGCGCGGGGCAAAAGCCCAGACCGCCATTTCGCAAACCATTAAACCGGAGGTCAGAATCAATAGCTTTTTGCGGCCGATCAGGTCCGACAATGCTCCGGAAGGCACTTCAGCAAGAATAATCGTTGCCGCCCAGATGGCATTCAGGATGGCAAACTGACCCAGCGTCATCCCGAAATCGAGAAAGATCACCGCGAAGACGGGATAATAAAACCGTGCATTGAACAACAGCCGAAACAGAATAAACCGCCGGACGTTTTGTTTTGCAATGCACTGAAGTTCTTTAGCCATGTCCTCTTTTCCAAACCTTGGAAATTACGGATAGAGAAAACAGCACAACCCCACCCAGCACCAACGACAAATAAGGATTAAAACCGAGGCCGGTCGGAAGGAACCCGACCAGTATGGCTGCCACGGACGCGATTAATGCATAGGGCATCTGCGTTTTCACATGCTCCATCGGCTCAATACCGCAGGAGATAGAGGAGACAATCGTCGTATCACTGAACGGCGAACAATGGTCCCCGAAAACCGCCCCGCTGAACACGGCGGCGATCGTGGCATACATGACTTTTGTAATTTCACCATCGCCGAAACCGATGGCCACCGGAAGCGTCAAGGGCATCAGAATCCCCATCGTGCCCCACGAGGTGCCGGTACTGAACGAAATCAGGGCGCCGGTAATAAAAACCAGCACAGGAAAAATGGCCGGCGCAACAGAGCCGTGTAACATCGAAGTCAAAACACCGGCGGCATTCAGCTCCTTCAGGGTACTGCTCAGCACCCAGGCGGAAATCAGAATAAGCACCGGTTTAATCAGATGCCCGATTCCCAAACCGAATACGTTCGCCGCACTTTCCCCCTGCTTCTTAATGGGATTAAAGTTCATAATGAATGCCACGCCGCAAGCCAGCACACTCACCACCACCAGCACCTTCGCGGCATCGGCATTCCCGAAGGCATCCGAAACCCGTTCCAGCGATAAAGGCAGGTACTCCCCGCCTGCTCCGTTCAGATACAACCCCGCCAACAAACCGGCAATCAAAAACCCCAGAGGAACTAAGGCACAGGACGTTGTTCGTGGTTCTTTGTGTCCCCCATCCCCGTCCTGCAAACCCTGTTCATCATGTCGAGGAGACTCCGGTTTTATTTGTCTTCGCGCCTCCTGAGCCTCTTTGTGGCAATCGTGTTCATCCTGTCTGAAACCTCTTTGGCATTTGCGCATCGGCCCGATGTTCCAATCCCTGGAAATCACAACGGCCAGCAGGATGAGCGTGAACCAGCAATAAAAATTAAACGGAATCGATTTAAGGAACAGGTCAAACGGCTGCGCCTCAAGACCGGCCTGACTCAGCCCCTCACGAATCATCGAAAGCTGATAGGCAATCCAGGTCGAGATCACCGCCACACACGCCACCGCCGAACTGGTGGAATCCACAATATAGGCCAGCCGGTGTCTGGATACCCCGGCCCGTTCCGCCATCGGGCTGATCGATTTGCCTACCAGCATGCTGTTTGCCAGACCATCAAAAAAACAAACCAACCCCAGAAAATACGCACTCCACTGCACCCGCTTGCCGGATTGTTTTCCGGAAGCCAGCCAGCGTGCCGTCAGCGCCTGCAGTCCGCCGCCCTTTTCAATCAGCGCCGCAAAACCACCGAGCAGCAGCGTAAAAGCCAATACACTCAAATTCCATGAACTTCCAAGAACGGGAAATAGATGATCCGTGAAGAGAGAAGAACATGCCGTAACCGGGTTCCCGTGATGCAGGATCACAACGCCTGCACCGGCCCCCAGCAGCAAACCGGTAATCGTCCGGTTCAGAAGAAAGACCGCAGTCAGAGCAACCACACTGGGCCATAGCGAAATCCACGGCATGTCCTGGAGTCCGACAAACCAGCTGCTGATAAATACGAGCGTCACAATGGTTAAGCGCATTTTCATGGTTCTATACACCCTGCCCAACCCGCTCATTTAATCAACATTCAAACGTGGATATTTAGCGGATTTCCATTCGAAAACATTCCGGGCCAAACTGCGGAATTATTCCGCGCAGAACCGCAGAGCACGATATACCTGAATTCAGTGGTTCCTCTGTGCTCTCCGCGCCTCTGCGAGGGATATCATACGTATTTTTTCGCTTAAGCCTTAATCGCGTCTTCGACCAGTTTCAGCGTCGATTCAAAAGAGTACGTGGCCAGGAGAAAAGCCCCTTGATGGCAGAAGATACCGTCGGGCACCCCGGCGGCTTCAGAAAAGGCATCATCCGTTAATCCGGCCCAGGCTTCTGGGAAATCTTTGCGGTTGGTATATTCTCCCGGGGCGGAAGGAACGGCTTGTGAAAAGCTCTTTTTCCCCTTCGTAAAAATCGCATAGAGAATGGTTTCGTTGCCTTCGCTGTTAAACAGGTGCTCCTGCCATTTGCAATCTTCAGGAACGATAATATAGGCACGCTCTTCCGCCAACGCTTCGTTCAGCGCCTTCTCCAGCCCGGCGCGGCTGGCGATCCATCGTCTTGCCCTTACAATGGCCGCCTGCAGCAGCAGGCTTGCCCGCTTCACTTCACCCGCAAACACCAAATCGGCTTTAAACGGATTGCCCGGATTCATCATCGAAATCGAAGTCGTCAACGTGAGCTCCCGCACATCAGGAAACTCGTCCAGCGGCGCGGAGAGCTTTACCCCGTTATCAATGGCATCAAATTGCCGGATTAAGCTTCGGCACACCTGTTCAGCAATGACAGCACTGCCGCAGATCTTTTTACCATAGTGCTTCCAGACCAGGCCGATGGACGACATCTTCAACCCATCCTCATAGGTCGGGCCGTTCTTGAAGTGATGATCATAAACCTTTTCCGCATGATCATACCGTCCGCCCACATCCACCAGATAATCGCACTGCGCCCAGATTTCCGGATCGCGCGAACGGCGGATTTCATAGTCCGGATGAAGCAGCGACAACGCCGCAACGGCAAAAACATCGTCTGCATGAAAATTTCCGCTGTGTGTTCCAAATATTTTCTTCAAAATCAGGGTTTCCGTTTCAAGTTGGCACCGAAGTGCATAACATTCGTGAAGATTTGATCGAAAGAAAAGTCAGGGCGATCAAATAAATGCGCGCCACTAAAACACCCGGAGCCCTGCGCGTCAGCTCTAAAGAGAAAACATTCGCACCTGCGCCACAAAATCAATGCTGATTTCTCAACAGAAGGCCGCAAAGATCGCGAAGAAGGGAATCAGTTTTCTTTGCTGACTTTGCGATCTTGGTGTAAAAAAAATCCCTTCGTAAACATGGTGGAATTAAAAAAGTGAGGAACCTTGAATAATGAAATGTATCTCCTGGAATGTGAATGGAATCCGCGCCGTCATGAAAAAAGGGTTCCCCGATTTTTTAGACGCGCATGCCCCCGACGTCCTGTGCCTGCAGGAAATCAAGGTGCATAACGATGATCTGCCGGAGGAGATTCAGAACACCGCCACCGACCGCGGCTATACCGGCTGCTGGAACGGTGCCGACCGCAAAGGCTACAGCGGAACCGCCACCCTCACCAAAACGGAGCCCCTTTCCTACGAGACCCGCATGGGCGATGACCGCTTCGATGCCGAAGGCCGTTTCCAATGTCTGGAATTCCAGGAGTTCTTCCTCATCAACACCTATGTGCCCAATGTGAAGAGCGACCTATCCCGCCTCGTCGAGCGTCAGGAATTCGATGCGCTGCTGCGCGACAAAGTCCGTGACCTGGAAGCAACCAAACCGGTTGTGCTCTGCGGCGACATGAATGTGGCCCACCAGCCCATCGATCTCGCACGCCCCAAACCCAACGAAGGCAAAGCCGGCTATACCGACGAAGAGCGCGCCGGCATGACCGGTTATATTCAGGCCGGGCTGATCGATACCTTCCGATGCCTGAATCCCGATACGGCACGCTACTCCTGGTGGAGCTACCGCGGTCAGGCCCGCGCCAACAACGTGGGATGGCGCATCGACTATTTCCTCGCCAGCGAAAGCCTGCAGCCACGCATCCAGTCGGGCGATATCCATTGCGACGTCACCGGCTCCGACCACTGCCCCATCGAACTCATCACCGACCTAGGGTAGCGCACGACCATTCATCGCGGATTTTCACCGCAAAGACACAAAGAACACCAAGTTCCAAACATTGGAACCTGCATGGATATAAGCAGAAGGGCCGCGGTTTTTCCAATACCTGGAAGTTTTTGGACAAGACTCGAAATCAATAGCTAACTAGCGGAATAACGATTTAGGCGGACTAACCCTTTTGATTTAGCCAAGTATTCGGAATGAGGAAGTCATCGTGTCCTTCCCGCCAATTCGCCACGACATGAATATTGGCCAAGCCCTGCCATGTAATCTCACCAGCGTGCTCTGAAACGATTATTTGAAAGGGTTCCGCCAGCGACTCGAGAAATGTTGAAAGAGCCGCAAAGATCCGATGCACGCCGTCGATATCCGCAGACTTGCCGCCCGGTGCGTCCTCTAAACTCGGCCAAGCCTCCGGAAAGTATACCTGACTCGGTTGGTCAATAAGAAGGAACCGGGGAACCGGGCTGTTGGAGAGACCAATAAAATGTTCGTGGAGGGCAAGCATACATGAGACATGATAGCCGACCCAATTTTGTCCGCTCCCTACTTCCCAAAGAAAGTCCGTTCGACCTGACAGGGAGGTAAATTGGAGGCTCAGTTCTCTAATGTTCAGCCGCACATTCTCCGCTGCATGCTCAAGCTGAAGGTCGCGCGCATAGTCGTGAATCCTTGATGACACAGACTCAATAGCAGCTCGCTCTCGTTCCCGCTGTGCTCGCGGATCCAACTCATCCCTTAACTCTTGAATGCGTCGGAACAGCTGCTCGACGCGCTCTTTGAGGCCTCCCACATTCTTGCTTGCCGATAGATTCTCAAGTGCTTGCTCGACCCGACCGACGAACAGGTAAACCTGCCTTACACGCTGGCGTTGTGCGGACAACTCTTGGGATTGGGACTCGAGAAACTGCCTTATTTTTCGCGTATTCGAGATGTCCTGCTCGAGAGTGCGAAGTTCTTTGCGAAGGTCAGCGAGCTCTTGGTCCAATTTGGCTGGGGCTTGAGCGACGGAGTTCGCCAAGACGCCAAGTTCATATGCAAGTTTCTGCAACTCTCCGAGGTTCTCATTACCTTCCTCATGGATAGCCAAACATACTGGACACCGGTGTGTTGACTGTAGCTTTTTCTCTAGCCACCCAACTCCGAGCATTCGATCCTTTTGACCTGTCAGTGTTGTGCCATATTCACCAACAGATGCCGCGAGTTGATCCAACTTTGACAACCGTTGGCGGACTGCTCCCATTTGTCGCGCTAGACGATCTTCTTCGCCGAGGATTTCCGTAAGTTGAGCGACCGCCTCTTCGCCGGTTCCCTCCTTGATTTCCGGAATATCTAGCTTCTTTACGTTGTCTGGAACCGTCTGCAACTCGATCACGAATCGATCAAGGTTCCAGGTCGCATCTGGATTAGGAGCATCAGGCAGGAGACCAAGAGCTTTTGCCTGAAGGTAGTAGCTCTCAATCTCGGCCTCCCACGCTTTCGCCGCCTCTAGGCGCGCGTCCAACTCGCGCCGCAACCTGTCGTGTTCTTTTGAGATATCCTTCAGCTCACGCTGTTTCGCTAATGTTGATGAATTGACCGCTCCGAGAACCAATGGGAATATGGAGCGAAGCTTCTCTCGATGCTCAGTCGTGTCAGCCTTAAAAAACAGAGTGTATGGATTCGCAACAATGTGTTGAGGCTGGAAATTAAATGCGGACATATCCCGAAAACTGGGGCGACTCCCGTATCCGACAGATTCTGCACCGCTTAGCTCCAAATGTGACAATTGTGCTATTTGATCCATACGGCCCTTCAGGTCATCGACGCGGCCATTCTTTTCGATTCGATTCGAAACCTCTAAATCAAGCCCTTCAACCCAATACAGATCAGTAGTTGTTTGCTGATCACCAGGATTCCGCCGAGCAACAATCATTTCGGTGTTCGCGAGCTTCACATGAAGCCCAAACCACTCGGTCACATCTCGTATTAGTCCGACGGGAATCGCACATTTACCGCTCCCAAGACAATAATCCACAATCGCTGTTAGCGAAGATTTCCCGGTCGCGCTTTCCCCAGTGATTACGTTGATTTTGTCGGGCAAGAAGGAAATTACACGCGGCTGCAATGTGTCGTTCTTCGGCCAGAGAATAATTTTTAATATGGCGAGTTTCATTAGAACCTTATGTTGAGGTGTGTCATAAGTTGTGTCTTTGGAAGCTCCCCAATCGCTTGTCCAATCCGCTTCGCAGCAGAGAGGAGAGTTTTCACCTCTTCTGTCACGTGAACAGTAGGCGGAGATTTTCGACCAGGTATCAATTGCGGTTCCGCGCCGGAATCGAGAAGCAATAAACCCGTGGAGAAACCGATTGATAGAGATTGCAGGGTGCGTCCAGAAAGAGCCTGCATTCTTTCCTGAAGGCCAAGCGTGATTTCACGATCACTTGCAACAGCCTTGTAAAGTGCCCCTGGTTTCACCTTTGATGCCAAAGCGTTTGCAGAACGCTTATGAAATGCCAGAGGAAGGACGATGAATGCCAAGAGGAGCGGCATGCCTTCAACCCTATTCTTCACTTCGTAGGCTTCACTGACCGCATGCCAAAGCGTCTCGGCACCTAAGCCGGAATTCTGCACAACCTGCTGCTCAAATAGTACATCAATCATTTTCTCCCACCTGTTTCATTAATTCCTCGAAACGCGGATGCCAACCAACCACCAATCGATCTGCCATGCGGTGGTAGGTTCCTGAGGTCAGATAGACCTGTTCGGTCTCGATGCCAGCCAGCCGCTCTCTGTGCTCATCGGTGGTTTCAGTCAATATTTTAAACCCTACATCTTCTTCTGGCTTGGTCTGGCCAAAACGCTTCACGCGACTGGAAATCTTACCCCAGCGTGCTCTGAGCGTTTCTTCAAAATCAATCCAATCTTGATCGGTGATATTTCCGTCAGCAGAGAGACGTGTCTTCTCCATATTGCACATAATGAATTCCCGAATGGACTCATCGACTCTGCCATCGTCATCCGTGACCAAGTAAATCTGTTTAACGAAATCGCGCCCTTTCTCCCGACCGATTTGTTCATCATAAACAGGGATCAGATTTGCTGTTCGTTCTCGATCATTCTGGCGCTTTCGCCGGCCTAGGACTGCGTGAAACTGAGTGACGAAGTTATCGCGCGATATCCATGCGGGTGTTCGCTTTTGCCACAGAGCTAAAACTTGTCGTTGAAGCCAGCCTAGCAATTCGTCGATGATGGATTCTGCATCTTTTGTGAAAGTGGCGGGAATTTGCAATTCCGCGATGGTTGAATTTTTTAGATTCTCGCCGCTGGTTCCACTTGCTTCGTCAAGCAACTCACAATTCGAAATTATAGTTCGCAAGAGCTTCTCTGATGAAGCTGCCAACACCTTTTCCGTGAATTCGCGAATTGTTTCTGAAGGATCTGTGGCGGCGTCTTTGAGACCTTTAATACACGTGTCGATTTTTTCGCTTGTTTGGGCGTTGGAGATTTGTTTCGCAATACAGTCAGGTAATGTCTTGTTTGTGACCATCAGAAACCGAGTCTTTCCCGGTTCCAACTCTCCGTTTTCAAGAGCGGTTAGCCATATCGAAAGCGTGTTCCACAAGTCTTTCGAGCGATTGCCGAATGGTTCTGCCTTGTCTTGAATGGAATGTTTATCCTGCTCAAGAGTTAGCTTTCCATCCTGATGTTTGATGGCAACATCATCTTCAGTTTCAATTCCAATTACAAAGCCAGCCGGACTTTTCGCGAGCCAGTAGAGAGCCCGTTCAAACTGAAATGTATACCCGGCTGCTGCTCCTGGTGCTGAATGGTTTTCAAGACTCATAAAAAGGGATCCGCCCTTATTCCTTAATCTGTTTTTATATCCACTGCTCAACCCTTTACGACGCACGCTCCAACAACATGAAAAAGAGTCTACGCAGGTTTGGAAATAATATTAAGAACTAAACACGTAAAGATTGTGGGGGATAGAAAACGGGTGTGAAGACTTCCAATGGGTGGAAAGGCAAAACGCCCGATGGGGCATCGGGCCTACACCCATTCACGGCACCTGTAGGCCGGGATTGAGATATATCTCAACACCCGGCGGGCGCCTGCCACGTTTAGGTTCGTATCCCATTTTCGTGGAGCCAAAACGTAGATGTAATTGCGACATCAGGCAACAATTTGCCCTCGTCGCATTCCAGCAGTGCGGCACAATGCAGCCGCAACGCGACGAGGGCGTCGAGTCTACGATACCAGCAAACCGCCAGTTCCACGCAGATAGGACATGACCAGTTTTTGCCTGTGAAATGATTCTTTTCGGCGGCATAAGTTGTAGGGGCGGCACGGTTGGGGACTCGACCTGCCAGCCGAACCGCGGAGCACCGGAACGCGTAGCAAGACTGAAAACCTGCAAGCCAACGTTTCGCAGGCTCAACCGTTTCCGCCCTGAAATTTTCCGATCTCTGGAAACCGGCACGCTCCAGAAATTAGCTTTCGTTCTGCTTCGGGCACCGTAGAGCCGAACCTCTTGATACGCATCTACCCCATCCACCACAGGGTATAAAAATGTCACACTAATACAATATCAGGCTGAATGACACGTTAAACAAATGCGTATAAACGGCAGCGGTTGCCGGACTACAGCAGGGGGAAATCAATACGATGATAATGAAGGGAACTATTATGAAAAAGATGGCATTGGTGTTAGGCGTTACTTCTCTGTTTCTACAGGTGAGTTTCGCGCAGGAAAGCAGAACGACGACCGGTGGCGGAAAGGCAGAACGACGCTATACGTACCATGAGACGGATGGCGTCGTGGTTTATTATGAGACGAAAAATAAAGAGGCCTATCGCAAACTTCTGCCGGAGATATTTGATATGCCGGATCGTCTTTATGTTCACGCGTTCATTTCCGACTTTTATAAGATGAAGGAAGGAACCACACCGTATAAAGAGGCCGCTGTTTTCCTGCTGGGAAAATATGAGAATAAAGAAATATGGCATTGTATTACTATGCCGGTAACAAGCGATGAGTCACGTATTATGGGCATCCGGGGGTTGGGTCTTCCCAAGATTATGGGTGACGTCAATCTTGTCCGCAAAGACCCTGTATATACGGGCAGTACCGCTATTAAGAGCGGGCATACGATGCAGCTGCAGGTTGATGCAGAAGATTATGAAATAAACAAAGCTGAAGAAGAGCTGCTCAAGGAACTGTCTGTGATTCCCAAGATGAATATTCGTCGGGGGAAAGTGGTTGAAATGTTTGGAGCCGGAGCTGGCGGCAGTGGAAAAAGCGGGACAAAAAGAAGTATCATCGACTTAGCCCAGATGGCTCCTCGACGCATGACGCTCAAGTTCGGTGAAGGCAAGGTGACATTTGGCGATAAAAAAGAGGTTTCCGGCAAGGGGGGCGAGGCAGAAGTACACCCGTTTGTTGACCTTGAACCTTCAAAGATGCTGGGCGCCTACTATTTGAAGAACACTTTCACATACAGTCTTGGAGTTAAATAAGCGAAGTTGAGCTTCTTCTATAAAAGAGTTCCGTCTCCGCCCTTTTTCCGGCGGCTTAATTTGCAGGGCCGGCAGGTTTGAGGAATGTGATTACGAGTAATCGCTGCCGGGCGAACGGCAGAAACGTATCGCAGGCGTCCCGCCTGCTCCACGCACCGGGCCCGGAAATATCACTTCGTTTCGCTAAGGAATGACTTCACCTTCTGCAGATCCTGCACGGCGTTGACCTTGTTATCGCGGTAGATAATTTTGCCGGAGGGATCGATGATAAAGGTCCAGCGCATGGTGGTGGCGCTGCGGGTCAGCTCAACCTCTTTCCCGTCGATGGTTCGCGTGATGCTCTTTTCGCCGTCCTTGACCGCCACGCCGAACGTTTTGGCAATCCGGCCGCCGGGATCGGAGAGCAGTGTAAAGTTGAGCCCTTCCGCCTGCTGGAAATGTTTCAGGTTTTCCGGGGTGTCGCCGCTGATGCCGACCACATCAAAGGCCGGCTCATCATTCTGCTCGACATAATCCCGATAGCTGCAGGCCTGTTTCGTGCAGCCGCCGGTCATGGCGGCGGGATAGAAGTAGACGACGATGGGTTTCTTACCCAGTTGATCTTCCAGCACCCATTCCTTGCCGTCCTGATCGACCGCCTTAAAAAGGGGGGCCGGGTCGCCCACGGATCGTTCAGGTTGCACCACGTTGTAGGCCACCAGGCGGTTGTCATTGAAGGTCGGGAGAATCAGGAGATTTTTTTCGGGGAGGTATTCAAAGTCAGCGGCGTTTATCTTCCGGTCGGTCGTGTCCTGCAGGATGAGACCTTCGCCCGTTTCAGAGACCAGCGTAATACGGCCCTTCCAGTTGGAGGTGAAATAGCGGCCGTTGCCGGCGGGTTTCAGTCCGTCGATGCCGGTGTCAATCTGGCTGATGGATGTCATCTGTCCGGTCTTCAGGTCGACGGCAAACAGCGTGCCGTCTTTTGCCTGACCGGCCAGCAGTTTGTTACCCTGCATATACAGGCCGTTTAGATTTCCGGATTGCGATGTTTCCACCCATGGTTCGAGCTTTCCGTTCATGAGACGATGCAGCGCATACTGCCCGCTTCTGGAATCGCTCACGTAGATCGTGCCATCGGCACCCGCCGCCAGATCATTCAGGGAGACAGCGCCTTGGGCCGGATACCGCTGTACGATTTTTCCGCTCTTCAGATCAATCTTCACCAGCTCATCGATGTCGGTGACATAGAGATGGTTTTCGTGAATGGCCATGCCCTTCGGAGCATTCAGACCGGCGGACCACTTCATCTCGACGATCTGACCGCTCAGATCCACCTTGGCGATGAAGCCCTTGCTGTTTTTCTCAAACGGCGATCCCGAAATGTTCGATACATAGAGCAGCTTGTCTGCCGGATTAAAGAGAGCGCATTCAGGGATATCGAGAACGGGTTCCGTAGCCCACGCTTCGACAAGCTTACACGGAACGCCGGCTGCCACCGTGTTCAGTGCAGTCCATACGGCGATTACAGTTAAGACTATCGGTTTCATACGTTCTCCTCATGGGCCGACGACGGGTGCCCGGATTTAATTATTTTCCCGCCGAATCGCTTCTAGTTGCTTAATGGTTTCTATGTCTTTGGGACGCGCCATCGCTCTCTTCGCAGTAATCAGGGCATCAATCTGAAGAATGCGGCAGGTGTACCCGCCCAGATCCAGAGGTTCGCTCTGCTGTTTTACATGTTCAAAATGACCAAGGCCCAGCACCTCGCTCAGGCAATCGAGTTGTCCCCAGTCGGTATCAAGATACAGATTCTTAAGGGAGCCACAGTTTGCTTGGGTCAGCTCAAGCGGAATACGGTTGCTGGTCATCCGGTGAACGGGATTAAGGCCTTCAAGAGCGACCTGCAGGCGAAGCAGGTTTTCGGCGGAAAAGTCACAGCAGATATCGATATCCTGTGTGGTCATCGAGCTTCCATGAGTGACGGCGGCTAATCCCCCGACTAAAACAAAATCAACATCGGCCAGACTTAAGCGTTCGATAATATCGGTCAGGTCATCCACGCTTTTTCTCCATGGCTGCACGGAGTTTGTTCATGGTATTGAGGGCTTTGTCATGTCGGCGCAGGCGTTCCGCGGGAGTTAGCCGCAGGTTGGAACGGATCAATGAGATATCGATACCGTATGCTTCCGCCTCTTCATGAATGGCCACATCTTTTTCCATAGGCTGGAAACCTAGCGTTCGACGGGAATATAGGCAAAATGATTTATGCGCAGAATGCGGATTCAATCTGTCCTGCAGCCCCCCTTCCCCCGCCCCCCTTCCCTCGGCGCATAAAAGAGCTCTTTTCCCGGATGCCGAATTGTGTAATGGTTATGCTTCTTTAGACAAAATATAGACAAAGGATATTTATGAGCTCATCTCCCCTTTTACCGCATGTACTGGCCGGCAACACCGCAAGTCCGCAACTTACCGTTATCTGGATGCATGGCCTGGGAGCTGACGGGCATGATTTTGCGCCGATCGTTCCCGAACTGGAGCGGCAGCTGAGCGCGGCCGTAAAGTTTATCTTTCCGCATGCGCCGGTGCGTCCGGTTACGTTGAACGGCGGTATGCCGATGCCAGCGTGGTATGACATTAAAAGTATTGGCACCACACGGGATGTCTCGATGGACGACATGGAGCAAAGCCGAGAGCAGATTACCGCCTTCATTGATGCGGAACTCAAAAACGGCATGCGGGCGGAACAGATTCTCCTCGCAGGATTTTCCCAGGGCGGTGCCGTGGCCTTTCATACGGGACTGCGTCATTCCGCGCCGCTCGCCGGCATCATCGCCCTCTCCGGATACATCCCGGTACCGTGCAATGATGGCAGTGAATACCCGAACAAAACCATGCCGATCCTGATTGCTCACGGCACGCTGGATCCGGTTGTGCCGCCCGTCCTCGCCGACCAGGCGCTGGAACACCTGAAGGAACAGGGCTTTTCCTGCTCGTATAAAACCTATGCCATGGAGCATTCCGTCTGCCCGGAAGAGATTGATGATATCGCCGCCTTCATCAACCAGCTCCTTTAAAGAATCCTGGCAAAGAGCGTCACGGGCAGGTCGCAGCGCCTGCAGCCCGAGTTTGCTGATAAACCGATGCTCCAGGAAAAAGAAATGAACCACGGATGGACGCGGATAAACATGGATGACGTCATAGGATAGAACAACCTCGGCACTACTCCTTAATAATGAAGCGAATTGCTTATCTGCCTATCTGCAATTGATCGCGATCTGCTCGCAATGGCTATCCTCGGTTCCATTCCTGAATTCAGGATTTGCCTTTTTCCCCTGCCAAAAACTATTGCGGCGTGTGAGTAGGACAGGATCATGAAATGACAGGATGTTTTTTTTCTTATCCAATGAGCACGACGGAAGCATGATCTTGTCATTCCATCATCCTGTCTAACTCACACCGCCTTGCCTGCCCGATTCAGTCTTTGGAAAAGATCCTGTTCCAGCGCATCTACTCCTCTTTAAAAAAGAGGCGGAAGAACATGTTGTCCTCGAGCGCATCAATAACAGCCGACAGCCCGTCACCCAGATGGAACCATTCATTGGAAACCAGGTTGGTTGAGACCTGAATGCCGTAATCCGACGCATCAATCTCAATGCGCTGGCCTTCTTCACTGATCCGCTCAAAGTGTATGGTCATCAGTCCGGAAACCGGATCAAAACTAATTTGGGAGCGGGTGGGAAAGCCGTCTTCAGGAAACGATGGCGGAAAAGATTCATCAACGTCTTCGTTGATCTGCCATTCCAGAATATCAACATAATACTGCATGGCATACCAGTTGCCGTATGGGGGCTGCGGCTTTTCCCGGTTGATCATCTGCACGCTGGTCAGTTGTCCCTGCCCGTACATGAGCTTATCGGCCAGTTCATGGTTCTTATCGATCCTGATCGTCAGTCGGTAGTGCCCCTCGCCCTCGCAGCCCGCACTGTTGGCAATGCGATGAGTTTCGCCGGTGGCGTCATCCACCCAGACCAGCGTAAACCAGCCGTTTTTCGCCCAGAGATCCAGATCCAGCTGAATGGAATTCTGAGCATCCAGTTCATAGTCCGGGTTATATTTCATTCCCCAGGTTTTACCGATCAGATCTTCTGTGATGTTTTCGTTTTGATCCGCATCCTCCTGCGTATAAACAAAGACATCCCAAAGCGATGCCGGGTCAATCAGCTCAAAATTTCTAATATTCCACTCAATCGCAAATGACGCTGTAACGGTCATCAGCATGGCACTGAAAATAGTCTTTTTTATCATGTTGTTCCCTCCAGGTTGCAATAGAGGTCACCACATTCGGTCAGCATATTTTATTAATCGTATGTCCTAATCCACCGACGAATACCCCTAAACGTGGCAACAGATTGGGGCAGTAGACAGGGCCTCCCGCAGAGTGTTCAAATTACCTTTCTCAAAAATAAGAATTATAATCCCCCCTGACATTTACGGTTTAGCGGCGCCAAAAAGAGTGATTTCCACCTTCTATTCAGGAAATAGACCTTTATAGTTTTCGCATGAAATGCGTATTAGCCCTTGATGCAGGTACCACCAGTTCACGCTCTATCCTGTTTGATCATGATGGACGGATCCGTGAAGTCGCCCAGCAGGAATTCAGGCAGATCTATCCGCAGCCCGGATGGGTGGAGCACGACCCGAACGAAATCTGGGAAGCGCAGCAGGCCACGGCAAAGAAAGCGATGCACCACGGCGGCATTCACGCCGAAGATGTGCAGGCCATCGGAATCACGAATCAGCGCGAAACCACCGTCGTCTGGAATCGGAAGACAGGCGAGCCGGTTTATAACGCGATCGTCTGGCAGGACCGCCGCACCGCCGGACTCTGCGATCAACTGAAAGCGGATGGCACGGAAGAGCTGTTCCGGCAAAAGACGGGGCTGCGGCTCGACCCCTACTTTTCCGGCACCAAGGTGAAGTGGATTCTGGATAACGTCGATGGAGCCCGCGCCGGGGCGGAAAGAGGCGAACTGGCTTTCGGGACAATTGATACGTGGCTGGTTTGGAAGCTGACGCATGGTGAAAAGCATATTACGGATGTATCCAATGCCTCCCGCACCCTGCTCTTCAATATCCATACCCTCGACTGGGATGATGAACTGCTGCAGCTGCTGACTATTCCCGAAAGCATGATGCCGGCGGTAAAATCTTCGAGCGAAATATACGGTTCTGTGAATACCTTACTGTGCGAATGCGGCTGCACCATTTCCGGCATGGCCGGCGACCAGCATGCCGCGCTGTTTGGTCAGGGCTGTTTTGAGCCGGGCGCATCCAAAAACACCTATGGAACCGGCATCTTCCTGCTGAAGAATACCGGCACCAAGCCCGTGGCCTCCAGCAACCAACTGCTGACCACCGTGGCATGGAAACGCGGAGAAGAAGTGAACTACGCCCTCGAAGGCAGCGCCTTTATCGGGGGGGCAGTTGTTCAATGGCTGCGCGATGAACTCGGTATGATTGAATCATCTTCCGATATCCAGCAACTGGCCGCCCAGGTTCCGGATTCGGGAGGCGTCTATTTTGTTCCGGCCTTTGCCGGGCTCGGAGCGCCCCACTGGGATCCCCTGGCACGCGGCACCATTATCGGTCTGACCCGGGGAACCGGAAAGGCGCATATTGCCCGTGCCGCGCAGGAAGCCATCTGCTTCCAATCATTGGAACTTTTGCGCGCTATGGAAAGGGATGCCGGACATCCGATGGAAACCCTGAAAGTCGACGGCGGCGCTACGGCCGATGACCTGCTGCTCCAGATTCAGGCCGACCTGCTGCAGGTTCCGGTTGAACGCCCGCAACTGCTCGAAACCACCGCTTTCGGCGCCGCCGCCCTCGCCGGTCTGGCGGTCGGTTTCTGGGAAAGCCCCGCCGAGATTTCCAACCTTCGGAAAATCGACCGGACCTTTGAACCCTCCATCAGTAAAGACGAAGCCGAAACCCGCTTCGCCAAATGGCTCAAAGCCGTCGAACGCTGCAAAGACTGGGCGGACTAGCTGAGGTTTTGACGGGATAACAGGATGGTCAGGATTTTAATCCCTTTTTATCCTGTGCCCCTCTCTAAACTAAATGGATCGGTTGCAGCGCTCCGGTTCTGAGATCAAGCACCGCGCAGGTGTTCGGGACCCCGCGGCCGGCGGTGCCGGGATTGATGCAACGGGTGCTTCCGACCGTGTAGTCGTGAAGTTCGTGTGTATGGCCGGTAAAAATATAATCATACTCTCCGGAGGCCATGGCCCGGTCGCGCGCCGAATAATCATCGCTGTGCAGGAGTGCGATCCGACGGTTCTCCAGTGTCACCTCTCCGAACCGTCCATGCAGCTGAAGCCCCTCCGGACGGGGAGCATATTTCCAATCATTGGAAAACTGATCCACGTTGCCCAGCACGGCATGAATCGGCACCTTGAGTTCTGCGAGCTGGATGAGGACCTCGAAAGAACCGATATCGCCGCAATGGAATACAGCCCCGAGGTGATGTTCATGAAAAAGGTCTATGACTTTTCCGACAATTGGAAGATTGCCGTGCGTATCTGAAAGGATGCCGATTTTCATTCGGCAAAGCTCTCATAGATGAAGTTTTGTGTCGATTCGGTTAGCGCTCTGGTTTAGTTTCTGCGCCTTATTTTTGACAGGAGAACTATTATGATTAAAGCAAAAGTTGTTGGAGCGGGTGGATATGGCGGAGTCGGGATCACCGAGCTACTGCTGAAACACCCCGATGCGGAAATTGGATGTCTGGTCAGCCTTTCGGACACCGGGCGCAAGATGAGCGATGTGTTCCCGCATCTGCGCGGCTTTTGTGATGATGTGATTGTCTCTCCGGAAGATCCCAGGACGCAGGAACAATACGATGTGGTCTTTTTCTCCACGCCGGATGGTGTAGGCATGCAGGCTGCCGCGGCCGAGCTGGAGCGCGGGGCCAAAGTGATCGACTACAGCGGCGACTTCCGTTTCGGCACGGCCGAGCGCTATGCCGAATATGCCAATTTTATCGGTCTGGATCCGGCGCATAAATCGCCCGATCTGCTGGAAGGCACAGAATACGGCCTGGCCGAGCTTCACGATATTAACGAGTCCAACAACCTGGTGGGCAACCCGGGCTGTTTTGCCGTCAGCTGTATTCTCGGTTTGGCGCCGGCGGTTGCGGCCGGCATTATTGATCCGAAAAGTATCATTGCCGACTGTAAAACCGGTGTCTCAGGCGCAGGAAAAAAGCCCAATGCGGCGTTCCACTATCCGAACCGCTACGACAACATGAACGCCTATAAACTGGCGGGGCACCAGCATACGGTTGAAGTTGAGCAGGAACTCAGCCTGCTGAGCTCCGACACGGTCCAAATGACCTTTACCTCTCAGGTGGTTCCGGTCTGCCGCGGCATTATGTCGTGCCTCTACGCCACACTGGATGGTCAGAAAGCGGACGAAGTGCTGGAAATCTATAGAGAGTATAACAAGAACAACCAATTTGTACGTATTCAGGGCGCGTCCACCCCGGCCAGTATTGCCGATATCCGGGGCACCAATTATTGCAGCCTGACGGTTGATGTAGACGAAAGAAACAACCGCCTGCGGGTGATTTCGCATATCGACAACCTGATGAAGGGTCAGGCCGGCAATGCCATGCAGAACATGAACCTGATGTTCGGTCTCGATTCTGGCATAGCACTTGCATCTCCTGGTCAGTACCCATAACGGGTATTGAACAGCAGGATGAGCGTATGAAATTGCATACCAGACTGATCATTGTATCAGGAGGAATGGCAGCCTATTTGGGTGCTTTGCGCTTTGTCGTCCCGCCGGATCAGCCCTATTTCATCCTTGGAATCGGGATTGTCAGTTTGGTGTCCTGGTTTCTGGGCACCATCTCGGGATTGCTTTCAATGCTCCTGCTGATTCCACTGACGACGTTGATCTACAAGCAGTTTCCGGTTTCAGCCAGTTATGTTTACTTTGCCAGCTCACCGGCCTACATCGGGCTTCAGGTGATCCTTGCCTATGCAATCGGCCACATGCATCGCGGGCGTAAAAAACTGCTGCAGCAGCAGGAGCTGTTGGTGGCAGACAACAATAAGCTGCAAAGCGCCCTGCTAACGGTTAAAGAGCTCGGCGGAGTTCATCATATGTGCAGCGGGTGCAAACAGATCCAGGACGATGAAGGCCAATGGCATGCCATTGATACCTATCTGAAGGAACATACCAAAATTGAATTCAGCCACGGTATCTGTCCCGATTGCGGCGCGGCATTCCAGCGGGCTTCAGAAAATCTGAACAACTAATCGACCAGCCGGTGCCGCATGTTGTGGCCGAGATGGCAGGTGATTTCATACGGAATCGTGCCGGCCAACCGCGCCAGATTTTCAACACAGTTCGGGGCGGAGGGATCGGCCGAAATAATCTCCACCTCATCGCCGACTTTGGCATCGGTGATATCGGTAACGTCGACGGTCATCTGGTCCATCGATACACGCCCGCAAACCGGAGCATTTCTTCCATTGATGCGCACCACGGCCTGGCCGGAAAGGCTGCGGAAATAGCCGTCGCCATAACCGATCGGCACAATGCCCACCCGGCTGTCGCGATTGAACTCGTGGGTCAGTCCATATCCGCTGCGGCTGCCTTCCCGCATGTGTTTAACGGAAATCAGTTTGGCTTTTACCGACATACACGGCTTCAAATCAGCCCGGTTGCGCATGTGGTCTGAGGGATGGCACCCGTAGATGGCAATTCCCATCCGTACCATATCGAAGTGGGTTTCCGGCCAGTCCAGGGTGGCCGCCGAATTGGCCGCATGTATGGTCACCCCGCCTTGTTCAGGCAGAATCGAACGGAAGAGATCGAGCTGATTTTGTGTTGCGGTGCGGTCCTGTTCATCCGCCGTGGCAAAGTGCGTGTAAATTCCGGACAACTCGACATTGGCAGATTCCTGAATGGCAGCAATCAGATCGCCCGCCTGTGTGGCCGGAACGCCAAGTCGGCCCATGCCGGTGTCCACCTTCAGGTGCACCCGGGCCGGCTTACCGACCCGGCGAGCCGCTTTCTCAATGGAATCCAATGCGGATTTCGACATCACCGTCTGCGTGATTTCCTGCCAGACCAGTTCATCCTGTACTTTAAAATCGTCAAAATATGCTGACAGGAAGCACAGAATAAAACCGTGATAACCTTTACTGCGCAGCTCGAGCGCCTCCATCGGAGCCGCCACAGCAAATCCATCAGTACATTCTGCTAAAACCGGAAACAGAATATCCATTCCGTGCCCGAAGCAGTCGTCTTTTACCACCGGGCACAGTTTTACATCGGGGCCGATCCGTTTCCGCAGGACGGAAATATTATGCCTCACGGCGGACTCGGAAATGGATGCTGTCAGATAATTTTTCATTGATCCCTAAACACAAAAAAGCTTCCAGAGACTGGAAGCTTTTCTTTGTAGCCGTTCTTCCAATGATTGGAAAGACTAAGCACCAAGCATCTGTGTGCTGTGCCCGGCTTCGAAGTTGCTG
Source organism: Pontiellaceae bacterium B12227 (assembly GCA_029432775.1). Classification (GTDB taxonomy): domain Bacteria; phylum Verrucomicrobiota; class Kiritimatiellia; order Kiritimatiellales; family Pontiellaceae; genus Pontiella. The sequence continues at coordinate 198,189 of JAROAZ010000001.1, read as the reverse complement.
ATATCCGCTTCGTAAAGCAGCGATTCCGCAATGTCGTCGAGCCCCTGAAGGAGCTTTTCTTTTACGGAAGGGTCCACTTCGAACATAAATTCAGTTTCACCAAAGATGACTTTCTGGTCTTCCAGGCTCACGGTTGCTTCTAGCGGTTCGTCAGCAGTAGCCATCTCAAAGATCGCATCCACATCCGCACTCGAAAGCTGAACCGTCAGCACACCGTTCTTCGCGCAGTTGTTGCAGAAGATGTCAGCAAACCCCGGGATATCGCCTTCGATCGGAGCAATGACCACTTTGAAACCCTGCTGGGCAACGGCCCATACTGCGTGCTCACGGCTGGAACCGCACCCGAAGTTGTTACGACCAACCAGAATGGACGATCCCTTCGCTTTCGGCTGGTTCAGCACGAAGTCCGGATTGTCGGTGCCGTCATCATTATAACGCCAGTCCGAGAACAGCGCCGGACCGAAGCCTGTACGCTTGATCGATTTCAAGTGTTCTTTCGGAATCAGAGCGTCCGTATCGATGTTCGCGCGGTCAACCGCACAAACAATTCCTGTGAATGTTTCAAATTTATCCATTAGTCGATCTCCCTTACGTCAACGAAGTGTCCGTGAATTGCCGCAGCAGCAGCCATGGCCGGACTGACGAGATGAGTGCGGCCTCCACGTCCCTGACGTCCTTCAAAGTTACGGTTGGACGTTGATGCACAACGTTCCTTGTCGGCCAGTTTGTCCGGGTTCATTGCCAGACACATGCTACAGCCGGCATAGCGCCAGTCGGCACCTGCTTCGTGGAAAATACGGTCGAGGCGTTCCGCTTCGGCCTGATAGCGGACCTTTTCAGAGCCCGGCACCACCAGCACACGAACACCGTCCGCAACCTTCTTCCCTTTCATCACAGCTGCTGCAGCGCGCAGGTCTTCGATACGACCGTTGGTGCAGCTTCCGATAAATACGGCGTCCACTTTGATGTCGGTCATTTTCATACCCGGTTCCAGCCCCATGTAATCCAGAGCAGCGCGAACATCTTCCGGAGCATATTCCGGAACCGCATCCAGCGCAGGAACGGTCGAATTAATTCCGGTCACCATGCCGGGACTGGTGCCCCAGGTGACCTGCGGCTCGAGTTTCTCAACGTCGATCACGAGCGTTTTATCGAAGACGGCATCCTCATCGGAATACAGGGTCTTCCAGTAGGCGATGGATGTTGCAAGCTCTTCATCCTTCGGAGCAAACGGACGATCCTCAGCCGTCACATAATCAATGGTCACCTGATCCGGAGCAATGAGTCCCGAGCGCGCGCCCGCTTCAATCGCCATGTTGCAGATCGTCAGACGACCTTCCATAGTAATGTCTTTCATCGCTTCGCCACAGAATTCGAAGGCGCAACCGGTTCCGCCGGCGGTGCCGATCTGGCCGCACAGCTCCAGTACGAGGTCTTTTGCCGTTACACCCGCTGGAACTTTTCCTACGAATTCAACTTTATATTGTTTCGGCTTGGTCTGGCGCAACGTCTGCGTGGCCAGCACGTGCTCCACTTCGGACGTTCCGATACCGAAGGCAATTGCTCCGAATGCTCCGTGTGTGGCCGTGTGCGAGTCGCCGCATACCACGGTGGTTCCCGGCAGAGTGATACCCTGCTCCGGTCCGATAATATGTACAACACCTTGCTTCTCGGATTCCATCCCATAGAAGGTGATGCCGTTTTCTGCGCAGTTTTGTTCCAGCGCATCAACCTGTGTCTTTGCGATCGGGTCAACGATCTCCGTGCGGCTGTCAGTCGGTACGTTGTGGTCGGTGGTGGCAAAGGTCAGCTCCGGATGGCGAACCTTGCGGTTGTGCAGCTTAAGACCTTCAAACGCCTGCGGGCTCGTTACTTCATGAACGAGGTGGCGATCGATATAGAGCAGCACTTCACCGCCAGGCAATTCCTTGACGACGTGCTTGTCCCAGATTTTTTCAAACAGTGTTTTTCCCATAATATTTACCTATAATTTAACGAACCGAGGATTATATGCGTGGCCAAACACCGTTCAAGCCATTCCTTCCAGTTTCTCAAAGGAATTACCTAGAAGCCGATTGCAATACAAGGGTATCCAGGAAGGGCGATTGATATATTCGAAAAGCCCTCAAATAAAAGAGACCCAATAGTCACCGTCACATGAGGGTATTACGAATTGACTTCAAATCCGCCGGGACATTTCCATAGTACCGCACAGATATTAGGACAAATATCAATCGACGAGTCCCGGATATGGTCCGGGGACACTTTTCAGATAGCCCCGCAGCAGATTCTGCATTTTTTCAAGCTGCGCTTTGTATTCAGGGTTCATCGCCAGATTGGTCGTTTCCGTTGGATCATCTTCGATGTTAAAAAGCTGATCCGGATCGAAATAGCTCGGAGCCCAGGGAGTGCCCTTGGGATCCTTCAACTGCCAACGCTCGAAGGCGAACCCTCCGGGTTTCATACCCAACTGGAAATAGGGCGCATTTTCGAGGAACGGATATTCCTCTTCCATCCACGGATGTTCTTCAAGCATCGGTCCATAGTAATATTCTTTTGCCTCTTTCACCCGCTCAGCCTTGGTCCGCTGCAGGCTCGGAGGAACGTAGAAGGCCACATAGCTCCAGTCCCTGGTGGCGACAGAGCGGGTCATGCCGATCTCACTATAGACCGCTTCGCGCCAGTTTTCCGGCTGTTCACCACGGAAGATCGGCATCAGGCTTTTTCCATCCAGCAGCATATCCTTCGGCGGTTCAACCCCGGCCATTTCAAAAAAGGTCGGCGCAAAATCGACATTCTGTACCAGTTCCTGCGGACGGCCCCCGGGTTCAATGACGCCGGGCCAATAGGCCATAATCTGCGTGCGGATGCCGCCCTGATAGCAGGTGCCTTTAGAATGATATTCCATGCCGTTGTCATTGTAGTAAACAATCAGCGTATCCTGTTCGAGTCCCAGTTCCACCAGTTTGTCCATGACCGCCTTGATGCCGTCATCCAACCAGGTGGCCGCCCTGTTTTCGTCCGGTATTCCGGCCGCCCTGGTTCGCTCCAGAACCGATTCTCGAGAGGGCTGCACGCCGGTGATCGGCTCATCCAGTACCCCCATGCCGCTTTTACGCGGATCGCCGGTCAGCGATGCAAACGTGTCCGGCACATGCATCAATGTCGGAGCATAATAGAAATACCACGGGTCATCCTTGTTCTGCTCAATAAAGTCGATGGCCGCCTTGGTGTTCCACTCCTGATTATGCACATTACATTGCGTGGCTTTCAGCGTCGGGTCATCATTCGGATTCCCCCCATAGGCCGCCTGCACAAAATCGAAGCCGAACTTCTTGATTTCGTTGCAGATGATCTCCTGGTTTTCCCGCATGATCTTCTGGATCTTCGGGTCATAGGGATCGCTCCCCTTTTCGATCGGCTGAATTAAATGCATTGTACCATTGAGGTGCCACTTGCCCGTAAAGCCGGTTTTATAGCCGGCCTTCTGCATGACGCGCGGCACATTCGGCTGCCCGTCAGCAAAACCGATATTCCACAGGATACGGGTCACGCCTTCCTCCGTGTTACCCTGAGCAAAATAGGGCTGCGGACACCGGCTGGCAAAGTGTCCGCTCATGCAGGTGTAGCGGCTTGGAGAACACACACTGGATGAAACAAACCCGTTTTCAAAATAGATTCCGTCATTCGCCAGGCCATCGATCGTCGGCGTCAGTGCATGCCCGTCGAGGAAACCGAAATGGTCCCGAAACTGATCATCAGTAATAATGAACAGCACATTGGGTTTCCGCTTCGCGTCCACCGCAGTTACGCAAATGGCCAGCAATAACAAGACAACCAACGGGTGTTTAAACCTCGAAGACACCAAGGTCGCAAAGGATCTCGAAGCATGGCCTGGCGCTGCTTCGTGTTCTTTGTGCCTTTGTGGTGATTGACAGCAGCTTTGCTTACGCATGGAATTCTCCGAGTTCGCTCCACGGAATGCCTTTTTCAAAACGCTGGATATAGTTCCAGTTCCAGGAGTCATCATAGGCATGACACACGCCCCATTCGAAAGCAGCCAGCGGTTCCTTGTCGGCGTCCAGACTCTTTACGAGTCCTGCAGCCTCCGGTCCGCATTTAATGTGCGACATGATTTCGAAGTTCACCCCGTCTTCTGCAAACTGGAAGGTGTTCTTTTCCGGCCCGTCGGTAATCAGCATGGAGCCGATCCCGCCGTTATAGTTCCACATGCAGATTTCATGGCCGCTGTTGGAGATCGGGTTATAGGGCGACTTTACATACGGCCCTTCAATCTTATCGGCAATGGCTACACCCCACTTGATTTCCCGGCCACCCATAGTTACGCCTTCCCCCATGGTCTCCCCTTTATAGTAGAGATAAAACTTATCCTTAAAGAACAGCAGGCAGGGGTCGTGTACCTTGTGGTTATCAAAGCTGCCCTTTTCCGCACAAAGGAACCGGTTGTCCTCGTCGCCGAGCCATTCGCCATCGTCCGTTGCAGAAAGAATCGGCTCCGGCAGTTTTTCCCACGGCCCGTCCGCCGACTCGGCAATCGCCATGCCGATCTGATTTTTCACGCGGTTGGTGTACGGCGCTTTTACGGTCTGGTAAACCAGATAGAAGCGGCCTTCGTGCTCGAGCACTTCCGGCGTAAAGCAGGCGCGGTCGTCATAGGCTCCGGCCGGTCCACGGCCGACGGCCAGCCCCTGCTCCTTCCAGTCCCATCCATCTTTCGATGTAGCATACCAGACTTCCGTCTTGTCCCATGGGAACACTTTGGCTTCCGGATCGCCGCTGCCGAATCCGATGGTTTCGCCCGTGCCCTTGGTATACCAGCAATAGTAGAGATCCCCGATCTTCAGAACGGCACTCGGGTCACGGCGGATCACACCTTCTTCGAAGGCAAAGTCGCCTTTCAAATCGTGAATCTTGAATTCACAGAACCACTCGTTGCTCTTTTCCCAATAACCCCGCTCAATGGCGCGTTTGGTTGCTGCACTCATCAGTTTTTTTTCAGACATATCATTACCTCATATAATTTATCACTTGCTCGCAAGCTCGCTAAGAACACGAAGAGTACGAGGCTTAGAGTTCTTTGTGTATTCGTGTTTATTATCCGTTGGTTTGCTCAATTTCCTCTTTGCAGATTTTTGTCCACTCGATCAGCTTGGCCGCACCATCACCACCGCCGAGCGTGCCGCCGATATTCAGAATCATTTCGAGCGGGCATTCACTGGCCGCGTCCAGCACTCTACGCAGTTCCATGCGCACCTGATCTTCATGCAGGCCTTCTCCCAGGAACGGCACACCGGACGGCTTGTAGCCGTAGAGCAGATCGGTACCGATTTCCGAACCGGCTTTTTCAAAGTCGCACCATTCGCTCACAGAGATACGGCGTGCATTGGGTACATTTTTCACGAATTCCACTTTATTATGAAGTACTTCGCAGCAACCGACATTGACCCACTTGAACAATTTCATCAGTTGCACGTTGTACGGCAAATCAAACTCCTCGTGCATATTCGGAGATACGCAATTAAAGCCCTCTGCACAGGTGAATGCCCACGTATCCATCAGGTCGGCGCGGCCCTTTTTCATCGTATCCTGATAGTTTGGAATATCGGGATTGAAGCGAAGACCTGTCGAGCCGAGGGGGTCGGACTTTTCCCACGGTCCCCAAAGACCCATTTCTTCCAAGGTCTGGAAACGCTTCTGGAAGTTATCTGTTATGCGCTGCAGCGCTTCGTGCGTCCATTCCGGTTCATCCATCATATCGGTGTAGACGTTTTCCATGCCGCGCAGCTCAGCCCATTCGTCAACGACTTTTGCCGCGAAATAGATCCCCGTTGGAATTACATCCAGAATACCATTGAAAATCTCTTCAGCCTCGGCCTGAGCCGCATTCCGCTTATCCCAATCAACGGAAACCAAAGGATCCCCGATTTTTTCTATATCGCCCATCTCTACAATGGGTGACTCGAATTTAAAAGCTCCGGTTTTAGCATGGTCGTCCGATGCATAATGCGCCATCACCGGCAGTTCCGGGTAAGCCGTGATGTCGGTAAAATGTGGGTAGCGGATAACGGGTTCTATGACCGTGTCGTCATACAGGCTCTCGAACGACCAGATGCGCTGACGAAGGTCGCGCTCATAGCTGCGGGCAGTTTCGCTTTCGCAAATCAGATGCTGAGCATCCGGAAGCGCTTCCGCCCAGGCCAGCGGCCAGAGATGAATCAGCTGCAGCGGCCCGGCGCTTTTGTCCAGATCCGTCAGCCGCGTCCATTTATTGATCTTCTGCTTATTCTCTTCTGTTGCCGCCAACGCTGCGGCTTTCTTCCCCAGGTTCCGGAGTATTTCAACATCCTTTTTTGTTATATCCATTTTGATCACCTTGTTTTATTCGTATCACCCGGCGATTTTCATTCCTGCTAACCTGACTTACGGTGTAGGTAATCCAGCCACCGTTACCAGGATAGATTGTCGAATCAGCCCTGCGGAACCTCTCCGCAGGCACAGGAGTTCCAATCTCCGGAAATTTTTTCTTATCTGACTATTGAATCACTATCGGCTTTTTCTTCGCCGCCTTTGCTTCCTGTTCTTTGTAGAGGTCCTCGTACATTTGCAAACGCAGCTCCTGATATTCATAAGCATGCAGCAGGACATTTGCTTTGTTGTCGGCATTCCATGCGTTCCAAAGGCGCGCCAGCTCGGCTCTTTTTTCAGGAGCCTTATCAATGACATTGGTTGATTCGTAGGGATCGTTAATCATGTCAAAAACACAGATTTCATTTTTCCAGTTGTTTTTCACAAACTTGGCCTTCGGTGTGCGGACCGCCCAGGCGGTGCTGTCGCGCTCCCGCCAGTAAAGCGCTGCGTGGGGCGAGCCCTTTTTTTCGCCCTTCAGATAAGGAATCAGGTTTACACCGTCGAGCGGTTCTCCGGACGTATCGCCCTGTGCCAACGCAACGGCTGTGGCGGTCAGGTCGAGTGATGAAACCAATTCTTTAAATGTTCCAGACCTTGGAAGTCCGGCCGGCCAGTGCACAATGTACGGCACATGAATGCCGCCCTCCAGCCAGCTGGCTTTTCCCTGCAGAAACGGCCCGTTGTCCGCCCAGTTTTCAGAGGGGTTCCATGGAGGGGTGCCGACGCCGCCGTTATCGGACAGAAAGAAAATCAGGGTATTCTCAAATTTTCCTGATGCCTTTAACGCATCCACGACCATGCCGATGCCGCGGTCCATTTCATCGACCATCGCTGCATAAACGCGGCGATTCCAATTGTTGATATGTTTATATTTTTCAATCGTTTCCTTCGGTGCTTCCAGCGGGCTGTGCGGCGCGTTGTAGGCCAGATAGAGACAGAAGGGCCGACTGCCCTCTTTTACAAACTTCGCGGCATCCCGACTCAATGCCGTCGTCAGGTATTCTGTAAACTCTCCTGCATTATCATTTCGCAGGAGCGGAAATTCAGTCCCCTGATTGGGCCCGTAGTTGACCTTCCCGTTGTCCAGGCGCAGCGGGCCCGTGGTGGTAACCTGATGCGGCCAGTAGCAGTGGCCGCCTCCGAGAAATCCATAAAAATAGTCAAACCCGCGACTGTTCGGATGGTGATTCGGGGCCGCGCCAACATGCCACTTGCCGATAATACCCGTTCGGTATCCGGCAGCCTGAAGCCGTTTTCCGAAGGTCTTTTCTGTTTCCGGAATGCCCATGTGCCGGTCATACGGCGAATAGGTCGCATTGATTTCCATACCGAACCGCGCCTGATGACGACCGGTCAGCAGCCCGGCCCGGGACGGCCCGCAGTAGGAATGCGTCACATATCCGTTTTCACACACCACCCCGTTCTTCGCCAGCGAATCGATCACCGGGGTTTGAATCTCCTTCGATCCCGTGTAGCCCAGATCGCCGTAGCCCAGATCGTCGGCAAGAATGATCAGGATGTTGGGTTTCTCAGCCCCGGCAACAGAACCGGATATCAGAACAGAAAATATGGCAACGGTTGTAATACCAACCGCGAAAACCTTCCGGTATAAATTAATCCCTCGCAAAGGCGCGGAGGACGCAGAGAAATTACCTATTTTTGCTCTGCGATCTCTGCTGCTCTGCGAGAAACTAACCCGTAGTTTAGACCAATATGTTTTGGTAAATGGTATAAGCAAGGTTCTCACTTTACTTCCTTCCGGTTTACCTGCAGCACCGCACAGGCCACCTTCCCGCCGTTATCCGGGTAGATGATTTCAATGCTGCTTGTCTTCTTCACGCATTCCATCGGCACCGGAATTTCGATGGCTCCGAAAAAGTTTTTGCGGCCGGCCTGGTCATCGCCCATCCAGTTGTCGGGCAGCGCCAGCCCTTTCCCATTAAACGTTACCGAAGAAGGCAGCACCTGTTTGCCCAGTTCACGGCCGGGCGAAAGACGCAGCACCGCAGTTCCTTCACCGACCGGTACATCCTCGAACATAAAATGAATGGGGTGACCGGCCTTGATATCCTTAAGATAATCCGTCGCATAAACACGGTGCTCCTGAACGGTTCCCTTTAATGCCACTTCCTCCTCAAGATCAATCATCAGCAGCACCGCTTCCCCGCGATCGAGCTCCAGTGTTGCCGGCACTTTATCCGTTACACGCTGCCCCAGAACCGGCTTCTTTCCGTTGGTGGTCAGCGTCCGCAGAGCAATCGACTCCGTTTTGAGGTCAGACAACCCTGCCAACCGAATCTCTTTTTCGGACGTATCGATATTCATCATCAGAACATTCAGGCGCTTACCATCGGCCAGCAGGTGCACACGCACATCCGGATTCGAGGTCTTTGACAGGCGCCACTCGCCTTCCACCCCCTTGAAAAACTGATAGAAAAGGCTCAGGTCGGTTTCGACAAAGGATCCATCGGCCTGCATGCGCCAAAGCAGATACGGGTTGGCTTCGCCCGGCACATGTTCGTTTTTCATCCCGTACGTCCAGGTGGCCTTGCCCAGAAAGAACGGGATCACCCGCAGCAGGCGGTCCGGATGATCCATATAGGTCATGAGCTGCCCCATTGCGGAATAGAGCATCCCGGCGGAACGCTCCGCACTGTAGGGCATGGAGTTCATGTTGCCGCCCGGGATCTGGCCGTATTCCGTAATCATGATCGGTTTCGCCACCCCGAACTTCATATGGCTGTACGTATCCACCAGATCCATGATGGCCTCGGAATTACTGCCCGTACGTTCGCGCGGAGAACCGGTTACATTAACCCCGTCATAAATATGGTAGGACCAGAAATCCATATTCTCACCGGCCAGATCCATAAAGGTTTTCTGCCAGCGGTCCCAGTGACCGAAATTATCCGATTCCACCTCAACCCAGGCCGCTGAGTAGCCGCCGACCATCACGTCAGGCGTCAGCTCTTTCACGCGCTTCGCAACCACATTGTGCTGCTCGCTCATCGCCTCGACCGTTGTGCCCATCTTGCGCGCTTTCACAAACGGTTCATTGAACACTTCCAGGAACTGCGGCCGTTCTGCATCGCTGAAGCCTTCCTTCAGCAGCTGGGCGGTAAACTCAGCAACGGCATCATACGTACGCGGCCCCCAGGCCGTGTACGTATTGTCGCTCATCGCATGCATCAGATCCGGATGCGTGCACCAGATCACGGCTTTCATGTTTTCGGGGGTCAGGCGCCGCCCGGCATATTCCTCGCGAAACTCAGCGACCTTTTCCTTCATCACCTCGATATCGGGCATATCCGGATTGTTAGGATCGGCAGGAACCTGCCCTGCCATCCAGGAAATAAATCCGCCGTCGCGGCCATATCGGGCCTCCAGCACCTCTTCGAGATAACGGAGATCATCTTCATCCATATCCACCGAGCCGAATGCTTCGTGGACCGTGATAAACTGATCGCGGCTAAACTCCGTGATCCCGCCGATGTTGCGAACATACGCCGGATCAACCAAAATATCGGCCGGTTCCGCAATGGCAGACGACGACGCTAGCAGCAACACTGCCGCGCATCTGCTCTGGAGTGCGCCCGACAGCGTCGGCGCTTTAGAAAGCGGAGATCCCGTCCCCACACTCCAAGGCGCGCCGCGCAGGCCTTTACCAAACCAATGCATAATCTTCATACCAGGCTCCATTAGGTTTCAATGGTCTTGCCGCGGCGATTCTCAAGATCCTTCCGAACCTGGGAAAGGACATCGTGGGTCAATGGATACTTCAGGAGAAGAACCAGACAGATTGCCAACGCAACGGCGGGAGGAAGCGTGTAGCAGATGCGCAAGCGCTGCATGGTCCCCGGCTCCTGCTTTTTCATGACTTCCTTCTGCTCCATTTCCTTGGTCAGGAGTTCCAGCGTGACGGCATCTTCGCCCTCTTTTTCTGCGGCCGGCATGGCCTCATATTCAGCCTTCGCTTCGATGGCAATGCGTTCCTTCACCGGATCTTCGAGCTTGCTGTCGAACTTAACCACGTTCTGCAACAGGATTCCGGAAATGACCACGGCCAGGGTAATCGCCATCTTATTGACCCAGTTCATAGAAGCGGCAATCAATCCTTCGTTACGATGGCCGGTTTTATGCTCGTCCCAGTCGCATACATCGGCCCGCATCGACAGTACCAGCACCCAGAACCCGACTTCGCCAATGGCGAGGAATGGTTTCATGACCAGAGTGAGCCACGGACGCCCCGGCAGCGTGGTAAAATAGATACCGATAAAGGTGAACATCAGCATAGCAACACAGGCGATCAGCATGTGATGTTTGTCGTATTTATCGGTCAGCTTCTTGATGCCCCATGCGGCCGCCACCGAGAAGAAAAAGCGCAGCGTGCCGTCGATACCACCGAGTTTTGCACCGGCTAAAATCTCACCGCCATAGACATAGTATACGTTGACGAAGTAGGCCAGGTTCATGGTGGCGATGATGGAGAAGAGATAGGTGCAGATCGTACCGATTAGAATGAGATAAGGTTTGTTTCTAAGAAGCGCTCCGACCCCCTGCCAAAAATCCGAACGGCCTTCCTTGTTGGCAATATCACGATAACGTTCCACACATCCAAGAGCCGGAATAACCCCTGCCACGATAACCATCGCGGCAATCAGCCAACTGACGGCACGAACCCCCTGAATCGAATTTCCATTCCAATAGTGATTGGCCAGCCACATGGCGAACGGGAAAATCCAGATGATGCCCAGGTTGAAGATTTGCTGCACGACGGAACGCACGGCAAAGATGGAGTTGCGCTCTTTATAGTCCGGTGTCAACTCGGCTCCGAGAGCCTCGTAGGGCACCGAAAAGACGGAGTAGAACGTATAATAGATCAGCAGCGCCACAAACAGATAGATCGTGATGGCGGTGGTCGACCACGCTTCAGGAACCATCCAGATGATGGGAAAGAAGAGGCCGGTCAGTACCGCACCAACAAGGATGAACGGTTTACGCCGTCCTTTTTTGCTCTTGCTGCGGTCGGACAGTGTTCCCACCATCGGATCGGTAAATGCATCCCAGCAACGGGCTGTTCCCATGGCATAACCTACCATGGCGGCGCCCAGTTTCAGAAAATCAACGAAGAAAGCGGTCAGGAAGATCGACAAACAGACGTTGGCATAATGGTCGGAAACCACGCCCATAGAGTAGGCCAGCTTCTGCGGTAGCGGAACCTTGTCCTCTTCTTTGGTTGCTTCCCTGTTTAATTCGATTTCGTGTTGTAATCCTTCAGACATAAGCCATCCCTTTGTTTACGTTAACAGGATATATATAGAGGAAGCGGCGCAGCCTTCCAACATGTTTCGGCAACAGATGTTTAATCATTGCCTTTCCCCCGGCATTTCACCCCGGTATTCATAGAGTTTTTCGCCCGTTGATCGCATGGCCTCGACCATTTCCGGATACGGTGTGTCGCATATATCAACCAGCCCGACATTATAGTTTTCTTCGTCGGCGCGTCCTGCGATGTGTTCATCTACATATTGGAACCAGTGAACACCGACCATTTGCGGATTATCCAGTGCGCTGGTGATATACCGCTTAAATTTATCCGCCCGTTCTTCCTGCGTATCGGCTTCACGCAGGCCCGGATGAAAGTGGCCTCGATCGGTTGCGCCGAAATGGTATTCACCGATGATCATGGGACGGTCGATAAAATACGGCAGTCGCAGGCTGCGAATACTGTGATTATATTTATTATAGCTGACGACATCGCAGTATCGGGATGCGGAGATGGCGACCGCATCGTTGACCCAGGCAAAACGGCATCCCAGATAGAGGTGATTCGGTGCTGCGGTTTTCAATTCGTTTTTTACGATACTGAAATAGGTATCCGCCGTTTTCATGTAAAACTGTTTCAGGTCTTCTCCCGCACGTGCGATGTCCGGCGCGTCCGTCGATTCCCCGAGCGCCGTCCACGAAGCATGTTCAGCCCCCCAGGCGGCATTGAGTTGAGTAATGCTTTTGTATTTGGCCTTCAGGTCGCGCAGAAACTCAATCTTGGCCGGTTGATCTGCCGGACAGGCCAGTGTCTCCAGCGCCAGCGACATTCCATCGCCACCCCACGACATTTCGTTATCAACATAAAACCCGATACACCACGGATCGCTGCACTCCTGTTTCCGGTCAGCCAGGTTTTTCCGGATCGATCCGCGGAAGGACGGATCAAACACATCGTGAAACTTGCTCCAATATCCATTGGATCCTTCCAGGGTGCGGTTGTCCCGAATGAAAAAGTTAGCCACATACGGCGTGCGCTGCTTTTTATACAGGTCCGGCTCGGCCCAGTTGGCCACGGTGTTCATGCCCCAGCTCTTAAGGCGTTTGTGGGCCACATCAATAAAGGCCTCGTTCCAGTTTTTACCATATTTTCGATAAAGGTTGGCCTTGTAGGTTTTCTGCATTTTAAACGGAATCTTGTCGGCATAAAAACCGTGCGGTGCCCAGGTGCTGCGACCATAAAACTGTCCCAGCGGGGAATCATCAGCCGGGAGGTTTTCGAAATAGTGTTCCCGATCCTGAATCCCGGTGTAGCCGAAGTTCGAATCCATGCAGGTCGGGCCGTTAGACCAGAAAAGCAACCCTTCCGGATCAATAAACCACCATTTGCCATCCACTTTCTCAACGCGGAAGAAACCGGTCGCATCACGCTTGGGCCCGTCTTTCCATCCACCGAATTTGCCCAGGTTTCCAATGCCTGGAACTTTTATAAAATCGGCCGCCTCCGCCTTCCGGGCTGCCGCTAAGTCGGCATCCGAATGAATTTTCCCTTTCCAGTCGGCATGTTTGTACTGACCGTACTGATCAACAAAAGGGAGAAAACCGGAGCCGTCGACTTTTTTCACGGAACCTTCAGCACGAATATTGCTTACGATGAACGTCTGCGGCCCCGAGGCATTGCCCACAAAAACAGATATACGGTCGATCTCAGCCAGGTTCATCAGTTCAATGCCCGGCGCACGGCGCATACCGACCAGCTCCAACGGCTTTTCAAAAATCCAATCTTCGGAAGAGAGGCGGATGCTGACCGTTCGCGTCTCCGCCGGGTCAAGAATTTCAAACCCCTGTGCATGCTGCGGCGCGTCCTCTTTATTTTCGTAGGGATTATCCAGCCTTATGCCGATATTCACCGGCGAGCTTCCGGCATTTGTCAGATCCACCTGAACGGTAAAACGGCCGCGAAGGTCCCACGGCTTTTCCAATGCCCGGAACGTAATATTCGGCCACTCCTCCACGCCGCCCGTCTGAACCATGATCCCGTTTTCCAATGTTTGGATAATTTCCGTGTCCAGATATTCGATGCGTGCATGCCGCTCGCCATCCTTCAGCGAGACCAGTTCGAGTGGTTGTGCCGTTGCTCCGACCGAAAAGAGACAGAATACAACGCCGGCAAGCGGCTTCTGTAGCGCCTGCTTCCAGCAGGTCCTATTGCAAAGGCGGATCATTTCGCCCCCTCAACCTGAATCGAACAGTCGCTCAGTCCGGCAGCGGATGCCTGCACGTCGCAGGCTCCATCCACCACCAGCAGGCAGCGGCCCTGTGAGGTGACAATGCGACCCGCCAGGAAATCCTGAATATTATCCGGTGCCCCGTTATCGACTCCGAGAATGCTTGCGCCCGACACCTTGAACACCATTTCGTGTTCTTCAGTTTTAACGGGAGTCCCTTCAGCGTCAACCAACTGAGCAATCACATGGCAGCCATCGGCTTCCAGCTGAATGGCCGCAGCCTTTCCGGCCGTGATCATTTGATCCGAAGCATCCGCTGCCCGGGCCTCCAGCCTGCCCGCCCTGAACGGAACCGCCCATTTGTAAATACGATCTTCAAAGTCGGCCAACTGTTTTACGCCGAGCGATTCGCCATCGAGAAACAGCTCAACCGCGGCGCAATTGGAATAAACCTCCACCGCAATCATTTCGCCGGCGGCATAATTCCAATGCGTATTGACGTCGTGCCAGACCCAAAGCTTTTGTTTCCAGGCATTGGAATCTTCTTCGCCGATAAAGCCCGTCGACGCATCAAAAATGTACGGTGATTTTTCCAGGGTCTGCGTCGTCAGGTGCACATGCGGTTCGTCACTCCACAACGTCTTCATCATATGGAATGAGCCTTTTTCAAAACCGGCGGTGTCAAGCAGACCGGAATCCGTCGCCCGCTTCGGCCATTGGCCGTTTACCTCACCCATATAATCAATGCCCGTCCAAAGGAAGGTTCCCGCAACAAACGGTCGCTCTTCAATGGCTTTCCACTCGTGCCACTGAGCCAGATTTTCGGTGCCCATCACCGGAAGGTCAGGACGGCGTTCGTGACCGTAGTCATACATCACCCGCCGATAACTGTAGCCGATAACATCGAGCGCGTCGGCATAGCCGGATTCATAGCTGGATGAGGGCAGGATGCAGTTGGCAATCACCGGTCGGGAAGTATCGAGTTCTTTTGTCCATTTCGCCAGCTTCTGCGCGGTTTTACCAATATCGTATTCACCGCGCGGAAGCTCTTTCATCAGCCGCTTGATTTCATCGAGCGCATGCGGCGGCTGTTCCCAGAAATAGTTTCCGTCCCACGAGGCATCAAAGAAACCGGTGGCTTCGGCATTGCGCGGATAGGTCCATTCGATTTCATTACCGATGCTCCACTGGAAAATGGAAGGATGGTTGCGATGCGAACGCATGACGTCTTTCAGATCGCATTCAGCCCATTCCTGAAAATATTCAGCATGGCCGCGCGAGATATAATCGTCATGCTGCTCGTTCATATTCATGCGTTTATCTTTGGGACTGTCCCACTCATCGTAGAATTCATCCTGTACCAGCAACCCCATTTCATCGCACAGCGTAATAAACTCATCGGAACCGGGGTTGTGGGCAATACGGACGGCATTCACCCCGCCCGCCTTCAGTGTTTCAAAACGACGCCGCCAGACATCCTTCGGTACAGCCGCCCCGACGCATCCACCATCATGATGCAGACAGACGCCTTTGATCTTCATATTTTGTCCGTTGAGGAAGAATCCCTCGTTGGCATCGAACCGGATCGTGCGGATTCCGAAGGTGGTCGTATATTCATCGACCGGCTTCCCCTCTTTGGAAACGGTAGTTACCGCCTTGTAGAGGTTCGGTGCGTCGAGGTTCCACATACTGGGTCTGGAAACTTCCAGGGTCTGGATAATTTCCTTACTGGCCGGCATGGACTGTTCAGCCACTGCTCTCCCGTCGGGATCCGTTATAACGGTCGTTACCTCGGCATCGCCCGGATTCCGGATTTCAACCTGCAACCGAACAGACGCTTTCTCCTCACTGATGTCCGGCGTGGTGACGAAGGTTCCCCAGACCGGGATATGCGTTTCAGAGGTCCCGACCAGTTCCACACTGCGGTAGATTCCGGAGCCGGTATACCAGCGGCTGTCACAATAGCGGGAATGATCCACACGCACCGCGATCACGTTTTCACCGGCTTTAACCTGATCGGAAATTTCATAGAAAAACGGTGAGTACCCATACGGATGATCGCCTAGTTTTTCCCCGTTCAGCCAGATCGTTGCCCGGTTATAAACACCGTCGAAGTGCAGATAGGTTTTTTCGGTTTCCAATGATTGGAAACTTTTACGATACCAGCCGATGCCGCCGGGAAGATAGCCGGTGGCGCCTTCCCATTTTTCATCGAACGACTCTTCCACACTCCAGTCGTGCGGAACCTGCACAGTACGCCATGCCGCATCGTTAAACGCAACGGCCTGTGCGCCTTCGATGTCGTCCTTAATAAATTTCCAGTCGTCCTTCAGACTGATGTTTTTTCTCATGCGATTAAATCCTTTGGAGGCCCGAGTAGCTCGGCTTTTTTTTTTACTGCGCGGTGTTAATCCAACTGTCGATTAATAAGGGTCATTCGGGCGCAACTTGATGAGCTCGGCGTAATCGACGATTCCGACATCCGCAATCCAGGCTTCGCACTTCCTCTCCAGCATCTGCACCATCTCCGGTTTGTCCTTCGCCAGGTTATTCAATTCCGACGGATCGTTTTTCAGATCGTACAGTTCGTAGGCAATGCCCGGGGCATCGCGGGTCTGCAGATACCAGCCCGGCTCAATCAGCAGCTTCCAGCGTCCCTGATAAATTACGGTCTGCTGTCCTTTGTCATTAAAGAAAAGGGTTTCAGCCGGCTCGCGCCCTTCCCCCTTTAAAACCTGCAACATACTCCGACCGTCCAGACCGCCGGTCGTTTTGTTTCGGAAGGTTTTTGGATATTCCGTGCCGGCCAGTTCGAGGAAGGTCGGAAGCAGATCCCCCACCCAGGCCTGTTCGTGCGAAATGGTTCCCTGCTTAATTTTTCCGGGCCAGGAAGCAATGAAATGGGTCTTTGTTCCGCCCTCCCACATCAGGGCTTTCACCCCATTATAAGGCGCATTCTGAACACCTTTAGTATGCGCAGCAGAACCGTTGTCAGAAAAATAGAGCACCAGCGTATTATCCAGTTCTCCCGTCTCCTTCAGCGCCTTCATCAGTTCGCCGACATTTTCATCAATCTTTTCAATCATCGCCGCATGTATGGCATACTGCAGCCGAAGCTCTTCTCGCTCTTTGGGCAGCCAAGCCTTGAAATGTTTCGCATCTTCCGGGTACAGCCCCTCCATCTTAAGGCGTTCTGTGCGGGCTGGCCCGATGGCATCGAGGTCCTCATATATTTTCAGATATTTCTGTACCAGCTCTTCGGGGGCCTGCAATGGTTTGTGCGGAGCGCGGTACGCGACATATAGCATGAACGGCTCCTCTGCTTTAGAGGCATTATCAATCATTTCAACCGCCCGGTCCGTTACCCCGTCGGTGGCATAAAACGCTTTTCCGGTTTTGCCGTGGTTCACGTTATAGCCCATATCCTTCCGCTTCGAGAAACAGTGAATATGGTAGTCACGATCATGGTTCAGCTTAGCCGGTTCGTTGCCTTCCATCATCGGGTGGGGCTGGCCCGGCACAAAGAAGAGGCTGTTCTGGGCACCGTATAGCCCGAAATATTCATCGAACCCCCGCTGGATCGGTAATCCCAGCCAGTCCTGCTCCATTTCCTCTTCAGTCAGCTCCCAGCCTTTGTGATACTGCTTCCACTGGTTCTGCTGGCTTTGGTTAAACTTCATCGTGCTGCCGCCCATATGCCATTTCCCGGACATCAGCGTCCGGTAACCGGCCTCTTTCATCAGCTCGGGCAGCAACGGCGTATCGTAAGGCAAACGGGCCCGGTGCGCCGGGTAGGGCATTTCCCGGACCCAGTCCCCAACAACGCCGCCGCCGAAACCGACCTTGGCACAATCGAGCCCGCTCAAAAGCGAAGCCCGGGTCGGGCTGCAGCGACCATTGGTGTAGAAATTACTCAGGCGTATCCCCTGTCCGGCCAACCGGTCCAGATTCGGTGTTTCAATTTCTCCGCCGAAACAACCCAGGTCGGAATAACCGGAATCATCCGACATAATCACGACTATATTGGGACGCGCTGCTCCCAGAACAGCCGACGCCGAGAAAACGGCTAACGCGGCGCTAAATAAATTCTTCATACTACTTTTCTCCAACGCCCGTTTCAGGCGAACTACGTCCATTTGTCTGATTTTTGGCGGACGCATAGCCCGCCGCTTTTCTACTTCCTGCCTGATGTTCAGGATGTGATACCAGATTCATCGTTACCGCCTCTATTGGACTTTTGGTCAGTGTCGAACCACATATACCCACAGCCCGACCTGTTAATGTTCACAACTAAAATCGTTTCATACTGGATTTTAAGGACACCGAATATCAACATATTTGCGTCTATAATATGATGTTTTACGAATATCATATGACCGTACTCAGGCAACCTGGCCTAAAGAACCGTATGATTTATGACAGATCCATCCTTGGCTGATATATACTGCGTACTGTTTAAGAGATTAATCAGTAGGTACAGGCGCTCTGAAATCATGTTTTGGCAAAATTAAAAGAATACAAAAACCGGCTCGGCGACGCACTTTAGTGTTTTCGTTCTCACGCAACTTCGCTAAAACAGGCAATGCAACAGTCAATTAACGGGTTAAACCATGAGTAAAAGAGAAGAAAAAGTATCAGATTTTTGTAAACAACTAAGCGGTGTAGGCCGAATTCTGGAAGATCCGAACTACAATGTATGGGGCTGTTCGCCTATTTACGGTCCGGATGGAAAGGTCCATGTTTTTTATTCGCGGTGGAAAAATGAAGCCGATCACGAAGGCTGGTTGACGGTGTGCGAAATTGCGCACGCCGTGGCCGATGATCCCGCCGGCCCCTATGAAACGGTCGATGTAGCCGTGAAGGGACGCGGTGGCGACTGGTGGGATGCCATGACCTGTCATAATCCGACCATTCATCAAATCGGCGAAAAATATGTCCTCTTCTACATGGGAACCAACGACGGCACCGTTTACACCAAGCGCCTGGGTATGGCGACCGCTGATTCGCTGGACGGTCCGTGGACACGCTCCGACGCGCCGATCGTGATGCCCGACCCCGATCCCAACGCCTGGAACTCCATGTGCACCAGCAATCCGGCCTTTCTACCACATCCGAACGGAGAACTTTGGATGTACTACAAATCCTGGTCCATTGCCGACTGGGAACGCGGAATTAAAGAAAACGACTGGACTGCCGCCAACCGGCAATATGGGCTGGCGATTGCAAAAACGCTTGATGGCCCCTGGGTCAAACAGGGCGAAGGCCCGATGATTGATCTGCGCCAGATGCAGGAAACAGCTCAAAGCGAAGATGCCTACATCTGGATGGAAGACGGAAAGTTCAAAATGATCATGCGCGACATGGGATTCTGGAATCACGAATATGGCCTCTACTTTGAATCCGACGACGGCGTAGACTGGAACGAACCGCAGATTTCTTTCTGGAATTCACACCGCTATTTCGACGAAGCCCCGAACGGGCTCGATCGGGAAGGTCGTTTCGAGCGACCGCAACTGCTCATGAAAGACGGCAAACCGGACTATCTTTATGTCGCCTTCCGCGGCGGCAAATACAACACCTCATCCGGTGCGGTCCTGAAAATCGGTTAAAACCAATCAATGGGGAAACTCACGGATTAACGCAGAACAAAAACTATCCGAGTTTGAGGGTCCCTCCGGACCCGGAGGGCGATGCTTCGTCATCGCCGCCACACCCTGCTCTTCTTCGGCGGCAACAAAGTGCCGCCCTCCACATAAACCGATCCGGAGGGCGATGCTTTGTCATCGTCGCCGATCAGCCGCGCTCTTCCGAATCAGAAAATGCCAACGCACCCGTCGGGCAATGTTCAACGCAGGCTTTGGCGGCCGATCGTAATCCTTCTTCCAGCTTGCGGCCCAGCGGAACCGCAATACGCGTATTGAATCCGCGCCCCACAAAGGTCAGTCCCAGCTCTTCGCCGGCTTCTTTGGTTATTTTCACACACAGCCCGCACTTAATACATTTGCCCGGTTCAAACAGGACGGCTTCATCATGGCCGATCAACTGTACATGCCCGCGTTCATCCGCAGGAAATTCCTTTTGATCCGCTCCGTATTGCTCTGCATATTTCCGCAGTTTACAGCTAGCCGGTTTCCGGCAGTCGCAATGAAGGCAACGCGCCGCCTCCGCTGCGAGGTCTTCCACCGGAACGGACTCAGAACAGTTTTTCTTCAGCTCCTCCAGTTCCGCATCCCGCAGTTTTCCGATTTTTGAATCAAATGGTTTTCCAGGGATTGGAACTTCGCCCCTCAGAAATTGATCCAGCGCAACCGCGGCGGCTTTCCCATTGGTCACCGCTTTAACCGCCAGCTTATGTTCTTCCGCATAGAAGGCATCGGCGAACTCCGTGTTTGAATATTCTTCCGATGCAAAAACAACCCCGGCAAATCCATCAGCAATATCATGGATGGATGGCGCCTTCCCCAATTTAAAATCAATGCCCGCCTGCCGCAACGATTCAACCTCGGCATCCAGCACCTCCAGTGGAAGTGTTTCATGGTTCCTCAAATCACCGCCGGCCTGCTCCGCCTTATCAAAAACCGTAGAGCCATAACCGAGCTGTCGCAGCTTCCAGGCAGCGGAAAGTCCAGCGGCTCCGGCGCCGACGACCGCAATGCTTTTTCCAAGGTCTGGAAAATCAGTTTCCAAGGTCTGGAACTGTTCAGCAACCTGTCGGTGTGAGGTGCGGATTTCCAGCGCGGCATCCATCTGTCCACGTCGGCATCCCTTTTCGCAAGGAGCCGGACACACATAGCCCAGCGTCGCAGGAATCGCCAGATCCCGCTTCGCAATCCGGGCCGAAGCTTCCAGATTTCCCCGCTCAATTTCCCGCAACATGAGCGGGATATCCAGTCCGGCCGGACAGATCCGCACACACGGAGCCTCGCAGTCGCCCACGTGTTCACTCAGCAGCAGATTCAGAATATCCTTTCGTGCTGCCTGCACAGCTTCGCACTCGGTATCGATCTCCATTCCGTCGGCCGCTTTGGCAGAGCACGAAGGAATCAACCGGCCCTGATGGCTCACCACACAGAGCATACACGAGGTTTCCGGCTCGCGGCCCTTTAGGTGGCAGAGGGTCGGGATTTCTATCCCGATCTTTTCCGCCGCATCCAGCACGGTGGCCCCGGACTCCACCGACACGGACTTTCCATTAACACTCAGTTCCACACTCATCAGTTCACCACCACCGCATCGACCGGACAGATTTGTTTACAGGCCCCGCAGCGCACGCAGGCTTCTGCATCAATTTCAAAAACAGAATACGGCTCACCGCTGATGGCCTCGACCGGACAGTCGACCGCGCATTTGGTGCAGCCGATGCATTCATCGTTAATCGAAAAGGTAATCAGTTTTCCGCATTTGCCCACCGGACAGCGGCCTTCAATGTGCGCCTCAAATTCTTCGCGGAAATATTGAATCGTCGTCAGCACCGGGTTCGGCGCGGTCTTACCTAATCCGCACAGACTCTGGCCTTTGACCGTCTTCGCCAGCTGCTCCAGTTTTTCAATATCGCCTTGCCGGCCTTTACCCCGGCAAAGCCGCTCCAGAATTTCGAGCATCCGCTTGGTCCCCACGCGGCATGGCGTGCATTTGCCGCAGGACTCGCTTTGCGTGAACGAAAGGAAATAGCGCGCCATCTCCACCATGCAGTCCTCATCGTCGAGCACCACAAACCCGCCGGACCCCATCATCGCACCGACTTCCGTCAGTGCTTCAAAATCAACCTTGGTATCGCCGAGCGAAGCCGGAATGCAGCCGCCGGAAGGCCCGCCCACCTGCACGGCCTTAAAGGTCCGACCATTGGCAACCCCGCCGCCAATTTCTTCGACAACCTCTTTTATGGTAATCCCCATCGGTACTTCAATCAGGCCGCCGCGCTCAATTTTTCCGGCCAGCGAAAACACCTTGGTGCCCTTGCTGTGCTCGGTTCCCAATTCAGCAAAACGTTCAGCCCCGTTGCGGACAATCCAGGGAACCAGTGAATAGGTTTCTGCGTTGTTCACCAGCGTCGGGCATCCGTTCAGCCCCTTCTGCGCCGGAAATGGCGGGCGGATATTCGGCATGCCGCGCCGTCCTTCCAGCGAAGCAATCAGCGCCGACTCCTCACCGCAGACAAAAGCTCCGGCCCCTTCAAAAACCCGTAGTTGCAGCGAGTGCCCCGTTCCAAGAATGTTGTCGCCAAGAAACCCGGCCTCTTCAAACTCAATCAATGCTGACCGAACCCGCTTCACGGCCAACGGATATTCGGCCCGGACATAAAGTACGCCCTCGGTTGCCCCGACTGCAAATGACGCGATGATCATTCCTTCAATCACACGGTGAGGATAAGACTCCATGATCATCCGGTCCATAAATGCCCCGGGATCGCCTTCATCGCCGTTCAATATAATGTATTTCTTTTCCGCCGGTTCATCGCGCACCGTTTTCCATTTACGGGCGGCAGGAAAACCGCCGCCGCCCCGGCCGCGCAAACCGCTCTTTTCAATGGAAGCAATCAGGCTGTCCGGATCGTTTTTAAAGAAAACATCCTTGAGTGCCTTAAACCCATCGAGTTGCTTATACTCGTCCATATCGGAAGGATTCAGCACCCCGCAGTGCTCCGTTGCAATATGCGTCTGCCGCCCGAGAAAATCCGCAACCGGCTCATCCCGCACATTCAGTTCATGCCGTTCCGGCACATTTCGTCCGACATCCGTATACAGTTTTTTCAGCAGGCTTTCCGCAGCATGCCGCACTTTAATAAACGGGTGGCCCGATTTAAAATGCCGCTCCACAATTTCGGGAACATCTTCCGGCACCACTTTGGCATAAAGCACAGGCTCTTCACCGGGAATTACTACTTCCAACAGCGGCGTCCGATGGCACATGCCCACGCAACCCACTGGTTTGATATCCACATTGCACTTCAGCGACTCCAGTTCCTCTTCCAGCGCATCCTTAATCTTTGCACTGCCGCCCGCCACACAACAGGAGCCCAATCCAACCCGGACCTCACCAATGCTTGAGCCGTTTTTCAATCCCTGGAACTTCTTTGGAACCCGGTTGGCCTCGTTTTCCAAAAAGTCGGTGATCATATTGGAAACTGTATCGGTCCGGACATGGCCGTAGGTTGTTTCATCAATCTGAACGGCCGGAGCCAATGTGCAGCAACCTAAACACGCCACTTTCTGCACGGTAAACAAACCTTCGGAATCGGTGTCCCCGTCTGAAATGCCCAGATCATGCAGCACGGAATGATACACCGCCTCCGAACCTTTCACGTGGCAGGCCGTACCATCGCACACGCTGATCATATGCTTCCCGACCGGGGTACGGCGGAACTGGGAAAAGAAAGAGCTGACGCCTTCAATCTGCGCTGGTGTGATATCGGAAATCTCACAGATCCGTTCGAGCGCCTCCTGAGGAAGATACTTAAAAACCTTCTGCACGGCTTGCAGCACCGGGATCACCGAAGCCGCATCGCGCCCCACCTCGGCCACAATCCGGTCCACTGCTAAAATGTCTATTTCACTGTTCATATTTTTCCGACCGCAAAGACGCGAAGTGCACTAAGCCGGTTCTTCGTGTCCTTTGTGCCTTAGTGTTTATTAGTCCCAATACAAAAGAGGGTTTCCTCTCCGCGAATATAGATGCGGTTGTTCACGAAGGCAGGCGTGGTGTAAACGGGTTGGCCCATTTCGATGACGGCGATTTCGTGGAACGTTTCAGCTTCTGCATCAATGATATGCACCATGCCCTCGAGATCGATGGCATAAATCTTATTGTCGACCAGGATGGGCGAGGAATTAAACCCTTCATCAAATTCCTGCTCCCACTTCACTGCGCCCGTCTGAATGTCCAGACAGATGATGTCGCCCGCCGTTGTTGCGATAAAGGCATATTTCTCGGTAGCCACCGGACTGGCAATTTCCGGCAGGTATTCATCGTACTGCCAGATAATCTCCGGCGTTGCACCATTCAGCTTCAATGCCGTGGCCTGCGCGTATTCATTCGCCACAAAAACGATGTTCGAACCATTGAAAGCAGCGGAAGGTGCCACTTCGCCACCGAGACATTTCACCTGCCAAAGCGACTTCCCATTGGTTGGATCATACGCCGTCACATGCTCTTCATCGTTCAGCACGAGTCGCGTTCCAATCGGAGATTCGATCAGGACCGGGGTGGACCAGGAAATATGCTCGCGGGCCGTGCGCCACAACTCGTTGCCCGAAGCCCCGTCAAATGCCATCACCTTCTGGGCATCAGAATGATCGTACTGCACATAAACCCGCTGCGCATCCGCCATCAACGAAGAGCCCATGCCATACGGATTGTCCGGTACACCCAGGTTTTTCTGCCAGATGACTTTTCCATCCAGATCCAGGGCAACCAGATCGCCGGATGCAAAGATGGCAAACACTCGCTGACCGTCCGATGCCATCGTCGGGGCGGCATAGCCCGTATCCTCCGAAACCTCCGGCGGCTCAACCTCCGACGCAATCGTAACCGACCAAAGTTCCTCTCCACTGTTAGCATCATGACAGAACACTTCCTGCCCCTCTTCATCCGCACCCGACATAAAGATTCGGTCATCCCAGACGATCGGCGAATTAAATCCGGGAACATATACCTCCGCCTTCCACAGCACGCCCTCGCCCGACTCTACATCCCAGCTGATCGGTGCGTCATCCATATGCGCATGCCCGATCCCGCCCGGTCCGCGTAGTGACGGCCAGTTGGATTTCATCTCTTCAGCAAGCTCACTGGAAGCCTGCGGTACGACTTCGGTATCGACGGCATCCTGCCGGCCTTGCTCAGCCAGTTCAGCATGCGCTAACACCACCGATAAATCACTTTGAACCACAAAAGCGAAAAAGAGCGAAACGGCAACCAAAAAGATTCCGGCCCCGACCATCAGTTGACGAAACAGGCTGTTCAGTTCCCAGTGATCCGGTGTATCGGATTTTCCAATGTCCGGAAGTTTCGGGTTCCAATGATTGGAAAGTTTCAGCGCAAGAAAACAGACCACCGTGCCGGCCAGCAATAAACCTCCGCCCGCTCGGCGCTCTTCCTGATTACTGAAAAAGGCCCGACGCGCATAGAGGTCATACGTCCGGATCTGTTCAACAACCGCGTCCGTGTTTTCGTTCGACTCTGCCAGCTGATCCCGCAGCTCCAGCAACGTCGGATCGTTCAGCGGATCCATTTTAAGCAACCGCAGGTGATCCCCGATCAGCAGCACCGCTATAACCAGCGCAAACAGACCGGCCACCATCGCCGCACTTTTGGCCATGAGGCTCAGCATAGGTTTTTGTTTAAAATTAAAGTTTTGTGCCATTTAAGCGCCTCATTTCAACAGACCGAACATTTCTACTACTCCGCCATTAGTCACACCCGTTACAACTAAAATTATATAGATAGCCATGACAAAGATAACCTCATAATACGTCGCCGGAACTTCTCGCGCTCGATCCCAAGCTTCACGAAGAATCGAAGCTACACTCAGTTCATCCTGAACATCAAAGCAAGCCAATGAAAATTCCATCTGT
The DNA here is from genome assembly GCA_029432775.1 of Pontiellaceae bacterium B12227. Taxonomy (GTDB): domain Bacteria; phylum Verrucomicrobiota; class Kiritimatiellia; order Kiritimatiellales; family Pontiellaceae; genus Pontiella. Next base: position 172,697 of record JAROAZ010000001.1, on the reverse strand, counting down.
TTCACTGATTTCGGCGAATATTGTTCCTGCTTGTCGTGGCCGTTTTTACGTAGAAGGTAAATCATACTGGACATATTATCGACTTTCTTCACGTTGTGAAACTGAGCTGCCGTCACAGCATACGAAATAAGAATCATTAAAACTCGATCCTGGGCGCAATAGTACCCATAGAAAAAGATGAATAGTGTGATTCCTGAAATAATAAGATAGCCTAATTCAAATTTCGGGAAACGAATGAGAAGCAGATGCTCGATTACTTCTCCCCCATCAAACGGAAGAATGGGTACAAGGTTCAAAGTACCTATAAACAGCAAACTATAGGTCAGTTGCTTAACAAAGATACCTCCCGACGCGTCATTTGCTAAAGACCACATCGATAGTCCAACCATGAGACTCATAGCGGGACCGCCCAATGCAACCACTGCTTTTCTACTTGCAGAAGTTCCCCCATCCCCGAAGGCATCAGGAATTACAAAGAAAGAGAATTGAAATGCCGCATCCTTTCTTCCTACTAGCATCATTCCAAGAAAGTGACCGAGTTCATGAATCAATACCGCAAAAAACAATGCCCCCCAACCTGCTCCAGAAAAGTCCATACACTCCATGGAGCTGTATAAAAGAACAAATAGCACAAGAGCGAAAAATTTGTGATTCCTTGTGCTGGAAACCGACACTTCCCCAACTTTCTTTATTAATTTTTCTATTGTGTAAATCTTTCCGTTGAGGCGAATAGTATCGCCTCCTACACGTTTTGAAGTTGAGGAAGGTTGAGTCATAAACAAATCAATCCTCGGTTGCTTTCACCGGACAATATTTAAAGCAACGGCCGCAGCTGTAGCAGGTTCCTTTGTCGGGTTCATAACCATCGCGCTTCCGAAGTATGGAAACGCTGATCAGTTTCGAACCGATCACCAGTCCGATAAACGCGCCAAACCAACGGCTTCCTTTTTGAAAGTCGTCTTTAATTTCGACGGCTTCCGCATAGAGTTCTTCGATTGGCTGATCCGAACCGCGGAACGCTTCGGATTCAATATTGGTGGTTTCATAACGTCCCAGCTCTTCGCCGGCAACCCGTTCAGCGAGCCGCACTGTCGGATGCATTCTGGAGAGCGGTTCCTTCAAAAATCCGCCCACTCCAAATCCGGCAGCCGTCAGCACGGGCAGCAACAGCATCAGGAACCCCAACCGCCGGGCACCGCGCGTCCGGCTTTCCGGTTCTTCGTCCGCCGATGGTTCATTGATCGCATTGTACGGACACGAACCGGCGCAGAGATTGCATTGGATACATTCTGAGGGCGTTATGACGGCATGTTTCCATGAAAGTTTGGAACACCAGTTTAAAAGCACACCGTAGGGGCACAGATAGCGGCAATAGGGCCGAGCAACGAATACGCCGACAATCAGCATCACGGCACCGAAGATCAGCATACTGAAACTGGCCCCCATTCTGAAGAAGCCGACAAATGGATCGTATTGGCAGATGATAAACCCGGCGTCCATCGTCACCGAAAGTGCTGCCAAGCCCAGATAGATGAACGGGAAAACAGAGAGCACTTTATCCACCGCCGGCGGGACCTTCACGGGTTTCACCGCAACGGCTTCCTGGATGGCCCCCAGCGGGCAGACGGCCGAGCAGAATACGCGGCCGAACAGCAGCGCAAAGATCAGCGGGGCCGCAAAAAAGATCAGCACCGTAATCGGTATGCCGTACGACGAATTACTGATGCCTGCCATGATGTTCTGAACCGATCCGACTGAGCAGACGCAGCCATTGCGGACAAAGCCGAAATAGATGACTGAAAAAATGGTCAGCCAGAAAATCTCTCTGCGCTTCCGCCGTTTCAAGACAAGAAATGAAGCTAACGCCAGCGTAACAATCAATACAACCGCATCCCACGCCACCATGGAATTCGCAGGCATGGGCGTATGCACCGCCGGATGCTCATAGCCGGTCGAAAATTCGGGCATGGGAAAACGAAACTCAGCGTAGGAATTAATAGCCACGAAGAGGCACAAGAAACACAACGACAATAGTAGAAAAGGATTCCGGACCTCTTTTGGCCGATATATTTTTTTCCTCATGAGATGCGTTTCTCCTGATCGGATTTGAGCAGGTAGGCCTCGGAAGCGGGGATGCGCCTGAAGGCATCGGATGGACAGGCGCGGGCGATGGCGCATTCGTTGCAGTTCACGCAAAGGTCGTGTTTGACCTGCAGATACATGGAACCATTGCCAAAGACATCGCAGCCTTCCACGCAGATCCCGCACCCGATGCAGAGATCCTCATCGATCTTATATTGATAATACGGATCTTCGATATAGGTCCGCTTAATGGCCGCCGTCGGGCATAGCTGATTTTCCGCGCCCGTATCGCGTCCTTTGGCATCGGGCCGCAGATAGCCACCGCACAGGTCGCAATAGCCGCAGATGGAATAGGAGTGAAAACATTTTACTGCAGAGGGCGCGAGAACACAGTGCGTGGCGCAGCGACCGCACCGCGTGCATTTTTCAGGATCGATCTGCCAAACCAGTCGGGGTGAACGGCTGCGTGCCGCCGTCAAGGTGGCCCCGCCGATCAGAACCGCGATGGCCCCGCGAATAAAATCGCGTCTATGATTTTTTTCGTCCGGTTTCATTTCAAGCCCAGCGCACAGATTCCATTGTTGTTTTTCGAGCAGCGGCCACATCGGTTATCGCATTCAAACTTTTCTTCCCGGTTGTTGAGCACCGCGCACAGACCGAGAATACCGGCCAGCACTCCACCGCGCGCACAACCTTTCAGCAGATCACCTCGACTCAGCTTTTTCATTTCTTTTCCTCAAATACCCGCACCCGGTTCCGGGCCGGATCCAGCACATAAATTTTCCCATTCGGCCCCACGGCAACGTCCAGCCCCGTTACGTCATCCTCAAACTGATCGGGAGCGGCAACCACGCAGCGTAGCGAACCGTCGACATTATGAATTTTCACGCGCGGCAGCCCTTTTTCGGCCGTCACAAACCCACCGTCGGGCAGCAGCGCAAAGTGCGACGGATTGCAACAACCACTGAACCCTTCAATGTGCATTCCGGTTGCCTCCCAGCTGGAAAGCGGCATGCCGTCGGGGCGATAGTTTTCGACCGCATGGTGACCGGAGTTTACGGCCCACACCGAGCCATCGGCCGGACTGATGGCCAGATCAAAGTAAGGACTTGGAATATAAAATCCGCGCACCCCGTTGGCCCAGTCCTTCTTCCCGATCTCAAACGGCGCGCCGCCCTCTTTTTTGTAGCGCCAGATCCGGCGGCTCCCAGCATCGGCAACATAGACATACCAGTCGTCGACATCAATGGAAGTCAGATAGGCTTTTTCTGACGGCGACGGCCAAATCTGGATTTCGCCATCTTTGGGAATTTTTATGATATGATCCTGTACGCCAGCAAACAGAGTTCCTTCATCATCAAAGGCTAGGCAGGTGACTGTTCCAACAACCGGAATGGTTTTATCGCCGATCACTTCAATCCCATTTGAGCCGCCTACACAGACGAAGCCTCGTGCCAGTGCAAGCGCGGTCGGGTTTCCAATGGCTGGAACAACCGGTTCGACCTCTGCATATTGAATTAACAGCGGATCCACCTGCCGGTATTCATCCAGCGAGTAGGTGAAACTTTTGCCTAAATCGGCGCGGCGGTTCCTGCCCACAAATAATCCACCGCCGACGATCAACCCGATCAGCGCGAGGAACCATATCCAGTTTTTAGCAGATGATTTCATTTACCCTCTCCCATCTCAACGCAAACCATGCGGGTGGAGTCGCGCAGGAGCATACGGGTGCCGACGAGTGCAATCGGCCCCCAGGCATCATGACCGTCGAGAATGCGGAACTGCGCCAACTGCTCATAGCCGGTTCGGCTGAGCGCGATCATGGTGAGCGTTCCGTCGTCGTCGAGCACGTAGAATTTATCGCCGGCCAGCAGGAACGGGCCGAGCCCGAACCGGTGCGTTTTTCCACTGGACCAGACCAACTCGCCGCTGTCGGGATTATAGCAGACAAACTGTTGTTTCAGCGCGCCGGCGTCTTTCGGCATAATGCCGTAGAGCAGGCCGTCGAGCAGAATCGGTGTCTGCTGCTCGCTGGCCATCCAGTCTTTAGGACCGTGCTTCGCAAGTTCCCTGGCAGTGTATGCAACGTCGTCCTTTTCAATCTGCACCAACAGACTGCCGGAGCCGTAGCCGGCCGTGAGGAAGATCCGGTTTCCAATGATAGGAACCGGCGACGGCGCAATTACGGAAGCATTCCACGGAATCTCCCACAGGAGGTTGCCGGTTTTGGAAACACCGACCATGCCGCCGACTGCCGCGTAGACATACATCTCTTCACCATACAGCGTGAGCGGCATCACCGACGAGTGCGACATTTTCCAACCTTTGGAATTCGGGGTCTGCCAGAGCACTTCGCCCGTTGCACAATCCACAGCCATCAGCAAGGTGTCGGGGCCGCCGGGAGCGATAATGGCTTTGCCCTCATCAATCAGCGGGCACTGTCCGGTAAACCAAAGCGGCTCGGTGGTTCCAAAGTCTTTCTGCAAATCAATGCCCCAACGGAATGAACCGGTTTCGGTGTCGACACAGGAAACATGGCAGCGCGGGCCGATGGTTACCACGCAGTCTTCGGTGACCGCTGGAATGGTCCGGGAAAGACCGTGGTTTCGCTTGGCCGGGAGCGCATAGGAGCGGCGCCAGATCTCTTTGCCGTCATCCAGCGAAAAACAACGTAGTGCATCGGCTCGCTGCTCTTCGTCATAATCGAACAGATAAACCCGGCCATTGAGCACGGCGGGAGCAGCGTGCCCCTCGCCCAGCCCGACCGACCAGAGGATCTCGGGGCCTTCAACGGGCCAGGAGTCGGCCAGCTTTGCATCGCCCTTATAAATGTTATCAAAATCCTCGCCGCGGAACCGCGGCCAGCTGCCGGGCAGTGCAGACGGGGTTCCATCGAACGTTTCCAGCGTTCCGGTCAGTTCCACATCCAGCTCGCCGGATTGATCGCGTTCGGATTGCGGAGGCCCGCCGTCCATGCCGGGCAGACTGCGGGAAAGTTGATAGGAAGAATCGTTTCCGATCCAATTTGAAAACGACACAACAGCAACGGCCCCGCAAATGATAATTACAGGAACCACTACCCACAAACTGGCCGTACGTTGTTTCACCCCACACCCCTGTGAGTTGCCCGCACCACGCGGAACAATCAGAACTTAAAACAATAGACACATTCTGATGCATCGTCGAGCGGCATGACCTGCCCATCGTTCCCTTAGAACGTGATCATATTTCGCTATTTTTTACGCTTTTTGCCGATCGGCTTAGATGGATCGAAGTCTGGATCCGGGCCGGGAATATAGGCGTCATTTTTCGCAAGCCACGCATCCAGCGTGCGTTCCAGTTCATCGGCCTTTTCCGGCATCCGGCCGACAAGGTTATCAGACTCTCCAATATCTTTTTTCAAATTATAGAGCTCCAGCTCTCCGTTTTCGTAGTGCCGAATCAATTTATAGTCCCCGATTCGAACCGCGCTGGTCGGCGTTTCGCCGGCCCCGTGATAGTGCGGATAGTGCCAGCAGAGTGCCCGTTCGCCGGAGGGTTCGCCATTAATAACCGGCTTAAGTGTGATACCATCGCGATGCGCTTCCGGCCGCGACTTCAACCCTGCAAAGTTCAACAGCGTGGGAAACAGATCATTTGAAATAACGGGAGCGTCGACTTCCTTCCCTTTCAGAATGGTTCCAGGATAGCGGATAATGAAGGGCACGCGGATGCCTCCTTCATGATAGAATCCCTTCCCCTTACTCAAGGGATAACACGAGGTCTGATAATGCAGTCCGCCGTTATCCGAAAAGAAAACCACAATCGTTTCATCCGTCAACCCGGTCTCTTCCAGGGTCTGTAGAACCCGCCCGACGTTTTCATCCATACTGTGAACCATGGCCGCATACTTCGGATTTTTCCAATGGTTGGACGTATTGGTTTTCAGCTTTTCCTGATAGTGCTTCAGGAGATCAGGCTTCGGCTGAATGGGTGTGTGTACCGTGTAAAAAGCAAGCATCAGGAAAAACGGTTTGGAATCACCGGCATAGGCTTGAATCAACCGGGATGCTTCGTCCCCCATTCGGTCGGTCAGGTATTCGTCGTCCGGGCGGTTTTTCAGCTTAGGATTTTTGAAAGGCGCAAAATAGCCTCCCGGCGGAGAGCCCTTATGATGCCCGCCCACATTGACATCATAGCCTTGATCTTCCGGGAATCCGGTATCATGACCAACGTCATTCAGATGCCACTTGCCGACAAAGGCCGTATGATAGCCCTCATCCTTAAAAGCCTCGGCCACCGTGACCGCTTCCAAAGGAAGCATGCGTTCCGTAAACTTTTCCTTTAGCGGAGTATTGGATTTACGGGCACCAGCAATCCAGTCGGTGATGCCGAAACGAACCGGATACTGCCCCGTCTGAATACTCGCACGCGTCGGCGAGCAAACTGCACAGGCCGCATACGCATCGGTGAAGCGAACCCCTTCAGCCGCCAGTCGATCGACGTTCGGGGTTTCATGAAAGTCGTTTCCATAGCAGGCCAGGTCCGCCCACCCCAGATCGTCGACCAACAGAAACAAAACGTTGGGTCGGGCGCCGGCAAAGACGGTGCACATTGCGAATAGAAGCGCTAACCACGTTTTCATTATTTGCTGCTCGATGCTGTCTCGGCTTTGTACTTCGGATTCAGCTCGGTCGGCACCGGCGCGTTCGTTTCTTTGCGCCAATCCTTCAGCATCTGATGCATTGCAGATGCCTTTTCCGGATGAATATGCGCGAAGTTCATGCGCTCAGCGGGATCGGCGGCGAGATCGTAGAGTTCAATGCGACCGTCTTCAAAATATTCGTGCAGCTTCCAACGGCCCAGTCGAATCACAGAACCGGGGCGCGTGCGGAAATATTCGTCGTGCGAATCATCGCCCTTGCCGGCATATTTCTGCAGATAAACTGGAAAATGCCAGAACAGCGGGCGTTCCGGAATCGTACCGCGTTTTTTAAACAACGGGGTCAGGCTCACGCCATCCAGCACTTTACCCTCCGGCACGGGGAGTTCGGCCGCTTCCAGGAAGGTGGGATAGAAGTCGATTCCAGACACTGGAACTTCACACAGCGCCTGTGAAACATGGCCGGGCCAGCGGATGACCAACGGCACACGGATGCCGCCATCGAAATAAGAGCCTTTTCCGGAGCGGAACGGTGCCTGACTGGACGTTTTTTTGATGCCGCCATTGTCGGAAGTGAACACCACCAACGTGTTTCTTTTGAGATTGAGTTGCTCCAGGGCATTCAGAATACGGCCGATGCCCTGGTCCATCTTTTCAATCATAGACGCATAGTCCGGCCGGACCCTGGATGGATCGTATTTTTCAACCAGCCCGGGAACCGGTTCCAGTTTGGTATGCACCGAATAAAATGACATATACATAAAAAACGGCTGTTCGCGGTAAACCTGCATGAACTTCACGGCCTGATCCGCAAAGATATCGACCCGGTGGGTTCCTTCCGGATATTTGTCGTTGTAGGCCGTCATGGGTCCTCTGCTGAACGGAGAAAAGTATCCGCCACCGGAAGGGCCTCCGGACATGTCGCCACCAATGTTGATATCAAAACCCTGCTGTGTTGGATCATCCCCCAGATGCCACTTGCCGAGATGAATCGTCTTATAGCCGGCCTGCTGTAACGCGCCTGCAATGGTCAGATTATCCAGTGCCAGTTTTTCCGTATTCATAATCGGAATCAGCTTCCGATGCTTGGCAGCGCCGCGATCTGAATTTCCGACCGTATAGACGCCGTGCCGCGGAGCATATTGCCCGCTCATGGCACACGCCCGGCTGGGCGCGCAGTTGGCGGCAGCGGCATAGGCTTCGCTGAACACCATGCCCTCGGCACAAAGCCGGTTGATGTTGGGCGTAAGATAGCGGTCGCTGTTATAATTCACATCCATCACGCCGAGATCGTCGGCGTTGATGTAGATAATATTGGGTTTGGCCAGCACCGAGCCGGCCAGCAGGAAACAGGCGATGAGATACCGGAACATTAACGTACCCCCGGAGCGTTGATCAATTCAGCCATTTGTTTCGCCATGGCTTCCGCTTTTTCCGGATGATCCTTGATGATATTTTTCTGCTCGGAAGGATCGTTTTCCAGATTGTAGAGTTCGGCTCCCTTCGGCTTGTTTCTGGCCGTGCCCTCTCCCAGATATTTCCAATCCCCGATACGCAGGGCGCGACCATTACGAAGGGCTTCTTCGAGCATGAAAGGCAGACCGACCTGATCACTGCCAAGAAATGCATCCAGTGTGTTGCGGCTGTCTTTGGCTTCGTCCGCCGGCACGTCCAGTTTAAGAAGCGCCGCAAAAGAGGAGATGAAATCGATCTGGTTGACCAGCGCATCGGAAACCCCCGGCTTGATGCGGGCGGGCCAGCGGATAATAAACGGTACGCGGGTTCCACCTTCATAGATCTGATATTTCCCACCTCGATAAATGCCGGAACCATCGTGACCGCGGTCCACATCTTTTTCAGACGTTTTAACGGTGGTGCCGTCATCATACCCGTCGTCATAGACCGGGCCGTTGTCGCTGGAGAAAATTACGATTGTATTATCGGTCAGTCCGTTTTCTTCCAGAGTTTTCATGATTTCACCGGTCGACCAGTCGAACTGCACCATGGCATCGCCGCGGTATCCGAGTTCGGTTTTCCCCTGAAAACGCGGGTGCGGCGCGCGCGGGACATGAATGTCCTGCGAGGCAAAATAGAGGAAGAACGGCTCATCTTTACTTTCCGCGATAAATTTCTTTGCCTGTTCCACGAACTTGTCGGCCATGGTCTCGTCATTCCAGAGCGCGGATTTACCACCGGCCATGAAACCGATGCGTCCAATACCGCCGATGACACTGTTGTTGTGTCCGTGTGTGCTTTTGTAGTAGGTCATGGCCTCGGGATTTTTCTTTGCATCCGGGTACTGCGTGCTGCCTTTATGCTTGCGGATGGCCGGCAGCTTCCGTTCCACAAAGAGCGGGTCGTTCGGGTCCAGGTTCACCACGCGGTGACCATCGAGATAAACACAGGGAACCCGATCGTTGGTGGAAGGCAGCAGGAAGGATTTATTGAAGCCGATTTCCAGCGGGCCGGGTTTCACATCGCCGTTCCAGTCGGTCGGCACATCCTTGGCACCGATTCCGAGATGCCACTTACCAACCACGCCGGTGGTGTAACCGGCCTGCTGGAACAATTTGGGCAACGTCAGAATTTCCGTTGAAATACTCAACGGGGCGTTTGGCGGCAGAATGGATACGCCGTCACGGAAACCATGAATGCCGGTCAGCATAGAATAGCGCGAAGGCGAACAGGTGGCAGCCGCACAATGTCCGTCCGTAAAACGAATTCCCTCAGCCGCCAGCCGGTCGATGTTCGGTGTAGGGATCATTTTTGAGCCGTAGGCGCCGACATCACCATAGCCAACATCATCGCCGTAGATAATGATGACGTTCGGGCGGTCCGCTCCAAAAACAGTTAACGAAAGTGCCGCCGTTGCCAGCATCAGTTTAAATGCATTCATATGATTCATCTCCAAAGTTCTGCCTCGTAACATGGTTCTACTTACCCCCTATAAACGCGTCCATTGACCTATTAAGGACATTTGCTGCAACATATCGAAATCTGACCCGAAATAGTCTCACAAAAGATAGACTCAGGATCGAACCCCGTCAAATAGGCTTCCGAACTTTCCAATGATTGGAAACATTTAAGGTTGAATCCGACCGCCCGCTCGTTCGTTAATAGCGCCTATGCCGAAAATCAGACTAGATCAACTTCTTGTGCAGCGCGAACTCGCCGACAGCCGCGAACAGGCCCAACGCCTGATCCGCGCCGGTATGGTTTCCGTGGGCGAACAGCTTGCCACGAAACCCGGACATCAGTTTAAAGACGATGTGCAGCTCTTCCTTAAAGAAAAGGAAAAATATGTCAGCCGCGGCGGCCTTAAAATTGAGGGGGCCCACAAACAGTTCGGTTTTGATCTGACCGGAGCCGTCTGCCTCGACATCGGCTCCTCCACCGGCGGCTTTACCGATTTTATGCTCCAGCACGGCGCTTCAAAAGTCTATGCCGTCGACTGCGGAACGAATCAGCTGCACTACAAGCTCCGCGAAGATCCCCGCGTTGTCGTGATGGAAAATACCAATGCGCGCTACATCACTCCGGAAGACATTCCCGATCCGGCCGATTTCTGCAGCATCGATACCTCGTTCATTTCGCTCACCAAGATTCTTCCGCCACTGAAAAATCTGCTTAAACCGGGCGGCCACATTGTCTCGCTGATCAAGCCGCAGTTTGAAGCCGGTAAAAATCAGGTGGGAAAAGGCGGCGTGGTGCGCGATCCGGCCATTCATGAAGAGGTTATTGAAAAGGTCCGCAAATTCGGCACCGAGGAGCTTGGTTTCCAATGGTTGGAACTCTGTACTTCGCCCATTAAAGGTCCGGCGGGAAATATCGAGTTTCTGGCCTACTGGGAAACCTGATTGTATTTCCCTGACATTTCAGGTTGCCATACCAATCGGGTTGTATTAATCACCTCCGCGAACTGAAACATTCCGTTTCTTCAGGACCCTTTTGCCATGCCGCCAATTTATCCAGACCGTGCCCTGCGCACTTCACTTCATAACAGCATGATTGCCGGAGCCCTCGGCATGTTCTTCTTCATCTTTGTGCAGAACGGCCCCCTTCCGCTGATGCTGGAAAAACTGGGTGCCGGAGGCATTGCCATCGGGATGACGGCTGCCCTTTTTCAGCTGGGTATGCTGGTGCAGATTCCGTCGGCCTTTTATACAGAACGACTCTCAACCCGCAAACCTTTCTGGGCCATTACCACCTCCCTCGCCCGTGCCTCGATGGCCGTGCCCGGCATTTTCCTTTTAATCAGTCCGGATCAAGGTTCCGTTGCGATCTGGCTGACGCTGGGCGCCATCGGTGTTTTCAGTTTTCTGGCCCAGATGAGCGCTCCCGCCTGGTTCAGCTGGATGGCCGAACTGGTTCCGGATGATATGCGGGCCGATTTCTGGTCCAAACGGCAAGGCGTCGTGATGATCGCCTCCCTGTTCAGCGTGGCGATGATCGGCTGGTTCCTGGACCTGTTTCCGGCCCACTCTTTTGCAGGATTCGGCTGGTTGCTGATCCTTGCGGCAGTTACCGGTGTGCTGGATATTGTGGTCCACTGGTTCGTCATTGAACCCCCGATCTCCCAGCCCAACCGGGCGCTCTCCATCCGCAAACGGATTTTCCAACCCTTGGAAAACCGTAATTTTCTCTATTTCACGCTGGCCATGTGCGTCTGGTTTTTCGGCCTCGGATTTTTTGCGCCGTTCATGAACGTTTATCTGAAAACCACCTTCGGCATTTCCTACACCCACCTTTCCTCGATCCAACTGGCCGGCATGATCAGCAGCGTGGTCTCCAGCTTTTTGGGAGGGCGGATAATTAAGCGGGTCGGCCTGCGCACATTCGGACTTGCAATGGTGGTGATGATTCCACTGTTTTCCGTGGTCTGGTTTTTTCTGGATGGAAACTCCACAGGCTTACTTCCAATCCTTGGAAGAGTGCCCCAACCGGTGATGCTGCTTTGCATCAGCTCACTATTGGCCGGCGGCGTTTTTGCGGCTGTGGGCCTGCTTCAGCTGAACCTGCTCGCCACCCTTTCCCCCAAAGAAGGAACGACCATGGCCATGGCGGTGCACTGGACGCTGATCGGTACGCTTTCCGCGCTCGGCCCCATAGTCGGCGGCTGGGTGAAAGACTGGTATACGGCTCATCCAACGGGCATTCAGCTCTATGCCGGAACCGAGTTTTCTTATTTTCAGATCATGATCATTGCACACAACCTGATGATCTGGCTTCTCGTTCTGCCCCTGCTGATGAAGATTCGGAAGACCGATGGCGAATGGCCGGTACAGCGAGCCGTTGCGGACATCTTTGTGCTGACCCCGCTGCGTTCGGTCCGTAATGCCTACAGCTTCAATCTGGCCGCCAGCTCGGTTACGGTTAACACGGTTAAGGAAACGGCCAGCGCTGCAGGAAAAATTGCGGCGAAGGCCGCCAGAGAAACCGGAACCATTGCGCTGCGCGCTGTAAAAGAGACGGTCGAAGCGGCCAGCCGAGCCGGCAAAGAGTCGGTTGAAAAGGAAAAACGTAAACGCGGCGAAAAGAAAAACGACCGGACAGACTAGCCGACCGGAATATCTTCATCCACCGGTTCCGGTTCTTTTTCGGGCTGGCTGACCGGAATCAAGGTGGTGCCTTCTTCAGTCGGAGTGGTTGGGTCCAGTATCGGCCTTTCCACATTTTCAATGGTTACGGAAAGGTCTTCCGGGTTGATCCCTGCAACAGTTGCCACATCCGAGACCGAAGAGTCATCGTCCTTTTCGGTCGCCGGAACCGGGCGGGACGTCGGATGCTCCCCCACCATTTTGCGGAAGGGTTCGTAGAGCCCGGGCGCAATTTTTTTCACGGCGGCCGTCTTGATTTGATAGGCACCGGTCAGCATGAAAACCTGGAAAAGAGCCAAAACACCGATACAAACCAGGGTAATTGTTGAGATCGGCACCACTCTGCGTGTTTCTACATCCTTCATATCTATTGGATTAATAGAGTTTCCGTAGATTGTACACGCTTTTCTTCCAGTTGTTCTTCTTGACCCTCTAAGGGCGCTTCGGCATTCTCGCCCGTCTTATGAAAGCAAACGACTACGAAGTAACAATGGACGCCCTTGTCAGCCTCTGCAAGCGGCGTGGTTTTATTTTCCAGACCTCGGAAATTTACGGTGGAATCAACGGCTTTTGGGACTATGGTCCCCTCGGTGTTGAAATGAAGCGCAACATCAAAGCCTGCTGGTGGAAATCCATGACCCAGCTGCGGGAAGATATTGTCGGCCTCGACTCCTCCATCATCATGCATCCCCGCGTTTGGGAAGCCTCGGGCCACGTCGGCAACTTCAAGGACCCGATGCTCGACTGCCGCGAAACCAAGGGCCGATACAGAGCCGACCAGATCTTCGTGCTGAAGCACAAGACCGATGATTCCGCGCTGATGTTCGCCTACCACGAAAACGCTCCGGCCCCGGCTGAAAAGAAAATCAAAAAGGTCGCCAAAGGCGATGCCGCTGATTATGCCGAAGTCGCCCTGCTCGATATTCCGCTCGATGCCTACGACAAGCTCGTCGGCCCCGACACCAATGAACCGGGCACGCTCACCGAGCCGCGCGCGTTTAATCTGATGTTCAAAACCTACGTCGGCCCTGTTGAAGAAAGCTCCAACGTTGCTTACCTTCGTCCGGAAACCGCACAGGGCATCTTCGCCCAGTTCGGCAATGTCTGCTCCACCGTCCGCAATAAGGTGCCCTTCGGCATCGCCCAGATCGGTAAAGCCTTCCGAAACGAAATCAACCCGCGTAACTACACCTTCCGTTCGCGTGAGTTTGAACAGATGGAACTCGAATTCTTTATCAAACCCGGCACCGATGCGGAACAGCATGAATACTGGGTGACAGAACGTCTGAAGTGGTATGAAAAGGTCGGGCTGCCGGAAGGCCGCATGCACCGCGACATCCACGAAGGCGACGCCCTGGCTCACTATGCCAGCGCCTGCACCGATATTATGTATGACTTCCCGTTTGGTACGCAGGAACTCGAAGGTATTGCTGCCCGCGGTAACTTCGACCTCACACAGCATCAGGAAACCAGCGGCAAGAAGCTGGAATACCACGACGAGGAAACCAAAGAGCGCTATATCCCGCATGTGATCGAACCGTCGGCCGGTGTGGACCGTATTGCCCTGGCCCTGCTTTGCGAGGCTTATCGCGAAGAATGGATTAATAAAGAAACGGGTGAAATCTCGACCGCCGAAGTCGGTGCCAAACGTGCTCCGGAAGGTCATGAAGCGCGTACCGTGCTTGCCTTCTCGCCCTGTATCGCTCCGTACAAAGTTGCCGTGCTGCCGCTCGTTAAAAACAAAGAGCCCCTAGTGGCAAAAGCCCGAGAGGTTTATGAGCAGCTTTCCAAACGCTGGAAATGTTTCTACGACCAGACCGGCGCTGTTGGACGTCGCTACCGCCGTCAGGACGAAATCGGAACTCCGCTTTGTGTCACCGTCGACTTCGAAACCATCGAAGAAGATAACGCCGTCACGATCCGTGACCGCGACACGATGAAACAGATCCGCCTGCCGATCGCCGAACTGGAAGCCTACATTTCCAACATCGTCGACTTCTAGGTCCTGTTCCAGATATCGGAAAAGCCCGCTGTGAGGCGGGCTTTTTTACTATTCAGAGCGAGCGGCAGCTTACTCCGCAGGCTTTGCGCAACAAGGCTTTGTGCAGTCAGCCGGACACTCTTTGGCGCAACAGGCCGCTTCGCCGCAACATGCATCTTTCTTCATGCTGTTACAACCGGTGATGCCGATTACCATCAATGCAACTGCAGTAATACTCATGAATTGCTTCATTACTAACCTCCTGTTGGTTTATTTGTAATAAAGATTATAGTTTCAGTTACCAATCCATGCAATTTATTTATCAAATTACCATGGAGGGAGTTATTCAAATCGATTCAAACTCAGGACCATCTTCGTTCGCCGAATTAACAACCAACATTCCTGTCGATTTATTTCACTAATCCGTTAGTTTATAAGAATGAAATCATACCCCGCACTTCATAAGTTTGCGCTACTGACCGCATTTATTCCGATCCTGACCACAGCAGACACCAACACCCTTCATTCCTCGACAGATAAAGAGGAAAAATCCTGGTTGGTCGCCCCCATGGTCGTTGCCAATCCGGCCTTTGGAAATGGAGGCGGAGTGATGGGTATGTATTTTTTCAATACGGAAAAGAGTTCCACCAACAATCCTGCATCCGCCATTGGCGCGATGGGACTTTATTCCGATACCGACAGTTATTTCATGGGGATTTTTGCTCAGACCTTCTGGAAACAGGATACCTGGCGAGTCACGGCCGGATTGGTGAATCCCAAAATTAAAAATGACTTTTCCATTATTGAGGGTCTGCAGAACGTGAAATTCGATACCACCGCAACGGTGCTTTTCGGTCGCGTTGACCGACGGGTCTACGGCAACTGGTTTCTGGGATTAAAGGGAGAACTTGTCGACGTTAAATATTCGAATCCAAACACGATCGCCAAAGCATATTTTCTTTTGGCGGAAGTGGAAGATGCCACCTCCGGGCAATTGGGAGCGATTGCCTCGCACGACTCTCGTGACCATGTGCGCTACCCAACGGCTGGAAATCAGAGTGAACTGAGCCTGACGACTGTTCCGGAAAGCTGGGGGGCGTCCTCGAGTTATTACATCACCGAAGGTTTTGCGAATCAGTATATCTCATTTATCGATAAGCAGGTCCTTGCCCTACGTGCTTTTGGCCGCTTTACCCCATCCGGAACACCTTATTCCGGCCTTTCCACACTCGGCCGTTTTTCAGACTTGCGCGGCTATACCGGAGGAGAGAATGTTGCAGAAAACCTGGTTGCACTCCAGGGAGAATACCGCATCCGATTCACCGATAAAATCGGGGGAGTCGCTTTCGCCGGAATTTCCCAGCTCTACAACGGAAGTTTTAAAAATACGGATTCCGACGACCTGTATCCCAGCGGCGGGCTTGGATTTCGGTACTTACTCAATGCAGAAAATAAGATGAATTTCCGTTTCGATTACGCCTGGGGAAAAGGCGATGACGAGGGATTCTATGTAAGTGTCGGAGAGGCCTTCTGATGCATTCGCCTGCAGATGAACCGAATTCCGGGAAATAAAAACAATTACCGTCTTCGTGTTGAAGGCAACATTCTAATAATGAATGCTTACCAGTTTATTTTTTCCAATGTCTGGAAAACATCTGCTGTGTTTTTTTCTTCTGTTGCATCAAAAACGTCCCCAAGCGTCGTAATAGACTGCGCGGCTTTCCATGCAGCAAAGGATTCGAGTGTGACGCCCTTTCCTTCGAGGAAAACTCCTACCGGGTTGGAAGATATCTCAAAGTCCGTCTCATGAATGGCGCGCTCCACAAAGCCTTCAAAGGGGCCGGCGCTGCCGTGCACAAAATTATCGCGACCGGGAAAAGGGACCGGGTATTCGGAATAGAGCTGCCCCCGGAAGCTTTCCGGTACTGCGTTGCTGGCATTGGTGGCTCCCAGAACTTTTTTCCGGAACTGCTTCCAGGATACCTGTTCCGAATCAAACTCGACCACGTAATAGTTAATACGTGTTGCAGGGTTGTTGAAGTTGGCTTCCATGGAGGGATAAAAAGCATTCACACAGTAGGCTTCCAGATCCTCAAGATACCCCATGATAAATCCGTCCTGAAGTTTCGCGGCTTTCCCGGCACCAAACAATCCGTTCCATCGGTTGAAGAGTTGATGCACGCTGATTCTTTTCTCCTCCAGCAGAGCCGCCGTTGAAAGAATTTTTCCGGAGTTCAGTTCATCCTCCCAGGTTTTGCTAAAAGCAGATTCAAAACGAGCTTTCGCTTCGTCGGAAATATTAAATTGCTCTGCACAGGCGGCGGTGCTGTAAATCAGATAGTGCTGTTTGATAACGGCCCGTTCAGCAAGCTCTTTCCCTGACACCTCTCTGCTGAGAACAAACGAGAAACCGTGCTGTTCAAAAAAGGCCCGAGCAAGCTCGTCCAGCTTTTCGGGAGTCAGATCCAGCTCCAGATGATGAACCGGTTTTGTAAAAATTACTGCCTGATTAACTGCCATCATTACCTCCAAAACATTAATTGCTGATCAGGTTACTCTCCATTGGAAATGCAAGTAAACCATTTTCTATCATTAGCTGGACTTTCACTGGAGAGCAGACACCGCATCCTTTTCAAACTCCCTGAGAATTTCAGCAAACGCCTCGTTGTAGGCGAGTATATAACCGTCAGCATCACCTTGAGCAACAGAAACCTTCCGTTCGTAATCTTTATGCAGAAGCACTTTGTTTTCGCTGCTTATTTCATCCAGTAACGATAGCTTTATCCGCAGCACAACCTGCTTGCCGGGAACATCTCCATAAAAATCCGTCACCGTAATAACCAGCCGATGGCTCATATCCTTCCGGTCGGTAATGGTAACCCAATCAAACATGCCGCTGGCAGAAAGCCAGTTGAAGAATCCGTTCTGAAAGTTTTCGGACGGAGACATAAGCAACTCGGAATAGTAGCTCGTCGTGAATTTCACCTCATTTTCACGCGTAACCAGGCTGCGTACGTTAAACGGAGGTTGCACATACACTTCATCAATCCATAGTTTTTTTCCTGACGAGGTTTCAAGCGGTGCGGCCGTCCGCTCCACCCGGATCATGTAGGTTTGTATATCGATCGTTTTCTGCCAGAGTTTCACACATCCATTCAGCATAAATGCGGAAATCAGCAATGCCATTGAGAGTATTATCCGTTTCATAGGTTCATCCTTATCGACTTAAAGTTTGTTCCGGCGGCTCAGACAGCAACATGCCCGGGTAACGCTTGAGCATACGGATCAGCTCGCGGGCATCATCCGTTATATAGCGGAGATTTCGCAGGACCAGATCAACATCCTGGTCAGACGAGGAGATCAGTTCCTCAAGCTGCTCAGTGGTATCGGTGAGATTTGCAGTAATGACCGGCAGGTCACGGGAGGCCGTCACAAGATTATCCGCGACCTCCCCGGAAGCATTCGCCGCATTCTCCATAAGCTCTTCGATATGCATCATCGATACATTCAGATTTTCAGTGATGCTTTCAATGTTTCCGCCGATCGTTTCCAGATCCAGCGTATCAAGCTGGGCCGACAGCCGCTCCAGTGATCGGCTGATCAAGGTCATCGTTGCGGGGGTTGCCGGAATATAGATAAAAGAAGGTTTCCAGTCGATTTCAAGTGGATCGGCATCGGAGTCGGGAAACAGATCCGCCTCCACAAACGACAGGCCGGTAATGCCCTGAGGAATCAGTTTTAACCGAAGCCCTTTTTCAACCTGCTCCCGGACCCGGTCTTCAAATTCGTTGTCTTCAACCTGAAGGGCTGATTTATCAAGCGCAATACGAATCATTACATACATTTTCGCGGTGTCATACACCGACGATACCATCGAGATTTGGCTCACACTACCGACTTTAACCCCGCGCAGCTTAAACGGCGTTCCTACGTCAATACCCTGAACGGACTCATCCACATAGGTTTCAATAAACCGTTCGGGGGCTCTGAGTGCATCAGAACTGAGCATCACAATCCCAACCAATCCGAGTGCGGTTGCAACAAGAACAAAAATGCCGATCGCAAAATAATGCGGTTTAGTACTACCCATCTTCAACTCCCTTCGCTCCGGCACTTCCTTTTCGGTTAAAGAAGTCCCGGACCCATTCGTTATCTGAAGTTTTTTTCAGTTCCTCGGGATTTCCCTCGGCGATAATCTTTTTTGTTTGAGCGTCCAGCATGATCACACGATCCGCAACCTTATAAATACTCGGAAGCTCATGGGTCACAATGACAAAGGTGATGCCCAATGAACGGGAGAGCTGAATGATTAAATCATCAAGCTCGTCCGCCGTAACCGGGTCCAGCCCGGCCGACGGCTCATCCAGAAACAGGATTTCCGGATCCAGCGCCATCGCACGGGCAATAGCCGCTCTTTTTTTCATTCCACCGCTGATTTCCGACGGCATATGGTGCGCAAATTCTGCCAATCCCACCAGACTGAGTTTCATACAGGCGGCCAGTTCGCGGGCCTCTTTTCCAAGGTCTGTAAATTCTTCCAGCGGCAGACAGATGTTTTCCAGCAGGGTCATTGACCCGAAAAGGGCGCCGCTTTGATACATGACGCCGAACGTTCTAATCAACTCATCCCGGTCGGTTCCTTCTGCATTGACTATGCTGGCATCCCCGATCCGGATATCGCCGCCGGCCGGTTTATAGAGACCGATCATATGCTTCAGCAACGTGGATTTACCGCAGCCGGAGCCACCCAGGATCGCAAAGATTTCCCCACGGTTGACTCCGAAAGAAATGGAATCCAGCACCAACCGTTCGCCGTAACGCGCGGTCATGTTGTTGACTGTAATTATGGATTCCCGTTCGCTCATCGCTCAAGTTCTGGATAGATGAATGAAAAGATGGGTAAACCGGTAAAGCGTGAACACGCATCCCCCACCTCTCCCATAATTGGTTTCCAACAATTCATAGATCCCTTCATCCAACAATCCATGTCCTAAATTCCCAGATAGAAAAAAAGTACGGCAAATATGCCGTCGGCTAATACAATCAGCATGATAGAACTGACCACGGCCCGCGTTGCTGATGTGCCCACAGCACTGGCCCCGTCGCCCGTCCGCAGCCCGCACAGACAACCGGAAGCAGCGACCAGAAAACCGAAAACAAGTGCTTTAAACAGGCCGCCCAGATAATCTGCAGGACTCAGAGCTTCAATTACCCGGTTTACGTAGGTCACCAACGGATAGCCCATGCTCAGCATCACCACCGCACCACCGGCCAGCCCAAACAGAATGGCGAAGACCGACAGCAAAGGAGTCATCACGGAGGCGGCCAGCACTCGCGGAATCACCAGAAAACGGACCGGATCCAGTCCCATGGTCGAAAATGCGTCGATCTCCTCATTCACCTTCATGGTTCCAATCTCAGCCGCAAAGGCTGAGCCGGTTCGCCCGGCCACAATGATGGCCGTAATCAGCGGCCCCAGCTCACGCGCCATTAGCAGCCCCGCCGAATCGGCCACATAGATTTCAGCACCGAACTGTTTCATTAGAATGGCACCCTGGAAGGCAATAATCAAACCGATCAGAAAGCCCAGCATTCCAACGATTGGAAGTGCGCGCGGGCCCGCCGCCTCGATGATTACCATCAGATCGCGCACTCGAAGGCGGCCAGGCTGGATCAGCGTTTTGAATAAACCGGAAACCAGCTCGCCCAGAAAAGAAACATGCTCTCCGAGACCGACGAGCCCCACGTAGAACGCTTCTCCAATGCGCTCCACCAGATCGCCCCATTGGTGCCCCTTTTCTTCCGGAACACGAGCAATGGTTTTCACCGGAAAGAGAGCCATCAAATCCGCAACATCGGAATTCAGATCCTGAAATACAGCATCGATCCCCAGGAGCCGCGCCGATTTCCGGACATGAACTAACAAAGCCGCGCCGGTTCCATCACAATAAGAAATTCCGGCTCCATGAATGGTAACAGATTCAATCTGTTTCTTTTTAAAGGCATGGTTAATTGAAGGCCAGAGTTCCGGAACCGAGCGGGCATCCAACCGCCCGGACAGCTTTAAAATGAGCGCTCCGCCCTGAACAGATTCTTCGCAGCTTGCGTTGGTCTGGGGAGCGCGCAGTTTCATATTAATGCTCGTGATTGCTGATGTGCTCCTCGCAGAAACATTCCCCGCAAGTGGAGCAATAGCGAAAATGCATACGCTCATCGCTTTTATCCGAACTCCCGCAGGTTTTGCACACATGGCGCGGGACCGCTGCTGCGACACTCTGCTCAGCCACAAATGCTTTTCGGCGCTGCCCTGCTTTAAAACCATTCAAAAAATCTTTTCCGAAAAAGAGGAGATAGTTAGTAAAAGCAGCCGCTACGCCAAGACGGCCTCCCACATCTGCAGAAAAAAGGGTGAGCATATAGAACGCCGCCGTAATCCAGGCCAACCACTTAACTTTTACCGGCAGAATAAAAAACAATCTGAACTCGATATTTGGAAACAGTGTGGCAAAAGCGAGAAAAACACATCCAAGGAAGTAGGTGTTGGTGATGATGACCCCCTGATTCAGAAAAGCCATGGCCACCGTCAGCAGATATCCGATCATTATAAACAGATTAAAGCGAAAGGAACCCCACTGTTGTTCCAGCATGCTTCCGATCATATAAAAAATATAAAAAGCAAAAAACAACCAGATCGGGCTCATTGTTTTCGGAAGCATCATAAAAGAAAGTAGCCGCCACCACTGGCCTCGGTCCAATACCGAGTTCCCATGCAGAATCAGGTCCGAAAATTCGGCCCGGTGGGTAAAGAGCAACACAACGCCAATCAGTTGAATGGCAATAATATAGAGGGCCAGATTCGGGATGGCCCACGAACCGAAACGCTTTTCTAGTTTTGTAATCAAGTCCATTAAGAAAAAGGTAAAGTAAACTTCCTGTAGTTGGAAGGTTGGATTTCGCCTAATAGGAACTGAATTGCAAAAGCCAATCCCGTTTATAATGGCGAACCGCCGGTGATGGGAATAGCTTATTCACACAACAGGAGAACCTATGAACAACTATAACGAAGAACCAATGACTACCGGGGACTGGTTTTGGACGTTGGTAGCCTTGTCTATTCCTCTGGTGAATATCATCTGCTTCATTATCTGGACGTTTGGAGCTGGTAACAGAAACCGCGTAACATACTGTCGTGCAACTCTGTTGCTTGGAATAATCGGAGTCTTGATCTACGGAAGCTTTATGACGCTATCTCTGGTTGCTGCAAATTAGTTGTTATTCCATGGAACAAGGCGACTGAAAAAAAATCAGGTTGGAGGCAATGAAACCGATAACCCCAACTCGATGAGTCTTTCCAATGGGTGGATATCACTTCCCGACAGTCTTCGTTCAGCGATATTCGTTTCGCAAAGGTTCTTCTGTAAAAAAAACAGACTACAAGTTGATGTCTCCACCCGATCAGTCCCGATTCATGCATCTCGGAAAAAGAAGCTTATTATTTGTAATCTTCTATATCTGATGAATGAGATTCATAGTAGTTTCTGACCAGATTTAATATCGATGCGGCAACTAAACATCGTTTTGCGGCTCTGTGCAAAAAAAAGCCGGGAATCTGCACACATAATTTCAGGAACAAAAAAACAGTCAAGGAACAGCATGTCGAACCCTATCCCTTTTGATAATACCTACGCCCGTTTGCCGGAACGCTTTTTCTCGAAACAACCTGCCGCCACAGTGCCGGCGCCTCAACTCCTCCGGGCAAATACAGAATTGGCTGCGGAGTTGGGCATTGACCCGGCCTGGCTGGATTCGCCGGAAGCGCTGAATGTATTTTCAGGCAATGATACGGCAGAAGGATCGGAGCCGTTGGCGCAGGCCTATGCCGGGCATCAGTTCGGCGGTTTTTCACCGCAGCTGGGCGATGGCAGGGCACTGTTACTGGGTGAAGTGGTGGATCAAACCGGAATCCGGCGCGACATTCAGCTGAAAGGGTCCGGGCGCACCCCGTTCTCCCGTGGCGGCGATGGAAAATCGGCCCTGGGCCCGGTGCTGCGCGAATACATCGTCAGCGAGGCGATGCACGCACTCGGCGTGCCGACCACACGTGCGCTGGCGGCCGTGACGACCGGAGAAACGGTTCTCCGACAGGAGGGTCATTTGGCGGGTGGTGTTTTCACACGGGTGGCCTCCAGTCATATCCGCGTCGGCACGTTCCAATATTTTTATAACCAGAACGATGAAGATGCCCTGCGCGAACTGGCGGACTATACGATTGCCCGCCACTACCCGGATGCAGCGAATGCCGAAGATCCATATATTGCCCTGCTGGAGCGGGTGGTCGAAGCACAGGCGAAACTCATTCCGCAGTGGATGGCGCTCGGCTTTATCCATGGTGTGATGAACACCGACAATACGGCCATCTCCGGGGAAACGATCGACTTCGGTCCGTGCGCCTTTATGGATGATTTTCACCCCAACTGCGTATTCAGCTCGATTGATCGCAATGGGCGGTATGCCTGGGGCAATCAGGCGAATATGGCCAGCTGGAACCTGAGCCGCTTTGCGGAGACCTTGCTTTCGCTGATCTCCGGGGAGCCTGATGCGGCCCTGGAAAAGGCAAAACAAACGCTCGGCACATTCAACCGGCTGTTCCGCTCCGAATATGATAACCGGTTCCGCGCAAAGTTCGGTCTGGCTGCCGATGCGCCGCTGGACCTGGTGAAGAGCGGGCTGTCGCTGCTGACGAAACACGAAGTGGATTTTACGCTGTTTTTCCGTCACCTCACCTATGGGAACCGTAGCGAACTCAGCGCGCTGTTCCAGGACTCCGCTCCACTGGATACGTGGTATGCGAACTGGGAAGGCGCCACCCAATCCGCGCCGGACACGGCGGCCATGCAGCAAGCCAACCCCGTTCTGATTCCCCGCAATCATCGCGTTGAACAAGCCATCCAGGCGGCGTACCGGAATGACTATGCGCCCTTCCATCAGCTGGTGGATGCGCTGGCGAAGCCTTATGAGGACCGGGCGGAATATGCATCCTATGAGCAGGCCCCGCAAGCGCACGAGATCGTTCATCAAACCTTCTGCGGGACGTAGAGCCTCTAAATAACGTAGCAACCCTCGCAGAGGCGCGGAGAGCGCAGAGAGCCCAATACTGGATTAGCTTTGCGAACTTGGCGCCTTTGCGTGAAATAATTCCCTGATCTGCTTACCAGCTAAACAGTGACGGTGTAGATGTTTTTACCGCCGGGGCCGGCGGTGAGAGTGACCACGATTGCCCTTGAAGTTTACAGGCGTTCCCCTGAAGGCGCGGGGAATCACAGGCCATTCTTCGGTCAGAAAGTAGGCATAGGTGCCGTCGGGAAATTCGGGGGTTACGGTCCAGGTGCCGTTGCATTCATCGAGGGTTCCAAAGCCTGGAACATATTCAAAGTCCTGTACAAAGGCACCGTCGTACGCTCCGCCCGGGGCTTCGGGCTGATCGGGGCGGTCTCCGTCTTTTAAACGATAGCTGGAGGTGTGCCTGATGACTTTCGAGGCATCTTTTCCATCATGTCCATAGAGGGCATAGATGGGATAGCCGTCGGCGGCCCAGCCGATTAAGGGGGAATGCTCACCATCGGTAAAGTCCTGTTTATCCATCAGTCCGGTGGGCAGACCGTGGTAATGATAGGCTCCGGAAGGTTGTACGTGTGCATGATTTTCATCGATGCCCAGCTGAACGGCGCCGCCCAGCGCTTCATAGTTCCAACCACTGGAACGATCCCCATTCCAATATTCAGCTGTGCCCGGATCAAACACGACCCCATTCAGTCCGACACCGAACGGCATTCCATAAACCGAAGTCATTTTCTTTGCGGGCTGAGGGTTTGCGGGAATTTTAAAGCTGTACTTCTGCTCTTCGATCGCATGCGGGTTTCCATGGTTTGGAAAGGGCCCGGTGTTGTGTTCGGGGATTCCGTTGGCCGTTATGACGAGGTTTTTGTCCTGAACCTCAAAATGGTGGTGACTTTCGGCCGGCGGTTCTTCCGTTGCCTCAACAATTCGAACCGGCCGGGCTTCGTTTGCCGTATGTTTACGCATCTGGCGCTGCGCCAAAGTCGATGCTGCACATGCCATTGTAATAATCAGTACACTTGCTTTCATGATGATCTCCTGTTGCTTAATTGATCAGTAAACGCCGGAGGCCGGGAAAACATTGCATGACATTTTGTTCATTTAAGAAGTTTGAAAATACTGTAAAGCCTTATGGGTTTTGATCTTGTAGCATTCATAAGCAAGGGGTATACCTCTTACAACAGGCTTAAGCGAAGGGGGTAAAGATGCACACGCTACACGAACATCATCACCAGAATCATCATAAAGTCTCTGTTGCGGCATTACTGTTGGGGTTGCTTCTGGTCCTGGCCGGGCTGACACAGCAACTCTACCTGAAACAGTTCCTCTACCATCCTTTAGAAGGATATATGCTGGTTGCAGCCGGCGGAGCCTTATTTCTCAGATCACTGCGTCCGCCGCTTGGATTCGTGAGGCTGATCTCTACACCGGCGGGA
The DNA here is from genome assembly GCA_029432775.1 of Pontiellaceae bacterium B12227. GTDB lineage: Bacteria > Verrucomicrobiota > Kiritimatiellia > Kiritimatiellales > Pontiellaceae > Pontiella. Next base: position 147,842 of record JAROAZ010000001.1, on the reverse strand, counting down.
GGTGCGTGCCTTGGTGCATGTCCCCTGTTTTTTGATGCCGCTTCGGCCGAACCGCCGTGGATCTGCATCGGTCTAATTCTGGCCGGAATGATACTGCTCGGCGGGAGCTTCACCGCTCGGGTCAAAATACATCATCACAAACATGCCTGATGATCAGACTCAAATCAACGGATCGGGATAACGGTACTCTTTGCCCAGATAGTTGAGAAAAACAACATCGTCCCCATCCCGTCGAATCTGCTCTTTTCCAAGGATTGGAACTTTTCCGCCTCCGCCGGGAGCATCGATGACATATTGAGGGACGGCCAGCCCGCATATGCTGCCGTGCAGAGACTGGATCAGCTCGATCCCCTTCTCTACCGATGTCCGGAAATGTCGAGAGCCATGGACCGGATCGCACTGAAGCAAGTAATAGGGTTTCACATTGATTTCCAGTAGGCCGTAAAACAGATCGATAAGTGCCGGTGTATTGTCGTTGATTCCTTTGAGCAGGACAGTTTGGCTGACCATGCCGATACCGTGATCGGCCAGCTTGCGGCAGGCTTGTTGCGTTTCCTCGGTCAGCTCATCCGCATGGATGAAGTGCAGACTGAGCCAGACCCGATGTTTCCGAAGCAGGGAACAGAGTTCATCGGTTATCCGCATCGGGAGCACCACCGGAACCTTGGAGCCGATGCGGACCATTTTCACATGCGGGATACTCCGGATTCTGGACAGCAGCTCGTCGAGCACGCTGTCCGTCATCGTGAGCGGATCGCCGCCGGAAAGCAGAACATCGCGTATTTCGGTATGTTGCTCAATGTATTGAAAGGTTTCCTCAAAGGTGGAGACATCAAAGGTCAGTGGCTTCCCGACGATGCGGGAGCGGGTGCAGTAGCGGCAGTAGGTGGAGCAGAACGTGGTGGCGAGAAAAAGTACCTTGTCGGGATATGTGTGGATCAGATGCGGGGTGGCCCGGTGATCTTCTTCGCCCAACGGGTCGGCCAGCTCGCCGGTACCGACGTGATTTTCAGCATCGGTCGGAATCACGGTTTTCCGCAACGCTGAACTATTCAGCAGCGTGGTGTAATACGGAGTGACGGCAAAGGAGAGTGGAATTTCGCCTTCAAACGCCGCCCGTTCCTTTTCCGAAAGGGTAATATGCTCTGCAAGTTGCTCTTGAGTATGGATGCGATTGGCAATCTGCCACTTCCAATCATTGGAAAAATCTTTAGTGTTCATAACAGTTATCGGCCAAAAAGAAGCATAGGATGCTCTGAGAGCCACTCGGGGAAGATGTCTTTGGCATTTTGTGCTTCTTCGTGGCGATATTAACTCTTTGGTTGCGGATTATTGACATGAGGAAATTGGTCGGCATTATACGCGGATGTCTAGAGATGAAAAACAGATTGATGCGCAATTAAAAAAGGTCAAGTCCGCTATGAGCGACTGCCTTAAAGACTCCAGCATCAGCAAACTCCTTCCCGCCAATAAAAACCTCCTGGGCAGCGGTAAAATGCTCCGCTCCCGACTGACTCTTGCGCTCGGAAATGCCAATAGCATTCCGGAAGAGGAGCTGATTAATGCCGGAGCGGCTGTGGACATGATCCACGGCGCCAGTCTGTTGCATGATGACGTGATTGACGGCGGTCTGATCCGTCGGGGCGCCCCGACGTTCTGGAAAAAGTACGGCATAAACGGAACGATTCTTTTTGGCGACATGCTCATGTTCAAGGCGCTTGCACTTCTGACCGCAGTCAACCGGGAAGATTTGTTGCGGGAACTGATCGACCGCACTGGAGAGGTGTGTACATCGGAAGTGGAGCAGGAACTCATCCTGCGCGGAAGCCCGGGAACCTGGGAAGAATGCGAAATGGTCGGCCGCTATAAAACCGGCTCCCTCTTCGCTTTTGCCGCAGTTGCGGCCGGTGATCGGTCCGGCGATCAGGCGGATGCGCTGCGTGAAGCCGGCTATCTTCTGGGCACGGCCTATCAACTGGCGGACGATGTGCTGGATGCCTCCGGAAACGAACATGTTTCCGGAAAAACGCTCGGTACGGATGATAAACGCGGAAAAACCACGGCCATCACGGTCACCAAAAATGCGCCGTCCGACCCGATTGACTATATTTATTCCCTGCTCGACGCCTCCGCCGCACAGCTTGCTGCCTGGCCGGAAATACACGGGGCATGGATTACCTTTTTAAACGTGACAATGAAACCCGTGTTGAGTAAACATCTCAACGCAGGTTGAGTTTATATGTTTGTATAACGGTACCCGAATCAATTATGAGCAACTTTATAACGATTTATTCTTTTAACGATGGAAATGAATCGGTATAGAGATACCCATTAAGCAGTCCACAGCTCTTTTCCGAACTATGTAAACTGCCGAACTGAGTAAATAAATCGTACAAATTTGAGACCATTTGCTACAAGACAGGAACACTGAATTGCAATAACGTGTAGGGCTTTTCAGCATTTTAGAGAGATTTTTTGGTACTAAGAAATCCGAGGAGTGAAAATAGCGTGGCTAACTTCAAAATAAAAAAAGGCTTCGACGTCAAGGTGATCGGGAAACCGAAAACCCACGTGGAAGAATATGCGAGCCAGCAGCTTTTCGCGGTCTACCCTTCCGAGTTTGAAGGGTTGAAGCCTCGCCTTAAGGTTAAGGCGGGCGAAACCGTGAAGCGCGGCGACGTGTTGTTTGAAAACAAGAAGAACGAGAAGATGCTCTTCCGTTCACCCTGCTGCGGCACGGTTAAGGCAGTCAATCTGGGCGCGCGCCGCTTTCCGGTTGAAATCCTGATCGAGAAGTCAGCAGAGGAAGAAAGTGTTACCTTCGAGACCTATACCCGCGACAGCGTGGGCCAGCTCTCGAGAGAACAGGTAGCCGATCATCTATTGAACACCGGCCTTTGGCCGCTGATCAAGCAGCGCCCCTTCAATAAGATTGCCGATCCGGAAACTGCTCCGAAGGCCATCTTTATCAACGCCGCAAACTCCGCTCCTTTTCAAGCGGATTTCAGCGTGGTACTGAAAGGCGATGAAGATGCGTTCCAAACCGGCATCAACGCCCTGGCCAAACTGACAGAAGGAAAAGTTCACCTCTGTAAAACGGCCGGTTCGGACATTCCGGAATTTGGAAACACCGAAAGCCACACGTTTGCCGGCAAGCACCCTTCCGGAACAACCAGTGTCCACATTAACCGCATCAGCCCCATCCTGCCGAACGATACGGTTTATACCGTAACCGCTCAGGATGTCGTTCTGATCGGCAAACTCCTCTCCACCGGCGAGCTGCCGCGAACCAAAGTGATTGCGCTGGCCGGACCGGCTGTTAAAGAAGAGTTCCGCCAGTACTATAAAGTAGAGGTCGGCGCTTCTCTGGAGCCCCTGCTCAGCAAGTCGCTTGAAGGTGATGAAGTCCGCGTAATTAACGGAAACATCCTCTGGGGCGGCAAAGTGGCGAATGACACAGCCGTTCCTTATTACGGCTCAGAAATCTTCGCACTGGAAGAAGATCGCTCGCGCCACCTGATGGGCTGGACGATGCCGGGCCTGTTCCAGTACAGCTCGCACCGGGTTAACCTCTCCTCCGTGATGGGCCTCGGCCACGAGTGGAAATTGGGTACGAGTATGCACGGAAGCCACCGCGCGATGGTGGTTACCGGATGGATGGACAAGTTCCAGCCGTTGAACATTATGACGGATTTCCTCGTTCGTGCCGCGCTTGCGCATGACACCGACGAAATGATCCAGCTCGGCATCCTCGAAACGGATCCGGAAGATTTTGCTCTGGCTTCGTTTGTTGACCCGCATAAGACCGACGTCTGCGGTATCATTAAACGCGGACTGGAAGAGATCGAGGAGGAAGGAATTTAATGAAAGCTCTATTCGATTTTATGGATAAGAACATCGGCCCGCTCTTTGAAAAAGGCGGAAAATTCGAGCGGCTCTATCCGCTCTGGGAAGCCGGTGACACCTTTAACCGCACCCCGGGTGATGTCACCCCGAGTGCACCGCACGTTCGCGACTCCATCGACCAGAAGCGTCTGATGATCTTCGTGATCTACGCGCTGATTCCCTGCATCCTGTTCGGAATCTGGAATGCGGGTAACCAGTTCAACATGAACAACGGTGTGGAAGATGCCACCCTGATGACCGACATTCTCCGTGGTGCGTCCATGGTGCTTCCGATCATCATGGTCTCCTACATGGTGGGAGGTATCTGGGAAGTACTCTTTGCCATTGTCCGGCGACACGAAATTAACGAAGGCTTCCTGGTAACCGGTATGCTGTTCCCGTTGATTCTGCCCCCCACACTGCCGCTCTGGCAGGTTGCGGTCGGTGTTTCGTTCGGTATCGTGATCGGCAAGGAAATCTTCGGCGGGGTTGGATACAACATTCTCAACCCGGCGCTCACAGCCCGTGCGTTCCTCTTCTTCGCCTATCCGGCGCAGATTTCGGGCGACAAGGTCTGGGTCGGTACCGCGAAGACCGCGTTCGACAATAATCCGATCTTCGGAACGGTTGCTGAAAACGTGGACGGCGTAACCATGGCCACTCCGCTGGCGGTTGCCGCTGCGGTCGAAAAAGGCGGCGACGCCATTAAGGCGATGGCCGATCAAGGGTTCACCTTGTTTAACATGACGATGGGGAACATTCCCGGTTGTATCGGGTCCACCTCCGTCGTTGCCATTGTGTTGGGAATGATCTTCCTGATTGCCACGGGCATTGCCTCCTGGCGTGTGATGCTCTCCGGCATCATTGGCTGCGCAGCCATGGGAGCCCTGTTCAACGTGCTTCCGCTCGATAATCCGTTTGCGGCCCTGCCCTTTGTTTATCACATCGTGATGGGCGGTTTCCTGTTCGGCATCGTGTTTATGGCAACCGACCCGGTTTCGGCCTCGGCCACGAATACGGGTAAATACATATACGGTTTCCTGATCGGTGCGCTCACCGTACTGATTCGTGTCGCCAACCCGGCTTATCCGGAAGGTGCCATGCTGGCAATCCTGTTCATGAACGTGATGGCTCCGCTGATTGACCACTTCGTGGTTCAGGGACACATCAAGAAACGTACAGCTTATGCGAGGGCTTTGAACAATGCGTGAAGATACTAGAACATTTGTTTTCGCAGGCGTTACCTGCCTCGTGGTCAGTCTGCTGCTCTCCGTTACGGCATCGGTGCTGAAACCTGCTCAGCAGGCCAACGAAGCCTTCGACGTAAAACGGAACATCGTGAAAGCCTTCGGCATCGACATCAGCTCGATGGACCGTCCGGGCATTGAAGCGACGTTCGAAAAACACGTGGCTGAAGATAAAGCCGGCGACCTGCCGATCTTTACCTGGACCGATGAAGGGGCCGACAAAGCTTCCAAATACGCATTTCCAATCTCTGGAAAAGGTCTTTGGAGTATGCTCTATGGCTACCTCTCGCTTGAAGCGGATCTGGAAACCATTGCGGGTATCAGTTTCTACAAGCACGGAGAAACTCCGGGTTTGGGTGCTGAAATTGAAAAACCCTGGTTCCTCAACCAGTTCACCGGCAAGAAGCTTTATGAAGCCGGAACAGCGGTGGACTTCCTGGTGGTTAAGCCGGGCACCCCGCTGACCGACACTTCGGTGGATGGAATCTCGGGAGCAACACTCACTGGTAAAGGGGTACAGATCCTGATCCAGAAAGATGCTGCTGCGTACGCTGAATACTTTAAATCAATTAAGGGGAACTGATCATGGCTTCTGCTGCTAAGAAACTATTGATGGATCCGTTTTCGGATAACAACCCGGTTACCATTCAGGTACTCGGCATCTGCTCCGCACTCGCGGTAACGGTGAAGGTGGACACCGCCATTGTAATGACGCTCGCGCTGACTTCGGTGGTAACGCTCTCCAACGTCGTTATTTCGATGATGCGCAACATTATCCCGCCGGGCATCCGCATGATTGTGGAAATGGCGGTGATTGCCTCCCTGGTAATTATTGCCGACCAGCTGCTCCGTGCCTTCCTGTTCGATATCAGTAAACAGCTCAGCGTATTCGTTGGTCTGATTATTACCAACTGTATCGTGATGGGACGTGCCGAAGCCTTTGCTCTGCAGAACCCGCCGAAGGATTCGCTTCTCGACGGTCTCGGTAACGGCCTGGGTTACGGCATCGTGCTGATTGCGGTTGCCGCCATCCGGGAGCTGCTCGGATTCGGTACCCTGCTCAACTTCAAGATCATGCCTGAAAACTTCATGGGCAACGGTCTTGTGCTGCTCGCCCCGGGCGCATTCATTATTCTCGGACTGCTGATCTGGGCTCAGCGCACCGTTAGCAAGTACGTGGAGGAATAAATCATGGATCTGTTAAGTTTAGCCATTAAGGCGATCTTCGTCGAAAACATCCTGCTGGCCTTCTTTCTGGGCATGTGCTCCTTCCTGGCTTGTTCCAAGAAGGTCGACACGGCCATCGGCCTTGGATTCGCTGTAATCTTCGTATTGACGATTACCCTGCCGGCCAACTGGGCCATTCACCACTTCCTGCTCCGTGAAGGCGCTCTGGCATGGTTGAATCCCAAGTTTGCTTCGCTGGACCTGAGCTTTCTGAACTTTATCTGCTTCATTGCAACGATTGCATCCATGGTGCAGCTCGTGGAGATGATCCTGGATAAATTCTTTCCGGCGCTCTACCACGCACTCGGCATCTTCCTTCCGCTGATTACTGTGAACTGCGCGATCCTCGGTGGATCCCTGTTCATGGTGGAACGCGAATACGGTGCGGCTGAATCAGCCGTCTTCGGCTTTGCTTCCGGTATCGGCTGGTTGCTGGCCATTGCGGCCATGGCGGCCATTCGTAAGAAGCTGCGCTACTCGCATCTTCCGGACGGCCTGAAAGGTCTGGGCATCACCATGATCATGACCGGCCTGATGGCGATGGCATTCATGTGCTTCTCGGGAATCAACCTGTAACCCTCAATTGAGAAACAACTATTATGGATAACGTAACTTATATTGTTTCAAGCGTCGTCGTTTTCAGCTTCGTGATCATGCTTTTGGTCTCCATGCTGATGCTGGCGGCCAAGAAGCTGGTTCCTCAGGGATTCGCCAAGCTCGACATTAACGAAGGTAACCGCGAAATCGAAGTCAAGCCGGGATCTTCCCTGCTCTCCGCCCTCGCGACTGAAAAGATCTTCCTTCCCTCTGCCTGCGGCGGAGGCGGCACGTGTGCCATGTGCAAATGTAAAGTGCTCGAAGGCGGCGGCGAGCTGCTCCCGACCGAAGCCGGTCAGGTGACCAAAGCCGAAGCCAAGGAAGGCGTTCGTCTGGCCTGTCAGCTGAAGGTCAAGGAAGACATGAAGCTCGATATCGAGCCTGAAATCCTCGACATCAAAAAGTACGAATGCACTGTTCGCTCAAACGACAACGTCGCCACGTTCATTAAAGAACTGGTGGTTGAGTTGCCGGACGGCGAAAAGCTCGACTTCCGTGCCGGTGGTTATATTCAGATCGATGTTCCTTCCTATAAAGGGCTGTCCTACAAAAACTTTGATATCGGCGACGAATACAAAGGCGACTGGGACAAGTTCAAGGTTTGGGACTACGAGGCGAACAACGATGAAGATTGCTACCGCGCCTACTCCATGGCCAACTTCCCGCTGGAAGATGACATCATCATGCTCAACATTCGTATCTGTTCCCCGCCTCCGGGCACCAGCTATCCGCCGGGCATCTGCTCAAGCTATGTGTTCAACCTGAAGCCGGGCGACAAGATCACCATCTCCGGTCCGTACGGCGAATTCTTCGCTCAGGAAACCGAACGCGAAATGTGTTTCATTGGCGGTGGTGCCGGTATGGCTCCGATGCGCTCGCACATCTACGACCAGCTCAAACGAATCGGCACCGACCGCAAGATTACCTTCTGGTATGGCGGACGTTCGCTGACCGAGCTGTTCTACATGGACGAATTCCGTGCTCTGGAAAAAGAATTCCCGAACTTCAGTCTGCACGTCGCACTCAGCGATCCGTTGCCGGAAGATAACTGGGAAGGCCTCACCGGATTCATTCATAACGTCGTACTCAATGAGTACCTCGACAAACATGAAGATCCGACCGAGATCGAGTACTACCTCTGCGGACCGCCCATTATGCTGAAATGCGTGAAGGACATGACGCACGACCTCGGGGTCGAGCCGGAAATGGTCCTCGCCGACGACTTCGGCATCTAACTCTTCCAAACCTTGGAAAGCCCGGCCCCCGCCGGGCTTTTTCTTTGGTAGGGCGTGACCGCCGAGCGCGCCGCACGTTGGGTAGGGCGCGACCGCCGAGCGCGCCGCACGTTGGGTAGGGCGTGACCGCCGAGCTCGCCGCACGTTGGGTAGGGCGCGACCGCCGGGCGCGCCGTCCGTCCGCAAAGTCCGTCCAGTCCGCTGGTTAACCGTGCGTGCGGACAGCCCGGCGGTCTGTCCCTACCTTTGGCTTGTACCCGCAATCGCAACCCCCTAAACTTCATCCATGTTTCGAACGTACAGTTTATTGACTGCAACGCTGCTGGCGGTGGGATCGGCCAGCGCCGCGCTGGAGGTTGAATTCGGGACGGAATACCTCGGCGACAATCCCGATGGAACGCATAACTGGGTAACGACGGTGACCAACCTCTCCCAGCACATCAGCTTTGATTATAATATTGATGAAGTCTGCATCTATACACGTACAGCAGATAATAATATCGGAACGAGTAGAGGCTGGGATTTATGGGGCAATGAAAATGCACACTTCAATTCTGGAGACAACAACTTCATCGTCGGCACATACGATCCTTTAAAATACATCCTCCCCCAATTAGCATACGGCCCTCCGTTTAAGAAATACATGATGATCGAATACACCACCCCCACCAACTGGAACCGTTTGGGATGGGGGACGATCACGGTTGATTCCTTTGGTGCGGGTCAGCTTGATATGGAGGGTTGGTTGCCGGTTCCTCCAGGAACGAACTTCGCTCCTGCGGCATGGCTGACGACGCACGGATTCGGCATTCGTTATCCCGATGACGACCTACTCGATGCCGATTTCGACGGCCACGCCAACTGGCAGGAATACATTGCTGACACCGACCCGACCAACGGCCTGAGCGTGCTGACCCTCGCCGCCACGCCGTCGAACCTTGTTTTCCAAACCTCGGAAAACTGCGCATATGCGGTTGAGCAATCCAGCAATCTCAGTTCCAACCATTGGAACACCGTCACCAACAACCTGCCCGGCACGGGCAGCATCACCGCCCTGCCCCTCGGCACCAACGCCCCCGCCTTCTATCGCCTGAAAGCCGTCCGCATTCGGTAGGGCGCGCCGCTTTCCCGTCGCAAAGAGCGGAGACGCAGTCTCCCTATTCCAAAGCATTTCGCGCATGATCTTCATGCCTTCACGGTTTGACCTCTTGCCAAACTCTTCCTAAAATGGTTCATGAATTTCGAATATTTTACGGAGGCGCATCGTGTCGGATCAGAAAAAGCGAAAAAAAGGCTACAAGAAAAACGGTAAACTCGAAAAAGAGTACTACGAGTCCGAGCTCGCCCGGTTGCAGGTTGAACTGGTTAAGATGCAGGAATGGGTGAAGCACAAGGGGCTGAAGGTGGTTGTTCTGTTCGAAGGGCGCGATGCGGCCGGTAAAGGCGGAGCTATTAAGCGTATTACCGAATGCCTGAATCCCCGTGTCTGTAACGTGGTCGCCAAAGGCAAGCCAACTGAGCGCGAAGAGAAACAATGGTATTTCCAACGCTATGTCCCGCACCTGCCTGCTGAAGGCGAGATCGTTCTCTTCGACCGTTCCTGGTACAACTGCCCGGTCGTGGACCGGGTGATGGGCTTTGTGACCGAAGAGGAGGTGAAGGAGTTCTTTGTCTCCTGTCCGCAATTCGAAAAGATGCTGATCCGCTCCGGCACAATCCTGATCAAATACTGGTTCTCTGTCAGCGACGAGGAGCAGGAGCGCCGCTTTAAAGACCGCATTGAAGACCCGACCAAACGCTGGAAGATCAGCCCGATCGATGTGAAGTCGCGGGCCAAGTGGATGGAATATTCAAAGGCGAAAGACGAAATGTTCGAGTTTACCGATATCCCGGAGTGCCGGTGGTGGACGGTGGAAGCAGACGACAAAAAGAAAGCCCGTCTCAACTGTATTTCCCACTTCCTGACTCAGGTTCCCTACCAGGATATTACCCCGGAAAAAATTGAACTGACCCCGCGTCAGGACTGCGAGGATTACGTGCGCCCGCCGCACTCGGAACAGAACTTTGTTCCGCACGACTATTAAAAAAAGGTCGAAGGTCTTCCGGTCAAAGGTCGCAAGTCCAACTCCTTTAAGGATGAACTAAAAAAAAGTCGAAAGCCGGATTTTCCCGACCTTCGACTTTTGACCTTCAGACGTTCGACCGCGTGGTTAAGCCAACCGGTCGTCGGCGATATGCCAGTCGAGGTTTTCGATGACACTGAGTTCAACAATGTTGTCGGCTTTATCAAGCAGCTCTTTGCATTCGGTACTCAGGTTGAGTAAGTGCAGAAACTTGCCTTGGTCCGCGTAGCGCTCGGTAATATTATTGATGGCTTCAATACCGGAGTGATCATAAACCCGGGCTTCTTCAAAATCGATCACCACATCCTGCGGGTCGCCCGACGGATCAAACAGATCTTTAAACGACTGAGCCGAACCGAAAAACAATGCGCTTTCCAGATGATAAATCTTTGCTCCGTTGTCTGCCGTGGAAACTTTCGCGTGAATCTTTTTTCCGTGCTCCCAGGCAAAGGCCAGCGCAGAAACGATGATACCGACGAGTACAGCAATCGCCAGGTCGTGCAGTACGGTAACGACCGAAACCAGGATGATGATAAAGATATCCATTTTCGGAATGCTGCCGAACAGACGCAGGCTGGACCATTCGAAGGTGCCGATTACCACCATGAACATCACACCCACCAGTGCCGCGAGCGGGATGATTTCCACCAGCGGTGCGGCAATCAACAGAATTGCCAGTAGAAACAACGCGGCGGCAATACCGGACAGACGTCCGCGACCGCCCCCACGGATATTGATCATACTCTGACCGATCATGGCGCAACCACCCATTCCACCAAAGAAACCGTTCACGAAGTTGGCCACCCCCTGCCCGATACATTCCTTGTTGCCGCGTCCGCGGGTTTCAGTGATTTCGTCCACCAGGGTCAGGGTCATCAGCGATTCAATGAGACCGACCGCCGCAGCGAGCGCAGAGAACGGCAGAATCAGCTTAATTACGTCCCAGGTGAAAGGCACATTCGGAATTCCAAAGGTTGGAAACCCGGCGGCAATCGTTTCTTTGGTCGGATCCATACCCTGAACGAAATCCAGTACGTTGCGGGATTCGTGAATGCCCATTTTCTGCAGAACGAGCGCGATGATCGTGACGGTAACAATGCCGGCCAGCGTTGCCGGAACCGCTTTGGTGAGTTTCGGCAGGAAAAAGCTGATGGCCATCGTCAACGCAATCATCCCGCCCATAATAGCCAGATCGGCAAACGGCAGCAGGTGTGCGTGTTCCCCGTGGCCGACATAGAACATTTCAAACTGCGATTTAAAGATGATAATGGCCAGACCGTTCACGAAGCCGAGCATCACGGGGTGCGGGACCAACCGGATAAACTTACCCAGCTTAAAGACCCCGAACAGGATCTGGAAGATGCCCATCAGAATGACGGCGGCAAAAAGGTAACCTTCCTTCGTCACGCCTTCCGGCAGTATTCCCGGTTGAGCGAGTTCAATCATCAGCGGAGCAAAGATGACGGCAACTGCTCCGGTGGCACCGGAGATCATACCGGGGCGCCCGCCGAAGATGGCGGTTATCAACCCCATCATGAAGGCGGCGTAGAGGCCGATCACAGGATCCACTTTGGCTACGAACGAGAAGGCAACGGCTTCGGGCACCAAGGCCAGTGCCACCGTGAGACCGGAGAGAATGTCGTTTTTGACATTACGCGGGCGCTCAATTTTAAGTTTAAACAGCTTATTCGTTTTCGTCATGGGCTCTTCCGTTAATTCTGTTGCGTGATCGGGCTTCGTTTAAAAGCGCGCGACTATCCCAGAATGCTTGTCCAAAGCGAGCCTTTTTAAAGAACTTTTAGCCCAGCGCTTCAGATTCATTTTTTCCAAGGTTTGGAAGCCGGTGGCGTTGACACTCACGGGGGGTTTGATAGATTTTCGGCTTCATTTTAACACCTCAGGCACCCCACGAAGGAGAAACACAGCATGGCCGCAAAAAAAGACGCCCCGAAAGACCCCGCATCCGCACTCAGCACCGTAGTTGCACAAATTCAGAAACAGTATGGTGAAGGGGCCATTGTTAAGCTCGGCGATGCCGCAGCCAATAGACATGTTGAGTCGATCTCCACCGGCTCCCTGACTGTTGATATTGCTCTCGGCATAGGCGGCCTTCCCCGCGGTCGTATTGTTGAAATCTACGGCCCGGAATCTTCCGGAAAAACCACGTTGGTTTCTCACGTAATCGCCAATGCACAGAAAGCCGGCGGAGCAGCGGCCTTCATCGACACCGAACACGCGCTCGACCCGGGCTATGCCAAGAAAATCGGCGTGGATATCGACAACCTGCTGGTTTCTCAGCCGGACTCCGGTGAAGAAGCGCTGAACATCTGCGAAGCACTCGTTAAGAGTAATTCACTGGATGTGGTGGTGGTTGACTCTGTGGCTGCCCTCGCCCCCCGCGCTGAACTGGACGGAGAAATGGGTCAGTCCCATGTAGGCCTGCAGGCCCGTCTGATGTCGCAGGCATTGCGCAAACTCGTTTCCGCCATTAACCAATCGAGTTGCATCTGCATCTTCACCAACCAGATTCGCGAAAAAGTGGGCGTCATGTTCGGCAGCCCGGAAACCACTCCCGGCGGCCGTGCACTGAAATTCTACTCCTCCGTCCGTCTCGACATCCGCCGTATCGGTCAGCTGAAAGACTCCGCCGGCGTGGTCTACGGAAACCGCACGCGCGTTAAAGTCGTGAAAAATAAAGTGGCTCCGCCATTCACTCAGGCTGAGTTTGATATTCTTTATGCGGAAGGGATCTCCTACACCGGCTCCGTTATTGATGCGGCGATCGACGTGGGCATTATCGACAAAAAAGGTTCCTGGCTCTCCATGGACGGCACGCAGCTGGGCCAGGGTCGCGATGCCGCCGTTCGGGCACTGAAAGAGGATCAAGAGCTGTGCGATTCCGTCGTTGAGCGCATCCTGAAGGCCAAAGAAGAAGCCGCCGCTGCTAAATAATTCATGCCCGGGCGATTCATAACCCCAAAGACGCTCAGAATAACCGGTCTTCTTCCGGCGATTCTTTGCGTTCTGGCGGTGATGAGCGGATGCAACACCGAAAATTCGCACGAGTTAGGCGCGTTTGATGGACAGCAGGCGTTTGCCGAGGTGGAGGCGCTGGTTCAGTTTTCTCCCCGCGATGCCGGAACTTCCGAAGGCTGGAAAGCGGCCAAACACATTTTCCAACGGCTGGAAACGTTCGGTGTTGAAGTCGATATGGATACGTTCACGGATATGACGCCGGATGGCGAAAAAACCATGATCAATGTGGTTGCCACCATTCCGGGGAAAACAAAGGAATGGATCATTCTAGGGTCACACTTCGATACCATGCCGGGCATCGATGGCTTTCAAGGTGCGAATGATTCCGGATCCAGTACCGGTATCCTGCTTGAACTGGCCCGCATGATCAGCGACTCGAAGATGGTTCCGGAGATTGGAATCCTCTTCGCCTTTTTTGACGGGGAAGAAGGCATTGCCGAATACATTCCCGGCGATGGACTCCATGGAAGCCGCCATATGGCGAAACAACTGCTTGAAACAGGCGATCACAAAAAAATCCGCGCCATGATCCTGTTGGATATGGTGGGCGACAAAGATCTGAAATTCACCATACCCTACAACAGCTCGCGCGATCTTGTTCAGGAAACCCTCAATGCGGCCCACGCAGTCGGCTATCGGGATCATTTTACACTGTCCCGCGTGATCATCACCGACGACCATGTTCCTTTTCTGGATATCGGCATCCCTGCCATCGATTTAATTGATTTCAAATTCGGATCTGAACCCGGTCTGAATGACCATTGGCATACGGAAGCCGATAACCTTCAAAACATTAGCGAAGAAAGCCTGCAAATCACGGGTGAAGTCACCCTACAAATTTTAAAGCAAATTGCATTCAATCAAAATGCAGACTAAATTAATCATGTTTTAAATATTATCGCGTTACGGGCTTGCAACCCTCAATCAATCTATATATATCGATAGCTCTTTTAGCAAAAACCCGGAGAAGATTATGGCCGAAGAACTGAAGCATTTGATCGAACAGATTCAAAAAGAAGGAGTCGAAAAAGCCAATACAGAGGCTGATTCGATTATCTCTCAGGCGAAAGAAAAAGCCGCCAAAATTGTTGCCGAAGCCGAAGGCAAGGCACAGGACGCCCTTAAGAAAGCTGAAACGGAATCTGCCGCATTTGCAGAACGCTCAGTTAAAACCCTCGAACAGGCTGCCCGTGATCTGCTGATCACCGTGGGACAAGGCTGTGAAAAGGTGATTACCGAAGTCCTCGGTAAAGAAGTGGACGGAGCCCTCACCGGCGAAACGCTCACTAAGCTGATCACCGAAGTGGTCACCCAGGGCGAAGGCGGAGCGGAAGTTTCGGTGAGCGAAGCCGACAAGGCGGGTCTGACTGCGCTCTGCGCCGACATTGCCAAAAAATCCGGCAAAACCGTCGAGCTCGATTCCGACTCTGAAATTCTGAGCGGATTCAAAGTGGTCTTCGAAGGCAAAAACGCCTCCCTCGACTATACGGGAGAAGCGGTTGCTGAAGCACTGGCTGCTTTCCTTCGTCCGGAACTCGCTAAGACCGTGAGCGGCATTGCCCGCGAACAGATTTCCAACTAACGGAAGTAACGATGGCCTACTATTCACTCGTAGCCAGTCTGCCCAGTCTTTCCATTGGTGACGAACCACCGTTCACCACGGAGGAATATGTGGAGAATGCTTCACAATGGGTTACCGAGCGCGAAACAGAAATTCTCCGCAAGGTCCTGCTCCAGGATCCGGACATTGCCCCCTGCCCCCTGTGTAAAGAGATCTACGATCTCGAATCGCAGATCCGCAACGCAGTGGCACGCCAGCGCGGGCAGAAACTGGGCGTGGACTTTAAGGAATACCTGCAGCCGCACGATGGGTTTGTCGGTGAAATCGAAGCCTTCGTGAAGAATGCTTTTGCGCAAAACGATCCGGTTGAGCTTGAACAGCATCTCGACCGCGGACGCTGGAGCCTGGCGGAAGAACTGGTCGGGCAGAATCCATTCGGTTTCGAAAAGGTGCTCGCCTATGGTATTCAGCTGAAGATTGTCGAGCGTTGGAACCGTATGGATGTCAGCGTCGGCAAAGAAAATATTGAAGCCGTTATCACGGCGAACACAGAGAAAGAAGAGACCACGGAAGCTGAAGCTTAGCGTGGTCGTTGCTTTTATTGGGATAGAGGAAAGAGACTATGAGTGAAAACATCGGTAAAATTATCGGGGTGAACGGCAACCTGCTGAAGGTTGAATTCGAAAAGCCCGTGATCCAGAACGAAGTGGCCTACGCCTGCGTTGGCGCCGGCGACCTTAAATTGAAAGCGGAAGTTATTCGTGTCCGCGGAAACTCCGCAGAACTTCAGGTGTTTGAGGACACCGTTGGACTGAAAGTAGGCGATCCGGTTGAATTCACCGGCGAACTGCTATCGGTGGAACTCGGTCCGGGTCTGCTGACTCAGGTTTTCGACGGCCTGCAGAACCCGCTGCCTCGTCTGGCTGAAGAGTGCGGGTTCTTCCTGCAACGCGGTAAATATCTCGATCCTCTCCCCCGCGATACTAAATGGGCTTACACTCCGAAGCTGAACGTAGGCGACACGGTTGTTGCCGGCGATACGATCGGTACCATTCCGGAAGGTATGTTCGATCATCGCGTCATGGTTCCCTTTAACGTCCGTGGGAAATGGACGGTTGAAAGCCTGAAACCCGCCGGCGAATACACCGTGGAAGAAGTCGTTGCCGTCCTCAAAGACGACAAGGGCAATACCCGCGAATGCCAGATCATGCAGATCTGGCCGGTGAAGATGCCGATCAAATGTTATGCTGAACGTCTACGCCCGACGGAATCCATGGCCTCCGGCATGCGGACCATCGATACGTTCTTCCCAGTCGCTAAAGGCGGAACGTTCTGCGTACCGGGCCCGTTTGGTGCCGGCAAAACCGTTCTACAGCAGATCATGTCCCGTCACGCCGAGGTTGATATCGTAATCATCGCGGCCTGCGGAGAACGTGCCGGTGAGGTGGTGGAAACACTCCGCGAGTTCCCGGAACTGACTGATCCGCGTACCGGCAAGTCTCTCATGGAACGGACGCTGATCATTTGTAACACCTCTTCTATGCCGGTTGCGGCCCGTGAAGCATCGGTTTACACCGGCGTAACGCTGGCTGAGTATTACCGTCAGATGGGCCTCGATGTTCTCCTGCTGGCCGACTCGACATCCCGCTGGGCACAGGCGCTGCGCGAAATGTCCGGTCGTCTGGAAGAAATTCCCGGCGAGGAAGCCTTCCCGGCCTACCTCGAATCAGTAATCGCTTCCTTCTACGAACGTGGCGGTGTCGTGAAACTGAACAACGGTGAAACCGGATCCGTGACCATCGGCGGCACCGTATCCCCGGCCGGCGGTAACTTTGAAGAACCGGTTACTCAGGCGACCCTGAAAGTGGTAGGTGCGTTCCACGGTCTTTCCCGTGCCCGTTCCGATGCCCGTCGTTATCCGGCCATTGACCCGCTTGATTCCTGGAGTAAATACCCTTCGGTGGTGGAACTCGATAAAGTAGCGAAAGCCCGGAAAATGCTGCGCGACGGTTCTGAAGTTGGACAGATGATGAAGGTAGTCGGAGAAGAAGGTACATCGATCGACGACTTCATTCAGTACATGAAATCGGAATACATCGATGCCACCTACCTTCAGCAGAACGCCTTTGTTGAAACCGATGCAGCTAATACGGTTGAACGTCAGAAATATGTTTTCGACCGCTTGTTGAAGTTGATCGATACCAAAATGAAATTTGGCGACCAGGGACAGGCTCGCTCGTTCTTCCAGCAGCTCACGCAGACCTGCCGAGACTGGAACAACAGTGAATTCCAGTCCGATGAATTTAAAAAGATTGAAGAGCAAATCACTAAAGCGCTCGCGGAGGTTTCCGACTATGCAGAATAAAGTGTATCACCGTATTGAACAGATCACCGGTAACGTGATCGTTGTAAAAGCTGACGATGTCATCGCCGGCGAACTGGCTCAGGTTGACTCTGCAGTCGGCGTTTCCCTGGCTCAGGTTATTCGTCTTGAAAACGAAAACGTCTTCCTGCAGGTATTTGCCGGCGGCCGCGGTATCGGAACCGACGCCAAAGTTAAATTCCTCGGCCGTACGATGCAGATTCCGTTCTCCGAAAACCTGCTCGGACGCGTTTTCACCGGATCCGGTGAACCGCGCGACAATGGGCCTGAGATCAAAGAAAACATGATCGAAATCGGCGGACCTTCAGTAAACCCTGCCAAGCGTATCATTCCGCGTAACATGGTTCGTACCGGTATCCCGATGATTGACGTATTCAACACCCTCGTTGAATCCCAGAAGCTTCCGATTTTCTCGGTTGCCGGTGAGCCTTACAACGATCTGCTCGCACAGATTGCCCTGCAGGCTGAAGTGGACGTGATTATTCTTGGCGGCATGGGCCTCAAGCATGATGACTACCTCTTCTTCCGCGATATGCTCGATGAAAGCGGCGCCCTTTCCCGTACCGTGATGTTCGTTCACACGGCATCCGACCCGACCGTTGAGTGTCTGCTCGTACCGGACGTTTCCCTCGCGGTTGCCGAACAGTATGCTCAGCAGGATAAACGGGTACTCGTTCTGTTGACCGACATGACCAACTTTGCCGACTCCATGAAGGAAGTGGCGATTACCATGGAACAGATTCCTTCCAACCGTGGTTATCCCGGCGACCTCTATTCGCAGCTGGCGGCCCGTTATGAAAAAGCCGTTGACTTCGAAGGCAGCGGATCGATTACCCTTCTGGCCGTTACCACTATGCCGGGCGACGACGTGACGCACCCGGTTCCGGATAACACCGGATACATCACCGAAGGTCAGTTCTACCTGAAAAACGGACGTATTGAGCCTTTCGGTTCTCTCTCGCGTCTGAAACAGCAGGTAAATGACCGTACCCGTGAAGACCACCGCGTGATCATGGACACCATGATTCAGCTATACGCGAACTACAAAGAAACCCTCGAGAAACAGTCGATGGGATTCCGCATGTCGGATTGGGACAGCAAACTGCTCAAGTATGGTGAAAAGTTCGAAGCCAGCATGATGGATATTTCGGTAAACACCCCGCTCGAAGAAGCGCTCGATAATGGTTGGAAGATTCTGGCCGACTGCTTTGAACCTGCGGAAACCGGCATTCAGTCCAAATACACAGACAAGTTCTGGCCGAAGGCTTAATCAAAATCAGACAAATCTGACCGATAGGACTGATTAGATGGCAAAAATTAAGTTAACTAAAAACGAGCTCAAGACGCAGCGGGATTCGCTCAAGCGATTCCAGCGCTATCTGCCTACGCTCCAGCTAAAGAAGCAACAGCTTCAGATGGAGATGCGCCGCCTGGACCAGGAAATTCTGGTTAAACGCGATGAAGAGCAGGAAGCCCGCGCCAAACTCAGCTCGTGGATCCAGCTCTACTCCGAGCCGATTGACCTCGGTCCGTACGCGGAGCTTGAAACGCTGAAAACCTCGTATGGAAACATTGCCGGGGTGAGCATTCCGATTCTGGATGATCTGGTATTCAAAGTTGTTCCCGTGAACCTCTTTGAAACGGACGCCTGGACCGACGACGGTATCAGCACGCTGAAACAGCTGACCCGCCTGCGTGTTGAACGCCAGATTCTCGAAGAGCAGCACCGTCTGCTCGGAGACGAACTTCGCACCACTACGCAGCGCGTGAACCTTTTCGAAAAGGTTAAGATTCCGGAAGCCAAAGAAAATATCCGAGTGATCCGCATCTTTATGGGCGACCAGCAGACCGCGGCCGTGGCCCGCTCAAAAATTGCCAAAGGAAAAAACACATGATCGTTAAGATGAAAAAACTGACGCTCCTGTGCACCAAGGCACAACAGGAGCAGACGCTTGGTAAACTCCAGGAACTGGAAGTGGTCCATGTTGAGCATGTGCAGGCACCCCAGAGCTCCGCGCTTGAAAAAGCCCGCAACCACCTGCAGTACGTTCAGCGTGCCCAGGAGGTCCTCACGGCCCGCCCCGATGCCGATCCGACCGGGAAGGATCCGGATCAGCTGGTCGATAGTGTATGGGAGCTTCTCCAGAAAGAGAAAGAACTGAAGGATTCCCTCCAGGCGCTGGAACACGAGTGCGAGCGCATTGCCCCCTTTGGCGACTTTGATCCTAGATCGCTGATCAAGCTCGGTGAAAACGGCATTGTTGCCAAACTCTACGAGTTTCCGATCAAAGAAGAGCCCGAAGTTCCGGAAGGCGTAGCCATTTCAGAAATCGGCAGCGATAAAACGAACCGTTTTGTTCTGGCCGTTGCCCGGGAAGATTTTTCCATCTCCGCGCACGAAGTACGGGTGCCGGATCAGTCCCATTCCGAAATGCAGCGTCATATTGAAAAAACCAAAACGGCGATCGAAAAAACGGAAGCTGAATTCCAGAAATATGCCGGCGACAAAAAGCTGGTGGATGATATTGCTGATGCAGCTGCGGATACCGTTCGGTATCAGGAAGTTCAGGACGGCATGGGCGCAGAATCCGCCATCGTTTATCTGAAAGGTTTCTATCCTGCAGAAAGCGAAAGCAATATTGAAGCGGCCGCTAAGGATTTTGGATGGGGCTTTCAGTTTGACGAAGTCGCAGCCGATGAAGAACCGCCCACCCTGCTTCGCAATCCGAAATGGGTTTCTCCCATCAAAGCGGTACTGGATGTAATCGGCGTGGTGCCGGGCTATAAGGAGCTGGACGTTAGCGCCTTGTTCCTGATCTTCCTCAGCATCTTCTTTGCGTTCTTGATTGGTGATGCCGGCTATGGCCTGCTCTTTATTGGGCTCACCCTGTTCGGTAAAGTCAAATCCAAAGGCAAAGCAGCAGCTCAGCCGGGTTTGAACCTGTTGCTGATCATGAGTTCCGCCTGTGTGATCTTCGGTGTACTCACCGGAAACTATTTCGGCATTCCGATCGACAGCCTTCCCAACGCATTGCAGGGATTAACCAGCGACTTCATGACGGGGCTTTCGGCAGAAACCGGACTCCGTGATGCAACCACCTCTGCAAACAACGTGATGTTTATCTGTTTCGTCATCGGAGCGGTGCATATCACGATTGCGCATGTCTGGAATTTTATTCGGAAAATCAACAGTGTGGCTTGCCTGGGTGATCTGGGATGGATCCTGACGACATGGGCGCTGTTTTTCCTGGTTCTGGAAATGGTAATCGGCATAGATGCCATCCCGGTTCCGATGATGCCCAAAAATATTCTGGGCGGTTTAGTGGGAACGGGTGCCGTCCTCATTCTGATCAGTATTCTGGCTCAGAAGAATTTTTTCGGGATCGTCACGCTGGCTCTGGACCTGATCAACAACTTCGTGGATATCATTTCATATGTACGTCTCTATGCAGTAGGTGCAGCATCGCTTGCCATTGCAGCGGCGTTTAATGAAATGGCGATCGGCGTAGGATTCAGCGGCGTCGGTTCCATCGGTGCGGCCTTCATCCTCTTCCTCGGCCACGGACTGAACATTATTCTTTGTGCAATGGGTATTCTGGTACACGGCATCCGCCTGAACACGCTCGAATTCTCGGGTCACGCGGGCGTGGAATGGGGTGGTCACCACTTCAATCCTTTCAAGAAACAAACCGAAACTTTAAATAATTAGAATCGACAACAGGAGATAAAAAAATGGACGCAACAACAGTAGAAGCTCTGGCAAAAATGGGTGCCGCAATGGCATTGGGATTTGGCGCAATCGGATCTGCGCTTGGAACAGGTACCGCCGGTATGGCCGGTATCGGAGCATGGAAAAAATGCTACCTGCAGGGTAAGGCCGCTCCTTTCATTCTGCTCGTATTCATTGGTGCTCCGCTCTCGCAGACCATTTACGGCATGCTGCTCATGAACTTCATCCTGAAAGCTGACCCCAGCATTGCTCAGCTCGGCGCCGGCATCATCGGCGGTATCGCCATGGGTATGTCTGCCTGGTACCAGGGCAAAGCCGGCGCGGCCGGTTCTGACGCCCTGGCTGAAACCGGACAGGGATTCGGCAACTACCTCACCGTTCTCGGTATCGTGGAAACCGTGGCCCTCTTCGTGATGATCTTCATCCAGAAGGCCCTCTAAGTTTTCCAACCATTGGAAACTGCAAAACGCCCGTCGCATCTGCGACCGGGCGTTTTTTGTATCCTTCTGGAGTGCGGCGGCTTGACGCCGCTTTAAAAAGCGCGGTCAAGCCCGCGCACTCCAAACGTTATTAATCTACCCCCACTTGCCTTTGTTCATGTGGCCCTGCATTTCGGCCATGGAGAGTTTCATTTGAATGTAGGAGGCGTTCAGGCTGCTTTCGAATACTTTGACGCATCCCGGGTCCAGTGCATCCTTGATGCCGTCTTCGCAGACCCGTTCAATCTGTCGGGCCAGATCGATCAGCTGCGCATGCAGCGCGTTGGTGTGACGCGAACGTTCAATCAGCGTAGCGGCCTGGTCATCCAATGCCTGGAACTTTTCAGCCGGTGCCCCGCACTTGGGACAGGTTTCACAAACCTCATCTCCATCGTGGATATATCCACAAACTTCACATTTCCATTTTTTCATAGGTCCTCCTGGTTAGGTGAAAATAAGTTTAATCAGCAAAACACGTATGGCAAGACATGCCTTTATACATTCAACGGAAGATAAAGAAGAAGAAGGCGGTCTGCTGTGTCGGCAAGTTGATTGAGCTAACCGCTCTCTAAAACAGAGCGGAGCGACACATGGGTCGCCCCCTACACCGATTTAGGGGCGGACCCGCGTGTCCGCCTGTCCAGAACGAGGCGGGGTCACGGCCCCCGCCCTACACGCATGTAGCCGAGGTCCCCGACCTCGCCGCCGCGTTTGCGCACGCAGAGCCCGTCGACAGAAAAGCGGTGTGGCGCTTCGCTTCCCACAGCACACCATATTTCACTTCCGCCCTTTTCACGCGTTGTGCATAATAGTCGTTATGAAACTCGAAACCGTTATCCAGACCTTGGAAAGTATCGCCCCGCTCCACCTTGCGGAGGATTGGGACAACGTCGGCCTGCTGATCAATCCGTTGAAGCCGAAAAACATTAAACGTGTCCTCCTGACGATCGATCTGACCGAAGCGGTGGCGGATGAGGCCATTGCCGGAAAGTTTGATCTGATTATGGCCTACCACCCCATTCTCTTCCGGCCGGCCAATCGGTTCAATGCATCCAATGCGTACGACCGGACCGTAATGAAGCTGATTCAGAAGAACATTGCGGTCTATTCGCCTCATACAGCGCTCGATGCCGTAATCGGTGGCGTGAACGACTGGCTGGCAGATGCGGTCGGCGAAGGCGAGGTTTCCGTTCTCCAACCTTTGGAAAACTCCGATGCCGGGCAAGGTCGGCTCGTGGAGCTGAAGAAGCCGGTGAAATTTAAAACGCTGGCCGGCCGGATTAAAAAATATCTGGATCTGAAGAACGTTCGCGTGGCCTCTCCGGCAAAAGATCAGCCTATTCAAACCGTAGCACTCTGCGCAGGGGCCGGAACCAGCGCTTTTGAGGGCGTAGAGGCCGATTGTTACCTTACGGGTGAAATGAGTCATCATAACGTGCTGGCGTCCACCCTGAGCGGCTCACACGTGATTCTCTGCGAACACACCAACACCGAACGGGGCTATCTTCCAAGCTTTGGAAAGATTCTCGCCAAAGCGCTGGGAAGCGGAGTAGAGATCGTTGTTTCAAGCGTGGATGCCGACCCCATCCAGATCAACTGATTTTTATCCTCGCAGAGGCGCAGAGCACGCGGAGCAACAAGATGAAGTTTATACTCAGCGAGCTCTGCGCCTCTGCGAGGAATTTTGGTGATTTATTTGGGGTAACAGGCTTGTCTGACGCGGCGTATGCCTGTTTAATCGCGCCCATTATTTTCAGAAAAGGATCTAGATATGAGTGAAAAGAAAAAATCAGCCTATGCGGAAGCCGGCGTAGATATTGATGCAATGATGGGTTCGCTTCAGAACATCAAAGCCGACGTCAAATCAACCAATACGGACGGCGTGGTCAGCGAAATCGGTTCGTTCGGCGGATTATTCAAATCGCCGGGCGCCGACAGTCTGATCGTCAGCAGCGTCGACGGCGTCGGCACAAAGCTGAAAGTGGCTAATATGGCCGATATTCACAACACCGTGGGCCAGGACCTGGTGAACCACTGTGTAAACGATATTCTCGTTCAGGGTGCAAAGCCGCTCTTCTTCCTCGATTATCTGGGCACGGCTGCACTGTCTCCGAAGGTATTTGAAGATGTCGTCAGCGGATTCTGTAAAGCCTGCCGTGAAAACGGTGCGGCTCTGCTGGGTGGCGAAACCGCTGAAATGCCCGGCCTTTACCCCAATGGAGAATACGACCTCGTTGGAACGATTGTCGGAACCGTCGAGCGCGACAAAGTGATCACCGGTGAAAAGATCCGCGAAAACGATGTCATGATCGGTCTGCCGTCCACCGGACTTCAGACCAATGGATACTCCCTCGCCCGTAAAGTGATTTTCGAAACCGCCGGCAAGAAACTGGATGATCTGGTTCCCGGAACCGACGTCACCTTCCAGGACGCCCTGCTGGCCATTCACAAGAGCTACCTGAATGAAGTCATGGCTGTCATGGAGAAGATCGACATTAAAGGCATGGCACACATTACCGGCGGCGGTCTTTATGACAACGTTCCGCGCGTGCTGCCGAAAACGGTAGATGCTCAGTTCGACCGTGCCACTTGGAAAACTCCGGCGATCTACGAGTTCATCGAAGAACAGGGTCAGGTGGACCACGAGGAAATGTACCGCGTCTTCAATATGGGCATCGGCTATGTGCTGATGGTTGCTGCAGAAGATGTGGAAGAAACCGTGGCGATCCTCGCAGAAAACAATCAGCCGTCGATTGTTGTCGGTAAGATTGTTGCCGGTTCCGGCCAGTCGGTTCTGATCAACTAAGTTTCCAAACATTGGAACTATGCGGGGCAGACTTTCCAGTCTGCCCTTTTTTATGTGCACAGATAGGCTCCGTTCATGTCCCGTTTCCGGGGAATCTGCAACGTAGAAGCGACGCCCTCGTCGCTTTTTTCTGATGACCGGAACTCTGCGCATGGTTCGCGACGAGGGCGTGCGTCTACACTCGTGTGCTCCGATGGCAAAAAAAAGCGCCCCGCAATGCGGAGCGCTTTATCAGAAGAGGTTGATCCAAAGATCAACCTTTCCGGGATGCCTTAGGCATTCAGACGAGCTTCGAGTTTGTCGAGCTGCTCAGTCATCTTAGCCGGAAGCTTGTCGCCGAATTTCGCGAGGTAAGCGCGAGCATCGTTTACAGTTGCTTTATAAGCTTCTGTATCGACTTTCATCAGCTTTTCCCAATCTTCAGCCGGGATATCCAGACCGTCGAGGGTGATGTCGCCATCAAGCGGCATCATGCCGATCGGAGTTTCACGGGCTTCCACTTTGCCTTCAACACGGTCGCACATCCATTTCAGAACGCGGGAGTTTTCGCCGAAGCCAGGCCACAGGAATTTTCCATCGTCTTTCTGGAACCAGTTCACGTAGAAACATTTCGGAGCTTTGTCGCCGAGTTTTTCACCCATGTCGAACCAATGCTGCATGTAATCACCAGCGTGGTATCCGATGAATGGAGTCATCGCGAAGGGGTCGAAACGCAGGGAAACGTTACCGAGGTCAAGTGCCGCAGCAGTCGGCTCGGAAGAAGCAGTTGCTCCCATGTATACGCCCTGTTCGAAGTCAAATGCTTCGTGAACCAGCGGAATAGTGGAAGTACGCTTGCCGCCGAATACGAAGATATCAATCGGAACACCGGCCGGATCCGACCAATCGGGGCAGATGCAAGGGCAGTTGGCAGCAACGGCTGTGAAGCGGCTGTTCGGGTGTGCACCCTTTTCGCCGGAAGACTGGAGCCACGCTTCGTTTTTCCAGTTCGTTCCACCGCCGTCGGGACAATCATAGCCCATGTCTTCCCACCAAACGTCTTTGTCTTTAGTAACAACAACGTTAGTGAAGATGGCGTCTTTCGAGCAGGCAGCCAGTGCCATCGGGTTGGTTTCTTCCGAAGTGAACGGAGCCACACCAAAGAATCCGGCTTCCGGATTGATCGCGTACAGACGTCCGTCAGCACCCGGCTTCATCCAGGCAATATCATCACCGATGGTTTCAACTTTCCAGCCCGGTACCGTGGACTGCAGCATGGCCAGGTTGGTTTTGCCACAAGCAGACGGGAATGCCGCAGCAACGTGGAATTTTTTTCCTTCCGGATTAGTGAAACGCAGGATGAGCATGTGCTCAGCCATCCAGCCTTCACGCTTCGCCGCAGCGGATGCGATACGAAGTGCCAGACACTTTTTACCGAGGAGGGCGTTTCCGCCGTAACCGGAACCGTAGGACCAGATGAGGTTTTCTTCCGGGAAGTGAGCAATGTACTTGTCTTCAATCGGAGCGCAAGGCCAGCGACTGTCTTCCTGTCCTTCTTCCAGCGGAGCACCAACAGTGTGCAGGCAGGGAATGAAGTCGTCTTCTTTTTCGATCAGACGCAGAACGTCCTGAGATACGCGAGCCATGATGTGCATGTTGACTACAACGTAAGGAGAGTCAGTGAGCTCGATAGCATTTTTAGCGATCGGGGAACCGATCGGACCCATGGAGAACGGGATCACGTACATGGTGCGACCTTTCATGCACCCTTTGTACAGTTTGCGCATGGTAGCCTTCAGCTCAACCGGATCAATCCAGTTGTTAGTCGGGCCGGCATCTTCTTCTTTAACAGAAGCAATGTAAGTGCGGCCTTCCACACGAGCCACGTCAGACGGATCTGAGTTGAAAGCGTAAGAGTTCGGACGCTTTTCTTCATTCAACTTAATCGCCATTCCGCTTGCGACCATTTCGGCCATCAGGCGGTCATACTCTTCTTTGGAACCATCGCACCAGACGATCTGGTCAGGCGTGGTCATTTCTGCAACTTCAGCTACCCAGTCGAGCAGCTTCTGGTTTGTTGTGGGAGCACTCATGTTGTAAACCTCCATGTGTTAGTTTTGAGACCCAATAATTGATTCGAAATTTCGCGAAAGGATAGGGATTCGCCAAAATAAGTCAAACCTTGCGGGATAAAAAAAAGGTTAGGAAACTGCAGGTATATTCACGTACAAGGTCATCCGAGTTTCGGGTGTTTACCAATTCTATCCCAAGAGAAAGAGAAGTAATCCGACATCCGGCTTGTCTTTTTCGACAACAACCTCTTTTTTCATCTGCCTATGAGACATCATAAAGCCAAAGACTGGGAACTCCGACTGAAGGTGTTATTTGACAAAATTGACGCACAACTCGAAGACGAGTATGCAGGCCGATTTAAACGCCACCCGTCGCGGCCGCAGCGAGGAGTGACCTCAAACCCGGAAATGGATGGACTGTTTAATGTCGGCGCATCTTATTCCGCCGGCTTCGGTTCGCGTTTGGGCCCCGGCTATGTGGTGGATATCCGGATTTCAACGCTCCAGCACGTTTCGAAGAAAATCAAACTCGAATTGAGGGACCGGGTAGAGGCCCTTCTTTCCCAGGAACTTGCAAACGCGTTTCCCGGCAAGAATCTTCAGGTGAACAAAGAGCGCAAACACCTGCGAATTACCGGCGACCTGAGCCTCGACTAATATTGGTAGAGGCTTCCGCCGATAAATTCCCTGAAGAGTGCGTCATCCGGAATACAGGTGTGGTCGACATAATCATGAAGCGGCTCGAGAAACTGCATGACTCGCTGCGCACGCAAATAAGCATCCTGGCGCTTGAAATCATCGCGATATAGGTTAATCGCTTCAGGAAAATGCTCAAACAGCTTGTGCTTTAAAACAGGAAACTCGTAGGGCATGGCACTGTTAACGACAAAATCCACATTTCCAATGAATGGAATTATGTACTGCAACTCGCTCTTACGAACATAGTGCCAGTGCGTCAGGGTTTCCATAAAGGTGTGATTTCTGCTCCAGCTGTCGCGAATCATTCGCCGCATCAGCCGGTGGTCGGCCCATCGCATAAATTCGTCCCGTTCGTTTCTGAGCTGACCCAGCGTTTCAATATACAGGCGGAACTTATGCGCATCAGGCACACTGCGGGTCATATCCGAATAAAGACCGTGTAAGCAGTCCATCAGCAGGATTTCATCATCCTGCAAGGTCATTTCGTGGACATTCAGCGTCCGTGTTCCCGTTTTAAAATCATAATGCGGCAACAGAACAGTTTTACCCGCCAGCAATTGTTCCAGATGCTTATTTATCAGTTTAATATCCAGCGCCTGCGGGGTTTCATAGTCATAATCCCCGAATTCATCCTTGGGATGTAGCTCCAGATCATAGAAATAGTTATCCACATGGAATGCGCGCAGCTTTTTCCCACCTTTGGATAGTTGCTCTTCCATTTTAATGGTCGTGGTGGTTTTGCCCGACGAAGAGGGGCCCGCCACGATGATCAACCGTATGTCATCGCCTTGCTCCAGCACACGCGTCCCTGCCGAACGACACTCATTGGAATATCGGTTTTCGCAGGCATGCACCAGGTCCGGATAGTTGCCCTGCTCTATGATCCGGTTAATGCCTTCAACCGATTCACATCCGTGCTCGATGTTCCAGCGAAGCACTTCGTAGATCAGCTTGTAGGGAATATTATCGGTGGCCTCGATCGCCCCCTGCTGCGCCTCGCGCACTTCGTTGCGCTTCTGGCGATAGATAATATAGGCGCGGGCCACCTTGACATGCCCGTTTTCCATCAGGACCGCTTCCACAATATCCTGCAGGTCCTCCACAGTCGGGATCTGAGCCGAATAGCTTTCTGCTGTGCGATTTTCAACCAGAAGGGATAAACGCTCGGCCTCATGAAAGCCAAAGCCGCCACTGGATGCAGCGGCGGCCTTAAAAATGGCATTGGCGATACGGGGCCGGTCATACATGACCAGTTGCCCGTCGCGTTTAATAACAGTCTTCAGAGCACCCATGGCTTATTCGCCGTCAAGGAAGCCCTCAAGTTTGCGGATACGGGTCGGGTGACGCATCTTACGCAGTGCTTTGGCCTCGATCTGACGAATCCGTTCACGGGTCACATTAAACTTACGGCCCACTTCCTCAAGTGTACGCGGATACCCATCCACCAAACCAAAGCGAAGGGTCAGAACCTCCTGCTCGCGGTCGGTCAGCGTTTCCAGCACATCGCCGATTTTTTCTTTCAGCAGACTGAAGGCTGTCATCTCGTCGGGCTTCTCAGCCGACTTATCCTCAATAAAATCGCCGAAGTGGGTATCGTCGCTATCACCGATCGGGCTCTGCAGCGAAATCGGTTGCTGTGCAATTTTCAGTATAGCTCGAACACGCTCCACCGGCAGATCCATTTCGTCGGCCAGCTCTTCCGGAGTCGCTTCACGACCGAATTCCTGAAGCAGCTGTTTCTGAATACGCATCAGTTTATTGATGGTTTCAATCATATGAACCGGAATACGAATCGTACGCGCCTGATCAGCAATGGAGCGGGTAATTGCCTGCCGAATCCACCACGTGGCATACGTGGAAAATTTATAACCGCGACGGTATTCAAACTTCTCGACCGCCTTCATAAGCCCCATGTTGCCTTCCTGAATCAGGTCGAGGAAGGAAAGGCCGCGGTTCGTGTATTTTTTTGCAATAGAAATCACGAGACGCAGGTTGGCCTCAATCATTTCCGTCTTGGCCTTCAGGCCTTTGCGCAGCCACACCTTCAGCTCGGCATGGTGCTTCATGAAGTCTTTCTGCTCCATCTGCAGATAGGACTCCAGCTCTTTGATTTCTTTACGTACGCCCCGCAGATCCGTGTTCGCACTTTTTGCACGGCTCTTTTTCAGACGTTCCACTTCCTCGAGAAGCTCCTTCATCTTGTTATGATACTTATCGACTTCCGGCACCACGTCTTCAATCGCCTTCTGCTTGAAGTGTAACTGCTTGAAATATTCAGACAGACGTCCCTGAGCGTTATCGAAGTTTTTCACGGACTTCTTATGTTCCGGACTGTCCTTTTTGGATTTGGAGTACTCCAGGAAATACTTCAGCTTCAATTCGCGATTTCGATCGATGCCTTTAAGCACTTTGGGCAGATCATTGAAATAATCTTCACGACACTCCACGTGTTTATCCGAAATAATCCGGTCAAAACGCTCTTTACCCATTTCCAGGCGCTCAATCACTCCCAGGTAAGCATCGGTAGCACAGCCCAGACGGTTGAACATCTTGGTCGTGTGGATTTCCGCTTCCTCTATGCGCATGGAAATTTCCACTTCCTGCTCGCGTGTCAGCAGTGGAACCTGCCCCATCTGCTTGAGGTACATGCGAACCGGATCATCCAGCACATCCGAACGGGCGCTCTGTTTGTCGGCCTGCTCTTTTTCGAGACGGGCCTGATATTCTTCAACATCATCCTGACGGATAATATCAATTTCCATACTCTGGAGAAGCCCGACAATCTTGTCGATATCCTCAACAACAACCAGATCTTCCGGAAACGCTTCGTTAATATCCTCGAACGTAAGGAAGCCGTGGTCGGATGCCAGAGCCATCAGCTCTTTAATCCGATCGTTCCGTTCTTCACGATCCATCAGCGAAACTCCGCCGGCCGTTGCTTCATCAACGGCAGCCACGGTCGCCGCAACTTTAGCTTCCTGAGCCTTCGCCTCTGTGGTTGCCGCACTTTCGGTTACTTTCTTTTTCGCCGTTTTTTTTGCCGGGGCTTTTTTGGCAGCAGCTTTCTTTTTCGCCGGAGCCTTCTTTGCGGCCGTCTTTTTGGCGGGCGTTATTTTGGTTCCGGGTGCAGCGGCTTTTTTGGCAACTTTGATCGTGGCCGTTTCCTTTTCTGTTTTTGCAGTTTTTTTAGATGAAGTTTTCTTCGCAGAGGTCTTCTTTTTCGAAACAGCCATGGTTGTCCTTATTTATAAAAGTGTACAGTTCACCTATTATAGTGAAGAAAGCCGATAATTAATAGCAAGTTTTGACTCGGCGTCAACGTAAACCTTGATGAAATTTATTAAAGCCTTCGCACAGGATTTTCGCTTGAAGTAAAGGCGCACAACAAACACTATTTTGAAATGAATTTTATCTTCCGTTCCTATCCCGACCACCCATGGTTTTCCGAGTGGACCTTAGAACCGCGAAACTGCAGTGCCAGTTATCGTGCAAACAGCTCCGCCCGTTTTTTCCAAACACTGGAAACACCGGGACATATTGCTGCAAATACGGAAGCTCCTGACTGGTCCCTGCAGGTTGATATCCCGAAAGGAAGCCGCACCAATCTGCTATTTAATGGGTTCTGCACCTATTTCGAACGAAAGAAACAGAGCGTGGGAGCCGAAGTTCTCATGCCGGAACCGGGTATTCTTTGGGGTCGTTTTGATGGAATGTCCGCTCCTGTTCTATCTTCAAAGCTGAATCTGAAACTGGAAGATGGTTTCCAATGGTTGGAAAATGACTCAGGCGTCGTTCTCATCGGAATACGCGACAACCGGTTTTGTCTGGTTGCTAACTCGCACTTGCTGAGTGAAGCAAAAAAAACGGCAGACAGCTATTTCAGCAAAGATCTTGAAGAAAATCTGACCCATGAGCTGGAGCAACGTCAAGGCATCATTCATCTGTTGGAAGAGATGGCTCATCACGATGCTTTGGCCGTGATCAGCGCCGAATCCATGATGAAGGCACTTCGCCCTCCCGAAGGCTCGATTCCCCTTTCCTGGTGTCAGTCGTCCGCCAAAAGCATCCCGCTGATGGATGTGAATGAAATCCATCCACTGGCACTGGCCTGGCGATTAATCGACATTGAGGTGGCGGAAGAATTGCTGCTGTGTGTACTGAAAATACAAACCAATGCCGGCGCCATTCCGGTCGAGTTTGCCCCGCATGCCACGCATTCTGTTCTCGAAGCCCCCAAACCCATGCTTGCAAAGACCATAGAAACCGTGTGGCAGGTCCGGAAGGATGAAACGTTTCTAAACAGCGCCCTTCCTTTACTCCGGCGACACATACAGTGGCTGCTCAACCATTTCGACCCCAAGCGCAAAGGGGTCCATTGCTGGAAAAACAGCGCCGAAGCCATTGTTCCCCAGGCATATAAAACCGACCTGGTAACCGCCGATCTTTCCGCCCTGCTGATCTCGGAAGTTGATGCCTTCAACCGGCTCCAGGCCGGCTCCTCACAACCAACGGAGCCCGAAAGCCCGGCCCACTTTCAGCAGGAACGCAACACGCTCGAACACAACCTGCTGAACCAGTTCTGGAATCCTCAGGAAAACGCATTTGTGAATGCACTGCTCAAGGATAACGTACTGGCACTCCGGGGCTTCAGCGCATTTGTTCCTCTGATCTGGCAAGGACTTCCCCATGATCACAGGATTCACATTCTCGAACGCATTCATGAATCCGGAAAACTTCCGGGCGGCCTGAGCGTTTTGAGCTGGCGGAAATCGGCGATGGATGACCAATCATTCCCCCTCCTCCAGCAACTGCTGGTTTTTCAGGCTCTGAACAGTGCTGATCCGCACGGTCAACTGCTGAACGATTTTTCCCGGATTACCCTGCAGGGGTTTGTGGAATGGCACGACCTCGCTTTGGAAAAAGAAAAACGTCTTCCGATTAATCCGGTTATGGGGGCCTACATCATGAACGTGCAGGCCATTCACCAATATCGCTACCACGCCAAGGGTGAGGTTACCGGATTACTATTCAGAATTCTGCGCAGAGTCAAGGCGGACCGGTTTGATCTGGCCGTTGTGGCCGCCACTGTATTTGCGGTAATCAGTGTGCACCTCGTCTATAATGTGCTGAAAGCACCGCCTCCCTTTGAAATGCTGGAAGCCCAGATGAACAGCGCGTATGCAAACCGCGATATTGAAGGCACGATGCACAACTGCCAGATCATCATGAAACATTATCCGGACGACGCCGATATTGCGATGCAGCTGGCCGCCAACATTTCGATGCTTAGTGAAAACTTTGAAGATGCCAGCAGACTCTACGAGAAAATCAGGGAAAAGAATCCGGACAGTCCCGGGCCGATGATTGCGCTGGGACTTGCTTATCAGCTGCAGGGGCGGTTTGACGAAGCGCAAAAAAACTATCACGAGTTCTGCTACATTTTCGAAGATATTTTCCCCGAACTGGTGCGAGAAATCATCCATTACCGATTTTTACTTGAAGAGGGATTCAAGGCCCCTCCAAAGTGGAAGGAAATATATAGATATCAACTGATGCATGAATTATAGTGCCCCGCATTATTCATACAGTTCAGAAAGGTTCATCATGAAACTCAGTTTAATCATTCTCACAGCATCCCTCTCCTTCATGCTAACCGGATGCACCGACAAAGAGGCCAGATCGGCAGAAAAAAAAGCGGATCCCACCTTTCTGTTCTGGTGTTTCAGGAAAGAAATTGTTGCGGCCGACTATCATGTACCGGACATGAAAACGCCTGCCGCAGCTTCATATATTCAGAACAGGCTCAAATCAGTCCCCGGTTATATGGACAGCGATTACAACCTCGCCTCTCAGATGATGACGGTTGAATACAAGAGCAGCATGGTTCGAAAAATGAATTTTGAAGAAGCCATTGCCCTTTCTGGCTTTTCCGTGAACCATCGCCCTGCTGATCCCAAAGCAAAAATTCCTGACGGAGTGAAATAATGAAGATTACCGTTTCCACCATCCCTCTCGCCGAACAGAAAAAAGATGCGCTCATTGTCTTCTATCAGGGATTGGAGAACACGCTTCCCGCTGGTCATGCTCAACTGAAGAAGCAACTTGACGCATTGATCAAAAAATCAGCATTTAAAGGCGAAGCCGGACAATGCGCCATTTTTCCAATGGCTGGAAAACAGATTATCGCAACAGGAATAGGCGAAGCCAAATATTTCTACAACGGCCTGCTGGAACAAGCAGCAGCGGCTGCAGTAAAAGCCGGCAGAGCAGCAGGCTTCAAATCCTTTGCCATGACAGCTGAAATCAAACTGAATGACGTTTCGAATGCCGACTACCAACTGCTGGCCGGGCGCGGAGCCGCCTGGGGCACCTATGACTTTTCCACATTCAAATCCGGCGCAAAAAAGCCCCCGGTCTGCTCGCTGACATTTTGCGGGATTGTGAAAGACCGCACGGCTGTTAAGGCGGCACAGGAACAGGGTATTTCCCTACTGAGCACAGCCGACCTCGCCAACCTTCCGGGCAATGAAGCCCCCCCGGCCAAGATCGCCACGTGGGCCAGACAAATGGCCAAAGAAACAGGGCTGACCTGTCAGATCATGGCTAAGGCCGAGCTTCAGAAAAAAGGATGCGGCGGAATTCTGTCCGTTGCCCAGGGCAGCGCAGAAGATGCCCGCATGATCATTCTCAAACACAAAGGAACAGATCCAAAGGCCCAACCGATTGTCCTCGTCGGAAAAACCGTCACCTTCGACTCCGGCGGCATTTCGCTTAAGCCGGGCAAAGGTATGGGTTGGATGAAATATGACAAGTGCGGCGGCATGGCCGTGCTGACAGCCATGCAGATGATTGCCCGAATGAATGTTTCAGTTCCGGTGATTGGAATTCTTGGTGCCGCTGAAAACATGCCCGGCTCCCGTGCCACCCGGCCGGGCGACATTATCAAAGCCTATAACGGGAAAACCGTGGAAGTTCTTAATACGGATGCTGAAGGGCGTCTGGTCCTCATGGACGCTCTGGGCCTGGCTGCCGAATATAAACCCCGCGCAATTGTTGATCTCGCGACCCTCACAGGGGCCTGTATTGTGGCGCTTGGAAGCTCGGCATCAGCAATTCTCGGAAACGACAAACAACTCGTTAACGAATTGATAGACTCCGGAATCGATGCAGGCGAGCGCCTGTGGGAACTGCCACTGTTTAAAGATTACACGGACGATATGAAATCCGACTTTGCCGATCTATCCAACCTGTCCCGATCCGGCGGAGCCGGAACGGCAACCGCGGCCGCTTTTCTTCAGGAATTTGTTCCGGAAGACATTCCGTGGGCCCATCTGGACATTGCCGGTACCGCATGGATTGAATCGCCAAAACCGTATCAGGCCCCCGGAGCGACCTTATTCGGTGCCCGGTTGCTGGCCCAATGGGTCGCATCCATCGGTTAATCATGGATTTTGACTGGCAGGCGCTAAGTTCATTCGGAATCTACTCACTGTCCGGACTGCTCTGCCTATTGGGCTTTGCACTTTCGTGTCTTTCGCTTTCCGGAACCTGGCTGGTGCTGGCTGCCGCCGGAATTCTGGCATGGGCCCGGTGGCCTGAATTTCCAAACATTGGAACTTTGGTGATCTTTACCGTGCTGTGCATCGGTGTTGAAGTAATCGAGGCCATGGCCGGTGCGTGGGGTGTACAGAAACGCGGAGGAAGTAAAGCCTCCGGGGTTGCCGCCCTGTTCGGAGGCTTTATCGGTATGTTTCTTGGCGGCTTTATTCCTGTTCCAATCATTGGAAACCTGATCGGCATGCTGGCCGGCAGTTTCAGTCTGGCCTTTCTCGTCGAGCAGGCCCGCATGAAAAAGGCCGATCATGCGCTGCATGTTGCTACGGGGGCCGTACTTGCCCGCCTGGCGGTTATTTTTCTTAAAGTCGGCATTACACTCATAATGATCATTGCCCTCGCGATTGGGGTGAGTCTGTAGTGAAAAAAATAGCGTATTACATTACGGCTCACGGCTATGGTCATGGAACACGCTCCTGCGATGTGCTCAATGCCATTCGGCGGGCAGATTCAGAAGTCCCGATCATTGTGAAAACGGATTTGCCCACCGACTTCATGGCAAGCCGGCTCCTGAATGGTATTGAATTGCGGACCGGAGCCTTCGATCTGGGGCTGATTCAAAAAGACTCTATTCATGTTGATCTGGAAGCGTCGATTCAAGCCATCACACAGCTCTATGCTCACGAAAAAAAACTGATCGAACAGGAAAAAAAATTCCTACTCGAAGAAGAGATCGGCGTGGTGGTGGCAGACATCCCGGCTATTCCGCTGGCGGCGGCCCAGGCAGCCGGAATTCCGAACATTGGATGCAGTAATTTTGGATGGAACTGGATCTATTCAGAGTTTGCGGATGCGGATCCGCGCTGGCAGGTTTTTGTGGATAAGTTTCAGGCGGTTTATGAAAAAACGGACCTGTTGCTTCGGCAGCCCTTTTCCGAATCCATGAGCTCATTTCCTCACATTATTGATCTTCCCCTGCTCGCTTACCCCGGAACCAACCGACGGGCTCTTATCGCGGAAACCTACGGAGCAGATCCATCCAAACCCTGGGTGCTGCTTTCATTCACCTCCCTGAACCTGGATTTCCAGGCACTGGAAAAACTGAAGAGCCTAAGCGGCTTCGAACTCTTTACTGTGGAGCCGCTGAGCTGGCCCGATTCCGGAATCCATTCTATTTCCCGTCAGCTTTCTTCGTTCGCCGACGTCATGGCTTCCGTTGATCTGGTGGTCACGAAGCCGGGGTTCGGGGTTGTTTCCGAGTGTATTGCCAACAACAAACCTATCATCTATTCCGACCGGAAGAATTTCCTGGAATATCCCGTGCTCGTTGATTCCATCGAGCGGTACTGTCGATATGCCTTTATTCCGAATGCGGAACTCTATGCCGGCGATTTGGGACGAGCGTTGGAAATTGCACTCAACGCATCACCCCCGAAAGAACAGATCGAGCGGGGCGGCGCAGAAAAAGCCGCACGGGAAATCCTGAAGCGGCTCAAATAAAAATTACCACAGTGAATACGGGCGCCTGGAAAGATAGCCGTTAAAATAGCGTTCATCTCCGGAAACCTCTTCTCCGGCCCACTCCGGCAGGTCGAATGACTGGTCTTCCGATTCCAGCTCAATTTCAGCCATGATCAAGCCGGTGTTGGCAGACTCAAAAACGTCCAGCTCCCAGGTCATTCCTCCATGCTCAATATAATGGCGGGTCTTTTCAACCGGCAGTTCAGCACAAAACTGCAGCATCCCATCGGCATCCATTACCGGAATTTCATATTCGAATTCCGACCGGGACAGGCCGTAGGTTGCGCCCTTGATGGTGAGATAGGCCTTTTCTCCCATGATCCGAATCCGTACGGTCTTATCCCGGTCAGTGACCAGATAGCCTTGTTTGCAGACGAGCGATTTCCGAACGGCACTCTTCCACGAGTCGTCCTTCACCAGAAATTTTCGTTCTATTTCGATAGCCATGGTTATTCCTTAAAAAACTTTGGTCAGCCGCGTACTGGCCGGAAGCATTTCATCTTTCAGCATTTCGAAAAGACGCCTGGCAATCGGACCGGGCTTTCCGTCTCCGACGGGTTTACCATCGAATACGGTAACGGGCGTGATGTTCGGTGTTGTGCCATAGATATGAACTTCGGCGGCCGAGCGCACCGCTCCGAGATTGATCGACCGGAATTCCGCATTCGTTACGACACGTTCCTTCTGTAACTGCTTAGCAAATTCCATGGCTCTTTTAGCGGTTGTTCCGGCAAGCACCCGTTCCGGTGGCGGCATAAACAGCTCTTTACCCCGGGTCACGATGCCGATGTTCTCTGTTGCGCCTTCTGCCAGAAACCGGTTTTCATCCAGAGAAACGGTAAAATCCACCCCCAGATCAACTGCCTCTTTTTTCATGAGCACATTCGGCAGATAGTTACAGGTCTTCACCCGGGCAAACATGCCGGGCTTAATTGGAATTTTACTGAGTGCCACACTGACGCCCTCGGGCATTTGCTCAATACATGTCTGCTGCAGTTCGTAAACAACGATATAAAGCTCCGGCTTCAGACAGGCATATGGATTCACGCCCATAGTTCCCTGCCCACGCGACAGCAGCAGGCGGACCAGTGCATTTCGCTGACCTCCGGCCAGTACCGTTTGCACGATTATATCCCCCATCTGATCCAAAGGAATCGGCAATTCAATCCCCAGTGTTTCACACGAACTCTTCAACCGGTCGAGATGATCGACGAGGTTATAGAGATTTCCATCCACGCATTTGAACGATTCAAAAACGCCATCACCCCGATGCACCATATGATCATCGACCGGCACATTCATTACTGACGGATCGGTCACGATACAATCCGTTACAGATGAGTACATTGCGTAAAGCTTATTATCCATCTGCGGCAAGCGATCCAGCCATTCATCACGGTTTACAACTTTTTTTAAAATTTCGGACATTTTGCTCCTTAAAAAAATAATGGGATGATTATTGCTTATATACGGAATAATTGGAATTAATTTCCGGAGACGCAAAAGGGAAAATTGTGCTAGTTCACTAATATAAGGGAATATTGTTATGAAGGACATTTTGAAGAAACGTGTGTTGGTAACCGGCGGTGCGGGTTTTCTTGGCTCATTCTTATGCGAACGGCTCCTGGCCGAGGGATGCGATGTCATTTGCATGGACAACTTTTTTACCGGACGAAAGGCCAACATTGCCCATTTGATGAGCAGTCCCTACTTTGAACTGATGAGACACGACGTTACCTTCCCTTTTTATGTGGAAGTGGACGAAATCTACAATCTGGCCTGCCCGGCCTCTCCGGTTCACTACCAGTTTGATCCCGTACAAACCACCAAAACCAGCGTTCATGGCGCCATCAATGTTCTGGGCCTGGCCAAACGCGTGAAGGCAAAAGTGTTTCAGGCTTCC
This sequence comes from Pontiellaceae bacterium B12227, assembly GCA_029432775.1. Lineage (GTDB taxonomy): Bacteria > Verrucomicrobiota > Kiritimatiellia > Kiritimatiellales > Pontiellaceae > Pontiella. The sequence goes on along the minus strand of JAROAZ010000001.1, from coordinate 109,805 downwards.
ACTTCAGAAGTGTACGGCGACCCGAACATTCATCCGCAGCCGGAGTCCTACTGGGGCCATGTTAACCCCATCGGCATCCGCTCCTGCTACGACGAAGGTAAACGCTGCGCAGAAACGCTCTTTTTTGACTACTGGCGTCAGCATGCGTTACGTATTAAAGTGGTACGCATCTTCAACACCTATGGGCCCCGTATGCATCCGCAGGACGGTCGGGTGGTTTCCAACTTCATTATGCAGGCGCTGCGCAATGAAGATATCTCCATTTATGGCGATGGACTGCAGACCCGGTCTTTCTGCTATGTCTCCGACTTAATCGAAGGCTGGATTCGTTTAATGAACTCGCCGGATGATGTTACCGGCCCGATCAACATTGGTAATCCAGGTGAATTCACCATGATTGAACTGGCAGAAAATATCATTGAGCTCACCGGCTCGTCTTCAAAACTTATTTTCGAGCCGCTGCCTGCCGATGACCCGAAGCAGCGCAAGCCGGATATCACGCTAGCTAAAGAAAAGCTGGGCTGGGAACCCCAGGTCCAGCTGAGAGAAGGCCTCGCCAAGACCATTGAGTACTTCGACGGCCTGTTAAAACAGGGTGAGTAAAAAGGCGTGAGGCGTGACTATGCGTGCTTGTCACGCCTCATATCTCAATCGTCACACTGCTACATCTTCATCTTTTTGAAGATCGGTTCCGGAATGTGTTTAATGATCAGCATAATGAAGCGCCACATCCAAAGAGTATAAACCACGCTGCGCTTTTTTTCCAATCCCTGGAAAACCGCATCCGCAATCTGTTCCGGCGAAGCGGTGAGAGCCGCCGGCAACTCCAGATTCTCCGTCATTTTGGTGCGTGCAAACCCCGGCTTAACCGTCATGACATGAATGCCTTTTGGGGCCAACCGGTTTCGGAGCCCCGAAAGAAAAGCGGAGAGCCCGGCTTTTGCACTTCCGTAGATATAGTTGCTCTGGCGTCCGCGGTCACCGGCCACCGAGCTGATCGCCGCAATGGCTCCGCTGCCGCGTTGTTCAAAATCCTCGGCCACCACACTGAGGACGGAAGCCATCCCCGTGAAGTTAATATCAATAGTCCGCTTAATATCTTCCAGATCGTTTCGAACCTCATCCTGATCGCTCATGTAGCCAAACGCCGCAATCACCACATCCGGTTTAGTGGATAACGATTCATACAGCTTCCGATGATTGGAAAAATCGGTAGCATCAAATTCCAAGGTCTGGACGGCTATTTCATTTCGAACCTGCAGATCGCCGGCAATGGGTTCAAGCAGCTCTTTTTCCAGTGCGGCTAAAGTCAGGCTCCAGCCTTCGGCTGCATACTTCTTAGCGATAGCCTGCGCCATGTCTGACGTGGCTCCGAGGATTAAAACATTCTTCATGAGGTAATTCCGATTCGTTGAGACTGTAAAGATGAGAATTTAGTCGCGCCTTCATTCAGCAGCGCAATGGCCTGCCGGAATTCATCGGCATTGGGATAGGTCTTTTCAAACATGGCCGCATCCATGCGGGAATCTTTCGCCAGATAGAGGCGCCCGCCATAGTCCGCCACCATGGCATCGAGCTCTTTAAACAGATCCATGGCCTTGAGAGAAATAGGAAAATCCAGTGCCAGCGTATATCCAGCCATCGGGAACGACATAAAACTGTCCTGCTCTCCGAATAGTTTAAGGACTGCAAGAAATGAGCCCAGCCCGCTATCCGTGATACGTTTCAGGATGGTCCGCATGCCCTCGCGGCCGGCTTCCTTGGGAATGACAAACTGGTATTGCGTAAAACCCCGCTTACCATAAATGCGGTTCCAGTTGTCGATGGCATCCAGGGGATAAAAAAAGCTGTTATAATTAATAATCTGCTGATGCGTGCCCGGCCGGGTTTTGTTGTAGTAGGCAAAGTTAAACGCCTTCATGCTAAGCGGATTCAACGCAAAATCAGGAAAGTTAATCGGAATCCCTAACTGCATACCCTGCTTAGGTGAAAGCGGTGCTTCTTTGTGCATCTGCTGAACCAGGTCCGATGTTGTGGCATGCTCACCCCGCATCAGAATACTGCGCCCCATGCGATCGCCTTTGGCCAGACAATCGATCCAGGCCACAGAATAGGTCCAATCATTGGAAGCCTCGAATGCATCCATAATTTCATCCAGATTGGATGCCCGAACAGTTTCTTCGCGAATATAAGCCGTATCCACTTTTCGCAGCCGGAAGGTTGCATTCAGAATAATGCCGCTCAGCCCCATGCCTCCTACAGTGACGTTAAAAAATTCCGCATTTTCTGTAGGCGAACAGGTGACGACGGTACCGTCGTTGCGCATCACGTCCATCGTGATGATGTGGTGCCCCATCGAACCATCGACGTGGTGATTCTTTCCGTGCACGTCGGCCGCAATGGCGCCCCCCACCGTAATCTGCTTCGTTCCCGGCGTTACAGGCAAAAACCACCCGCGCTGAACAAAGACGTCCAGTATTTCAGAAAGCAGCACGCCTGCCTGACAGCAGAGTTCGCCGGTTTCGTCGTTGAACGATAGGAATTTATTAAAACGGCGGGTCAGCAGAATTCTGTTCTGCAATGAAGCATCGCCATAGGAACGACCATTACCAAAGGCAATGACATCGCCCGGTTGCTCCAGTTGTGCGCGGAGCTGAGCCGTTGTATCGAAGCCCGATACCTCGGCCTCAATTACCGGATAGTTCCCCCAATCAGAAATCTTTCGCATGGTTACCTCATTCGCGACTTGTTCAATAGCAGTAGACCATATACATATTTTGACATGAAAACAGTAGAAATTATCTGTCGGAATTGCGGGGCTGATACGCTGCTGCAGCGCGAAGCGGTTTATGACGGTTTTACTAAAACCGGAGAGAGGCTGTGCTGCTCGGCCTGCGGCTTTGAATATGCCACCGAAGAAGACGTTCCGTTTAAAACAAAAAAAGCCGAACCGGTTATCTTTACGGATGCCGACCGCTCTGCCGCCGTTGAGGTTTTTGATGAAGGAGAAAGCAGCCATCTCTGCCGCTACTGCGCAAACTACCTCATAAATCCGTTCACTCAGTTCTGCTCAGTCCATAAAAAAGAGGTTCAGGCCACCGACTCCTGCCCACAGTTCCAGCAGGCCGAAGAAAAAGAGGCAGACGACAGCATTCTCTAGTCTGCCGGATCTTCCAATGATTGGAAATCTTCGCCCTTCAGCTCCACCTTTTCGATTTTGGTAAAACGGCTGGTAATTTTCTTGGCCGATGTCTGAACGAGACTGACATCTTTATTCGCCTGATCAATATGCGTGGCCAGTTTATCCATACGGGTCTGGAAACGTTCGAAATCTTTCGACAGCGCAACGAGGTGTTCCTGTATGATATGCACCTGCTTACGCGTTGCGGCATCTTTAAGAACCGCACGCGAAGTCGTCAGCACGGCCATCATGGTCGTCGGAGAAGTCAGCCAGACGCGCGCGCGCTGCGCTTCCTGCACTAAATCCGGATAGTGCCCGTGAATCTCAGCAAAAATGGCTTCCGCGGGAATAAACATCAATGCGCCATCGGAGGTTTCGCCGGGCATGATATACTTTGTTGAAATATCTTTAATGTGTTTCTTAATATCCTGACGAAATTGCTGCTCCGCCGATTTCCGGTCGGCATCTCCCAGATCAAAATCCACCATCCGCTGATAGCTTTCCAACGGGAATTTGGAGTCAATGCAGATCGTACCCGTCGGCTCCGGCAGAAACAATACACAGTCAGCCCGAACACCGTTAGCAAACGTATGCTGCAGCGAGTAACTGTCTTCCGGCATAATATTGGAAATCAACGCATTCAGTTGAACCTCGCCGAAGGCCCCCCGGGAGCGTTTATCGGACAGCACTTCCTGCAGCGACACAACATTGCCGGAAAGTTCGGCGATCTTTTCCTGCGCCTTATCGATTTCCACCAGGCGCTTCAGCACATCCTCAAAAACTTTGCTGGTTTTCTCGAACCCTTTGTCGAGCCGCTCTTCCACCTTGCCACTGATTTCGCCGAGTCGTTTTTCGTTCGTATCAATCAGTTCCTTCACCCGCTCGCCCAGTTGACGGGAATTTTTTTCCAGCGATTCATCCACCTTCACACGGACGGATTCAACATCATTGCGCAGCTCTTTTTCCAGCCCCCGGAAGATTTCCTCCAGCTTCTGAATCCGCTGCTCACCCTGCTCCGTCTGCACACCCGACTGACGGCTGAACTCGTCCAGGCGGGTGTTTACTTTGGTATTTCCGGCAAGCAGAAGCATCAGGACAGCGCCCAGCGCCACCAGCACGATTATAAGAAGCAAGATTGTCAGCATTCATTTCTCCAATGATTGGAAAACACTATGCCGAAAGTTCCAATCCTTGGAAAGCGCCTGAAGCGGAATTTACCTTCCGCTGACCGCTCTCAGAACCTATTTCCCGGTGCGTTTATGAAAGTGCGGGGAATCGCCACGCTCATTAAAGCCGATCTCTTCGCCGATACCTTTAATTCGACCGCTCAGACAGCCACGGCACATGGACGAGTTTTCATCGGTGCACGGCTTGTTGTCATAGAGCTGATATTTCGGACGGAAGTCGGTCTCCGTCACATTCGGCATAATCACGTTTGCGCCGCACTTGAGGCCCTGCTCCCGCCCGGTATATTCCAGTGCCTGGAGCGCGGTTGCCGCAGCAATATTAATGTCCTTCAAAACAATGCGGGTTACCGCAATCATCTTCAACCCAAGCTTCAGCGCGGCTGATTTCTCTTCATCTGTGTAGGGCGGAACCTCCTGCCCCATCGGCGTGTCGGAGTGCGGGATATACGGTCCCATGCCCACCATATCGATATCGATTTCCTTGAGGAAAAGAATGTCGTTCGCCAGATCCCGCATCGTCTGCCCCGGCAGTCCCATCATCACGCCGGTGCCGACCTGATAGCCGGTTCGTCGAAGCCGCCTCAGGCACTCCTTGCGCACCTCCATCAGGTGGTCTTCCGGATGAATCTTTGCATAGAGTTCGGGATTGGTGGTTTCAATGCGCAACAGATAGCGGCTCGCGCCCGCGTTCCGCCAGCGCTGGTAGACTTCCTCCGTCTGTTCGCCAAGCGAAAGCGTGATGCCCAGCTCTTTGTTCGAAGCTTCATAGATCCGCTTCACCACCCGCTCAATCATCGAGATGTACGCTTCGTCCTGACGCTCGCCGGACTGAATGACGCAGGAACCGTAATCCGCTTCATAGGCCCAGATGGCTTCCTTGAAGATTTCCTCTTCATCCATCAGGAAACGCTCCACGTTTGTGTTGCTCTTGCGGATCCCGCAGTAGTAGCAATCTTTCATGCAGAGATTACTGCACTCAATCAGCCCGCGAAAATAGGCCACCTTACCCACATACTGCTCTTTAATAAAATATGCTGCATCATAGAGCGTCTGCAGTTCCTGCTCGTCCGTGATCGAGAGCAGCGCTTCGATTTCCTCAACCGACAGCTCCTCTTTTCGCTTCGCTTTTTCCAATATATTCAAAACCATTTTACTCACCTTTTTATTCGGCTCTTACGTGCAGTCAGTTCATTCCGTGGTTCAGTTAAAAATAGAGATCGCGTTCGCCTTCTTTAACCTGCGCGATGCGCTCCAGCAGTTTTTTCTTTTGCTCCCCGTCGGGCATCCGTTCCAGTTCGCGTTCAATCTGGATCATTCCGGCCTTCTTGGTTTCCGGAGAGGAATAGTCCTCCATGTATTCCAAAAACGTCAGCACCGCGTTCGGCGTGCAGAACCGCTTCACAAAGCCGGGCACCGCAAACTCCATGAAGTGCTCGCCCGTCCGGCCCAGCCGATAACAGCCGGTACAGAAGGAAGGAATGAAGTCGGCTTCGCACAGCTCGCGAATCACCTGGTCCAGCGAGCGGCCGTCGTTCAGCACAAACTGACTCTTCTTATACGACTCCTCGTCTTGCGTTGAGTAGGCCCCCACCCCGATATCGGAGCCGGCATCGATCTGGGAAACTCCAAACTTAATGATTTCGTTGCGGAGTTCAATCGACTCACGGCACGTCAGGATCAATCCGGTGTATGGAACCGCGAGGCGCAGAATGGCAACCAGTCGTTTGAAATCATGATCGTTCACGCCCGGATATTGCCCCGTGTCGGTTCCAATCGCCGGCTCAATCCGCGGGAAGGAAATCGTATGGGGCCCCACGTTATATTTTTCTTCCAGATGAATGGTGTGATACAGCAGTGCCATGGTTTCAAAACGCCAATCCGTCAGTCCCATCAGTGCGCCGATGCCGACGTCATCAATCCCGGCATCCTGAGCCCGGTCGAGCCCGTGCAGTCGCCAAAGGAATTCGCTCTTGGGGCCGGAAGGATGCACCGCTTTATAGGTTTCCTCATGATAGCTTTCCTGGAAAATCTGATAGGTCCCGATGCCGGCTGACTTCACCAGTTTGAAGCCTTCGACGTCCAGCGGAGCCGCATTGATGTTTACGCGGCGGATTTCACCATTGCCATGCTTCTGGGCATAGACCTCTTTCACGGTGTCGTGGATGAACTGCGCATCATACTCCGGATGTTCGCCGTAAACCATAATCAGGCGCTTATGCCCTTTATTCACCAACGCTTCGATTTCGTTATCGAGCTCCGGCATGGTCAGGGTTTTACGCGCCACTTCTTTATTGGAACAACGGAAGCCGCAATACTGGCAGTTGTTGATGCAGTCGTTGCCGACGTAGAGCGGCGCAAACAGCACAATCCGGTTTCCATAGACCAGTTCTTTCAACTTACGTGCGCCTTCAAAAATTTCTTCGGTCAGCTCCGGCGTATCGGCATTGATCAGCACCGCCATCTCTTCAGGATTCAAACGGTTTTTATCCAGCGACCGCTGAATCACCTCGCGCACACGCTCCGGTGCCGGGTTCTTCGTTTTTTCCAACCATTGGAAAATTTCATCCTGGGGAATGAAGCTCTTCAGCCCCTCGACATCTACTTTAGGCAATCCACGTTTCATTTCATTTCCTTTTCGTAAGCGTCCAGCGCGGCAGGGAACGGCGAAAGAACGCGCTTCAACACGCCCTGCGTCTGGGAAATACATAAACCATAATTGGTGATCGGCACGCCGGCCGACTCGCATTTTTCAATGCGGCTTAATACTTCGCGTCGATTCTGCATGCATCCACCGCACTGAACCGCCAGCTTGTAATCGGAGAGGTTGTCCGGAAAGTCCCGGCCGGAAAAGACATCAATCTCTACGTCTACTCCGACATACTGACGGAGCCAGCGCGGAATCTTTACGCGCCCGATATCGTCTTCCAGTGCATGGTGACTGCACGACTCGGCAATCAGCACTTTGTCGCCCGGTTCCAGTTTATCAATTGCCGCCGCGCCCATGGCAAACTTGCGCAGATCCCCTTTCATCCGGGCGAACAGAATTGAGAAGGTGGTGCAGGGAATATCCGGCGGCGTATCGGCCACCATTTTAAGAACCATCTGAGAATCGCAGATCGCGACATCCGGTTGCTGCTTCAACATGGCCAGCATGTGCGAATATTCCCGCTCTTTGCAGACCAACGTGGCCGCATCATTATCCAGTGCATCCCGAATCGTCTGTACCTGCGGCAGAATCAGACGGCCTTTCGGGGCCTGCAGGTCGATCGGCACAATCAGCATGGCCAGGCCGCCCGGCTTCACCAAATCGCCCATCAGCGGCGGCGGAGTGATGAACTCGTCCGGGCAGACGCGCAGCAGCTCGGCTTTGAGCGCGGCAAGTATTCGGTCGCGCGAAGCAAGGTCAGTGCTGTTTGCCCACAGCATGCTTTGCGTCTTCGCATCTTCGCGGTCAAACAAATCCGCTTTGTTCGCAATCCGCACCACCGGAATCTTTTTAGCTTCTGCTTTTTCCGAAACCCGCTCTTCAAATTCGGTTACTGAACCGCCTTCATGCAACAGCAGAATCACATCGGCCCGATCGAACACCCGTTCGGTTCGGTCAATTCGTTTCTGTCCCAGTGCGGTGGTATCGTCTATGCCGGCCGTATCGAGGAAAACCACAGGACCGATCGGAAGCAGTTCCATCGGCTTTTCCACCACGTCGGTTGTGGTTCCCGCCTGAGCGGAAACAATCGAAACATCCTGCCCGGCAATCAGATTCAGGAAACTGGATTTCCCGACATTGGTTCGACCAAACAGCGCAATGTGCAGTCTTAAACTTTTCGGTGTCTTCTGCATATCAACGGTGCCCCATCGCCATCAGGTTTTGCGGAGCGAGGGTTTTCTCAACCAATTCGGCTCCGAGTTCGTTTGCGAGAAATGTTTTAAAATCAGTCTGATCCGACGGATCCGGCCGATTCCTGAACTGCGTCACAAGCTCTGTCGCTTTGTCGTAACCGATCACCGGCAGGAAGGCCGTCACGATTTCAACCGAGGCAGCGAACTGCCGTTCGCACTCGGCTTCATCGGCCGTAATATTTTCTCCGTGCTTCGCCAGCATTTCGCAGGCAGCTCCCAGCAGCTCCATCGATTCGAGCAGGGCCGAGGCGAGCAGAGGCATAAATTCGTTAATCTGCAGACTGCCGCGCGAGGCACATTCGGTGACCATGAAATCGTTTGCCTGAACCTTGATCCCGATTTGCATCACACTTTCAAGAATTACCGGATTGACCTTACCCGGCATAATGGATGAACCGGCCTGCACGGCGGGCAGCTTGATCTTTTTATTCATATGCAGCAGACGAAGATCGCCGCAGATTTTCAGCAGGTTGGATGCGCAGGCTTTCAGAATGCCTGAGACTTCAACAAATGCATCGGCATTGGCCGTCTGGTCGACCAGGTTTTCTGCCCGGCTTAAACCGAGTCCTGTAATTTCGCGAAGCTTGTCGGTGACGAGAAAAATATAGCTGCGGGGCGCTGTGAGTCCGGTGCCGACGGCTGTGCCGCCCAGATTGACCACCCTCAGGCGCTCTTCGCATTTAAAGGTGCGCCAGCGATCGCGGGCGAACGCTTCGGCAAACGCACCGAATTCAGCACCCAGTGTCAGCGGCACGGCATCGACCAACTCGGTTTTTCCAATCGTTGGAATGTGGGCGAATTCATTTTCCAGCCTTTGGAACGCGCCTTGCAGCGCCTCCACCTTTTCAGCCAGCTCGCGCAAGCCATAGATGGCCGCCACTTTCACCGCCGTTGGATACACATCGTTGGTCGACTGATGAAGGTTTACATCCTCGATCGGGTGAACATCCTTTCCAGCCCTATTTGCAATGATTTCATTGATGAACATATTGGACGAAGTTCCTGCCCCTCCCTGCAGAGCAGGCAGCGGACAGGCGGGATCGGCCTCAACCTGCTCACAGGCATAGATGATGGATTCCGCTTTTGAGGCGTCCATCATGCCTAGTTCTTTATTCGCCAAAGCGCAGGCTTTCTTCACCTGAGCCAATGCAGAAATTAAACGGGATGAAACTCGGTTTCCTGCCATTGGAAAGTTTTCCAATGCGCGCTCGGTGTGGATGCCCCAGGGCGCATCGGCCGGGATCTCCATTTCGCCTAATAGATCGTGTTCTTTTCTTGTGCTCATCGTTGCTGGGAGCCTACGCGTTAAATTCAGATCAATCCTTGATCGACATCAAGCCTGCTGCATTTTGCTGAGCATGGATTTGACGGATACACCGCTAATGCGGCCGAGTCGCCCTGTAAGAGATCCGAGCTGGTCGGTGGTGGCATCGATGACAAGCGTGATGGCAGAACAGTTTCGCTCCGGGCATGGAACGCCTGTGCGGGCGAGTATGATTTCGCCGAATTCTGTCAACAATGAGTTCACATTGGCCGCATTGTTTTCGCGGTCTTCTATAATCAGGCCTACAAAGCCCAGTCGCGTTTGCATGATTTCCTCCGTTCCGATTTTCGAAACCTTCAGAATGATTTTCAGATCCCTTGCAGTCCGCCGTGGCCGAATGCGCAGGAGCACGTCACCCTACTCACCCGCAACCGATTGACAAGGGTTTTCTGGGGGGCGTCACTATAGAGATTGTGTCTAGACAATCGAGTAGCTGAGGGAGGTTACCCTCCCTCGGCTCTCACACCACCGGATGTACGGTTCACGTATCACGGCGGTTCCAAATGATCATGCTATTCTATTTCTCGGCAACGTTTCGAGCAGATTGACCAGTCCGAGTTGGTTGAAGTATTTCTTCCGAAAGGCATCATTCATGTGCGAAGCTCCGCTATTCCACCACGCTCCGCGTCCGTTACTGGCGGATTTACGCGCCCGTGTTTCAGCAAGTCCACGAGCAACGAGTCGTTTGTAACGAGTTCGCCATCGCTTCCATTGCCGCCACAGAATCAACCGCAATCGGCGTCGCACCCAACCATCAAGCTCTTCGGCGAACCCTTTTACCTCCGACAGCCGGAAGTAGTTGATCCATCCTCGAAGAACAGGATTGAGCGTTTCGTTTATGAAACGGCGCAAGGTGCGACCGCGCCCCAACCGAAACAGCTCCTTGAGGGCTTGGCGGAATCGCTTCACACTTTTAGCCGGAACCCGGATTTTTGGACTCCGATGATGCGTGAAGCTATAGCCAAGGAAGCTACGCTTCCAAGGGCGGTCCACTGCGCTCTTCTCAACGTTTACCTTCAGTTTTAGTTTCCATTCAACATATCGGCTTACGGATTTCAAGACCCGTTCGCCAGAGCGACGACTGCGCACGTATATGTTGCAGTCATCGGCGTATCGACAGAAGCAATGCCCCCGCCGTTCCAGTTCTTTGTCGAGGTCGTCGAGCAGGATATTCGAAAGCAACGGGGAGAGTGGGCCGCCTTGCGGCGTGCCTTTCTCCGTCGCGTTCTCTCCGTCCGAGCTAAGGACTCCGGCTTTCAGGTAAAGATTGATCAGCCGGGTGACCCGCCTGTCTTTTACCTTCCGTCGCGCCCGTCCCATCAGGATGTCATGATCGACTTCATCGAAGAACGCTTTCAGATCCATGTCCACCACCCAGCGTTTCCCGTCCCGCTGATAGGCCCGCGCCTTGAGCACCGCATCGTGTGCGGAGCGTCCGGGGCGGAAGCCATAGCTGGTTTCGGAAAAGCCCGGCTCAAACAACGGACTCAGGATCTGATGCACCGCCTGCTGGATCAACCGGTCGAGCACCGTCGGCACCCCCAGCTTACGCATGCCGCCACCCGCTTTCGGGATTTCCACCCGCAAAGCCGGCTGCGGACGATACGTGCCATCCATCAGACGCTCTTTAATCTCTTCCCAGTATTGCCGAAGCAGGTCTGCCGTTTCATCGATGGTTCGACCATCCACGCCCGGCGCGCCCTTGTTGCGCTTCACCCGTTTCCAGGCTTTGCGCATATTCTCCGACGCAACGATCTGCTCAAGAAGTTCCTGAGCTTCAGGGGCGGAGCGACCTCCCGCCCGTGGACAGACCATAGCACCCAACGCATACTCTCCCGGATTCCGTCCGGTACCCTCCGCGCAGGCAGAACGCATCTCAACGCTCTCTTCTACTATTCGTTCTGTTCGCACAGCGAAAGACTCCTTCCTGTTCATTCGGTTCAGCCCTTCACCCGTCATTGCATCGGGCTACTATGGCTTCGGCTGACTCCTTGTCGCCCATCCCGCCGCCTCAAGGCGACGGTAGCCAATGGCAGACAACAAGGTCTCCCCGGGTAATGCGCACCCACCTTCACACTTATACCTGCCGCATCTACACCCATGATCATCCGGACAGGAATATGACTTCAGGGATCTATGCCCCCTCATCTGCCATGGGTTGCCTCATATACGGTTTCTGTTCGTCAGGCCAGTGCTTTGCCTGCATCTTCCTCCCCACGCAACCTCACGGTTACGCAGTTGATGTTAAGCTAACGCTTCCCCCTGTCGGGTGCGTAAGGGACTTTCACCCTCAAGTGAATGCGCCCTGCCGGGCGCACACAAAAAAGCCGACCCGTTGAAGGATCGGCTTGAAGTTCATTTAAACGGATCAGTAGAACCGCTTGGGACTCGTTGGCCAGGCGCGATTGCAGTCGTTATCAAAATATTTTCCAATGGGAACCTTCCGGAGATTCTCAACATTCTGATACCATTCTTCACGTTTCGCCGTGTAGGCAATTACTTCGCCCCGACTATCCGTGACAATCATCATATATCCTCTGTACACTTCACCGCGCAACTGACCATTCATCTCGAACTCAATCAATTCAACTTGACGGCTTTTGAGTTCAAATACACTGGAACTGCCTTCTTCCAACCGGAACGTTTCTTTCTGGTAATCCAGAAGAATAAACTTATCTCCGGCTTTTTCTTCTCCAATGATAAAGAGTTCCATCTGAAGATCATGGCGATACGGCTTATTAGACTTTTGCTTCACCGTGCCCCTGAAGTTGAAGTACTGAGAACTCGGAAGGTCACTTAAACTTTCGGGAAACACCCTGACTTTGGATGTTTTGGAAAAAGAGAGATCTAATTTGGGCGGCATATTCAGTTCGATAAAACTAAGGTCATCAGCCGAAAGGTCCTCTTCCAGAATTTTAACCACTCTTCCCCGCAGTGTTTTGAGAGATACTTTTCCTCCCATAACCGCCTGAAGCTCCGCCTCGATGGTTTTCCCGTTTTTCAGGTTCCAAATGCGGGTTTCCGCGCTCGTACTCACGACTAGCGCCATGCAAAAAACAAAAAACAGTAGTTTGATCTTCATATTAGTAATCCCGGAAAACCGGTCCATTAGTTAGCGTACACTCACCCTCCGGAAGATATTTGCGGATTTCCTCCAACTGATCCCGGGAAAAGTCCTCTGTCTTGAAGGCCGGAAGCAAGGGTCCTCCCTGACGAGTTTGAGGATAGTCGACCCCCTCAACCTCTACCAGCAAGCAGCATGAAACCTGTCCACCGACCCACTCACCAAAAAACAGTTCCATATCAACCGGTTCACCCGCTTTGAGCTCGATCCAATCACCCACGTGCATGGTTTGGTTGGCCAGGAAATACTTATCGTTATCCGCATCAGAACTCTGCCAGTAGTCCAGTTGCTCCAATCGCCCGTCCCAGCCGTTCAGCAGAACATGCTCTCCATCCACCAGAACGCTGACATATGCATCGCCGATTCCCCAGAACCGGAACTTAATATCCTCTTTGTAAACCAATTTACCTTTGTAATTTACAAAAAAGAAATAGCTTTCCAGTTCAGGAATGCCGAAGGCGTCCGGAGCAACAGGAGCAACGATTGGGGGCACCATGAAATGGGTCGTGAACAATTTCTTGGGTGACTGGTAATATCGCGACAACTTTGATTTTTTAAAACCACTCCGGGCATATTCCCGCAGAACCAACATAAACTGAACCTGATCCATGGGGATCAAGCCACCGCGTCGATCATACTTCAAATGGTAAATAGTACCTTCAAAATCATTACCAATGGTCTGGCCTCCACCAAACACGGAAACTTCTTCTAAGTCGGGGGAGATATCAAACCCGCCAATGCCTCCTGCGAGACTATCTCCCATTCCTGACATTTCCGGGAGCTGAATATCCGGCATGCTCGCACGACGCACTTTGGTCACAATACGAGTGGTAGATTTAGGCTTCGAAGATTTCTTAACTTTTACCTTCGGTTTTTTCAGCTTCATCTTCGGTCGATCAACCGGTTTCGGAGGAACAAATTTTTTCTCCTCCTTCTTCACCACATTGAATACCACCAACATGCCGGCAAGCATGAATGCCGCCGCATGGATCATTAAACTGAGCACAAAGCCACTCGGAGCGCCTTTGTTAACCTTTTTCGGGTCCGCAATTTTCTTCTTCATCCTGTAACCCCTCTAAATATGAAATCTATTATTGAGCCCTCATACCGGCCCAACATTCTTCTACCTACTAAACTATATATGTGACACTCAGATTCTCAAAATGACCTCGGGATATAGCCGGAGCATCTCAGTCGACGTCATCCCTCGCCGTACTTTTTACATCTACACTCACCATCTCATCACATCAGTCATATTCGATTCACTTGATAGAAAAATGGATCCTCAAACATGAATAAGCCCATAATTTATCGCACATCTGCACAATAATACTACACCGAAATCCAATTCATTACTGTTATCGCAAACAATTCACTGACATCCAACTTTTAGGCTTCTTTTTTAGTTTCAAATTGTTGAAATGGAGTTAAATCAGAATCAGGCTGATTTATCCAGTTTGCACTCCGTTTCGCACGCACATTCTCGACATGAATAATCTCTAAAACCAATGAACCCTATTAATGATGAGAAAAAATTAATAGACCTGATATCGCCAAAAACATGGCATCATTACGCCAAAGATCAACCCCTTCAAATGGCTAGGTTTCGTTTATTACACATCTAATAAACGTCTCCCAACGTGCTTTTATAAGTGAATTTCTGTCTTTTTTTCTATCGGCGATTAAACAGCATAGTTTCCGGGTTTCCCTTCAACGACTGAAAGTATATCTTTTTTGGATGACCGATTTGGACCACCTCATAGAACGATATACCGATCTGGAACGCAGTATTCGAAAAAAAATGGAAGAACTTTTCAGCGGAATCTGTGGAATGTGTACGGCCTGCTGCTGCCGGGCCGATATCTGCGAAGAAGCTACCCAAAGCGCCTTTTTATCTCTCCTGCTGGAAAAACAGGATTTGTCCGAAGAACAAATGGATGAAAGGTATGGATGGCTCGATCTGCATGGATGTTCGCTGAAATACGGACGTCCTCCAGTCTGCTATTCCTACTACTGTGACGAGCTGCTGGCTCGCCTCCCCAATGATGAAGCCCGGCTTTCTGCCAAAGTGCTCGGAAACCTTATTTTCCACATAGGAAGAGATGCGCTTGGCAAATGGCACCTGGTTGAAATCATGAATCCAAAAGACCTCGAAAAGATCAACCTTTCTCAAATCTTCCAATGTTTGGAAGAAGCTGAAAGGGCCTACGCGGTGATTGAGGATTATTTACAATCCGGACGGCTAAGCCTAGGGGACCGGAACATTCTTGAGGCCATTACCACCGAAACGCCCTGACCACCTCATTACCAGTACTTCCGGAAACGCAGCATCCAGCGCTATCCTGCGTCATATCCGCCGGAATCATCCTGAACATAAGACCTATCGCTGCATGACATCCCATTTAGGGCGTTGCCAGCTTTTGCGGAAAGCCTCAGCATCCCGCTCAATAATCTGGTCCGTTTTCTCCACTGCATCGAGGAATAAAACGAAAGAGAACGCGCCGTCCGGCCCCATCTCGGCCACAGCTTGTTCTGCCAACAGATTAGGAGGAAGTAATCGCCGGCCGCTGATCACCTCCGGCTGTAAGGGTAGAACGCCTCCGACCTTATAGGCCTTGAAAACCAATTCCGAGCAAACCAGCGAGTTATCGGTTGTGAAATCAAAATTCAGATCATAGGGCTTGCCCCAGTGTGAAAAGGCACCGAGGATTGCATTAAATTTGGCCTTTTTATCGAGATTTGGACGTATGACGCCCAGATAGTCGCAATGCGCGGAGGTTTCCAATGATTGGAAAACCACCCCCGGCCGGATGGCTTCGATTACACGATGAGGAAATTCGTCCTCTGCACTTTGTTCCAATGCCAGGAAGGCTTCGGGATAGCGGCTCCTGATGATTTCCAGAGATTGGAAACCCGGTTCGTTGAAATAGCTTTCAATCTCTTCGGGCGTTCCGACATACAAAGCCACATGAGGCCAGAACCCAGGAATGCCTATATTGGTCATATGCCAGTTGCGGCGCTGAATCAGAATATCGCCCGGTTCCAGCTTCGGCTGATGCCCCGCCAGAATCTCGGGGGTAATCAGATAATCGCGCTTCGTCGTGCGGATAAAACTCATCTGTACCGCGACCTTTTTCTGAACGGGAAGCAGCGTTTCAAATGCGGCACGCTCCAATATCGCGAGCGGGTTTTCTACAAAAATATCAACATGCGCCCCCAGCGTTCGAACAAATTGTTTCCGGCGCTCTTGAAAATCAGCAAGTACAGCGGGGTCCAGCGAAACATCTTTTTTTACCAGTTCGAAATAGGCTGCGGCGGCATTCATGCGCAGCATCACGCTCGGGTTTGTGAGACGCTGTTTCATAAAGAAATAGCTGTCGGGTGGAATTCCTTCGCCCTGCTCGTTCAGCAAAGTGGCCATAAAGCGGTTGTTTCCGACCAGCTCAATAATCTGAAGACACGCGTTGTACTGCGCCATGTAGGCCATATAGGCCAAAAGAAACGCATCGGAGTGCAGCTCCGGATTGGCGACATAGTCGATCTGGTAGAATCCGCGGTATTTTCCCTTCAATAGATCAAATTCAACAAAAGCCATGACGCCGTCGCGCCAACGCTGCCTGATTTCAGCACGCTCTTCTTTTGACAGCGAACTGACCGCTCTGGTCAGTAACTCATTTTCCTTAAAGGCCCCCACAAAGTCATCCGCGGTTTTGCGCAGCATCAGATAGCTTGATAAATCCTCACTTAAACCGGTCCGCAACTCATTCGGGGAAAGCTCCACCAGCGGACTTCTTTCAACAGGAAACAGCGCCCAGGTAACATAGAAGGCACCGAGCAGGATCACAGCAACAATCGCATGAGGCAGCAGCGGGCGCGCCTTTTTCTTAATCAGGTGTTTCTGAATATGAAGCAACCGCCGATTAATCTGCCAGGAAATCAGCAAAGGAATCCAGCCAAGCCCCAATAAGCCGAATGCAACCAACCGATGCGCCGGATAGGCAATCTTCATGCCCAATACCACCACAGCGGCCAGAATCGCGAGTGCCGTTAACAACAGAAGACGTTTATTTTTCAACATGGAAAGAGTGTAACGAACGTATCACTGCGAAAAAATGATAAACTGGTGGGTTAGAACTGATGGCCGAACATCAGATAAAATCCCACATCCGGGGTGGCATCTGTGGTCACCTGCTCGGAGATACCGAGATCTACCAATATATCCCCGGGCAAATGGATTGTTCCACCAGCGAGCAATTGCATGGAAGTGCCCAATTGAATGAGCTCGCTGTCATACATGGCGGAATGCATATCAAACTGCAGTTTTAAATCCAGCCAGCTGAGGAAGAGCCAATCCAGAGAAATCCCGCCATATCCTGCAAAGTTTCGTTGCTTGTCGCTCAGCACATCTGAATCGCCCAGATAGACCATGCCGATATTGGCCGATAAGACCGTATTCATAAACTTCAGTGAATCGCGATCGCTGTAAGCGAGTCCGGCCGAAAGATCGGTTCCTCCGCTCCCCAGCAGATAGTCCGACTTTCCTGTCGGGAGCTTTAATACAGATCGCACCGCGAGATGGCGGCGGGACTGGATGGATTCGGAAAAAATCGGCATGGCAGCAGAAAACCGAATATCGCCCAGCCCGTGGTTCCGCTCATCCATTCTATATAGTGTATTCCCGTTTTCATCTTTTACTTCGTAGTCGATCTGATTTTTATCGAACTCTTCCTGCCGGTCATTCGGGAAACCGAACGCCGAGTGAAACTTCCGGATAAAGGAATCCAGATATCCGCCGCTATGTTGCACATAGGGAATATCTACTCCCAGCTCCAGTCGGTCGGAAACACCATAACGCAACTTCACCAGATATTCTTCTGTTTCACCATCCCAGACCATGGATTCTCCGTTGTCGGCATCATCCGAAAACGCATTATTTGAAACATAGTATGAAAACGTGGCATCCAATTTTCCTTTGGGCGTAATAAATCCCGATTCAGCCTTTGGAAGTCCGTAAATGCGAACAAACGGATTCTGGTTGGCAATGTATATCGGGGTATTCCCTACCGCACGGGCCGATACCGCCGTCAACAACAGCAGGAAAAGATAATAAACAGTCGTAACCTTCAAGATAACCCCGGCTTTCAGTATTCGTAGAAAATTTGTAAAAAGTTGGCGAACAGTACCCCTACACCTCAGGCAAGTCCAGTGCGAGTAGGCATTTATAAGAAGGTCCGATTCTGACTCTTAAAGAATTTATTCATCTGTATTGATTAAGCTTCAGTAACCGATAATATCCCGACTTTTATCTCCAACTAACTATGAAAACTTTATCTAAAAACACAATTATCCGCCTCTGCATTGTTGCTGCGCTCATCCTTTCCTTCGCCCCTTCGCACGCACATGCACAAACCAACTCCGCGCCGGCAGTGGCAAAAATCGATCTGCCATCGGACTATTACAGACCGTTTGTAATTGATCCGGCCATTTATGATTCCCCCTACCGCATTGGACTGTTTAAACCCCAATATGGAGAAGACGGAGGCCGTGTTTGGTCGCAAACCAAAATGCTGTTCTTTGCAGGGCTCGGGGTGTACGCGGTTCTGGCGGCACTGCCGGAGGAATCCACGGGATGGGAAAAGAGCGATAACATTTTTGAAAAGTGGGGTGATAATGTAAAAAACAGCCCCGAATGGGATCGCAACGACTGGACCTATAATTATCTAGGTCATTTATATGTTGGCGGCGTCTATTATCAGGTGGCCCGGAAGTCCGGGTATCGACAGTGGGATTCATTCGTCTATACCACACTGATGTCCACCTTTTATTGGGAGTACGGCGTTGAAGCCTTTGCGGAAATTCCTTCCATTCAGGACCTCATTTACACTCCGATCGCCGGATGGATCTACGGAGAGTGGGCCTTCCAGACGGAACGGCGCATCCGCGAGCAGGATAACAAAGTGCTGGGCTCTGGCTTCCTTGGATGGGCCAGTCTGGTTGCTCTGGATCCGATCGACAGCATCGGGCGCGGCATCAACTTCATTACACGGCGCAAAATAGTCAAAGCCGGTTATGGTTATTTTTCATACGTTCCGGAAAAAACTCCCGAGGGTCAGACTGATCACCAGGTCTACCTGCATATGCGAATTCCGATCGGTGCGGCCGGACCGGGAGAAGAACCCGCAAAAGTTACATACAACAAACATACGGATGATCCGATAGATACCGGCATCATCGGAATCGGAACCGGGATTGGCCACACCAGCATGGATAGCGACTGGAAGGTGGAAGACGATATCTTTACCAAGATTACTCTTGGACTGTATTTCACTCCCCGTTTGTCAGGCCGGCTGGAATATGCCTGGGGAGACCTGCAGGAAAAATCGACCGGTAAAAGCAGGGAATACGAAAACTACAGCTGGAACACCCAACTCTACTTTAATCCTGAAGGGAAACTCCGCCCCTACCTTTCCGGCGGACTTGGACGCCAAACATGGTTTAAGGACAACGACACAGCAAACTTTCAATGGAATGGTGGCTTAGGGATACACTGGCAGTTCTATCGCAAACTATCCCTCAACGCAGACTGGCTCAACTACTACAGCCCATCTTCCAAAACACACGATCAGCAATTCAACGCGGGAGTAGTCTACCGCTTTGGAAAAGGCGAACGCGACGACTGGTATTAATAATCAGTCGTTCTGCTCCTGCTCCCGCTTGTTATCCATATCGATTTGCCAAAGCATTTTCTGCGTTTGGTAAACCGTCACAAACAGCGCAAACGTTGCTCCCGCCAATACGAATGGCAGGACCAGTGCAATTTCAAACCGTTCTGCAAAAATAACAATCAGCGCATTTGCGATGATAAAGATCAAGCGCACCTCGGTCGGTCCGATTCCCATATAAGCAATCTTGAATGCGCCCGTCGCCGCGAAGGATAAAAACGAGTTCACCATGAAGGCCCCAAACAGCGCCAGAATGTAGAACAGCAGATACTTGTTATGATCCTCCACCATCAGACCGTACCCAATCAGAATCGAGCAAAGAAACAGATAGTCAAGAAAGTGGTCCATATAGTATCCCCACTTGATCAACCCGGTGTTCCGCCGACGCCCCACTTCGCCATCAAGCAGATCAGTAATGTACTGACCAAAGATAGCGAACGAGACCACCCATAGAAAATGAACAGAATGCCGGGCCAGAAAACTGAAGGAAATAATCATCGCGCACCACAGCAATGTCATCATCGTCAAATGATACGTCTCCACCTTTTCCGGAACCTTGGGAACCAGCCAGTCCTTCAGTTTATTCTCGGCATCGGCCAATAGCCAGGTGCCCTCTTTTTTATCTCCATGAAACGCCATTTTCTTCCCCCTCAACCCGATCGATTGTCCAATCATTGGAAAATATTTTCATATAAAACTCCGCTGAACATAAATCATCCGACACATGGAAAGACACAAATTTATTAAAGGAAGTATTTACAAGTTGCGGCTAAGTGGATACTTGTACCCGCAACACGTTCGAAAACGTGAAGAAAAGAAAAAAAAGAAAACCAGGAGAAATAAGAAAATGGCTGCAAAGAAAACTGCTAAAAAAGCTCCGGCGAAGAAAGCCGCTGCGAAGAAAGTTCCGGCAAAAAAGAAAGCCGCTGCTAAAAAAGCTCCAGCGAAAAAAGCTGTAGCGAAGAAAGCACCTGCGAAGAAAACCGTTGCTAAAAAAGCTCCAGCGAAAAAAGCTGTAGCGAAGAAAGCACCTGCGAAAAAGAAAGCCGCTGCCAAAAAAGCTCCGGCGAAAAAGAAAGCTGCTGCGAAGAAAACCGCTAAAGTAAAATATACTGCAGAACAGGTTTATTCCATGATCGAGCAAGCTGCATACTTCGCTGCTGAAAACGATGGCTTCGCTAAAGATCCGGCCGAATACTGGACTGGCGCTGAAGCTGCTATTAACGCAATGGTCAACGGCTAATCCAGTCTAACCACGCGTAAAAAAGGCGGTCCTTCGGGATCGCCTTTTTTTATATACTCATTCGGAATACCAAACCGATTCAAGCGAACGCTTCGCCGGTTCATATCCCTGGTCCGCCGATTTGGTCCACCACTCGACCGCCCGGTCCAGATCCTGCTCAACACCCAGTCCTTCAGAACACATGATACCCAGCCAGTTCTGAGAATATTTATTCCCCTGCTTCGCCGCCTTCTCAAACCACTCGAAGGCCAGCGCATAGTTCTGCTCTACGCCGTCACCATGGTAATAGCATTCTCCCATGCTGTCCTCGGCGCTTGCATACCCGGCGTCTGCAGCCCGGCGGAACCAATACACCGCCTGCTCATGGCTCTGTGCCACTCCCTCGCCCTTTTTAAAACGATAACCTAGCGCATTCTGAGCCTGGTGATATCCCTGCTCCGCAGACTTCCGATACCATTCGACCGCCTTCTCCGGATTCGCGGCAACCCCCTGCCCGTTTTTCAGACAACGACCGGCATAGTATTGAGCCGTTCGGTTTCCCTGCTCCGCTGCTGCTAAATACCAGCGATAGGCCTCAGCATCATCCTTTTCAACTCCGCGTCCATTGGCATAACTGAACCCAAGCGATCGTTGCGCACCATCGTGCCCCTGTTCAGCCGCTTTCATCAGCCAATCAAACGCCACGGCATCATCTTTTTCAACGCCCTCGCCCTTGTAATACATATGACCAAGGCTGTATTGCGATTTTGCATATCCTTTTTGAGCAGCCAAGCCATGCCACTTTGCGGCGGCGGCGGAATTAATTTCCGTACCCCGACCATCCCGATAGCGATTCGCCAGATTATATTGAGCATAAATATGCCCCCTGGCGGCCGCTTCTGAATACCACTTCACAGCCTCGGCCTGATCTTTTTCCACACCGGTTCCCTGCGCATAACACACAGCCAGACTGAACTGCGATTTGACATTGCCCTGTCCTGCCGATTTCAGATACCACCGAACGGCCTCCGCCATATTGGTGCTCACACCCTTTCCATAATAATAGCAAAGAGCTAAATTGCGTTGCGCAACAGCATGCCCCTGCTCGGCCGCGGCCTGGTACCAACGGACAGCTTCGAGACCGTTTGTTGCGACCCCGGAGCCCCGCTCATACCGATAGGCCACCTCGTTCTGAGCATCGGCATGCCCCCTTTGGGCCGCCAGTAAATAGGCGTGAAAGATCTCACCTTCACCGACCGCATCCCGGGGGTAGTCAGAACGACCGAACAGCTCGGCCAGCTTATAGCTCGAACTGGCGAAACCGGCTTTCTCTCCTCGACGGTACCACTCCGCGGCCTCCGGCAAATCGCGTTCAACCCCGCGGCCGTTTTCGTAACACCAGCCCATATTATTCAAACCGTCCTTATTGCCCTGCTCAGCCGCCAGCCTGAAAAGCGCTATGGCTTTTTCTTCGTCAACTTCCGTTCCGACTCCTTCCATGTAACAGGTCCCCAGATTATTCTGTCCCAGCGTGTACTCCTGCTCAGAGGAAAGCTGATACCAATAAAATGCCAACTCCGGATTTTCATCCACGCCGAGCGCATACCGGTAGGCAAATCCCAGATTGTTCTGCGCTTCAGCAATGCCGTTACTCGCAGCGATCTGATAACACTCGACAGCTTTTACCAAATCAATCGCTGTCCCATAGCCGGAATTGTGGCATTTACCCAGCTCATAAAAAGCACGCGGGCTTCCCATCGCAGCCGCACGCTCAAACAGAACAAAAGCCCGGTCATCATCCATCTCAACACCGCGCCCCCGGGAATAGCACCAGGCCAGACTATAGATACTTAAAAGATGATCCTGCTCTGCTCCCGCAGCATACCATGCCACCGCTTTGGCAGCATCCCGTTCAAACCCGCCGGCGCCGTAGAGATAATTTTCAGCCACTTTATACTGAGCCTCAACATAGCCGTTCCCGGCTGACTGCAGATAGTAAGTTACGGACTGCTCAAGATTACTCTCCACCCCTTCGCCGGTCGCATAGAGGCCGGCCAGGTTAAACTGAGCCATGGCATGTTTGTTCGAAGCAGCCTGCTGATACCAGTACACGGCATTTTCCAGGTTCCGGTTAACAATCTCTCCCCGATAGAATAGAGAGCCCAAATCATTCTGGGCATCCCGGTGCCCCTGCACGGCAGCTTTATAATACCAGTCAACCGCCTGCACCCCATACCGGGCAATACCGACACCTTCGCTGCAGTAATAGCCCATTCGGTATTGAGCCGCGGCATCGCCCTGCTTAGCGGCCTTCAAAAACCAGGCGGTGGCCTCAAAATCATCTTTCTCAACGCCATAACCCGATGCATAACAGAGCCCAACATTATACTGGGCAAATCCAACCCCCTGATTCGCTGACAAATGAAAATAATGAAAAGCCTGTTCGTGGTCTTCTTCAACCCACTTGCCGTTAAAATAGAAATTACCCAACTGCCCCTGCGCCCACGGCTCGCCCATATCGGCCCCGCGCTGATAGAAATCGTACGCTTTGTGCAGGTTGGTCTCCACCCCCATCCCATGCTCATAGAGCCCGCCCAGATAATAAAATGCATTGGTAAAATTCTGAGCTGCCGATTTTTCCAACCACTGGAAACCTTTTGAAAGATTGGTCTCAATACCGACTCCGTACGAATAGCGATAGCCCAGCGTCGTCATCGCGGCGGGGTCCCCGGCCAGCGCTTTTTCTTTCAGCACATCAATTTCGTTGGTTTCAGCAAATACACTGCTGACCAGCACGAAGAGCGATACAAACAGGAAGTTAGGCAGCTTCATAAATAAACGGATTGAGATAACGATTCTGTTCTACCGATTCGACCTGTGCACTTTATACAGCATCCAGGCGGCCAGCGTTTTGGCATCAGCCACGCCGCCGCTTCGGATGCGCTCATCCATTTCCTCTTCCGACAGAATCACCGTTTCAATTCGTTCATCTTCGTCGAACGACGTTGCCCCCTGTTCCTCTGCTATGTCGGCAAAAAAAACATCGATGCGCTCGGTGCAATATCCAACGCTCGGAAAGATCGGGCCCAACAGTTCCAATGATTGGAAATCATACCCGGTTTCTTCTTTCAGCTCGCGGCCGGCGGAAACCGCCTCTTCCTCGCCGGGATCGCAATTGCCGGCCACCACCTCAAAACAGACCCGTTCCATCGGCTTGCGAAACTGGCGGATGAACACAAACCGGCCATCGGGCAGTTGCGGAATGATGGCCACCGCAACACCATGTTGGACAATTTCCCGTTTCGATTTGCGCCCATCTTCGAGTTCCACATCGAGCATCTCCACATTCAGTATCAGGCCTTCATAAACGGTCTTGCGGGAAAGAGTTTTTTCGTACATCTGTAATCTCCGGTTTGATCTCTTCAATACGCTGATTTATAGTGCACTCCTATGAATCACGCGAGAAAAGATTGGGAATCAGCAGAAGACCTTCACCTAGCGGCCTATGCATCGAAAAGCGCCGGAACCCTCGGACGCAAACACCAGGAGCCCCCGCACCCACTGCGTTCCTGTTTTGCGCGCGACCGCGATCGTATTTTCCACAGCCGCTGTTTCCGAAGGTTGGAATATAAAACGCAGGTCTTCGTTAACGGCACGGCCGACCACTATCGCACACGCCTCACGCACACCATGGAAATGTCGGCCACCGGCCGGACGCTTGCCCGCATCCTGAAAGCCAATGAAGACCTGACCGAATGCATCTGCCTGGCTCACGACCTGGGCCACAGCCCGTTCGGACACGAAGGTGAAAAGGTGCTGGATGAACTGATGAAAGATCACGGCGGCTTTGACCATAACCAACAGAGCCTGCGAAACATTGAAGTCGTGGAATCGCCCTATCCGGATTTTACCGGGCTCAACCTGACCTGGGAAGTCCGCGCCGGCCTGCTGAAACACGAGGCGCATATTCAAGGCGCAGCACTCGGCGGGCATCCCGTCGGACCGTTCCAATCATTGGAAGCCCAGATTGCCGACATCGCCGACGACATGACTTATCACGCGCATGATGTCGACGACGGGCTGGAAGCCGGAATCGTTACGTTGCAACAATTGGAGACCACCGAATTCTGGCGACTCGCCGCCGCCACCACCCGGGAACGCTATCCCAATCTCTCCGAGTTTCAATTTCTGCGCGCCACCATTCGAACCATGCTGGAGCTGCAGGTGGTGGACGTCACGAACCACGCCTTCCAAACCCTGGAAAAATATAAGCCGCAGTCAACACGTGATGTCATGACGGCACAGGAACGCATTGTCGATTTTTCACCGGAGACCCGGGAGATGCTGAATGAGTTTTCAGCCTTTATGTTCAAAAATCTCTATTTTCATCATCGGGTGGCCGATACAACCCGGCAGTCGGTTACCATGATGCAGAAGCTGTTTGTGCACTATATCGAGCATCCTGAAACCATGGGCCTTAAAGCCCGCGAACGGATTTCAGAAGAAGGGCTCTGGCGTACCGTTTGTGATTATGTGGCCGGTTGCACCGACCGCTATGCCATCGAAGAGTTTCGCGCGTACGGGCTCTAGGATTTTATAAGCCAGAGACCTAGAGCACTTCGTCGATCCAACCGCCACCAAGCACTTCGCCATCTTTATAGAACACCGCTGCCTGACCTGGCGTGAGCGCAAACTGAGGATCTTCAAAGGTCACGTTTGCTTTGCCATCATTGGAAACATTAACGGAAGCCAGGGCTCCGATACTGCGATAGCGTGGGCGCACCTCGCAAAACAGAGCGCCTTCCGGTGCGGAGCCAGAAATCCAGTGAATGTCATCCAATGTGCATTCGGACTTCATTACACCCGGCCGAGGAGCAACGATGACTACATTATTTTCGGTATCCAGCTGCTTTACATACATCCGCTCGCCCAGCGCAATGCCGAGCTTTCCGCGCTGGCCCACGGTGAACCGGTGAATTCCATCGTGATGCCCGACCACGTTTCCGTGGTGATCATGAATTTCCCCGGGCTTGATTACTGAAGGATCGCGCTGTTCAACAAACTCTGCCAGCTTGCCCTCTTCAATGAAGCAGAGGTCCTGACTGTCGCCGCGAGAAACAATGGGCAGGCCCCGTTCGGCTGAATAGGCTTTGACCTCCGGCTTCTCGATGCTGGCGAGCGGAAACAACAACATCGAAAGTTGCTTCTGACCCAGACGGTGCAAAAAATAAGATTGGTCTTTATTGGGGTCAGCCGCGGCCATCAGGTGATAGATGCCCTCATCATCCTTGTCGACCCGCGCATAGTGGCCGGTCGCCACAAAATCGCAGTTCAGCTGCACGGCTCGGTCGACCAGAAATCCGAATTTTACGAAGGAATTGCAGTAGATACACGGCGAGGGCGTTCGGCCGGCCGCATAGGCCTCGACGAACGGATCGACAATTTTGTCCGTAAAAATTTCCTGCGCATTGACCACATAGTGGCGGATATCGAGGTAGGAGCAGACTTTACGGGCCCGCTCGACATCTTCCAGCGAGCAACAGCGAGATCCATCTTTCCACATATGAGCCGTGAGGCCGATCACTTCATAGCCCTGATCCACCAGCATGGCTGCAGCTGCGGAACTGTCGGTTCCCCCACTCATTCCAACCGCCACACGGCCTTTTGTACTTTTTTGGTCTGGATTTAACATGCGCGCAAGATAATCAGCCCACAACGAGTTAGCAAGTTCAGGTACCGTTTATTTAAAAAAACGATCAACCCACTAATATTTATCTATAAAAATACTCAATTTTATTAGGGATTTTTAATATTACCGCATTCTTCTAGTATTTTTTACTAGACTAGCCCCACAGGTTTTACTACAAACACAAGATCTTTAATAAACAACGAGGTATCACCTATGGCAACAAACCCTATTGGTAAAAACACAAAGACAATCGGAATCAACATGTCGAAAGAAATGGCGGACGAGCTGGAGAAGCGCGCTGATTCGATGCATCTCTCAACCAGCAAGTACTGCAAGGTCATTCTGACTGAATGGCTTTCTTCAGGTAAAAAACTGACGTTGCAGGAAAAAAAATAATTTTCCTCTGATCGTTTAGATAAGGGTAGACTACGGCGGGGTTCCTCTGGAACCCCGTTTTCTTAATCCTGACCATGGATTAAACCCGTTGAGAAACCCGAAAAAAACAGACGCTTAGCCTTTGACATCCCCATGCCTAAGGGTTAAGTTCCGCGATCATTTTTTGAGAAATCAACGACGGAGAGTTTAATATGTCCATGCACAGCAGTCTTAAAGGCGCGGCGAAAATCCGCACAAAACGTAACGTACTCAAACGCTTCGAGCGTGTTGACAGTCTGAAAAAAGACGGTCGATGGAAAGAAGGCGACCGTGCACACGGCCTGCCGAAAACCAAACCTGAAGATTAATTCAGATTGGTTATCGTTGCAAAGCACTCCAGGCCCTGTGCCGGGAGTGCTTTTTTTATGAGGTAAAATATGGCTGAAGCAGAATCAATTCGACTCCAGAAATACCTGGCCGACTGCGGCGAAGGTTCCAGACGCTTTTGTGAAACACTGATTACGGCCGGGCGGGTCAAAGTGGACAACACCGTGGTGACCGAACTGGGAACGCGGGTGGACCCATTCAACCAGAAAGTTGAATGCAACGGGAAGATTCTCTCCAAAGAACCTCCGGTTACGCTGATCCTGAACAAACCTCCTAAAGTGATCTGCACGTCTGACGACCCCCAGGGACGAACCACCGTGCTGGATCTGCTGGATGATTTGCCGGAACGCGTTTACACCGTCGGCCGTTTGGACTTTATGAGTGAAGGACTCATTATTGTGACCAATGATGGCGATCTGGCGCATTCCTTAATGCATCCGCGCTACCACGTTGAGAAGGTATATAAGGTTTGGCTCGATACCCCGCTAGGCTATCACCAACGTCCCAAAATGATGCGCGGAATCCCGAATAAGGGAGAAACGCTGCGTATTCTGGATATCGATGAAGGCGTGCATACACGTCAGGGTGTGGAATATACCATCACACTGGGCGAAGGGAAAAACCGGCATATCCGCCGCCTGATGGAACACTTTGAAAAGAAAGTCTTCCGCCTGAAGCGTATTGCGATCGGCCCGTTGCGACTTGATGACCTAAAGCCCGGAGAGTGGCGCAGGGCAAAGCCCGCCGAGCTGAAATTACTGCGAAAATCCATCGCAGAAGCCAAGCGATAAAGAAAAGCGCCGAAAGCTGCTTGACTAAATACCATAAAATACTACCTTGTTTGTCATATTTAAAACATTGAGAGCGGCGTGAGGGGACTGGCCCTATGATCGTCCGGCAACCTGAGAAACAATTAAGGTGCCAAGGCCAGGCTTTGCAGAGCAAAGCAACGATGTGTTCCCGATAGCAGGGAAAATGTTCGATGTCTTTCCTCAAAGTATCCTTCACACCGGTCGGAATATTAACAGAAAGGACAGACAAATGAGCAAACTGGAAACACAATGCCTGCACGCCGGTTACACACCGGAACCTACGACTCACTCGCATGCTGTACCGCTGTACCGCACCGCGGCCTACCGCTTCGACAGCACCGAACATGCGGCGAACCTTTTCGCTCTGAAAGAACTGGGTAATATTTATACCCGCCTGATGAACCCGACCACCGATGTGCTGGAACAACGCGTTGCGGCCCTCGAAGGCGGAGCGGCCGGCCTGGCCGTGGCGTCCGGTACCAGCGCCATCTTTTACAGCATCATCAATCTGGCCCAGGCCGGCGATGAAATTGCTTCCGCAAATAATCTTTACGGCGGCTCTTATACGCAGTTTAACGACATCCTTCCTTCCATGGGCATCCATGTAAACTTTTTCGATCCTGCCGATCCAAAGAATGTAGAAGCGGCCATCACAGACAAGACCAAAGCTGTCTTCTGCGAAACCATAGGAAATCCCGCCCTGGAACTGGTGGACATCCAGGCTATTGCTGACATTGCACACGCCCACGGACTGCCGCTAATTGTCGACAGCACCTTCACCTCGCCGGCGCTGCTGCGCCCGCTTGAGCACGGGGCCGACATTGTGGTGCACTCGCTTACCAAATGGCTCGGCGGACACGGTACTGCCATCGGCGGTATTGTTGTGGATTCCGGCAAGTTCGACTGGACCACCGGCAAACATCCCCTGCTCTCTGAACCGGATGCAAGTTATCATGATATCCGCTACGCCACCGACCTTGGCGACCTGGCTCCGCTTGCCTATATCCTGCGCATGCGGCTGGTACCGCTCCGCAATCTGGGCGCGGCACTTTCTCCTGACAATGCATGGATGGCTCTGCAGGGCATTGAAACGCTTCCGTTACGCATGGAGCGGCACTCTGAAAACGGATTGGCCGTGGCCAAACACCTTCAGAGCAGCGATAAAGTCGAGTGGGTTAAGTATGCCGGATTCGATGACAAAGCTTCAACCTACCTCCCGAACGGTGCCGGCGGCATGGTGGTTTTTGAAGTGAAAGGCGGAGAAGAGGCCGGACGTAAATTTATTGAAGCGCTCGAACTCTTTGCGCACCTGGCCAATGTGGGCGATGCGAAGAGCCTCGCCATTCATCCGGCCAGCACCACCCACTCGCAGTTAACCGAAGAGCAGCAGGCTTCCGGCGGAATCACCCCCGGCCTGATCCGGCTCTCCGTTGGGCTTGAACATATCGACGACATCCTGTCAGATATTGATTCGGCTTTAGCGGCAGTATAATCAAGACACACGGCCATCCCTCAGGGGGTGGCCTTTAAGGAAGCAATGGAAGTTAGTACACAGTTTTACACCTATGGTGATGATGCAGATTCCTGCCTCATCCTCCACGATGGGCAGGATTTCGGTCCTGTCACCCTGGCTTACGAAACCTACGGCACACTGACCGAGGCCAAAGACAATGCCATTCTCGTTTTCCATGCTCTGTCCGGATCCCAGCATGTCTGCGGATTCAACCCGGAAGTGCCGGGTACTGCAGATCGTTGGAACGACGAATGCCAGACCGGCTGGTGGGATGATTTTGTCGGGCCGGGCAAAACAATTGATACCGATAAGTTCTTCGTAATCTGTGCGAACTATTTCGGCGGGTGCTATGGAAGTACCGGCCCTTCATCCATCAATCCGGAAACCGGAAAAGAATACGGCGGGGACTTCCCGCAGATTTCCTTCGGTGACATCGTCGATTCCCAGCTTCCACTGTTTGACGAACTGGGTATCACGACCTTCCATGCCGCCATCGGCTCTTCCCTCGGCGGCATGATGGTTATGAATTTTGCAGCCCGTTATCCGGAACGGGTGCAGCGGGTGATTCCGGTTGCCACCGGCCTGGAATCCACCACCCTTACCCGGGTTCATAATCTCGAGCAGATCCTTTCCATTGAAAATGATCCGAATTTCTGCAACGGACATTATTACGACGGTCCCGCCCCGCTTCGCGGTCTGGCGCTGGCACGTATGATCTCGCACAAAACCTTTGTTTCGCTCCAGGCCATGGAAGCCCGCATGACCGACAAATGCGAACAGGAGCAGGATGAGTTTTCGTGGTATAAAATCCGCACTCCGCTTGAATCCTACATTCTTCATCAGGGCCGTAAGTTCCTCAAGCGGTTCGATGCAAACACCTATCTCTATCTGATAGCGGGCTGGACCAACTATAATCTCGCACGTGATATGGGCTGCGCTGATTACAAAGAAGTTTTTGCAGACTGCGGACACCAAAAATATCTGGTCTTCAGCATCAATTCCGACTGCTGTTTCTACCCCGATGAGCAGCAGTTTCTGCGCGACAGCCTTTACGGCGCGGGAATGAATCTCGAATACGTCTCTGTGACCTCTGATAAAGGCCACGACTCCTTCCTGCTGGAACCGGAGCTCTACTCAGAACCGATTAAAAGGATGCTCGAACACGTATAGCGGCATGAAAAATCTGCTTGTTGTTTTATTCGCGGCTGTATTGTGTGCCTGTCAAAGTAGCACACATACCAGCGGCACGCATAAACGAAAAACGGCTGCAAAATTCAAGGGACTCTCCAGAACCTATCTTCTGCATACCCCCCGCGTTTCAGAACATAAAAAATATCCCTTAGTTGTTGTTCTTCATGGGGCTTTCAGCACCGCTGGACAGATGGAACAGCAAAGCGGCTTCAGCAAAGTCGCCGATGAAAAAGAGTTCTATGTGGCATACCCCAATGGCATCGGACTGTTCGGAAAACTACAGCACTGGAATGCCGGACACTGTTGCGGAAAAGCGGTCCGGGATGACGTTGACGATGTCGGCTTTATCGCGATGGTTATGCAGGATGCCATGGAGCATTTCCCGATAGACCCGGAAAGGATCTACCTCGTCGGCTATTCCAATGGAGGTATGATGGCGTACCGCTTTGCAGAAGAACAAACCGGAAAACTGGCAGCACTCGCCGTAGTATCCGGAGCCATTAACAGTTGGGAGGAGGGCAAACCGCGCACATGGGAACCGGAAATCCCATCCGCCCCGCTGCCCGTATTGATCATGCACGGAAACGCTGATCCAATCATCCCGGTGAATGGCGGCGAGAGTCCGGCGAGGAAAAACGGACGGCTATATGCATCGACTCAGGATGCAATGGATTTCTGGAAAACAAATAATCAACAACCGGAAGCTGTTGAGCTCATCCTGCTGGATAACTGGGGGCACGACTGGCCCGGACCGTTTTTCTCCAATCGGGCGGAAACTCCGCAACATATGAAGAAGTATAATGCCGCGGAAATCATCTGGGATTGCCTAAGCGATTACTGAGCCGATTTATATTTTTCGATCCAATGCTTTGCATCTTCCTGACAGTACAGGTTCCAAAAAACAGGTCCCTCCAACTGATACGGGTCCTGAGCAAGCACCCATGCGAAATCCTCCAACTGCCCGTCTTTATTCCCGGTAACGGCATAGAGGTATCGAGCCCGACCCCATCGGTTCAGCATCCACTGCGGGCCCGCCTCAATTGCTTTCTGAAAATAATCTTTCGATTTGTCAAGATCGCCTCCCGCGATCTTCGGCATCAGGTAGTAGATTCCATAGGTGAAATGCAGTTGCCCGCCGCCCCAATCAGGATCCAGTTGATAGGCGTTGCTTAAAACTTCTTCGGCCCGCTGAATCCAACGAAGGTTAAACGGCTTGAACAGTTTATTCATGCACTCATCAAACTGATAAAAAAGCGCGGTTGCCCAAAAGCTCATGGCAGGCACAAAGGGCTCGTCTAAAACGGATGCCGCCTCCCATATTTCAGCCCCTGATTCGATTTTCTGACGGAACGCAGGCGATGTCATCATGGCGGCTTCACAATAATAAAGCGCCTGAACAAATGCGGCCCTTTTGCTCCTTACTTTTTTCTCTAAGGTCGCGCCTTTGAAAATATATAAATTACTCAACCGAACCAGCACGTCAAAGTCCTCGGCATCAGATAGCAGCAAGGCTTCAAGCGATTCGATGGATTGAAAGACGGCTTCTTCGCTCTCAGCTTTCGACAACTCCATTAATGCTTCTTCACGCATTGATACGTGGTCATCATTGGATCCGGAAGATGAAATCAACTCGGGGTCCGGCATCGAGATGCACCCAGTGAGCAAGATACATATCGATAGAGGAAATATGTACTTCAAGTCATGCAATGTCGTATTCATGAATTTTTTATACACCTTTTATTGAATAGCGGGAAGCTTTTGATTTCAGCAACCGGAAACGTTAGGGTTTGGCCAATTATTCACGAAAGGAATTGTATGATCATAACTCTCTCCCCGTCAAAAAGTATGAACATGGAGCCGGCAAAGAATGCAGACTTCACACAGGCCGTTTTTCTGGACCGCTCTCAGAAACTGATTTCCAAAGCCCGGAAGTTTTCGAAGACAGAACTGATGGAGTTTATGGACATCAGCGAGAAACTGGCAGAACTGAACCGCCAACGTTTTAAAGAGTGGAAACCGCCCTTCACGCTGGATAACGCTAAACAGGCCGTTCTGGCCTTCACCGGTGATGTCTACGACGGACTGGACGCGGTAACGCTTAAGAAACGGGACCTCACTTTTGCCCAGAACCATCTGCGTATTCTGTCCGGACTGTACGGCTTGCTGAAGCCAATGGACCTGATCCAGCCCTACCGACTGGAAATGGGCCGCCCGCTGGAAACCCGCGGTGCGAAGAACCTTTATGAATTCTGGAAAGCGACGGTTACCGAAGAACTGAACAGCACAAAGGGCGATGTGCTGATTAACCTGGCTTCCAACGAGTACTTTAAAGCCATCGACAAACGGGCGCTCGACAAGGAAATCGTCTCACCGGTTTTTAAAGACGAAAAAAACGGGAAATATAAAATCATCAGCTTTTTCGCCAAAAAGGCGCGCGGCACAATGGCCCGTTACATCATTGAAAATCGGCTGCAGCACGCAGACGACCTACAGGGCTTTAACGAAGGTGGATATAGCTATAATACAGAACTTTCATCTCCGGCCGAGCCGGTCTTTACACGTCCGGAAGCCAAGGCCTGAGGAAAACCATCATTCAGCATTCGGCTTCCCCAGACAAATCAACCGCGCCTCCTTTTTTCCAATCTCCGGAAGATTCTGGCAGATAAAGATCCGGTCATTGGAAACCACAGGAGCTGTCCACGTTTGTTCTGCGGTAAAAAGACGGGCCCATGAGATAACTTCACACCCCTCCGGCGACAGCTTCATCCAGGCGAGCAATCCATTTTCGCCCAGACAGAGAAAACGGTCATCGACATAAGTCAGATTACCGATCCCGAAGCCATCCTGTCCGGGCGGCGGACGATACCGGTTTGCTCCGCCTCCTCGCGCTTCCAAAGTCCGGAACGCCGCATTTCCAACCTTTGGAACCATGCGCCATATGCGTTCGCCGGTCTCCCAGTTCATGCAGACCAGCTTGTTGTTTGAGAATCCGTAAAGGTAACCATCTACCAGAATCGGTGTCGCCCAGTGCGAGGAATAGGCTTTGGTTCGATAGACTTCCCTGAAACTGAGGTCGGGTTGAATCTCAAGCATAACGCCGCCTACGTCATAGGATGATGAGATAAACACCCGGTTACTGCTCACAACGGGAGTTGAAGCGTTCACGGAAGCATGCCGCGGGCTGCGCCATGCAAACCGGTCGTGAACTGTTCCGGTATCAGGGTCTGCGCAAATCAAGCCTCCCACCGGCGGACTGGATTCTCCTCCGGCAAAAACGAGCAAAACCCGCTTTCCATAAACTGTTGCGGCCATTGGACTGGCATAGCTGCGGCCCCATTGTTCTCCGGCCATCCATTGGTCATCTCCGGTTAATAGATCAAAAGCCACCATGCTTTTTTTCATCCCGAGATTAATGATTATCGAGTCGCCTTCAATCAGTGGCGATGTGGCAAATCCAAAAAACTCGGTCGTGATGTCATAGTCTGCGACGAGATTACGCCTCCAGAGTACCTGCCCGCTTTCGAGTTGAAGGCAACTTAATATACCCTGGGCTCCCAGCGTATAAACCCGGTCATCTTTAATACATGGAGTTGAGCGCGGCCCGTTGAGATAGTGAAACCGGTCTCGATATGTTGTGCGAAAGGTATTCACCCAAAGCTGACTCCCGGTTTCGGCATCCAGACATTCGACCCGTTCCATATTCCCGGCGCGATAGAAATGGATCAATTTCCCTTCAGCAGTCGATGGTGCGCTATAGCTCTCGCCTCGCGGACTCTCCCAGATTACCTGCAACTGATCTGCACACCTGGAAAGGCTGGATGACGTCAGCTGCTTGCCATCGCGATTCGGCCCGAGGAACTGTGGCCAGTCGGCAAAGACCATCAGCGGGAATATCAGCATAAGTAAACGGATGAGCAACATAGACTGATTTTGCATGAAACGTATTTTCCGGAAACTCTTTTTTCCACATATTGGAACTTTGCCGACTTGCATAGGATAAGATATAAGGTGTGAATGAACTCATCGGGAGAAGGTAAGCAACTGCATGTTATTTTTTCGGGGCGGGTTCAGGGTGTCGGCTTTCGGTTCACTGTATGCGAGTTGGCGTCATCGTTCAATCTGACCGGGAGTGTCAGGAATCTATGGGACGGTGACGTTGAATTGATAGCAGAAGGATCGGGAACTGATCTGGTTGCTTTTTTAAACACAATACGCAGTTCCGTGCTTAAACGGTATATTATGAATGAACGGATTAGTTGGAAGCCAGTGAGTAACCGATATAACCGTTTTAGAATAGAGCATTAATGAAGTATGCAATTTTAGGAGATATCCACGCGAATCTGGAAGCACTCAAAGAAGTGCTCAAAGATGCCGAGGAACAGGGTGTTACTCACTATGCCTGCACGGGCGATGTGGTTGGCTATAATGCCGACCCGAAAGCCTGTCTTCAAATGATCCGTAATCTGAACTGCAAAACGGTGCAGGGAAATCACGATTATTATGCGGCCTGCAATGAGTCCATGGAACTATTTACACCAATGGCCCAGAAAAGCATTCGTTGGACTCGCAAACATCTCTCAGCTTTTGAACGCAAACACTTACGCCATCTGCCACTCATTATTGATATTGAAAATTTTACCATCGTGCATAGCTCCCTAAGCAATCCGCACCGATGGAATTATATTTTCAAACGGAAAGCAGCTGAAGCCAATTTTCGCAACCAGTTTAATAATGTCTGCTTTTTCGGTCATACCCACGTACCACTGGCCTTTGTTAAAGGAACCAGTACCGAAAAAGGCTTTTATGAAACATTGAAAATTCGTTCCGGATTTCAATATCTGATTAATGTAGGCAGCGTTGGTCAACCCCGGGACCGCAACCCGAAATCGGCCTATGTGATTTACGATCTGGACGAACAGACTGTTACCATGCGCAGAGTGGACTATGATATCGAGACCACACAGAAAAAGATCCGGGCCGCTGGACTTCCCTTCCGAAATGCCCTTCGCCTGGCAAACGGTCGCTAAAGCGATCTAGAGGGTGCCTTTGGAACATCTCGCATTGATGATCTGCGCCCCCCCGCATTATCACCAACCAAATTTGCGTTCATTAACGCCGCCGCAATTTCCAGGTCCGCACGGGTTCTGATCTTAATGTTAATATAACCTGCCTCAACCATATGCGTATCCGACGAAGAAGAAACAAACTCCGATTCATCGTCGATCACTTTTACGCCTTTGTTTTTGGTATCAATAATCTTTTTAATCACACTTGCTTTGAAAGCCTGCGGTGTCTGTGCCGCCCAAACAGCATTGCGGTCCAGTGTATCCGCGACACGCATCCCTTTCGGAGCCATTTTGGTTGCATCCGTTATCCGGTGCGCTGCAATGGAGCATCCGTAGCGCTTGGCACATTTCACGGTCTCCGTCAGCACCGGAATGGATAGAAAAGGCCGCGAGGCTTCGTGAATAACAACGACTGAGGGATCTGTCTGGATCTTACTGAAAACGGTGCGCAATGAACTGAGCCGATTCACGCCGCCAACAACAACACCACGTACCTTGGTGCACCCAAAACGCTTAATGACGTGAATGCAGGAATCCACGCGATCTTTTCCAACCACCACCACCACACTGTCTATGCAGGAGGCCTTTTCCAGAGTTTTGAGTGAGTGTGACAAAATAGGCCCGCTATCAAGCGGCAGAAAAGCCGCATCCGTGCCTGGTGCAATTTCTTCCTCTTTTCCGCAAGCAATAACAATCGCCATCACACTCATATCACAATCTCCTTGAATCCCGTGTAACCAACGGGATAGCATATGCTTACATGCTTATCAAGAAGCTGTCAAGTTATCGATTCACTTATTTCCTTTATTTATTTTACAACTTAAATCACTTTTTACTAATGAAACACGCCGATAATCTCTTGATTCTGTATGATGGGAATTGCCCTCTTTGCTGTGCAAAGAGAGACTTTCTCCAACGGCGTGATCACCAAAAAAAACTGACCTTTTCTGACATTCGCTCAAATGACTTCCAATCATTGGAAATTCCGGTCCCGCTCGGTCAGCTTGAAAAAGAAATCCATTGCATTACCCCTGATGGTCAAATTCTCCAGGCAATGGACGTAATCCGTGCAGCCTATACCCGGATTGGATTGGGCTGGCTTATTGCGCCGACGAGATGGCCGCTGCTCAAACCCGGTTTCGACCATCTGTATCAATGGGTGGCCGAAAATCGCCTGCGCATCAGTAAATTTTCCATTTTCTCATCTCGCTAGCCGCTAATATACAACATCTTGTATAACCACGCCCTTTGACCCACAATTTGCGCGTTGACTTGTACCAATTCGTACAGCAAAATTTTTTCGTATTCCACGAGCATGCAATGTACTTCCAAGGAAGAGAGAAAGGAGACTGGCAGTTAGAGTCCTTGGTGAATAAAACAATAACCCGTGAAAGGTCACCTGCAAATATGACGCCCCAAAAGAAGAAGATATTCGTCCTCGATACTAACGTAATCCTCCACGACAGTAGCTGCATCCACCAGTTTGGCGAACACGATATCGTCATACCAATTACCGTTCTTGAAGAGCTGGATCACTTTAAGAAAGGGAATGATTCCTTAAACTTTCATGCCCGCGAATTCGCCCGGACCCTCGATTCTCTTGCGGAAGACAAGTTGTTTAACGGCGGGGTTCCAATCGGAACCGGACGAGGCAAGATCAGCATTAAACTCGATCGAGCTTTTGATGACGATATCGCGGCTAACTTTTCCGACAAGAAAAAGCCGGACCATCGGATTCTGAACATCGGGTATCAGGTTTCAAAGGACCATGTTGAGCACACCGTTTGCCTGGTAACCAAAGATGTGAACCTGAGAATGAAAGCCAAAGCCGTGGGACTGCTGGCTCAGGACTATAAAAACGACCATGTTTCGGACATCCAGCAGCTCTATACCGGCACCCGGATCGAGGAAAATGTAGACCCTGAACTGATCAACCTGATGTACACCCCTCCGTATGAGTTTGCCGCTACGGAACTCAATGTCGAACGGCCACTGAACCCCAATGAATATTTGATCCTTCGCGGTGAAAGAAAATCAGCACTGGCGGTGTATGATGATGAACTCAATCTGATCAAACACGTGGATAAAGTTCCGGCCTTCGGAATCACGCCTCGCAACTCAGAACAAACCTACGCGCTCGATGCCATTCTGAACGACAATGTCCGCCTGGTCAGCTTGACCGGGAAAGCCGGCACCGGCAAAACGTTGATTGCACTGGCAGGAGCATTGAAGCGAAAAAAAAGTTTCCGGCAAATCCTTATGGCGCGGCCCATCGTGGCATTAAGTAATAAGGATATCGGGTTCCTGCCCGGCGACATTCAGTCCAAGCTGGATCCTTATATGAAGCCGCTGTTTGATAACCTAGCCGTTATTGAACACGCGCAGGGCGATGCGAAGCGTAGCCAGTTCGCGAAACTTGTAGATGATAAAAAACTGATTATTGAACCGCTTTCCTACATCAGGGGAAGGAGTCTGGTAAACACATTCTTTATCATCGATGAAGCACAGAACCTGACACCGCACGAAATAAAAACCATCATAACGAGAGCCGGCGAAGGAACTAAAATTGTTTTCACCGGCGATATTTTCCAGATCGACCACCCTTATCTGGATAGCCATTCAAATGGCTTAAGCTATCTGATTGAGAAAATGATGGGACAGCGACTGTATGCGCATGTCAACTTAACGAAGGGGGAACGCTCTGAACTGGCCGACCTTGCCGGCTCCCTGCTTTAATCGTTAGTGCTTAAGCTGAAAACGGATATGCCGTATGCGCATTTCCCGATAGCCGGACTGGAGTTTGATAAGCAGCGCCCTTTTATGGCGCTCCAGTTCCGGCATCCATCCGGGATGATCTACGAAAATATACAATGCAAAATCTTTAATAAACCCCGGCTCGCTGTGCTTGGCAATTTGTGCCCCGACCAGCTTTGCCCACGATTTGCGCAAAATGAGCACACTTTCCTGAACCGGCTGCTCCAGCCCCCCCACCACATCTTTGAGAATATCATTCATGCTTTTGACATCCCGTTTGGGCGAAAGCGGTTGGTTCAATTTATACCGAACCCGATCGATATCCCAACGGTCCTGATTCCTTTTACTGTTGCGGGGTTGTTCCATAGCTGAATTGAGCCACATTTGGAGATTGATTCAAATTCAATTCACTCGTTTTAATGAATGTATGACCATACGTTCTCGTATTAACCTTCTTTCTAACATATCAAGATTGTCGAAACTCCATTTTTCTAAAAACTCAAGCTTGTTTCCTTTTCTATTTTTGCCCACCGAAGTAACATCATTTATATGGGGTCACTTTGAAAATGTTCGATGGATTGGAAATGAAAACTGCCGTACTGAGCATCATGCTGATGTTGGTCATTCCATTGTCGTTATTGATTGCATGGGTAGACTTTAATTATCATCGAAACTTCGAATTCGATAAAATCGATTCTTCGCTCCGGGTTGCGGCAAAAATGGCAAAAGCGATGTTGCCGGATAACTTTCACGATCAACTCAGTGGTGCGCACTCACTCAGCCCCGAAGAACACGATGCAATCACTTCGCGCTTTAACAAAATCAGCGAAGAGCTTGGCCTAGAATATCTCTGGAGCCTGATGCTGATTGATGATCATCCCGTGTTCACAACTTCAACCTCGCCGGACAAAGATGTTAAAAGCGGAAAACACGCGGCCTTTTTCGAGCCGCATTCCAACCCGGAACTGTACGAAGCCGCCTTCCGAACCATGGAAGTCCAATATCAGAATAACATTGATAAATGGGGAGACATAAGAGCGGTATTGATTCCTGAAGTTGATGGTCATGGCCGGAAATATCTATTCGGGGCCAGCGTTAAGATGTCAACAATTCAGGCTATGGTCCCTGATTTAGTTCGCCACTCAATTATCACAACCCTGTTTCTCCTGATATTAGGCTTTTTTATCAGTCAGTGGTTTGCACGATGGTTGACCGGTCCCGTTTCACAACTTGCTTCAGCGGCAAAGCTGATTTCTTCAGGAGAATTTGAAAAAGAAATTGAATTAAAGGGCCCGGCTGAAGTTCAGCAAGTAGCGACCGAATTGAACCGCATGCGTGAAAAGATTCGTGAGCAGGTCGGCGAACTTACGCACACCCTGAATGAATTAACTGACTTCAGGACTACCATAAACAACTGCCCGCTCCTGATTTTCAGCCTAGATATCCAGAATGATTTTTCCACGATTTATGTCTCGGATAATATTGAACGAACCGGTTATTCCGCCGAGGAATTCCGAACAGGACAAGTGACATGGGACCAGGTTCTTCCCGAAAATGAACTTGAACGGTTGCTGGATGCATATGGAAAAGCACTCGAAAGTGGAAATGACTGTTTTTCCATTGAAACATTTCTTCTGATGAAATCAGGGGAAACCCGTATCAACCTGAACCACTATCTAATCATCAAAAACGAAGCTGGTGTACCTATTAAACTTCAGGGATCCTCTTTAGACATCACAGAACGTAGAAAAGCCGAGCAACACCTCCAGACATACGCACAGAAACTCAACCAAACGATGAACGAATTGCGTGAGTTTAATCAAATTGTATCCAACAGTCCTGTTTTCACATACAGCAGTAAAATAGATCCGAATTTCACCGCTCAATTTGTATCAGATAATATTTCAGTAACCGGCTACTCCTCCCGGCAATTTCTCTCGGGCGAAATCACCTGGAAAGAGGTGGTACCTGAAGAAGATTATTCGGCTCTCGTGCATACTGCATTACAGAATATCGAAATCGGCATCGACAATTACAGTATTGAATTCAGGATCAATTGGAAAAACGGAGAAACTCACTGGTATCAAAGCTGGAATAAGGTGATCCGGAATAACGGAGCGAAACCCTTAAGCATTCAGGGACTGGTGATGGATATCACGGACCGAAAAACCGCTCAGAAGCGGGATATCCAGTATCAGAATAAACTCGAGACATCTATTAAGGAGATCGAGCAGTTTCATCAGATTGTCTCCAACAGTCCAGTTGTTGTTTATCGTTTGAGTTACATCCCGGGAGAATGGCCGGTTGAATTCATTTCAGAAAATATTTCGCTATGGGGGTACTCTCAGGAAGCCCTGCTTTCCGGGAAGGTTCCATGGATCAGTATTAATCATCCAGATGATGTTCCGGCCGTGGAAAAAGTGGTGCAGAACGCTGTAGATCAGAATCAGAACACATTCAACCTCTTGTCCCGCATCATTACCGGCACAGGCGAAATTCGCCACATGGAAAGCTGGAATCAGTTCAACAGAGATAAAGAAGGAAATGTAGTGCAGATTCAGGGCCTGCTGAAAGATGTCTCCGAAACTGTTAGGGTGCGGAAACGCAATGACCGTATTCTTACGGATCTCGAGCTGGCCGTCTCCGAACTGCAGCAGTTCCATGACATTGTTATAGGTAGCAATTCGTTCACATACCGCTTTGAAGTTTCCGATGAATTTCCGACGCTTCATGTATCCAGTAATATTTCCATTACCGGATACCCTGCAGAAGACTTTACAATTAAAGGCCGGAAATGGTCGGATCTAATTCCTGCAGAAGATTATTCCATGATGGAAGACAGCGCTCAGGAGGCTCTTGACAAGGGCCTGGACAAATATCATGTGGAATACCGCATGAAATGGAAAAATGGCGAAACACACTGGTATACTGGATTTAACAATATCCTGAGAGATGAAGACGGAAACCCCAGCGTCATCCAGGGAGTGGCCAATGATATTACGGAACTTAAACTGGCGCATGACCGCGATATCGAGTACCAAAACCGACTCCGGGCATTAACTCAGGATCTGCTGAAGGCAGAAGATAATGAACGACGGCACCTGGCCGTTGCTCTTCATGACCATATTGGCCAAATGCTCGCCGGTTTAAATATGAAACTTTCAGTATTTGCAGATACGGGCGAGGAAAAGAAGAACAAGGAACTGTTTCATCAGATTAATGAGTTGCTCTCCCGCATTATGCATTCAACAAAAACGCTGACATGGGAAATCAGCCCGACTTCTTTGTACGAAACCGATATAGGAGCCGGACTTGAGCGCATGGCCATTGAAATGGAAAAGTTCTTTGGACTCGAAATTGAGCTGCAAACAGCAGGTTTACGGATTGTACTCGATCGGGACACATCCGCACTGATTTTCCGATGCGCCAAAGAACTGCTTGTGAACATTGCAAAACATGCAGGAGTCAGTCATGCCGAGATAGGAATTTCAACCTATAGCGATAAAGTTCACCTGGTCGTGTCTGACAAGGGCAATGGATTTGAAACGGACAAGGTGAACTCATCTTCTGCTCCCGGTTACGGACTTTTCAGCATGCGGGAACGCATTGAACACATCCATGGGTCTATGCGAATTGAGTCGAAGCCAGGCCGGGGAACAACCATCATGATCATCGTTCCTCTCGACATCACCGATTTAATCTAAAACGAAACCCGCCAGCTTTGCGCCAACGGGTTTAGAATAGTTCCGGTGTTTGGAAAAT
This sequence comes from Pontiellaceae bacterium B12227, assembly GCA_029432775.1. Classification (GTDB taxonomy): domain Bacteria; phylum Verrucomicrobiota; class Kiritimatiellia; order Kiritimatiellales; family Pontiellaceae; genus Pontiella. Next base: position 67,596 of record JAROAZ010000001.1, on the reverse strand, counting down.
CTAATTGCTGTTAATAAAATTTACAGCGTTCTGGAACAATTTGAGTCCCAGCCCCTGCTCAGGCAGCTCGGAATCCAGTTTCTGCTTATCCCAGTTCGGATGGTTTTCCGGAAAGAGATACGCCTCCGGGTGAGGCATCATTCCAAAGATTCGCCCGGAAGGATCAGTCAAACCGGCAATCGCATTGAGCGATCCGTTCGGGTTGGCAGGAAACTCTTGCGTCGGATTATTGTCAGCATCCACATATCGCGCCGCAGCACACCCAGCCGCCTCGGCCTTTTCAATCAGCTCAGCATCCAATGTGAAAATTTTTCCTTCGCCGTGACGAATCGGCAGCGGGAGGGTTCCGAGCCCTTTGGTAAATACGCACGGAGAATCTTCTTCAAAACGGATATCACACCAGAAATTCTGGAAAGTGCCACAGTCGTTCTGCATCAAGGCAACGGTCGGTTCAAAGTAGTTTCCATCGAGCCCCGGCAGCAACCCCATCTTGGTCATGACCTGGAACCCGTTGCAGATACCCATAATCAGTTTACCATCATCGACAAACTTCTGCAGTTGGGCCTCCATGTGGTGCTTAACCCGCAGGGCAAAAACGTGGCCGCTGGTCATATGATCACCATAGGAGAATCCGCCAATAAACATGATTGCCTGGAAGTTTTCCAGCTGATCCGGATGATCCAGCAGATCGTTCAAATGAACCAGTTCAGGCTCAGCTCCTGCAAGCGTCCACGCATGGGCGGATTCTGCTTCGCAGTTCACGCCATACCCAGTGATTATTAAAACTTTTGGTTTACTCATCATATCCCCTATTTATTCATATCTTCCAGCATGGCCGTTGCAGCTTTCGTCGGATCCTCTGCATGCATAATCGGGCGGCCGATCACCAGGTGCGTTGCGCCCTGCTCGACAGCAAACGACGGCGATGCCACACGTTTCTGGTCGCCAATATCGCCATCCGGCATACGAATCCCCGGGGTAACCAGAATCGCTTCCGGAAAGGCATCTCTCAACGCTTTGGCTTCGTGCGCACTGGTCACCATGCCATCGATTCCGGACGAAATAGCCAGGCGCCCCAGCTCAACGGCCTGTTCAGAAACCGTGCGGTTGATTCCAAGATCGGTAAAATCATCGGCGCTGAGACTGGTCAATGTGGTTACCGCCACAATCTTGGGCGGATGTTCGCATTCCTTTGCGGCATTGGCAGCCGCTTCCAGCATGGCGCGCCCGCCGATAGCATGAACGGTCATCAGGTTAACCCCATGTGAGGCCGCGGTTTTCACCGCATTTGCCACGGTCTGCGGAATATCGTGCAGTTTAAGATCGAGAAATATTTTCTTACCGCGTTTTTTCAGCGGTTCCAAAACACTCGGCCCCTCGGCGCAGAAAATTTCCAACCCCACTTTGTACCACTCGATAAAGTCGGGCAATTCCTGTAATTTTGCTTCCATTGCCTCAGCATTCGGCACATCCAGTGCCACGATCAAATCAGCTTTCTTCATGCGAAAATCCTTTCTGTGTTCCAAAGCTTGGAAAACTAGCAGAAAACTTCCAGCGGCTGGAACTTTTTTCGGGGGGAATCGGCCTTTTTCAACATGTTGCCGCCGTCCCAGCCCGTTCCGCCAGCACCCCGCTCTGCCCTTTCGCACTTCAGCCGGTCCATTTGTGATGGAATTCAACGTAATGCCATCCGGACAAACAAAAAACGCGTTCCCGTTTCCGGGAACGCGTCCGATGATATTCCAGGTACAGCTTTAAACCAGTTCGCAAGATCCACCGGCACAGGCAATTTCGCCCTGCAGGTTAGTCTCGTCTGCTTCCTCTTGCATCAGCGTGTAGTCAACCGGCTTGAACTTGGAGATAAGCTCGTTCCACAATGTTTCGTCCTGGGCAGTAAGCACCTCTTCGTGCGGGGCCTGCTGATACATCTTATCCCCCGCGGCGGCCAGCATGCTGATCCCGGTGAAGTCCGCGCGGTTTTCCCAGATATAATCCGAAACAGCATCCCATTCATCGTCGCGAACAGTCAGCGTGTTAGACACATTATGGTACAGCCCCGGATTCAGCTCCGGACGTGCCGTGCCCGGCACCACCCAGTTCTGCTGGGTGGAATGCACGTGCTTGAGCAGATCCATCGCCGACATTTCACTACGGATAATCGCTTCTTCCGGCGCCTCAACACAGAACGTGATCACATCGTCGGTCTTATTGGCGCTCCAAACAGACTCTTCACACATGTGCGGGTTCATTTCGTTGAAGTGGGTATAAACCGGATCCGTCTTGTTGGCCTGAGCTCGGCGGAAATAACGACGGGCATGACGCGGATGGATACCGGAAGCAGTGCCCAGCAGCAGCGAAGTGGATCCAGCCGGCTTAACACAAGTCAAACGGGCGGCCGGTTCGGAACCGATCTTCAGCGTAATTTCCCGGTTCACTTCAATCGCATATTCAGCCATCTTTTTCTGCATTACGGGATCAAGCGTAATAGCCGGAGAGTCCATCATTCCGGTAATCGAGACCCCCAACAGCGCCTCCCGGCGGCAAAGTTTTTCCGTGGTTTCTCCTAGGTAAGGGAAAGTGGTGTAGGCCGCCTGCAGAGAACCGATAATGGTCGCTGCCCGAACCGCAATGCGGAAATCATCTTCCGAAAGGAGACGTGCCCCATTGATTTCAGTCAGGTTGCAGAACTGCCATCCGGACTCGATGGTCACATTTCCGTCGTCATCTTTGACTTCCAGATGAGGGTTCAGGCCGATTTCACAGCAAGGGTTGCAACCGTGTGACTGATCATTTGCAAAATAGAATCCCGGCTCTCCCCATTCCTTCTGTTTCTGGAAGATACGCAGGAACTGGGCTTTCGAGGTTTCGCCACGGATCAGTTTAACCGAGTTGTTCGAACGGCCGCGCTGCGGGTTGGTTTCAAACCAGTTTCCACGCTTGGCATTCATCATTTCGCCATCATCCGGCGAGAAGAGACAGATGGTAGCTGAACGACGAACACCACCGGCAATCACTGCGTCCGCAGCATGCATCATGACATCATATGCTTCGATAGGCTTGAGCTTTCGCCCAACTGCACTGTCGAGAATAACGCGGGCACGCTCTAATGCGCGGCGCAGCGGAACGTGCCCCGGAGCGCGTCCTCCGGAGGTGCTCAGCTGAGCACCACGCGGACGAATCATGGAATAGTTAAACTCAACCAGATAGCCATTGATGTAGCTATCCATCAGAGCCTGCATGGCATCGGCCCATCCTTCGATGGTGTCTTCAATATTAAAGTGAACCACATTTCCTTCATCAACCGAGGGAGCAAGAGCAGGCAGTTTTTCTACGTGCTCAAACTCCACGCTGAAGCCCACTCCGGTTCCGCAAAGCAGCAGGAAAAGTCCTTCAGCAAAGAATTCAGGACGATCGCAGATACCGAACGTGCAGTTATACATGCGGGCATGATTGGTTTCGATCGCCTTGCCCCCGAACTGCATGGAGCGCATCGAGGGCAAACAGCGCTTATCGAGCACCTGATCAAAGGCCCAGCGGATATCCTCTTCCGCATTCGGAAACTGGCGCAGGTGCATGTCGCGCACACGGCCGACAGCTTCAGCATACGTTTCACGACGTCCGAGTTCCGGCAGGAAGCGGGCATAGCGACTGGCCAGCATATAATCCTGAATGGCGGACGCGTCTGGACGCAGACGTTGGTTACGGGCCTGTTTGTGCTCTTCGCGGTAGAGAATGTATGCCTTGGCCACTTCATAGAGACCCGCACCCATTAACTGCTGCTCGACCAGATCCTGAATATGCTCAACATCGATCTCTTCGCTTCCACGACGAGCGTATCCATTAATAATGTTGTCCAGTTTTGCTGTGATGTCCTTGACGATTGTTACCAGATGTTGTGGTACGCCGTCATCATGCTGAACAGAACTTTTCAGTGCCTTTTCAATGGCTTTGTAGATTTTCTTTTCGTCGTAATCTACCGTTGCGTAATCGCGTTTTTTTACCTTAATGACCATACGGAGCCCCTTTCCTTATAAAAGTGTTCATTGCTGCTTAGTCTTGCGGGAGGGAGAGAATCGTCCTGACATAAATGTACCACATGTAGTACCCTCCCTGAAGCAAACGCACAATATATAGCCACCCCCCTGAGTTGAAGAAAAAAAACAGGAAAAGATAAATACGAATCGGACCCACCTTTTTTAAGGTCCTTATTATCGAAGCTTTACATAAATTTTCAATTCACGAATTCAGGTAACGAGCCATCTGAATCAGGAACTGATACCGGGTGCTCTATCACCTGCAATGGATTTCACAGCGGCAACTTTCAATTCTTTACCACCACATCATGTAGTATAGGTGGTTTTGGGGAACACAACGGCATTAACGATATTTCAGGCGCTCAATTCTGGTCTCCACTTTGGCCATATCAGCCAAATCACCGTTGTTTTGATAAGCCTGCTTCATCATGGACCACAGACGCGCCTCGTAGGAAGAAGGGAACTGATACTTTTGAACCAGCGTTTCGACATAATCTTCCAGAAATTTGACAGCGGCGGCGGTTTCACCCGATTTTTTCGTCATTTCCACATATTTACTGATTAACCCAAAGCTCTTGTTGCCTCCGTACTGAGGCGATTCCATCATTTGCTCCAGTTCACGTCTGGCTTTTTTCATATTACCGGAAGCCGCAATACGCTCAATTTCCTCCAGCTCCAGCGAATAGGTCAGATCTTCCTGATCATCGCCCAGCACCCCCGCCAGACTTTTTATGACCAGGGTCGCCTCCTCAGCATGTCCGGCCTTCTTCAGGGTTTGACTAATCAGTTTCGCGGAGTCAGCAAGAATGTAGGGATACTTTCTGAAGACATCTTTCTTTTCGTCAAATTGTTTTTGAAGCAGATCGTATTCCTGCTGGCTAATCAGAATTTCCCGTTCCATTTCCCATGCAGGCAGAAACCGCTTGATGAGAGTTCGAGCTTCTTTTGCACATTTCAGCGCACTATCGGGATCCCGCTCCTTGAGTACTCTGGCAAGAACCAGGTCCGACTCAGCCCGATCGGCGTCATCGGATTGCAATGAGCGTTCACAGGTATACGCAACATCATGATCGGTCATCTGCATGTTCGTCTGCGGATTTACGGCATATCCGGTGGTATATTCGGAACCGTATCGACCAATCCCCAGATGCCACTCTCCGGGCCGTTCCATAAATGCAAACCAGGCGTGGTTGCAACTCTCCCCGATACCGCGGAAATAAAGACAGGGAATCCCGAACGACCGGGCGGTAATTACACTGAAATACGCCTGATCCACACAAATCCCTCCCTGATTCCGTATCGCGTTCAGCGTATAGGTTCCGTTGTCCCAGCTAAAACGGGACTGATTGAGCCGATCGTGATCGTATTGAATACTACTGTACTTTTCTCCCCACTTTCCCAGCTTCCCATCCGCATTTTGAAGCGACCACTCCAGTTCCGACAGCGGAACCGGCACGTGCACCACAAATATCAGCTCACGCACGGAGAGATCTTTATAATCAAGTTTTGAAATCCCCCCGGCAAACAGCCTCTTGAAATACGCAAACCGGATCAGAGGCTCTGTACGGTTCGTCAGGAGGTTCTTTCCCATCTGACGGTGCATTTTTCGAACCGGCTTATCCATAACAACTGCAATAGCCAAAGCCAGGTCAAAATAGGTTTCAACCCCACGCGGATCCTCACTGCGCAGCATCGTGAGAATTTCGACGACCCGTTTAACATGGTCGTGTGCCGGATCCAGCACATCGATGAACAGATGAAGGCGGACATCCGATCCCAGCAACCATAGTAGCGTGTCCTCCTCCAGCGATCTGGATTTTGACAACTCAAGCAGCTCAACACATTCCCCGGCAACCGACAGAACCCCCATCTCTCTGGATGGAACCCTTGAAACCCTGGAGATCCGCTGGCTGAGATACCCCGTCATCTTCTCGATGCCTTCATCCTGCTTGCCTGCAGAAAAATAATCGCCGGTGGCCTTCCGAATTTGCTCCGCCGTTGGAGCCGCCCAGACCGAACATGCCAAAAAGACCCCAAGCACCACACCTGATTGATTTAACCACCCATACATACCGACTTCTCCACACCAAGTTATCCTTACAGTTCATACAGGTTTCGGCGCATATTTCAGCAAAATTTAACGTTTCTGGGTTTTCGTTTCTTTAACTGCCGCGTGTTTAATAGTTTAATCCATGCATGAAAATTTCCGTTGTTATTCCGGTCTATAATGCCGAATCCACCATTTTCCAAACATTGGAAAGCCTGCGCGCGCAAAGCTTCCAACCCTTGGAAATCATTGTGGTGAACGACGGCTCAACCGATGGAACTCTGGAAATCCTGCGGGATCAGGCGGATATCAAACTGCTGGATCATTCGCACCGCGGCATCGTTCCCGCACTGAACGACGGACTGGCCGCCGCGTCCGGCCAATACATTGCGCGTATGGATGCCGATGACCTCTGCCATCCCGAACGCATCGAACAACAGGCCTCCTACCTGGATGCGTTTCCAACCATTGGAATGGTCGGCAGCCGAGTTAAATTCGGCGGCGATACTCAACAACAGGCGGGTTATTCGGCTTACGTGGACTGGATCAACACGCTGATCGAACCGAACGAAATCGCTTTGAACCGGTTCATCGAATCCCCCTTCGCCCACCCATCGGTGATGTTCCGGCGGGAACTCCCTGAACAATTCGGGGCCTACCGCGACGGCCCGTTTCCCGAAGACTATGAACTGTGGCTGCGCTGGATGGCCAACGGCGTTAAGGCGGCTAAAGTCGATCAGGAGCTCATCATCTGGAACGATCCCCCCAACCGCCTGTCGCGTACCGATGAGCGCTATTCCATCGATGCGTTCTACGAAACCAAAGCCGAATACCTTTTCCAATGGTTGGAAAAACACAACCCCCACCACCCGGAAGCCATCATCTGGGGAGCCGGACGTGTTACCCGCAAAAGAGCACAGGTCCTGACGCGTCACGGCTTACGCATCACACACTACATCGATCTCAAGCCGCGTGACCTGCCCTGCGGAACACCCGTCATCCACCATTCGGAAATTCCGCCAGCCGATACCTGCTTCATTCTTCCCATGGTTGGAAACCGGGGAGCCCGCCGTAAAATTCACGACTTCCTTTATGAAAGCGGTTTCGTGAAAGGAAAAAACTTTCTTCCGGCCTCTTAGACAATTTTGTACTTATAGACGCAACAAATACGTATTTGTATTCTTATATATCCTATTTCTTTCACAGCACCTTCATGCTCCAATTTTGTTTCCTTCTTTTTATCAACAGGTAACAACATATCAGTCCATCCGTGTACCTCTCTCCTGCCGCGAGTGGCATACTTGATGCATTATAGATATTCAAGGATGAGATAAAATGAATTTTGATGGATATGAAACGGATGCTTTTTTCGATGAGCTGATGGACAACCAGGGACTGCCGCGACCTAGCGCACAGTTGCTTGTGGATGCCATCGAAAATCTGCCGGAAGGAGACCTGCTCTCCCGGCAGAGTGCAAGTGAGCAGGCCATGCGCGACATGGGCGTTACCTTCAACGTTTATGGTTCAGGAGAAGGAACAGAACGAACGATCCCGTTCGATATAGTTCCCCGAATCATTGAAGGTAGCGAGTGGGATATCGTTGAGGCCGGATTGAAACAGCGGATTAAGGCCGTTAACCGGTTCATCGACGATATCTACCATGATCGCAGCATCATCGCCGACGGCGTGGTTCCTGAATGGATCTTCACTTCATCAAAGGGTTACCTGCCCCAATGCCAGGGGCTGAATCCTCCGAAAGGCGTCTGGGCACACGTCACCGGAACCGACCTGATTCGCGATGCCGACGGCACCTTCTTCGTGCTTGAAGACAACCTTCGGGTTCCCTCGGGGGTCTCGTATGTTCTGCTGAATCGCACCCTGATGAAACGAAACTTTCCGCAGGTCTTCCACCGAAGCCGCGTTCGCCGTGTGGTGGATTATCCGGATCAGTTTATGAAAATGCTGCACCGGCTTGCTCCGGAAGGCGTCGAAAAACCGAACGTCGCCGTACTCACTCCGGGCGTCTACAACTCAGCCTACTTTGAACATGCTTTTCTTGCGCAACAGATGGGAGCCATGTTGGTGGAGGGCCGCGATTTAGTCTATGACGGCAAATATATCTGCGCCCGCACCACTGCAGGACTGCAGCGAATCGATATCATCTACCGCCGCGTAGACGACGAGTTTCTGGACCCGGATGTTTTCCGGGCGGACTCTACACTGGGGTGCCGCGGCATGATGAAAGCCTTTCGGGAAGGAACCCTCACACTGGCGAATGCGCCGGGAACCGGCGTTGCCGACGACAAGGTCGTCTATGCGTTCGTGCCGGACATGATTAAATACTACCTCGGTGAAGAGCCGCTCCTCCCCAATGTGCCGACCCATTTGTGTTATGACCCTGAAGCGCTTGAATACACGCTGGACAATCTGGAGAAACTGGTCGTCAAACCGGCCAGCGAATCAGGAGGGTACGGCATGATTGTCGGTCCGCAATCCACGGCAGAGGAACGAAACGAATTTGCCAAAGCGCTGCGGGCCGACCCGCGCAACTATATTTCTCAGCCCACCCTTTCGCTCTCCCGTGCGCCGGTCGTGGTGGATGACCATTTTGAAGGACGCCACCTTGATTTGCGGCCCTATATTCTGCACAGCGGTGAAAGCACCTACGTGCTGCCTGGCGGCCTTACCCGCGTGGCCCTTAAAAAAGGGTCGCTGGTCGTTAACTCGTCGCAGGGCGGCGGCACCAAAGACACCTGGGTGGTTGACCGCACCGCCAAACCGGAGACCGTGCCATGCTAAGCCGCGTTGCAGACAGCATCTACTGGATGAGCCGCTATCTTGAACGCGCCGCAAACACCGCGCGTTTTCTCGAAGTCAGCTATCACATGAATCTGGACGACGAAGGCGAGGCCTCGGAACAGTGGGCACCGCTGGTAGAAATCACGGGCGACATGAAAAAATTCGAAGCCCGTTACGGCGACGCCTCGCGTGAAAATGTGATGCACTTTTTAATGTTCAACCCGGAATATCCAAACTCCGTTGCCAACTGCCTAAAGGCGGCCCGGCTGAATGCCCGCGGCCTGCGGGAAATTCTTCCGCCGGACCTTTTCAAAGAAATCAACGCCCTTGGAAAACTGGTGCCGGAAGCTACGCGGGAGAAAGCCTTTTTCCACCAGCGTGTTTTCGAACTGTGCCGTCAGATTAAACGAACCGATATGCTGATCTCCGGAGTGGTATCCGAAACCATGGAGCGCGGGAAGGGCTATTATTTCTGGCGTCTGGGCGAATATCTGGAACGCGCCGATAAAACATCGCGCCTGCTTCATGTTAAGTATTTTCATCTGCTTCCGAAAATTTCCGACATCGGAACTCCGATGGATGACATACACTGGAGTGCCCTGCTCTTATCCCTGGATGCACGGGAGGTCTATCACCGAACGTACGGGCTGATCACCCAGGAAAATGTAATCGATATGATTGTCTTTGATCGAGGTTTCCCGCGCGCCATTTATTTCTGTATGCAATCCGCACTGGACAGTCTGCACCGGATAACGGGAGATACCGACGACGTACCGCATGAACAACTGAAACACCTCTGCAAAACGTTCAGCGAACTCACGGCAAAGGATGTTATCGACACGGGAATCAATGAATTTGTTGATGATCTCCAACTTAGTTTAAACGGTGTTAACAACGCAATTTTCGAACTTTTTAACACAGCCCCCCTCTCGACCGGAGCCTGATCCCCATGGCCATTCGCATTGCCCTTCACCACAAAACCGAATACTTCTACGACCGCCTGGCCGAACTCGGGCCGCAAATCATTCGACTGCGCCCAACACCGCACTGCCGGACCCCCATCGTCAGCTATTCATTGCAGATCGAACCGGAAGACCACTTCCTCAACTGGCAGCAGGATCCGCAGAATAACTATCTGGCTCGTCTATTGGTCAATGAACCCACCCGCAAATTCAGCATGCAGGTGGATCTGGTAGCAGATCTCAAGCCGATCAATCCGTTTGATTTTTTCCTGGAAAAAGATGCGGAAACCTATCCCTTTGAATACGACTATAAACTGCGCCGCGAACTGCGCACGTATTTTGCCAAACAGCGCATGCAACCGCTCTTCCAGGAATTTCTGGAATCCATCGATACCACCGAAATCCGCAGTATTGAATTTCTGGCCATGGTCAATGAAAAGGTCAATGCCAGTCTGGAATATACCCTGCGAATGGATCCGGGCATTTACACTCCGGAACGTACCCTGCGCGAAGGCAAGGGCAGCTGCCGCGATTTTGCGTGGCTGCTGGTGCATCTGTTCCGGCGGCTCGGTCTGGCCACGCGCTTTGTATCGGGCTATTCCATTCAGCTGGCGGCCGATGAAAAACCGGTCGACCCAAATGCTCCCGCCGGCGTGTCGGACGACGTATGCGATCTGCACGCCTGGTGCGAAGTCTACCTGCCCGGCGCCGGCTGGGTCGGGCTCGACGCCACCAGCGGCCTCTTCTGCGGCGAAGGCCATATTCCGCTGGCCACCTCCGCCGATGCACGGGGTGCCTCCCCGCTCGAAGGCGGCATTTCGGAATGCAAAACCGAATTCAATGTCGAAATGTCGGTCACCCGCATCCATGAAGATCCGAGGGTCACCAAGCCCTACACCGACGGCCAATGGAACGCGGTGGTTAAACTGGGCGATGAAGTCGATAAGCGTTTAACCGCAGGCGATGTTCGCTTGAGCATGGGCGGCGAGCCCACCTTTATTTCCGGCACCGATCTCGAGGGCGAAGAATGGAATACCGGCGCCGTCGGCCCCACCAAAAAACCGCTTTCCGAAAAACTGATCAGTCGCCTGCGCTCCCGTTTCGGACCGAAAGGATTGCTGCATTACGGGCAGGGAAAATGGTATCCCGGCGAGCCACTACCCCGTTGGGCCCTTGGGCTGTATTGGCGCAAAGACGGCCAGCCCATTTGGGAAAACGATGCCCTGATCGGCAGCGAAGACGGAGAATCCAACTACACCTACAAAGATGCGCTGGCGTTTACCGAAGAACTGACGCGCCAGATCGGCGTGGATAAAGACTACATCAACCCGGCGTATGAAGACCCGGTAAAATATTCGCTCCGCGAGCGGGAACTTCCGATCAATGTCGATCCTCTCGACAGCAAGCTCGACGATCCACAGGAACGGCAATCGTTGTTGAAGGTGTTCGACCGCGGGCTCAACACCCCCATCGGCTATATTCTGCCGTTGCAAAGAGCCTTCGAGAAAGATGGCCCCACCTGGCAGAGCGGACTCTGGATGCTGCGCGGCAAACAGCTGTATCTCGTTCCCGGCGATTCGCCGATGGGTCTGCGCCTGCCGCTCGAAAGCCTGCCATGGGCAAAGAAAGACGATCGTCCAATCATTGGAAACTCCGATCCCTCGGGCTACCGCCCCAACCTGCCGAATCGCCGGGCGATGGTGGTACCGCAGCAACGCGGTGACGCGCCGGATGATCCGGGTATTTTTGAAAGTAATGAGCAGACCTCCGACCAGCTGCCGCAGGATCGCCTCCCGGAAAGCGGACAGTCCGCCCCGTGGGTCATTCGCACCGCGCTCTGCGTGGAATGTCGCGATGGTCGTATTTATGTCTTCCTGCCGCCGGCCGAATCGATCGAGGATTATCTCGACCTGGTGACGGCAGTTGAGCACGCCGCCGAGATCACCGGCACCCCCGTTCTGCTGGAAGGCTATGAACCGCCGCACGACCCGCGCATTGAATATATGAAAGTCACGCCCGATCCCGGTGTGATCGAAGTCAATATCCAGCCGGCCTATTCCTGGCGCGAAATGATTAACAACACCACCATCCTTTATGAAGAAGCGAGGCAGTGGCTGCTGCGCACCGACAAATTCCAGGTGGACGGCCGCCATACCGGCACCGGCGGCGGCAACCACGTGGTGGTCGGAGGTGCCACCCCGGCCGACTCGCCCTTCCTGCGACGCCCCGACCTGCTGAAATCATTAATCGGGTATTGGATGAATCATCCATCGCTGAGCTATCTCTTCAGCGGTCTGTTTCTCGGCCCGACGTCCCAGGCGCCGCGCGTGGATGAAGGACGCCCGGACGCCGCCTATGAAATGGAACTGGCATTCAAACAGATCCCAAACATGAACGACCCGTCCATTCCGCCGTGGCTGGTCGATCGCGTGTTCCGTCATCTGCTCACCGACCTGACCGGCAATACACACCGCGCCGAATTCTGCATCGATAAAATGTATTCGCCCGACAGCGCCACCGGCCGGCTCGGACTGGTGGAGTTCCGCGGCTTTGAAATGCCGCCGCACGCCCAGATGAGCCTGACCCAGCAACTGCTGCTTCGTGCCCTGATTGCCGACTTCTGGGAAAACCCGTATGATGAACCGCTGACCCGCTGGCTGACGCATCTTCACGACCGTTTCATGCTGCCGTATTTTGTGCAGCAGGATTTTGCCGAAGTGATTGAGCGGCTCAACGATGCCAACCTCCCGTTTCAACAGGAATGGTTCGCCACCCATTTTGAATTCCGTTTCCCCGTCATTGGAACCGTTACGACCGATGGGGTCACTATTGAGCTGCGCCAGGCGATTGAGCCCTGGCTCGTACTCGGCGAAGAGGCCGGCGGTGGCGGAACAGCTCGCTATGTGGACTCTTCGCTGGAGCGGCTACAGGTTAAAATAAGTGGCCTGAATGAAAACAAGCATGCCATTGCGGTGAACGGGATTGAGGTACCGCTGACGGCGACGGATCAGCCGGGAGTTTATGTGGCGGGCGTTCGTTATCGCGCCTGGCAGCCGCCGAGCTGTCTGCACCCCACGATTCCGGTGCACGCTCCGCTTGTATTTGATTTGGTGGATCGGCAGAATGCGCGCGCTGTTGGAGGTTGCACGTATTATGTCAGCCATCCCGGCGGAAGGAGCCATGAAAATTTCCCCATCAATGCACTTGAAGCAGAAACCCGGCGTGCTGAGCGCTTCCGGACACTGGGCCACTCGCCCGGACCGTTCCAGATGCGGCACGTTGCCCGTAATTCAGAAATGCCCGTCACGCTCGATCTGCGGCGACTCTAAAGGAACCGCCGATCTATGAACGACTTGACCCATTCCTACAAACCTATTGCGGGAACCTACTCTGAATTAATGGATACCAATGGAGCGGTTCGTCCGCAGTGGAAACCCATGCTCAATCAGCTGAATGCCTATGGCACCACCAACATTTCCAATCGTTGGAGCCGGGCCCAGCGCGTGATTGCGCAGAACGGTGTAACGTACAGCGCATTCGATGATCCGAAAGATACCCGCCGCCCCTGGGAACTTGACCCGATCCCGATGATCATTTCCCCCGATGAATGGGACTTTATTTCAGACGGCCTGATTCAGCGGATGCACCTGCTCAACACCATGCTGGCTGATTTATATGGCGATCAGCAGTTGCTGAAAAGCGGCACACTGCCCAGCGAGCTGGTGCTGGCCAACAGCGCTTTTCACCGGTCCTGCTGCCCGATCAACCCGGTGGACAATCAATACCTCACGATGCTGGCCGTTGATCTCGCGCGCGCTCCAAACGGAGCATGGCGTGTGGTGAAAGACCGAACCCAAACGCCTTCGGGAGCCGGGTATGCGTTGGAAAATCGGCTCGTGGTATCCCGCACCTTTCCCACCATGTTCCGCGACAGCAATGTCGAGCGACTGGCCGGATTTTTCGCCGCGCTGCGGGATCGCTTAACCGAGCTTTCACCGCGCAAAAATCAATCGCCCCGAATTGTCATTCTCACGCCCGGCATGCAAAGCGAATCCTATTTTGAGCATGCCTACCTTTCCCGCTATCTCGGCTTTCCGCTGGTTCAGGGCAATGATCTGACGGTGCGCGGAAACCAGGTCTTTCTCAAAACGCTGGGCGGGCTGCGTCAGGTCGATGTAATTCTCAGAAGGCAGAACGATTCCGATTGCGACCCGCTGGAACTGAATCCGGCCTCCATTCTGGGCGTTCCCGGACTGGTTCAGGCCGCCGCTTCCGGCGAGGTGGTCATTGCTAATGCATTAGGAAGCGGCCTGGCGGAAACGCCGGCTCTGCTCCCGTTCTACCCCATGCTCTGCCGACGCCTGCTGAACGAAGAACCCAAACTCTTTACCGTCCCGACGCTGTGGTGCGGTCAGGAATCGGAGATGAATCAGGTCTTGAAAAACCTCGACCGATGGGTCATCAAACGCGCTTTTCAGGACAGTCACGACCATACCCTTTTCCCTCAACGGATGCTCCCCGAAGAACGGGAACAGCTCATTCATGATATCAAAGATGATCCGCGCCGATATATTGCGCAGGAAAATACTGCGCTGTCTGCTTCCCCCTGCTGGGTGGATGGTCAGCTGGTACCGCGGCATTCGATGCTGCGGGCCTTTGTCGTTGCCACGCGTGACGGTTGGAAAGTGATGCCCGGCGGGCTGGCTCGCACATCCTCCAAAACCGATTCCACGGTGGTCAGCATGGATCGGGGCGGCGGCTCAAAAGATGCCTGGATTCCCGCCCGCGGTGAAGTGTCCAGACTGAGTCTGCTTCCAAAGGATGGAAACGAGATCAAGCTCTCGCGTGGCGAAGATAATCTATCCAGCCGCGTGGCCGATAATCTGTTCTGGCTGGGCCGCTATGTTCAGCGGGCGGAATTGCAGACCCGTATGCTGCGAACCATTCTGCGGCGTCTGACCGAGGAAACCATTCCTGATGGCACCCCGGAGCTGCCCGAACTGCTGAAGACCCTTTCGGTGATGACCAATCAGAAACCGGTCGATGGTCCGATTCTGGATCCGATTCAGGAAATGGACCGGACACAGCGCTACCTATGTAATGTTATTTTCAACCACGATCTCTCAAGCAATCTACACCATGCCCTCGGTAACGCCGGGCGTATCGGTGCCTTGGTGCGCGACCGCGTGAGCATGGATACGTGGCGTATTCTGGATCGACTCGACCGGGAGCTCCACAGCGTTTCTCCGGACGATGAACTCACCGATATTCATGACATGCTGGATGACCTGCTGGTGCCGCTTTCCGCCTTTTCCGGACTGGGATTTGAAAGCATGACCCACGGATACGGCTGGCGTTTTATGGATATGGGCTTCCGTATGGAACGGGCGGTGATGAACGCCCTTATTCTCAGTGAACTGCTGGTTCAACCCCAGGCCTATGAAGCACCAGTTCTTGATGCGATGCTGGAGATTGGAAGCAGCTCCATTACCTACCGGACCCGCTACCAGAGCAATGTGGCCATCTACCCGTTGCTGGATCTGCTGATTGCTGACCAGTCCAACCCGCGCAGCATTGCGTTTCAGCTGGAACTGATCAACGAGCATATTCGCGAGCTGTCCAATCTTCCAAGGCTTGGACAGCTTCCCGAACAGATCAAGGCCACGGAACTGGTTCATTTTGTCGAGGGCTTCGATCTTTCATTGGTCACTGCGGTTAATGCGCAAGGTCGGCGGGACAAGCTCGAATCTTTCCTGAACACGATCGTCGAACGGGTTGAATCCCTCAGCGTACTGATTACGGAACGCTATCTGTCTCATGCGCAATCGACCCAGTCGCTGACATCGCTCACCGGCGGGGATCGCCATCCGGAGGAGTTCAGATGATCTATCGGCTCAGCCATAAAACAATATTCGAATATTCCAGCCCGGTCACGTTCGTCTACAACACGCTGCATCTGAAGCCCCGCCCCCTTCCGTGGCAATCAGTCCTTTCTTCGCGCCTTACCGTACTTCCGGAACCGGCCACACTTTCAGAGCACATCGACTATTTTGGAAACGTCGCCACCTTCTGCGCTGTGGAAGACAAACATGAGCAAATGCAGGTTTTGATTGAGAGCGAGGTTGAAGTGCGCCCACGGGCAATCTCATCACAATCGGGATTGGCCTGGAATGAGGTGCTGCCGAAATTGCAGCACTCAACATTGGATGCCGACCTCGATGCATTTCAATTCTGCTTTGATTCGGCCATCGTTAAACGATGTAAAGATGCACTCGACTATGCGGAACCATCCTGTGCGAACGGCCGCGCTGCGCACGATGTTGCAATCGACCTGATGAACCGTATCCACACCGAATTCACCTTTGACCCCGTGGCCACCAACGTCTCCACTCCGGTCGAAGAGGTGCTGCGCACGAAGCGCGGTGTATGTCAGGATTTTGCACATCTGATGATCTGCTGTCTGCGCAGCATCGGACTTCCCGCCCGGTATAACAGCGGCTATATCCAGACTGCGCCGCCGCCGGGAAAACCGCGCTTGCAGGGGGCCGATGCCTCGCATGCCTGGGTGGGTGTTTATTGCCCGGCAAACGGCTGGCTCGATCTGGATCCCACCAATAACAAACCGGCGGATGAACAGTTCATCACCATCGGTTGGGGTCGCGATTACAAAGATATCAGTCCCGTATCCGGAGTTATGGTCGGCGGCGGAAAACATACAGTTCATGCCGAGGTCGATATGATTCCAGAAACTGAATTTTCCCAATCACAACAACAGCAGCAACAATAAACGGGATCCGATGCGGCTACTCACCAGTTGTAACTTAACTTTCGACGTCGAGGTACCCACCCCTTTCGTGTTGATGCTGCGCCCGCGCAGCGGGGCTCAGCAATGGATCGCCCGCGAGGAATACAAGCTTGAGCCGAGCGTCCCCGCCGTTGAATTCACCGACCACTACGGAAACCTCTGCCAACGCCTGATTGCACCGCCCGGTATTTTCGGGGTATATACCGCCGCCGAAGTCGTAACTCAGGACTGGGTGGATCAAGCCCCCGGCGCTCCCTATATTGAAGTCGAGAATCTACCCGATGGCGTATTGAGTTATCTGCTGCCGAGTCGCTACTGCGAATCCGACCGCTTCGGTCAAATGGCGACCGAAATCACGGCCGGCCAGTTGCTGGGATACGATCAAGTTAAAGCCATTGAAACCTGGCTTAAAAATAACATTCATTTTGAGCCGTGTGACAGTGACATTCAGTTATCCGCGTCCGAAATCAACGAACGGGGCTGGGGCGTATGCCGCGATCTGTCCCATCTTGGAATCGCGCTCTGCCGAAGTCTGAGCATTCCCGCGCGCATGGTCGTGGGCTACCTTCATGGACTCGAACCCATGGAACTGCACGCCTGGTTCGAAGCCTATGTGGGTGGCCGCTGGTATACCTTCGATGCCACGCAGGCGGAACTCAAAGGCGGATACGTCGAAATTGGCTATGGCCGGGACGCGGCCGACGTCGCCGTTTACAATCAGTTCGGCCCGCCCGTCACCGTACGTTCACAGTTCGTCAGCGTGCAGCGCATCGACTAACAGCGGTCGGATGCCCGAATCTCTGCAAGTAAATCATCCGCAGTCTTAGCCGCACAGTCGATGACGGTATCTGCATGTTTCAGGTACAGAGGCCGGCGTTCTTCGTAGAGATCGGCCAGCGTCATGCCGGGTTTGATGACGACGCCGCGTTCGGAAAAGTCGCCGATGCGGCGTTTGATTTCGTCCAGCGGAACATCGAGAAAAATGATACGGGCGATTGATTTAAGATGCTGCATGGCGCTTTCGCAATAGACCGCGCTGCCGCCGGTGGCAATCACACAGTTTTGGCAGACGACCGACTTCACGGTATCGCATTCCAACGTCTGGTAGGCATCCTGGCCATCACGATCCTGAAAGGTCTGCATGCTCTCTCCGGCACGGGCCTGTACCAACAGGTCAGTGTCCATGAAGCCCATCGACAGCCACTTCGCCAGCTGAACACCCAGCGTGCTTTTCCCGCTCGCCGGCATACCGATTAAAACTATATTCGATTTCTTCTGGGTCATTTTTAAACACCCGCTTCGCTTAAGACACAAAGCACACCAAGCCATTCCTTAGTGTTGCTTCGTGTTTACTCTCTACACTTCGTAATCGACGGCATGGCGCTCGCAGACGCGCGGCTTGATGAATCCGCCGACCTTTACGTGCTCTGGATGTTCAGCATAAGCCTTGAGGTCTTCCAAGGACTGGAACTCGGAATAGAGCACCATATCTTTCGACTGATCCGTCCCCAGCACATCCAACCCGACTTCAATATTGATCAGCGTCGGAGTCACCCCCATCAGGGCTTCCAGTTGACGCTTGGCCTCCAGTTTGTCGGCTTCCGATACATCATCCTTAAATTTCCACATCACGATATGTTTAATCATCAGATTTTCCTTCTGTTTAGATTACGCAGAGTTAAGCAGACTCAGTCGTCTTCATAAAGTTCATTAATCGTGTCCCAGGCCGACGGTTCGTTCAGGCGCAGCCGGCAGAGCAATTCATAGTAGTAGGCCAACAGTTGAATCTGCTTTGATTTCACTTCATCCGAGGCTTGATCCACAGGCAGCTGAAGTACCCGATCCATCTCCACGCCCAGCTCTGCTTTTTTCATTCTGAAAAATCCGGGCGTACGTACAAGGAACATGGGTTCATAGTTCATGCTCTCCAGATCGCACGCGGTCGATTCGATGCGTGCCCCGTTGGCATCATCGGGCAGTTCATTCAGAATATGTTGAAATACGCTCATAGGTTCTCCTAATGCCGGGGCGGATACGACTGATCCCGCTCCCGTTGCGGCAGTACGTTGTAATAGTAGAGCTGACGCAACTGATACAATTGAAGGTTATTTTTCATGACTTCCAGCATCTCCGGATAGTCAGCCGAAAGGTCGGCCGATTCATCCGGATCGATCTCTAAATTCAGCAACTGCTCGCCATCCCGGTCACTCGTAAAATATTTCCATGGATAGTCCACCAGCCCATGCGACTTTACCAGACTGTGAGACATCATATAAATCGGACTCTTCCGCGGGGCATTCAGAATCTGCCGCCCCTGAAAGTTCGGGTGATTCGGCAATCCCAAAATTTCCAAAACCGTCGGATTGAGATCGATAAGCGAAATCGGATCGTTTCGGATTTCGGATTTCTTTCCATGCGGCAGTTTGAAGAGCGTTGCCGTTCTGACCTGATCTTCAAACAAGGAGGTTCCATGCGTTGGAAGTCCGTGTTTGTAGAACGCTTCACCATGGTCTGATGTTAAAACAATCAGGCTGTTTTCATATCGGCCGATTGATTTTAAATGATCAATAAACGCCCCAACCTGCTGGTCCACATAGCGCAGTGCGTTATCAAACTTATTGATCACCCGGTCCAGGTGCGCGGTATCATAGTCCGTATAATTGAACGAAAATCCATCCATCGAAGCGGGCTGAAACGGCTGATCCGCCCCTTCCGGTATGGCATAGGGAAAATGCGTAGCCTGCAGATTCAAATACATAAAAACGGGCTGACCGGCTTCACTCGCACTCAGATAGTCTTCGGCATGTTTCCGTACAACTTCATCTTCCAGCTTCGACTCAATGCCGATGTTATTTCCAAGCACCGACTTCGAATGGAAAAAGTGCTGCATCGTTGTATTCGCCTCAATGAACGTTTTCATTCCCAGCCAATCTTCATTCTGCGCCGAGAAAAAGGCCGTGCGATACCCCGCATAGGACAACACATCAAAAAGCATCGTTTTCGGATAGTTGACCTTTTCAAACTGATCCAGCTTGGTTCGGCGCAACGGATACATGGATGCGTGCGTACCGGTCTGGGCGTAGCTGGAATGATTCGCAATGGCATAGCTTTTTGGAAAAACAATGCTCTCAGCGGCCAAGGCATCTATATGAGGAGATACCTCCCGTTCATAGCCCATAAACCCATACCGATCCCATGAGATCGACTCCAGCATGATCAGGTATACATCGGGCTGGTTGCTCATCTCATGACCCGCCATATATTCGTCCATCGAGATCCGAGGTTCAAAAACCAGAGCCGTCAAAAAATCAACCGTCGGGGAGGTGGTGGGTAACAGGCGATCGATAATCGAAAAGGTCAAATAGGTGGTCGGAAGTACATCCTTCCGGATCCGGGTGGCCACCGGACTGTCTGAATTATAAATTACGACCATCCCCCCGGCACCGGAGGCCAGGAATACGACACAGAACACCGCAAAGAAGGCGGGTGAATGCGAAGGCTTCTGGCTGTGACACCGCCACGTATAAATTGCGCTGAACAGCATGGCTACGATTCCGATCCCAACCAGTTCGCCGCCCAGCTCATGCCGCACGTCCGGAATAATCTGCCCCGGATTACTGAACACCGCTCGAAAGGAATCCAGAGAAATAAATGTCTCAATCTGCTGATACATGGTCTGTGACGCGGCATAGGTTCCCATAAAAATAAAAGAACCAAGCAGACACAGAAAAAAACGAACCGGTTGCTGAAACCGTAATGAGAGACGGCTGAAGCAACCGTTTACCCCATGATCGACCGACGCAAAGACAAATACCAACGGGAGTTGAAAAACCCAGGCAGCCGGATACAGAACCCACCGCTCCAGCGAAAACGGTTTTCCCATCTGCACCACGAATAACGACACCATATTGCAGACCGAAAAGAGTGCGAGCCACAAATAGAATGTTTTAAGATATCGTTGCATGCAGAGAGCGATCCCTATTACTCAATACCGCTTACTTCTTTTTCCTGCTTCGTTTCATCGCTTCATAATCATCCAGCGTGCCCGGATAATCAATAATTCCGTCGTCTGTAATTTCCAGAATACGGGTGGCCAGCGTCGCGATGAACCGGTGGTCATGCGAAACAAAAAGCAGCGTATTCGGGAACAGAGAAAGCCCGAAGTTCAGTGCTTCAATGGATTCCAGGTCAAGGTGGTTGGTCGGTTCGTCCAGCGCCAGCACGTTGCCGCCCTCCATCGTCATTTTAGAAATGATCAGGCGCGCCTTTTCGCCCCCGCTGAGTACACCGACTTTTTTCATGACATCTTCGCCACGGAAGAGCATGCGGCCCATGAACGAGCGGAGCTCTACTTCGGTGTATTCCCCGTTGCCGAATTTTCCGAGCCAATCCAGGGCTGTCGCTTTCGGGTCCAGCAGCTCGGCTGTTTCCTGCGGGAACATGCCGAGTTCAACGGTTTCCCCGAATTTAACGCTTCCGGTATCACTCTCCAACTGTTTGCATAGAACATTGAGCAGCGTGGTTTTTCCGATTCCGTTTTTACCGATAATCGCCACCCGTTCTTCCGGCCCGATCTCACAGGAGAAATCGCGAAACAGGGTCTCATCATAGGTTTTTGAAAGATCCTTCGCCTTGATGACTTTATCGCCCAGTCGATTTTTCGGTGTAAACCGAATGAAGGGCGAAACGCGGCTACTGGCTTTGAATTTTTTCACTTCCAGTTTATCCAGCTGTTTCTTCCTGGACGTGGCCTGCTTGGCCTTGGAAGCATTGGAACTGAAACGGGAAATAAAGGCCTTCAGATCGTTGGCTTGTTTCTCCACCTTCTTATTCGCCTTCTCCTGCAATTCGCGCGCTTCCAGAGCGGCAATCGTGAAGTCATCGTAGTTGCCGGGGAACATGCGGATTTCATGGAAGTCCAGATCGGCAATATGCGTGCAGACCTGATTCAGGAAGAAACGGTCATGCGAAATTGTAATGAGCGTGCCCGTGTAACGCGTCAACAAATCCACCAACCACTCAATCGATTCCATGTCCAGATGGTTGGTCGGTTCGTCCAGCAGCAGAATGTCCGGCTGACCAAACAATACCTGCGCCAGCAGTACGCGCAGTTTAAAGCCGCCCTGCAGCACCGTCATATTCTGTTCAAACAGGTCTTCCGTAAAACCAAGGCCCACCAACAGCTGGGCCGCCTCGGCTTCCATGGTATATCCACCGGCTTCTCCGAATTCTTCTTCAATATGACCGCAACGATCATTCTCTTCATCGGTCAGGTCGTCTTTATCGTAAAGGTATTCACGCTCGCAATGAATTTTCCAGAGCTCCGGGTTTCCCTGATAAACCGTATCAATAATCGAAAACTCATCGAACGCCGAATGATCCTGTCGCAGATAGCCCAGAGAACAATCATTCCCGATTGATACCTGCCCTTCACTCTGTTGCTGCTGCCCCGTCAGGATCTTCATGAACGTGGATTTTCCCGAACCGTTCGCGCCGATCAAGCCATAGCGGTTGCCCGGCGTAAACTTGACGGAAACATCCTCAAAAAGGGCCTTTTGGCCAAAACGCATCGTAATATTTGATGTTGCAATCATATCTTCAAAACCTGTGTTTAATAGAATTTTTCAAAAAGGAGCGCCTGCTATAGCAATATATGCGTCAGGAACCGATCGCTAAATGCAACCAATTCCAATAGTTGGAACGATAAAACTGTAAAGATCCGGATTCGTCAGCGCTGACGAACAATCTCAAAAAGGCAAACGCCCGTTGCGACCGAAACGTTCAGGCATTCCACAAAACCGGCCATTGGAATCTCTAGCAAGAGGTCACAGTTTTTCATCGTCAACTGGCGCATGCCCTTGGCTTCGGACCCCATAACCAGTGCAAGAGGGCCGGAGAGGTCAGCGGTATATAAATTTTCGGTGCCTTTGTGATCCGACGTGCCGGCAATGCGCAACCCATGGTCTTTCAGGGTTTCCATGGTCCGGGCCAGATTGGTTACGCGGAAGATCGGGGTATGCGTGGCCCCGCCGCAGCTGACCGAGATCGCCGTCTGAGTGACGCCCACCGCCCGGTCCTTCGGCATAATGACCGCATCAACGCCCGCCCCGTTCGCCGAACGCAGGCAGGCCCCCAGATTATGTGGATCCTGAATACAGTCGAGGATCAGAACCAGCGGGTTCTTCGCTTTTTCCAATAATGCAGGAAGTTCAGCCTCGTCCTTAATCATCGGTTTCGTGCCCGTCGCGTGCGCATTCTTCCGCGCAGCCTGATGATTACTCCGTCCGAAATCCGAACCCCGCTTATTAAATGGTTTCTTTCCACCTGCCATAACTGCATTTCCTCATAAATTCGTTGGGGAATATTCACTATTTTCCCGCCCCGAACCATTTTCATTTTCAACTTATTTAAATCGCACCGCTGACTTCTCTGTGGTTAAACCCTTTTCAACATGACGGACCAACTGAAATCCTACCTCGAACGCTACACACAACTGGAAGGCGCTGTGCGTGAGCTGATTGCCCGAAAAGGCAATTCCCTCTGCGCCCAATGCTCCTGTATTTGTTGCGATGCCGTCATGTGTGTTGAAGCAATCAAAAGCCCATTTCTCAAGCTGATCCATCAGCAGGCCGATCAGTACGACGAAGAAAAAGGCTTTCTTTCATCCACCGGCTGCCGGTTGGAAAAGGGCCGCCCGTCCGTCTGCTATGAATATTTCTGCGACGACCACTTCTATTTTCAGCCCGATGAACTCCACGAAGAAGTCCTCCGAATAATCGGATCTCTGCTGTTCCACGCCACGCGAAATGCCCAAGGCGAGATCCCCCTGGATGAGATCACAGAAGAAGACCAGCTCGACTCAGCCGACTTCCAAACCTTGGAAAAAAATCTAAACGAAAGTTTCCGGGCATTGGAAATCATTCAGGAATTCTACCGCACTGGTTCCATAACGGATGAATCCCACAGTTTTCTGAAAAGCATCCGCATTCCCGAAGAGTTTCAATAAATTCTGACAGAAATATTCGATACTCTGTCTTCATATTTTTCTGTCCTTAATATTTCTGTCAAACCTTCTCGGAGAAAACAGCTCAACTCCGCACGTTTATTTCCAAACCCTGGAAAGCTCCGGCACGGTCGACTTCAGGATTTCATAAACAGCCTTTTTATCCTCAGCACTTAAATGCGGGAAGTCCTCGTTCGGCGCAGGGTTCCCCAGCACCTCTTGCAACATCCGGAAAACCTCGTTTTCAAAGGCAGGCGGCAGCGTTTTGAAACTGTCGGAATAAATCATGTAGCTGCACGGATATTTAAACAACCGGCGCTCTCCATCAAAGTCCCGCAACGAACGGCCCTGTTCATCGCGCGGACCGAGTGCCGAAAAATACTCCGCATATCCCGTATCCCCGGAAACCGTCCCGTTCAGTTCCGCCTCCCCGGTAAACAGCAGATTATAAACTAGCGCCGGCGCATGCCGTTTGAACTCCGCAGTCACCCGCTCCGGCAGTTCGGCTTCGGGATCATTCGGGTCGACCTGATGATCGTTCATCACCAGCCGCACCCGGTAATTCGCCCGGTTGATCAGATTAAAAACGGCGCACTGATGTTCCAGGACCATCAGCGCCAGCACATCACTGGCCGGAGTCAAAAACTGGTTCGTATCAAAAAACGGACTCAGGTCGGAAATGTTCAAATGCGGAACTATGGGCTCCTCCGGAGCCAACGGCTGATTACCCCGATGGCGCGCATCACACGTTTGCCCCGTCACATACCAACCGCCCCATCGCTCGGCCAGTTCAGTTCGGTGTGAGGTCGTCCGCCCGGCCACCCGACCGCCGCCTTTGGGATAGGAACTTCGAATAAAAAGGCCCGGCACACTTTGTGTTTTCGCAGAACTGTGGCAATCGAGACAATCGTCATTGTTTCGATGAAGGTCCAGCTCAGCTGGATTTTGCTTAATGTCATAAAAGATCGGCCCGAGATACGGATCAATCGAAATAATCTCCAGCAGATCAGCTCCCGGAATCCAACCCACATAATTCGAATCATTAAAATAAATAGCACGGGGGTTTTCGGGGTTAATCAAATTTTTCTGAAAACTCGTCGAACTGAACACTAGCACTTGGCTATCCGCAGAAATGTCCAATGCTTCCAATACGGATCTCAAATATCCCTGTTCCGGTTCATAGGTCAAATGATTCGGAGATAGCCGGGTGATCCCGTTCGTCACGGGACGGGAATGATAAAACATCGGTGCATATTCAAATCGCAGCGTCTGCCCGAAAGCAAAACCGGGCCCCAGAAACAGCCCAATCATTAGTAAACCTATTTTCATAATAACCAATTAATGCCAAATCACTCATCGGGCGACAATCCTCAACTGCGGTTGACCCCGTTTTCCGGACTACAGGTGTAAGATTAGACAACGGAACGAATTCGCCAGCGGTTTGTCTGGCAAATCAACAGGCCATTCGCTTTATTCTTTTCAGGGGTTCTTAAAAGGAAATTAATTCCTGCAGGAGAATACGACCTCGAATTCAATGAACGTAATACAGACTGAATATCTACTATATAGCATTGTGACGCTTTTCGCGGCCGGCTTGCTCGCTTCCGTTTTCACCTCTCTTCGATTTACCGGCGATGCGGGGCTTCCGCGCTTGATGGATCGTGCAGGTCGAAATCTGAAGCTGCTCCATTTCTGGCAAAGCCGCTGGGACCTTCTCTGCAAGGCGGCGCGGCTTTTATTAACCAATATTGCCATCGTCACCTTCATACTTTTTTACCTGGCACTGCGGAACTGCGAATTGTGGTTTATGGGCTCATTGCTGTTTCTGCTATCGCTCGTCTACATGCTGATTGCGCGAATTATTCCCCATGTGCTGTCGGAAAGTTACGCCGACCGGATTTCGTTGGCGGCACTTCCTGTTATAGGGTTATGTACGCTTTTACTCTTCCCCTTCGTCTGGCCGCTACAGTTTATTGAAGACCGGCTGCTGCTGCATGCAATGAAATCGTCCGACGAGGAAGATCGGCCTTCGACTGAAGATGAAATTAAGAGTCTGATCGAGGAAACTGACGAGGAAGCACTGGAGGAAGAGGAACGGGAAATCATCCGAAGTGTTTTCGAGTTTGGAGAAACCATCGTCCGTGAGATCATGACACCGCGGATCGACATTGGCGGCCTCAAGGACACCTTAACAGTTGGGGATTGTGTTGAGCAGGTCAAGGAATCACGCTATTCCCGGTTTCCGGTTTATCATGAAAATATTGATGATGTTATCGGCATGGTGCACGTAAAAGATCTGCTTAAACTCATCGCAACTGACGATGAGTGCGTCGCCATCAGCCAACTTGCTAAAAAAGTTGAGTTTGTTCCCGAAACGATGCCGTTAAATGATGTGCTTCAACTGATGAAAAAGACCCGCTCCCAGATGGTTCTGATAGTTGATGAGTATGGAGGAACCGAAGGGCTCGTTACGATGGAGGATGTCATCGAAGAACTGGTTGGCGAAATTGAAGATGAATATGATCTCAAGGAAAATGAGCTGCACCGTCGACCGGACGGCTCCGTGATGGTTCAGGCGCGAATGCCCATCGATGAGCTGAACGAGGAACTTGAAATCGGCCTTCCGGAGAGCGATGAATACGATTCCCTGGGGGGGTATATTTTTTCCGAGATCGGCCGTATCCCCCGGGTCGGAGAGAAGATTCAGGTTAAAGGCTACATTTTGAGAATCCACAGCGCCACACAGAGACAGATTCAGGTTGTCCATATGATGCCGGCTTCCGACGTTTAATCTTTGGGCTTATTATTAGGATATTAATATGAATTATATAAAACTCGCGTTGATTCTAGCTGTTGTGCTGAGCGTAACGACGCATGCGGCTGATGACTTAAAAACGTACTATGAAAAACAGAAGGCTGAGCTCGCT
This sequence comes from Pontiellaceae bacterium B12227, assembly GCA_029432775.1. GTDB lineage: Bacteria > Verrucomicrobiota > Kiritimatiellia > Kiritimatiellales > Pontiellaceae > Pontiella. The sequence continues at coordinate 41,019 of JAROAZ010000001.1, read as the reverse complement.
CCCACTTTCGAAGCGCCTCAACTCGGATCTCAGGTAACTGTTAAAACGGCCGCAGGCCAGTCCAGAACCGGGATTCTTATGAAACTGGATGCCCTATCGATTTCTCTGATGACCGATACCGGAAATGTTTCCTACAAGCGAATGGCCCTGCATGAAACCTCCCGTGCCCAGTTCTTCGCGGAAGACTTTGCGCATGTAAAGGCTCTGGAAATGACCCGGCTCTATAAAGATGAACTGCACAAAGAAAATGTCGCTGAGCGGGCGGCCGGCATTCATGCGGGAACGCTTTACATAAGTGCCAAGGTTGATAAAGACTCCGATAAAAAAGTCGAAAAGAAAGAGAATGAAAACAAGAGAACAGGCGAAAAGCGAGAGAGTTCTATTACCACCCGTACCTATTCGGAAACTCAGGTTCTGAACATCGGCGTAGCCAACACGACAACTCATTCCGACCGTTATACGGTCGAATATTTTTTCTTCTACAAAACTGTCTCCTCGGATAACGACGACAAAAAAAAGAAAGAGAAAGAACCCGAAGCGGACGTAAAGGAATACAAAAATGTCCGCCTGCTGGATAAAGGTTCCAAGTCGGTTACGGTTGATGCAAAACGTCGCGAAACCATCTCCATTACCTCTGAGCCCTGCGTGGTTGAAAAAGTTGAAACCACATCATCGAGCGGCTATTCAAGCAATCGCGGGCCGAGGGTGTCGGGCCGGGAAAGCGCCGGCTACCTGGTGCTGCTACGATACGGATCTGAAATTCTTGATAAAAAAGCCAGCGCGAAGAGTTATCTGGATGACGAATGGGTGAATAAATTTAAATAGCGACTAATTACGCTCGACCCGGCTTCCAGTCTCTGGAAAATGTGCCCCGGTTTCCAATTATTGGAAACGGGGCCTTTTTAATGGATCAGATAAAAAAAACGAAACGTGCTGTAAAAGATAAATTGCTACCCTGGTTTGGTGCCAATAAGCGAAGTATGCCCTGGCGAAGCAATCGAACGCCATACCGGGTATGGATCTCAGAACTGATGCTCCAGCAAACGAGAGTGGATCAGGCCACCCCCTACTTTCACCGTTTCATGAAGCGGTTTCCCTCGCTCAAGTCGCTGGCTTCAGCGAGTCAGGAGGAGGTCCTCAAAATGTGGGAGGGTCTCGGGTATTATTCCCGAGCCCGCAATCTGCACAAGGCGGCTCAAATCATCATGACCGAGCACAAGGGCCGCTTCCCCTCGACAGCCGAGAAGATGATTGCTTTACCCGGAATCGGGGTCTACACCACCGCAGCCATCGGCTCGCTGGCCTTCAACCTCGATCTGGCCGTGCTGGATGGCAATGTGATCCGCGTTCTGTCCCGTTTATTTGCCTACGATAAAGATTCCCGTTCCGCGATCGCCAAAAAAGAACTGCAGCAAATGGCCGATGAACTTCTGGTGGTCGGTTCAGCGGGAGATTTCAATGAGGCCATGATGGAACTGGGAGCAACAGTTTGCGTACCTGGTAAGCCGGACTGTTCCAGCTGCCCTCTCACCCGTTGCTGCCTGGGGCATAAAACCGGCCGCCCCTCCGATTTTCCTGTTAAGGCGCCGAAGAAGAAGATCCCGCACATCATCGTGGGCGCTGCCGTAGTCACCAATGCCAAGGGAGAGCTATTGGTGGCTCAGCGCCGTAGCGAAGATATGCTGGGAGGACTCTGGGAATTTCCGGGCGGTAAACAGGAGCCGGATGAAACCATACAGGAATGCATTGCACGCGAGCTGAAAGAAGAACTGGGAATCCATATTACCGTCGGAGATTTCCTGGTTATGGTTAAGCATACCTATAGTCATTTTTCCATGGATCTTCATACATACTTTGCAACAATCAGTTCGGGGCGGCCCAAGGCGATTGAATGCCAAAATTTCCAATGGTTGGAAGTTTCCAAACTTCGGAAACTGCCTTATTCGAAAGCGGATCTGAAAATTATTGAAGAGTTGGAGAAACAATGAGGCTGTTACTGCCTGCGCTTATATTACTCAGCTCGACGGTTTTTGCAGAGCCGTTCGGTTCCATGGTTGCGATTACCCGGCAGGATCCGTCCATGGACTGGTGGTATGCCGTTCCTCAGGAGTTCGCGCCGAAGATCAATCGCATCAGTCACGTGGCGAAGGGGGAATATTTCCGGATTCTACCGGTATTCAACAACTACGGGACGGACGCCGACGGGCGTGCACATATTATTTTTGATATTGAAATTATCCGGCCGGATGGTTCGCCCGATCTCTCCCTGGCTAAATGTGAGGGACATGATGGTCCGGCCAAATCCCCTGCTCTTCTGCCGGCCAGCGCCGTGGTGAATATGCGTTTTGATCCGGCAGACGTATTTGGTGAGTACCGGATCAACCTGACTGCCGTGGATCTGGTGAATCATCAAACCAACTGTCAGTCTGAGGTGCTGCTGCTTAAAAAATTCAGTTTCCAGACTCTGGAAGAATCGGAACGGGAAAAGCTGTTTTTCGAATATGCGACCGCCCCCGATCCTTCCAGGGCGGCCTCTGCATTTATGCAAACAGAGCACTCTTTTTTTGATGATGAGAGCGAGCCGATCTGGTCGGCGGTATGGTTTTTCAAAACCATCTTCGAAGAAAATGAATACCTGATCCCACACGTGCTCAATGAATATCCTTCGGCCTCTCGAAAACAGAAGCGCGATATTATTCTGATGATGGCTTTGCTGGATAAACTCGACCGGCTTCCCCGAATGAGTGGCGATCTTAAAAGTTTCCAACGGTTGATGGAAGCCGGCCGGGTTCCCGATCCCTATGCCGAAATCACAACAGGAAAACAACTGGATATGCTCTGGGCTGAGTTCTTTGCAACCGGCCGGATTAAACCGGTGCGTCAGATTGTCAGTTCGCTGAATCTGGTGGAGCATGCAGGGACGCTGGACCGAATAAAAGCCGGCGATTTGGACCCGGATCAACCGGCAGTCTACCGGAAGGGCATGCTTGAGGCTGTATTTCAGTCGGCACTCTGGTCGCTTAGAACGAATTGCTCGCAATGTCCTCTGGTCTTTCAGTACTGCATCGGCATTCTTCATTCAGAAGAGTTGGAAAAACCGATACATTCATGCCTTTCTATGCTGCTTCAATCCATTGATTTAAAACCTGAACTCCATGCCAAAACCGAGGAAGAAAAATGAAACAGATCATCCAAACAGAAAAAGCGCCGGCCCCGATCGGTCCGTATAGTCAAGCCGTAAAAACCGGCGACCTTCTCTACACTTCAGGACAGATTCCGATTGATCCGGCGACAGGATCTAAAGTCGAAGGTGGAATTAAAGAGCAAACGGTTCAGGTTCTGGACAATCTGAAAGAGGTAGTGGCCGCTGCCGGAGTAACCCTTGATGATGTGATCAAAACAACCGTTTTCCTTCAGGACATGGGCGACTTTGCAGCTTTTAATGCGGTCTATGCTGAATATTTCGGAGAAGAAAATGCGCCGGCGCGCTCTACGGTCCAGGTAGCGGCCCTGCCGATCGGTGCATTGGTTGAAATTGAATGTGTGGCGAAGGTTTAATGACACGTAAAAAAATTATTCAAATGGTGCTGGGGCTTATCCTGGTGCTGGTGCTCGGAATCGGGGGTTTTATTCGCTCTCAGTCAGTCACGAACCCGGCCATGGGCGGGGAAACGATGGGCACCGGCTACAGCATTATAATTACCGGAAAGCTGAAGGAATCTCAGCTGAAGGAAATTTCCACTCAGGTGATTAAGACATTAGCTGATGTGAACAAACAGATGTCGACCTGGGATCCGGAAAGTGAAATTTCACGGTTTAATCACGCCCGATCGGTTGAGCCTTTCCCTTGCTCGGAAGAGTTCGCGATGGTTGTCGGGAGCGCACTTGAGCTGAGCCGAAAAACGAAGGGGGCGTTCGACCCAACACTCCAGCCGCTTTTAAACCTTTGGGGATTCGGCAGCGAAGCCGGGGAATCCAACATTCCGGATGACGAAACCATCGCGGTGATTAAAGAGATTACCGGTTGGGACAAAATCAAGGTTTCCTCCTCGGACAGTCTTCAGAAAACAGAGCCGGAAGTTTCTCTGGCACTGGGCGCGATTGCCAAAGGCTACGGCGTGGATGTGGTGGCCGGAATTCTGGATCAGGCCGGGCTTGAAAACTGGTTTGTGGAAATCGGTGGCGAGGTGGTCGCCCGCGGTGTGAACTCTTCCGGGGTTCCGTGGAAAATCGGCATTCAGTTTCCCACAACGAATCCCATGGATATGAGTCTGCAGGGCATTGTGCATGTGAGCCATGGCGCCATTGCAACCTCGGGAGACTATCGGAACTATAGAGAAGAGGATGGCGTGGTATATTCACATATTCTGGACCCGCGCACAGGCAAAACGGTTCGATCATCCACGGCCAGTGTAACGGTCAGTGCCCCGGACTGCATGCTGGCCGACGGAACCGCAACGGCACTTTTTGTTATGGGCCCGGAGGAAGGTCTGGCCTGGGTTGAGCAAACCGAACACGTGGAGGCCCTGTTTTTAATCCGAACCGATACGGGGGAAATAATCGAAAAATTTAGTTCGGGATTCAAAGAATCAACGGGCTATACTCCCTCCCTTTAAAGCTGAAAGGACCGAATTAATCATGCGTACGATCTATCTCTTTTTATTTACCGCCACCCTTGCTCTGACGGGGTGTGAAAAAGACTCCGGCTCCATGGAGGAGCGAGAAGAGCGGGACCCGAATGTGATCTCCGGACAGAAGTTCATGGAGGAGGGAAACTTTGATGCCGCTATTGAGGAGTTTAAGCGGGCTCTTGAACAGGAGCCGATGATGGCTCGTCCCCATCTCGACCTGGCTCTGATCTTTCAGCAGCACAAGATTAACTATATTCACGCACTCTATCATTACGACCGCTACCTGGAGTTAAGGCCGAATGCCGAGAAGGCGGATTTTATTAACAACCAGAAACACAAGGTTGCACAGGCTCTGGCAAATACATTCATTAATAATTCCCCGGATGTCAAAAAAGTGGTGCAGGAGCGCAACACACTTATTCAGCAGAATAATGAGCTGAAACGGCAGCTCGCTGCTGCACTCAGGAATGCGCCGGCACCGACTGCGAAAACACAGCAAACCGCTGCTCCCACAACGACAGAGCCGAGTGTTACCAAAACGGTTCCGAAATCAGCCACTCCGGCTGTCGAAGCCCAGACGGTCAGCAAAGGCAGCAGGCATCATGTTTATCATGTAGTCAGCGGAGATACGCTTTCGAAAATTTCGACGAAGTTTTATGGTGACTCCGGCAAGTATGACATCATCTATGAAGCGAATAAGGATATGATGCGCAATCCCGGAGACCTGAAGGTGGGGCAAACCATCGTTATTCCAATCATTGGAAATTAATGGACACACCCTGAGCGCAGAAAACCGAAGCAGCTTCCTGCTTCGGTTTTTTTGTGCCTGAACCCGATGTTAATTCCGCATTGGAATTCGCAAATAAAATGCAACCTTTTTTCTTTAATAAATTAAAGGAATTTAAGTTCAACGGGGCTTGCATCCCATGGGGGGCTGAGCTATCTAGATGGGCAGTTACGAACTCAAATACGAAGGGGTATTAAGAAAATGTCACACTTTAAAGACAATATGACTGCGGAACAGCTCACTGAACGTACGCTTTTTCATCTGAAGTACAGCCGGGGCAAAGATCTTCGCGCCGCCACTACATTTGATAAAATGATGTGCTTCTCTCACGCCGTGCGGGATATGGCCGTGGACGGTTTCATTTCCACTCAGCGTCAATACCTCGATCAGGACGTGCGCCGGGTAAACTATTTATCCATGGAATACCTCATCGGCAAAATGCTCGCCAATAACATCTATGCACTGGGCATTGAAAAGCTCGCCTGCGACGCACTTAAACCACTCGACATCGGAGTAGATGAACTGCTGGCACTGGACGTGGAAGCCGGCCTCGGAAACGGCGGCCTCGGTCGTCTCGCAGCATGCTACCTCGATTCACTCGCCACCAAGGAACTGCCGGCATATGGCTACGGCATTCGTTATGAACACGGCATCTTCCGTCAGGAATTCGATAACGGCTGGCAGAAAGAGCGCCCCGACGAATGGTTGGCGCTCGGCTACCCGTGGGAACTGATTCGTCCCGAATATACATTGCCTGTATGTGTTTACGGCCGTGTGAAGAAAAACTTTCAGCCAGGTAAGGGAGCCACTGATGTCTGGGAAGACTTCCAGGTATTCGAAGCCGTTCCTTATGATGTTCCGATCATTGGATATCATGTGAATACGGTCAACATGCTCCGCCTGTGGAAATCGCAGCCGGCTGAAGGCTTCCGTCTGGATGTTTTCAACCAGGGCGATTATGTGCGGGCGGTGGAGGAAAAGAACTGGGCGGAAAATGTTTCCAAAGTTCTTTATCCTTCCGATTACACGTATGCAGGCAAAGAACTCCGTTTGATTCAGGAATACTTCCTGGCGTCCTGCTCGATACGTGACATCATTCGTCGCTATAAGAAAACCCATAATGACTTCACGAAGTTTGCCGAGAAAAATGTGGTGCAGCTGAATGATACGCACCCGACCCTCGCCATTGTTGAACTCATGCGTGTGCTGCACGATGAAGAACGCATTCCGTGGGATAAAGCCTGGGACATCACCGTGAGCACCTTCTGCTATACCAACCACACGCTGTTAGCTGAAGCGCTGGAGAAATGGACCGTCGACCTGCTGCAGCGCGTACTTCCGCGCCATATGCAGATCATCTTCGAAATCAACCACCGGTTCCTGCAGAAGGTTGAACTCAACCATCCGGGCGATGGCGACCTGATGCGCAAAGTATCGCTCATTGAAGAAGGTCCGCACAAACAGGTCCGAATGGCGAATCTCTGTGTGATCGGAAGTAACAAGGTGAACGGTGTGTCTGCACTGCACTCCAACCTGCTTAAAACGAACACCATGCCGGAATTCGACAAAGTCTATCCGGGCAAGTTCACGAATGTAACCAATGGCATCACGCACCGCCGCTGGTTACTGAAGGCCAACCCGGAACTTTCCGATCTCATCGTGGATAATATCGGAAGCGACTGGAAGAAAGATCTCTCACTGCTGAAAGCATTTGAAGAATCAGCAACCAGCCGTACCGTTCAGAAGAAGTTCATGGAAATCAAACGTCAGAAGAAGGTTGAGCTCTGCGAGACCATTAAAGAACTGACCGGATATCTTGTGAGCCCGGACTCTGTGTTTGATGTACAGATCAAGCGTCTGCATATGTATAAGCGCCAGTTGCTCAAAGCAATGCACATCATCCATCTCTACAACACCATCAAAGCAAATCCGAAGGCCAAGATTCAGGCGAAGACCTTCATCTTTGCTGCGAAAGCCGCGCCGGCTTATCTGATTGCCAAGTCGGTCATTAAGTTAATCAACACTATGGCAGAAGTAATCAATAATGATGTTGATGTGGCCGGCCGCCTCAAAGTGGTCTTCCTGCCGGATTATAATGTTTCGCTTGCAGAAAAGATCATTCCCGCATCGGATATTTCCGAACAGATCTCCACGGCCGGTCTTGAAGCTTCCGGAACCGGAAACATGAAACTCTCGCTGAACGGCGCACTGACGGTTGGCACCTGGGATGGTGCAAACATCGAAATTGCACAGCATGTTGGTGAAGACAACATCTTCATTTTCGGTAACCGTACAGAGGATATTGCCGAGTTGGCCCGCAAGGGATACAACCCCTGGTCGTATGTGGAAAAATCAAAAGACCTGCAGGCTGTTCTTGAAGCGCTGCGCGATAACATCTTCGATCCATCCCAGCCGGACCTGTTTAAGGACCTGTACAACGAAGTCACCGAGCACGGCGATTATTACTACTACCTCGCCGACTATGAGGACTACATCAAATGTAACAAGGAAGTGGACAAACTCTATGCCAAGCCGACTAAGTGGGCTGAAAAAGCCATTTTGAATGTGGCTCGCATGGGTTGGTTCTCATCTGATCGTTCCATTCAGGATTACTGCGACGATATCTGGCACCTGGAACGCACTCCGATTGAGATGGACCAAAACCTCGTCTAAAAGTTTCCAACTATTGGAATAGAAAACGCGTCCCCCAAGGGGCGCGTTTTTTTATGCGTATTCCTTCAGTCGCTCACCCAGTGTAGTGGTGCGAAAGCGGGAATCCGCCTGCGTTATAGCGAGATTTAAAGCTTTCTTGGTACCGATGATGATCACCAGTTTTTTAGCGCGTGTGATGGCCGTATAAATTAGACTGCGCTGCAGCAACACAAAATGCTGCGTATGCACGGGAATGATCACGCAGGGATATTCACTGCCCTGGCTTTTATGAATGGTGATAGCATAGGAAAGAACCAGCTCATCCAGTTCCCGAAAGTCATACACCACTTTCCGCCCGTCAAAGTCCACCAGTAATTCAGAAGCATCCTGATCAATGGAACGAATACGGCCAATATCACCATTGAACACATCTTTATCGTAGTCATTCTCGGTCTGCATTACTTTATCGCCCGTGCGATAGGTAATGCCGAAACGCTCCACTTCATCCCCCCGCGGGTTTAAGAGCTCCTGCATGGTTACATTCAGGTTGCGGGCCCCGAGTTCACCTTTTTGCATAGGCGTAAGAATCTGGATGTCCTCTAGCGGATTAAAATGAAATTTTTGAGGAACGGATTTCTTTACCATTTTCCCTATCAGCGACAACGCTTTTTCGGGTGTATCCGCATCAACAAAATAGCAATCGCTGTTTTCGCCCTCTTCCGGGAATTCAGGTGCTTTCCCCTGATTTATTTTATGAGCATTTGTAATGATCCGGCTCGTTGCAGCCTGCCTGAAGACTTCGTTCAGATGACCGACAGGTATCATCTTAGAGCTTATAATATCCTGAAGCACCTTACCGGGCCCCACCGAAGGAAGCTGGTCGGAATCGCCTACAATGATGACTGCCGCGTGCAACGGCACAGCGTCCATGAGCTGTGAAGCAAGTACCACATCAATCATGCTTGATTCATCCACAATCAGCACATCGCACTGTAACGGATTTTCTGCTGTATGAACAAAACCACCCGTGCCGGGATTAAACTGCAACAGGCGGTGAATCGTCTTAGCTTCCATGCCCGTCGTTTCCGCCATACGTTTGGCGGCCCGCCCGGTCGGAGCGCACAGTGATACGCGCATTTTTTTAGCCTTCAAAACCATCAGTACCGAATTAACAAGCGTCGTTTTTCCCACACCCGGCCCGCCGGTGATGACCATGACCTTCGATTGCACCGATTTCTTCAAGGCATTACGCTGGGCATTGGCTAATTCTATACCGGTTTTCTGCTGGACCCAGACAAGGGCTTTCTCAACATCGATATCAGGACAGGGATGGCGGTCTTTTTTCAGTGATTGGAGTTTTTTTGCTAATTCGATCTCGGCAAAATAGAGCTTCGGCAGATACACCAGATCCCTTCCTTTAAAATCTGCCCGTTGAATCAGTCGTTTGTTTTCAACCAAATAATCCAATGCGGTCTCGATAATCAGCAGGTCGATATCCAGAAGTTCAGCCGACCGCGACAACAGGTCGTTGCGTACATAAGCACAGTGACCACTGGCGGTCAGCTCTCCCAGACAAAACTCGAGGCCTGCCCGGGCACGCAGATCGGAATCTTTTGCAATACCGAGTTTCATGGCAATCTGATCGGCAATCAGGAAGCCGATGCCTCGAATGTCTCGCGCCAGGCAATAAGGATCGCGTTGGACAAGCTCGATAGCTTTTTCGCCATAAATTTTATGAATTCGGAAAGCTCGGACGGTGCTTATGCCATGGCTGAAAAGAAACGACATAATGGACCGGACATTCTTCTGTTCGTCCCACGCTTTCTTAATATTGTCCTTGCGCTGCTTTCCGATTCCTTCGACTTTGAGCAGCTTGCCGGAGGAATTTTCTATGACATCAAATACATCGCGCCCAAAGGTTTTAACGAGGCGTTTGGCATATTCTTTACCGATGCCCTTCACCAGATCGGAGGCCAGATATTTTTCAATACCTTCCAGCGTATCCGGTTTGGACATGCGCATCCCTCCGGCTTTAAATTGTTTTCCGTGGCGGGGATCCGTTAGCCATTCTCCATCGGCCGCCAGCCATTCGCCGGGATTCACCGTCGGTGTGGTTCCGGTAACTGTTACGAGCTCTTTATGGCCTCGCACTTTCACCCTTAAAACGCAAAAGCCGTTTTCCTCGTTCCGGAAAACGACCCGTTCAATCTGACCGTCGAGCTTATCCATCAATATTTTTTTTCGTATTCGCCTTTGCCCAGCTTTTCATAGGTGGTAAATCCGGCATTTTTAGCCCGGTCATGCAGACCGCTCTGAGAGCCGCCTACACTCGGGGCCGAAAGCTGACGTGCAATTCCGGAACCACACCGCGGACAGGTTGTTAAGGCCACAGCATCCATGGATTCCATTTCTTCAAAGCCTTGTTTGCAATGTCGGCAGCTTTTTGCCGGATCAACGGCGGCATATTCACGAATGGGCATAAATGAAGTCCTTACGATGGTTTAAATTGGTTCTACCATGGCTTCCAATGCTTGGAAAGCCTGCCTGTCTCAAATAGGGTCATTCCGCCTATGGAACCGAGAAGCGTACAACTCCCTTGCTGCGCACATCAAAAATGTGCTCAATCCTTTTCGGTTCAGCGGCTCCGTAGCCGATCACCGCATCAGGATCGGCCGCATCAACGATGTACCCTCGCTGATCGTTAATCAGAACATAAGGAATGCCGGCGAGTTCAGAATAACTGTTCCTGAAGCTGACGAGCGCAAACACATGATCGGCTGTGAATCCCATGTAGGTTTTCACTCCGACTGATTCAAGCAGAGAGCAGATCAGGACCGTCTGGTCTTCACAATCTCCGCCACCCGAAATAAGGGTGCTCACTGGATCTTTTGCATATTCATAGCCGTCATCCGGATCGGAAACATACATGATTTCATTACTGACAAAATTGAGCAGTATACGGGTTTTCTTTAAATCATCATCGCCAGCCTGACGCACCTTGCGGACCGCAACCATGTTCAATTGCTCATCGCGATAGTTTACTTTATTCAGATAACCTGCATAGTTTCCTGCAATCAGGGTATTGGCAACGTCTTCAATCGGTTGAATTTGGAAAATAACCCGCCCGCTTTGCCGCAGAGCATCGAGAAATTTTATTTCTCCGCTTCTCGCCTTATTCCAGTTTGCTGCTGTCACCGAAAGGAAAGAAAGTGCCAGAAAAACCATCAGGATCTGAAGAATCGTTTTGCGGAAGGCCAGCAGCAAAGTCAGAAGGCTTCCCAGAATAATGGATGCGGCAACGGAGTGATTTTCTACATGACGAGCCACATAGCGCAGGCCAATGAGCACGATTAAACCAAACAGAAACGAGATCAAATACCATCTGATCGTATATTGAGAATGTTTTCTAGGTAATGTGCCCTGATTCAAAAGAGCGGTCGAAAAAAGTAATAATCCGAGTATGGCGGCTGTACCCCCGACTATTTTGAGCGGAAGTGATGGCCAGAATAAATAGGTGCAGATGCAGAAGATGAACAGATAAAGAGCCAAGACACTGAAAGAAATCCGCTCGTCTCCGTTGAGCGAACGCGTTTCGCCCGGTTTCCAACGCCTGGAACCGGTTTTCATATGATTTCCTGTCTCTTGAATCTGTCCGGACATGCTTAATACAATACTACAGTTTGGATTAAAGAAAAGAATAGTTGCCCGTATAAACGCACCTCAGGATTAAAACAACTGATTTCGCAACCGCAGTTCAATCGGGTGTGGCTGGAGGTAGTATTGCTGACTCAAATAGGGTTCCTGATATTTCCGGATATAGTGATTAATCAGCGTAACCGGGACTATCAAAGGGAAATTCCCTTTTTTGTAGATAGCGATGGTTTCCACTAACTCCTGCTTTTCATCAGGATTTAATTGTTTTTTGAAATAACCTGCCAAATGCTGCAGGACGTTAACATGCTTACTTATGGTGGATCGCAGTCGCAGGGAATCAGTCATTTTTTCAAGATAATCTCTTTGAATAACCGGCAATTTCTTTCCTTTCATATCGGCCACGATGCGTCCGAGTTCCCGGTAATGCGGAATGCTGTGAGACATCAGCATGTATTTATGGCGTTCATGAAATTTAATCAGCCCTTTTCGGGAATTGTCGTCTCGCAGCATTTCCCTCCAGCGTTTAAGTGTGAAAACCTGCTCAATAAATTTTTCTCGCAGCGCAGGATCATGCAATCGTCCCTCCTCCTCAACTGGCAGAAGAGGAAACTGTTTCATTAAAGCTTCTGCATAGAGCCCTCTGCCCGTATTCGATGGCATGCCTGTTTTGGACGCATAGACTTTTACGCGTTCCATACCGCAACTCGGAGATTTACTTTTCAGAATATACCCGCACAAGTCTTCGCCCATCAGATCAAGAACCCGCCGGCTGCAGAACTTCCGCATCGGGTTCGTCAGATTGGTTCCTGATTTCGGGGCCACCAGATCAGGGGCTTCCGGATCCCCCTCCAGGCGTATCGTCTCGCGGGGAACCCCCAGCCCCAGCTCTGCTTCAGGGCAAACCGGCACATATTCGAACCAGTTCGACAGGGTTTTTGTAAGATATTCATCCCGCTTGTGCTGTCCATCATAGCGAACTTTTTTTCCCAGAAGGCAGGAACTTATACCGATTTTAATTTTATCACTCATGAAGACTCCTACTGATTGTTAACTAAACGGGCCTAGAACTTTGATTTCACGTACCAGTTTAAAACCGAATTTTTTCTGAACCGCGGCGATCATCTTCTCTGTTAAATGAAATACGTCGGTTGCAGAGGCATCAGGTTCTGTAATAATGATGTTGGCGTGCTTATCAAACAGGCAAGCCCCTCCTACTCGAAATTCTTTGGCTCCGGCTTCTTCGAGAAACCAGCCTGCGGCCTGTCGCCGGTCGGCGGCGGAAGAGGGTTCCACATTACGGAAAACACTCCCCGCACACGGGTTCTGCTTCCAGTCCGGATGCTTGGTGCGGCGCAGTTCCATGATCCGTTCCCGCTCTTTCATCATTGGAGGAATATCGGCCGGTTTCAGTTTCAGAACTGCATCCAGTACAATTGCACCGCTTTGTTTCAATACGGACGAGCGATATTTAAAGTCCAGGGTTTCAGCTCTAACCTCTTCAATCGCTCCGTCCGAATTCATCAACCGCACCGACTCAACTACATCTCCGATCTGCTGGCCGAATGCCCCGGCATTGCCGGCAATGGCACCGCCCACCGTGCCGGGAATTCCACTGCAGTACGAAATATCCCCCAGACCGAATTCGATAGCTGAACGAGCTAAATCGTCGAGCAGCGTATTGCCCGAAACCCGAATGCGCGAACCTTCCTGCTGCACACGCGGCTGTTCTTCGGAACAATACCGCAACACAATGCAGTCGAGTCCCTCATCCGAGACGAGCAGATTAGACCCCTGTCCGATAACAATATACGGCAAACGGTGTTCCGAGAATAGCTGAGCAGCCTGCGTCAGTGTATCCCCGTCCGGACACATCACGACCGCCGGACAAGGCCCGCCCAGCTTAAAGGTAGTATAGTTCCGCAGGCAGGCGTTCAGTTCCACGCGCGCTTCGGCGGGTAATTTTTCGATGATACGTTGATCAATAGTCATGGTTTATTCCGCAAACTTCTCGCTATGCTAGTCGCCCGCCCCTAAATTTCCAAGCATTGGAAGGTGAAGAAATGATTCGAGAAATTACATCAGCAACAAATCCCCTCGTAAAACAGCTCCGGGCTTTGGCATCGTCAAAGAAATCCCGACAGGAATGCAATCAGTTTATCATTGAGGGCTGGCGGGGTATTAAAACACTTCTGGAACATGAAAGCCCGGCTTATCAGCTGAAGCAACTGGTTATTTCCAGTGCCTGGAAAAAGGAGCCTCTGCCTCCGGCCATCGACACGGTCCAGCTTCCAGAGCATATCTTTGATAAAATTTCAGATGTTCGAAATGCACAAGGCATTCTCGGGGTTGTTCAGCATCAAACAACTGCGTTTGAGCGCCCCGCCCGCGGGCGCTTTCTGTTGCTCGATAATCTGCGCGACCCCGGCAATCTCGGCACGCTGATCCGCTCCGCAGTCGGCTCCGGGTTTGATGGCATTCTGCTGTATGGCGATTGTGTCGAGCCCTATAACCCGAAAGTGATTCGTTCTACAATGGGCACCTTTGCTTATTCCAAAATTTGGAACGTGACCGATGCGGATATATTCCAATGTCTGGAAAACGGATTTGATCTATGTGTCACCACCGGACTCGGAGGAAAAAACCTCTATGAATCAGCATTCAGCGATCAAACAATTCTGGTAATCGGCTCCGAGGCACATGGGGTTTCTACAGAACTGTTCTCCCGGGCCACCCAAAAAATAACCATTCCTCTTCAGGCGGAATGTGAATCGCTGAATGCGGCCATTGCCGGCAGCATCTGTATGTTTGAAATCACAAACCGGAAAAACTGAAAAACCCTATGCTTAGCTACACATCATTCAGCATCTTCCGGTAGTAGCGCGGCGAAGTTCCGGTGATGCGGTTGAACAGTCGGGAAAAATAGGCAGAACTGTTAATGCCCACTTCTGAAGCAACCTCCTGAATATTCAGATCGGTTGAGCCCAGCAGCAGCTGTGCGCGTTCGATTCTTTTGCGGTTGATAAATTCAACCGGACGAACGTCCATTACTTTAAAAAATAGGTCGGAAAAATAAGTCGGAGTCAGGCCGGCCAGTTCCGCCAATGTTTCAAGGGAAATTTCGCGCCGCAGGTTTTCATTGATATACTGAAGAATCGGGGCAAACCGACCTTCAAGCCCGATGCCCTCCTCGGAGGGTTCGTGCACGGAACGCAGAAAAGCAGAGGCCAGCTGTAAGACAATCCCCCTGGCTTCAATATTTACCGCCAACGGAACCTCGACCCCGCTCAGCCGCCCGTATGATTTGGCCAAAGGTTCCAGAAGTTCAATGAGCCGGCGAAATTGGGTGTAGTTCACTTCGCTAGCGGCCAGTGTTGAATGGCACCGGAGCAGACTGAACAGATCCGACCCGGTTTCTGTCCGCAAAGTGAATCCCGCAAAAAACTGGGCATGTACTTCCGGGCATCGATAGTCCGCGGTCACATAGCAAGGCACCAGATGCAAATCCCCGGCCGTGAGACGATGTTCCTTCCCGGAATGCCGAATAACAGCCTCGCCTTCTTCGATCAGATAGATACGGGAGAACGGGCTGGAAAGGCGCGGATAGTTCCATTCCCTGGAAAGACGGGAGTAACCGGCCTCATAGATGCTCAACCGTAAAGATTCGACGTGTAGCTGCTCGCTGTTTTTCATAATAATCCGTGATTAGTTCAAATTGCATAAATAGTACATCACTCCGTGATTGATAAGTAAAATCGTATTCCGTATTGATTATGAAATGCATTTTTAGAGAGGCAAACAATGAGTGTTGAGAGAGCAAGAGCCGCCTTCAACGGCGAGATGACCGACCGGATTCCCCAGTGGGATGTGCCGGACTGCCCGGCCCTGGCTGAAAAGCTGTTTGAGTATGATGTACAGGCGGAACCGCACCGGGCCTGTATCGATATGCTCAAGCATTTTGATATCGACGTGACCATCAGCAGCATTCCCGGCGACTGTGCCGAATGGAACTTTCCGCTGGTTCGGTATTATGAGGATGCCACCTTTACCGGCGATGCAGAGAACGAGCGGTATAAACAGCTGGCCAAAGCGCCGAGCCCCCGCCCCTACACCTCGATGTATGATGCACTGGGCATGAAAGCCCACGGTGCATTCTGGGGTTTCTCCCCCACACTGACCATGCAAAACCATCCCTGCTCCACACCGGAAGAGGTGCTGGAGTTCCAGCCATTGGAACATTTCAACCAGAGTCAGGACGAGCGGATCGCTTTTTTTAATAACCACTATGCTCAGAAGCAATCGCTGCTGGGCAACTCCACCATGGTCATGGGCTGGTATTACCACACCCTGTTCATGTGGCCGGTCGAACTGTTCGGCTGGGAAAATTTTATGATGGCCGCCATGGACGATCCGGAGCGGTTCGGGGAAATGATGAAACAGTTTCTTGAAATATCTAAACGCGACTTTGAAGCCATCTGCTCTTCGCCCGATATTGAAATGGTCGGGTGTCATGACGACCTCTGCTCCGCCACCGGACCGATGTTTCCGCCGGAGTGGTACGACCAATATATCTTCCCGTACTACAACGAGATTCTCGACATCATCCATTCCGCCGGAAAGAAGGCATTCTACTGCTGCGACGGTAATCTGATGCCGCTTCTCGACCGAATCCGCGCATGCGATTTCGACGGTCTTGCCTGTGACGGCAACAACGATCTGGAAACCGTGCTCGATGTCTGGAGCGGTAAAACCATTTTTGCCTGCATGAAAAACCCGAATATCATCAACTTCGGTTCAAGGGAAGAAATCCGCGACATGGTCAAAGAAACGGCGCGGCTGGCCAAGCGCGAACCCGGCTACTTTTTCTCCGCCGGAACCATGACCGGAAAAACGCCTCCGCAAAACATCCTGATCTATCAGGAAGCCGTTCGCGAATTCGGCAGGCGGTAGACTCCGTGACAGGATGATGTCAGTCCGCCTGAATGCCTGCCCGTACGCGGTAGAAGCGGTTCGAGGCGGCATCGGCATCGATGATTTCAATCGGACTTCCAGTCCCTGGAATTCCGTTGGTGAGCAAGCCCCACCCGGCGGCCAGATCCTCTGTAACCTCGACCGCATAGAACCGGCTCGCCGACGAATTGAATACAACCCGGTTCTCGTTTCCAATGTTTGGAACCATTCCGATGCTGAGATATTCAGACGGGTCGTCGGGATTGGTATCGGCTATAAATTCCTGCTGGTTGTCAAAGCCGTCGCCGTCTTCATCGGCAAACATACTGAAGCCGCTGTTCTGTTCCATCCAGTCCCAGAAGAGCGGTTCCGGGGTACCGCCGTGCAGTGCGGAAATGTCGGCGCGGAAAAAGCCGGTGCCGTGCAGGCTCATCCACAGCACATTCGGATCGTACGGATCCGGCTCAATCTTACGGATACCGTCCGGCTGGCCATGCCGCTGATTGATCTTATGCCAGTTGGCCCCGCCATCGACGGTTACATAGACCCCGGGATTGATCTGGCCGACATTTGTATTCTTCATCACGTTCGCAACAATAATGTTGGGATCAGCCTTGGAGGGCGCGAAGTGACGCAGGTATGGCATATCAAAGGAAAGGTGCCAGGTCGCCCCGTCATCCTGACTGATGTAACCACCGCCGGTTGCTCCGTTATAGTCGCCCGCGGCAATGTAGATGTATCCATTGGTGTGCACGGTTACGTTGTTCACACTGTTGATCCCCGCGGGGATCGAAACCGCACTCCAGCTGGCTCCGCCGTCCGTCGTTTTATACAGCCCGCCCGGATCACCGTTATGCGTTTCGTTGAGGGCGGCATAGATGACCTGCGGATTAAATGGATCCATCGCCATGCGGTAGACACTGCAAACCGCCGGCAGCCCGTTCGTGATCATGCTGAAGCTGGTTCCGCCATTGGTCGACTTATAGATTCCCTGCCCGAAGGTTTCGGTTCCTCCATCAAACTGCCGGCCGTTATTAATGAAATGGCCCGACCAGCGCGCCCACTCCGAGAACGGAATGCAGAAATAGATGTTATCCGCATTCTGATGATCAATCAGGAGCGACCGGGAGAAAAGCACATCGTTGCCCCCCGGAAAAACGATGGGCGTGGACAGCGTGCTCCACGTGATGCCGCCGTCAGTGGAGTGGCGTAGCTGCCCCCTCATATCCTGACGGAACGGAATCAGGTAAACGTGATCCCGGTTCTGAGGATCGGTGGCAATATTACAAATGGAAAGCGGGCTGTTGTCAGAAATACTCTGCCCGGTGAGTTGCTCAACCGCAATCGCGCCCGGATAGACGTTGTCGCCATCAGCCGTGTTGCGCCAAAGGCCGTGCTCGCCGCTGCCCCAGAGATAGGTACCCGGGGTTCCGGTATCGAGGCAGAAGGTTTCGCCCGGAAGATTGCTGTTGCCGCGGCCGACCCAGCGACCACTGCCCGGTGCCGTTTCGTCGTCATCGATCTGCTCCCAAGTTGCCCCGTAGTCTGTGGAGCGCATCATCTGCTGGGCAAAACAGGTGTAAACTTCACCCAGCTGGTTGCAGAACACAAAGCGCGGACCGGACTGGGTATTATCTTTCTCATAGTGCTCGCGATGCACGTGCGCCATTTCAACATTGGCTCCAAGCGGTTGAATAGCGCGTGAGTTCCAATAGCTCGAATCCACGCCGCTCACCCAATGCGTCCCCTCGCGTGCAGCGGCATACCAGTTGGTACCGCCGTTTTCAGTCATCCAGATATTGCCCGGCGGAAAGGCGTAGTCATGTTTGTAGTTATGCGAAAGATAGATGCGATCCTTGTTGGTGGGATCCACCGCAATGCGGGTGAACTGGCTGAACGTACTGGTCGGTTCGTTATAGGCCGCATAAAAAGCGGTGTGTGACATATCCAGTTTATTCCACCACAGCACCGCGCGTTTAAATTTATCCCGATAGCCCCACGTGCTGATTTGCGACATGTCGATGCCGAGATCGCCAGTGATGTTTTCCCATGACGTGCCGCCATCTGCGCTGCGGTAAATACCGCCGGTCGTCCCGATATCCGACCCGCTGATCGGATATCCGGTCACCGCCAGGTAATAGAGCAGGAATTCACTGCCGCCGTCATAATAGAACCCAAGGTCGCGCGGCGGGTTGGTGGTCAGGCCGCCCCCGGTGAGCAGGGACCAGCTCGTTCCGCCATTCGTGCTTTTATAGAGCCCGTATTGGCAGGTGGCGTAAACATTCTGGGAGTTGCGCGGATCGATCACGATTTTACTGAAGTCCGCATCGGCCGGAAACACCGAAGTAATCTTCGTCCAGCTCTGTCCCTTGTCCGTTGATTTGCGGATATATCCGGCGGAATAGTTGCCGTCGGATGAATAGTGCAGTCCGTCTTTGGTCCAGTGCGTCGACTTAATCATCCAGTGCTGCCCGGCACCGATATACCACACGTTGTCATTATTCGGATCCACCGTCAGCACACTGTGCATCTGGGAATTACCGGTTTCGATATCCAGCACAAAGTCCCAGCTGACGCCGCGGTTGGTGGAGGAATAGATCCCCTCCTTGGCCATCATCAGGCCGAAATCCGGATCCTGATAGGAAAACTCGATTCCGGTAATGCCACCGGGCAGGCCGTTGCCATCGATCTCCTTGTAGCTCGTCCAGTATTCGCCGCGGTTGAGGGTGACGTGTCCGTTGCCCATATCGAGCTGATCATACATGCAGTTCGGATCGCCGTTATTGATCCAGAACTTGTCGATGTAGCCGGACATGCCCGGCCCGAAATGCTGCCATTTCACCAGGGCGGTCGAGGATACTGTTCCGGCTTTCAGTGCGGAAAAATATGCGGTGTTCAATGGCGGGAGCGGTTCCTGAGGGCTTGCGATTTCCAACCGGATATTATCCATGTAGAGAAAATCGGTTGCGGTGGCAGCATCAAAAGCCGTGCCGTCGAGTTGCTCAATAAACAGGAACGGCCGGGCCGTATCCGCATCCCCCGTGGAGTTGGAATTCTTAAAGTCGGCAACCGTCCCCGCATAGGTGATGGTATACTGACCGGCGGCCGTGACCGCCGACCCGCTGAACGTATCCCCGTTTCCACTTGCCCCGCTGCTTTCAAGACGTGCATTGAATTTATACACCGGGAGAACCGAATCTGCGGGAAGATAGATGTCGGCCGTCATCGTCACCTGATCCGTATCGTCAACAGCCGGAAAGGTGATTTCGGAAACCGAGCGGACGGCCGAGAAGTTGTTGCTGCCAACCGACAGACGAATAAAGTTTCCGGATGCCAACGTGAAGGCCGCGGCGGCGGTTGGATCCGTTGATGAATCAACCACAATGCTGGACGCGGTATTTCCGGTTTGAATCTCGGTTCCGCTGAGCGTCTGATTGTTGCCTGATGTACTTCCCGGGGTTGCCCCCTCAAAGTCTTCGCTCCATATCACCGTTGCCGATGCCGACATCGAAACGATCCCGACGGTTATCATCACCACATGTCGCAAACTGAACTTCATTCCCGGCCTCTTTTTGTTATCGTTAACAAACCTACAGTACAGATTGCTGCAAATCAATTCCGTTAACGGGGTTTTCCTCTTCTTTGCAGTCAGCGGGCTGGAGCAAAGGGCTTGAAACCCGCTTCATCCCGATGGGTCTATCCCTCTCTGTGTCCCGAAACTTCCAGAGTTTGGGAAACCATAAAGGGATGAACAACCGGCACAACCTATCCAAAAGATTTTCCAACCCCTGGAACCCACGGGCCGGGAGGTGCTCGGGGCGGCTATTTTCCTGACAGCATCAATTCATATTCACGCGTGTAAATATGCCGGGCGCGCTCGGGACCGGGAATGAAGCCCCGCGGGATATCGAGTTTCTTATCATCGGCGCCCGGCGCAAAGTTGCTGATGTTATATTCGTTGTCCGCCTTCCAGTTGACTTCAACGCGGCCGTCGCCCAGCGCAATGGTGCCGACTTTGGTGCGGAACCATTTGACCAGCTCGGCATACTCTTCCACCTCAGCCATATTAACGCGCTCGGCGGCATCCACCCGCAGGTCGTAAAGAATCGGCTCAACCTTTTCGAGCGGAGCTTCGAGCCCCCACATCACATTCTGGTTGGGTTGATAGGCCGGCGGATAGTTGTAATAGGGGCGGGTTTTCATCCCGAACATAAAATCCTTCGTCCGCATACAGGCCCACGGACCGGTTACGTGATTCAGCTCGGTCCAGACATACGGCCGCTCTTCAACGTTTCCATGCAGCGTTTCATCCAGCGGAACGCCGTCGAGATGCGGATGTTTCTCCTTCGCATTCTTCAGCCCGGCGACCTTGAAGAAGGTGGTGGCAAAGTCGACGTATTCAACCCTCTTTTTACAGACGCCAGAGGCCGGATAGAGGGTTTTGTCTGATGATTCAACCACCACGGCTCCGCGGGTTGAGGAGGTCCACGGTGCAAATTTACCATGGGTCCCCTGCTCGCCCAGATGCCAGCCGTGGTCGCCGGCCACATACACAATCAGCCAGCCCCGCCCCTGCTTTTCGCTGTAGGTTTTGAATCGTTCTGCAGCTTTGCCGATCAGATAGTCACCGAAGGCACAGAAGGCATAATAATCGCGAACCGCCTGTTGCTGATCTTCCGGCGTCATGTCCACAAAGTTCATCTTAATGCTGATGTTACGCACCCATTCCGGCATGCGGTTCATTTCGGTTTTCGAAAAATCCGGAATATCGTAAACCTTGTCTTTAAACAGGTCGCGGAACTCCTGCGGGGGCATCACCGGAGTATGCGGCAGACAAAAGCTCAGGTGCGTGAACAGCGGTTGATCGCTTTTCGGGCCGGTCATCTTTTTCCCCCACGATGTCTCATATTCTGAATCGACATGATTCAAATAGGTTTCAAACGCATGATAGATTTCACCGTCCATCGTCTTATCCATCGGCTGCGGGCTCACACCGCCCACAATTAACGACGAGAGCTCGCGGGTGTAGGCGCGGAGGATATCATATTTATTTTCAATCCGGTCTTTCCGGGCCTGCTCGTCCGGCGACAACCCACCGGCTTTTTCATAGAACATTTCCTCCGGGCCTTCCGGCGTATAGAAAATATCTTTGCTGTAAATAATGCTCGCCGGCCCCCATTCGCCGGGCTTGCGTTTGCTCGATTTGGAAAAGTCGGTGACGCCGTTTTTCTTCATCTCGCCATATTCCACTTCGGCATCGTAGAGATCGCCTTTAATCAAGTGTCCGCCTTTGCCGAAACTGGCGGCAGTGTATCCCAGCCCCCGCAGCACCTGCGGAACCGTGATCCGGGTCACGTCGCTTTTCTGGTGCGAAGACTCAAAGGCATAGCGGCCGGAGTGGTGCGGATAGGTGCCCATATGCATTGAGGCGCGCGTGGCCCCGCAGACCGGTGCGTTGCAGTAGGCCTGCGAGAAAATCACCCCCCGCTCCGCCATCCGATCCACATTCGGGGAATGCACATAACCCAGTTTACTGTCGGCCTGTCCGATATCCGCCTGATTAAAACAGCTCAGCGAATCCGCCCGCTGGTCATCCGTGATGATCCACAGAATATTCGGCTGAGCCGCAAATCCACATACCGCAGTCAGCACAACGGCTCCTGCCAAAACCAATCCTCTTAAATCATTCATCTGAGTACCTCGGTTACAGTTTAAAAAATCAGCGTACAGGTTAATCACGACATCGCGTCCCTGTCATCCTATCCATATGGCGTACCCCGACGCAGAGCGAACGCGACGCTCGTCTACTTTCGCTGCCGCAGCCTGGCGCGGCGATAGACGATCAGACCGCCGGAGCCGATCAGGAGCAGGAGAGCGCTGGAGGGTTCGGGAATGGCGAGCCCCGTGGTTTCATGAATCCACGCCCACTCGTCGGTGAGGGCAATCCCACCGCCGAAGTCACCGAAACGGCCGCCGTATCCCTCGGTGAAGGTATTGACGCCAACGAGCGCACCATCAACCAGCAGTGCGCCGCCGGAATCGCCCGGACCAATAATGGTTTCAACTGTATTGCCCAAACCATCGCCGGTTTCGGGATCATCAAAATCATAGCGGTACAATCCGTCGTCCAGCTCATCGATCACATTGAAGCCCAAACGCCGATCCATCAGCGATGCAACGGTCGTATAACCATAGTCGCCATAACCGGAACGCCCGAAACCAACCAACGCTACCGTATCATTCAGCGACAGGGAATTTCCAAGCGTCGGAAAAAGCAGATCCGGCAGCGGATCCTCAAAATAGAGCAACGAGAGGTCGTGGCGGATCGATGGGTTGCCGAAACCCGTGAAATCCGGATGGATGGAAAAACTGCCGGCTGAATAGCTTCCGTATCCGGGCAGATGCAGATGGATACCCAATCCATCATCCACCAGCCCATCATCGTTAAAGTCCACATTATGCCCTGCAGTCAGCACCCAGTTACGCGACAGCACCGTCGCGGAACCGTGATAGAGATAACCATTCGCCGAAATTTCGAGCGCGCCAACAAAACTGTATGCACTTTCAGCATCCAAACGGCTCGAAGGGGAGTCAGCAGGCAGAGAAAATTCGCCACCCGCGAGGATAGCAGATACCTGATGTATTCCTCCGAACCAAAGGAGCAATACAATAAAGATCACTGGCAATCGTGAACTCATCTGTGTTCCCAATAGCCGGGCGTTCTGCGCTCGTGGGCGACGGCGGCTATGATGATCGTATTACCACGAATGAAGTAAGGCAGGTAATAGGGAAAAACAGGGCAGTTGATTCTGCGATATCCACCTTCAAGCTCACGCTGCACGAGCGGGTTTTCCGCAATAGCTCGCGTAACAGACTCAACTTCCATCTTAAAACGGCGCCCAAGACCGGGTTGCTTCGATTCATACCATAATGCGGCATCGGCGAGCTCCAGCACCGCTTCTTCCAGAAACTCAACCGTCATGACCCAGTCTCTTGTCCAGCTCGGCAAAAACCTCCGCCGCAGGGCAACTCCTGGTTTGTCCGGCATCATACCGAGCGATGCGTTCGCGAACCACTTGATCCCACTCGCGCTCTACCTCAGCGGCGTCCATACCGGCATCGCTTTGTTCAAGAATGCGGTAAACCACGGTTAAACGTTGATCCAACGGCAGTTCAAGCGCCTCTTTGAAAACCTGATCCATCAATGCTGTCATAGCTTTTACCTCTTGTTTGTAGAGTAAATACTCTACCGCACACTGTCATCCGGAAAATCCCGGTGATTTGGCATTTGCTTTTGGAGTGCGATAGCCCGACGTGTCCGCCAAAGCCTGAAGGGCGACGGCGGAAGGGTTGCGCAGCAACTCGACACCGCTTTCAAATACCGACGCACCGAAATTTAAAAAGGCTCATGTCCTATTGGCGAGGAGGTAGGGCTCGCTCTCCGAGCGTGCCGGTCGTCGCAGAGCAATTCTACACTAAACACCCTCTCCTTCGGGCGGACGGCTGGGACAGCCATCCCTACCCTAAAGGAACTTCCCCCGAAAATGGGTCATAACCACATTAAAAGCTCCGGCCAGACGGAGCACTCCAAAGCGGCTTTGCCGCAGACGGTCCCGCTTGCTTCCGGCGTTCATTTAAAGGGTTGGGGGCGCGGGGGAAGGGAAGACCCAAGCAAAGCCGAGTGGCGTTCGTCTACCTCTGGTGGTCAATCTATTTCGAGAAGATACCCTGTTATTATAACTGCTCCGCCTGGAGCACCTGATGGATTTGAGTCGGCCTTAATATCGTTCCAAGAATGACCATTTTGTTTTAGAATGTGTGCATAGTGTCCAAGGCCACTATCTCCGCTTGGTTGGTTTACCTCCCAATCTTCATAATCCCATTGTTCACCAGTAACCCATCCCCACTCACCTTCATTGTGCTCATCAGTTGCTCCTATCCATAAGTGATGTTCGTGGTTTGGGCCACCTGTTTGATAAACAATATTATTCCATTCTTCTGCACTGGTAATCGTTACCAAGTGTCCCCCTCGAGATTCTGCATCAGCCTTGGCTTCATGCCATGTGAAATCGCCAGTGATTATTTGATAAGAGCTACGCTCCCCCTTCCCTGCAAGAACCGATACCTCGCTAGCACTTAGAGCCCGGTTGTAGAATCGAAGGTCATCAATTGCACCCGTCCAATTCTGACTGCCAGAAAAACCTCCTCCAACCGAATCCTGCTCCTGTCCGACGATCAAACCTCCAGGATCAATGCTCCATGAAGCTTCTGTGGAACTGGCCGTTTCTTGCAGAACTCCGTCAAAATAGAACGCAATGGTATTTCCATCGTAAACATAGGAAATGTAGTGCCACTCTAAGTCTTCCACGATTCGACTATACGATAAATGATAGTGCTCACTTCCATTGTTTTGTAGCCATTGCTTAGTTTGAATGTTGGGGTGAGTATATAGGTAGACGATACTGAATTCATTAGCATCACTTCCATTAGCTCCACTCAATAACGGATTGATATCCTCCATCTTGTCTATCCGCATTTTTGCAGAAACAGAAAATGCCGTTCGGCCATCAACCAAAGAGCTTGGAAGCGACAAGTAGTTGCTGGTGTTGTCGAATAGTTTGAGATAATTGTCGGCAAAAGATGGAGAACCATAGACAAGGGCATCGTTGCCATTTCCGCTCTCATCCTTCGCATCCCCATCAAAGGGATAGTAGGCAACCAGTCCCTCCGACAGGCTTGCCGAATGCACAGCAAGAGTGGCTGTTGAGTTTATGGTCTCCCCGCCAGAAGATACCTCCACCCGGTATTCACCGGCATGCTCCTGGGTCAGCGGATAACGGGTAAGCGTGCGGCTGGTTTCGTTCAGCTGGGGCGTTCCATTATGGAACCATTGATAGGTAACCGGATCGGGAGACGACACGTTGCAAGTGAAAGACACCGTACCGCCCACCGTGCCAACCTGACCCTTAAGTGGCATCACAAACTCCAGCTCCTCGGATTCCGGGAAAATTTTCCATTCGTCTTCCCAGATCGAATACGACACGGATTTGTGAATGCCCAACAGATCCAGCAGTTTTCCGGCGGTTTCAATATCCCATATAACGCTGCCCTCAAGCCATCCGCTCAGCTCCAAATCCTCCGTACGAATCGATGCCCCGCCCCGGATGGATGGTCCGGTGGCCATGCCTGCACATTTGTATACAATAACTTTTACCCGCGGCTTTAATGTGAGGCCAAGTCCCAACTCGCTGGTGATCGATGGGTCGAACGGGATGGTCTCCGGCTGTGGAGCTCTTGGTTCCGTCCACTCAACCTCGCCATTTTCATAGTGCACGCCAAACGCAACTTCATAATCATTACTGATGCCGAATTGGATTTCCATGGCGGCCTCTGCCGAGGCATCGACATCAACCAGCATATCGACGGACACATCAATCCGTACCGGAACACCAGCGATGGTTGTGATAATGGGAAAAGAGGGCTCGCTCGCCTCCGGAAGGTCAAAGATATTTTTGTTGTAGGAAATTTCCCCGGAGACTTCCGCCGTAAGCACCAGGGCACTATCGATCTGACCTTGGGCAACCGCTTTGAACCTTTTCAGAGAAAACCCGTTCAACTCCAGTGCGGTGTGAAGGCTGGGATAGAGCCACCAATGGAATTCGTCGGCAGTCAGCTGCAGACCAACCCCGTCTAAAGTACCGTTCGTGTATGTGATACCCGCGACCTGTACCTCCCAACCATCTTCAGCCACTTTGAAGTGACTTCCATCTAAAGAGAATCCGACTCTGGGCAGAGAAACTGATCCCCCGAAGACGACCGCCCGTTGAATGGTTCCCTCCCCGTCAACTTCCAGCACTACCGAATCGGATAGATCCGAAAAACTACCATTCTCCACGAGATCCGTAAGCAGGAGTTCATCCGTGAAGAGCGTGAGTGTTTTACCGACGGCGTCATTCGATACGGACGTGATGGATCGATAGAAAAAGTCGTCGATATTAACCAGCGTCAGGTTGGCCAGCTTGGTGCCGACCTCAAACAAAGGGGCATTGGTTCCCGTATAGGAAATAACAACCGCATTGGTTTCCACGCTTTGGAGCTCCCACGGATCGGCGCTGGCAGACATACGAATTGGGCGTCCACCAGTAGCTCGTTGCGTCAGCACCCTTGCAGGAATAGCACCTATCTGTTGGCCATACTCTTGTGCTTCGAGAGACCCAAACACAAACAGATTGCTAACCACCACCGGCTCAACCTCCAGATCAAAGCTCCACTCCGTAGTTGCCGAATAGCCATTAACATCCGCCGCAACCAAAGACACCAGAACATTGGAGCCATACGGCCCGAGCGCATCATCACCGCCCGCATCAAAGGTTAACATCCCGTTGGTGTAGGAAAGTGTTTCATCTTCCAGAGAAAACGTTCCAAGATCGCCGACGGTCAGCGCAATGCTGTTGGTATCCACACCGGAAACATCGGACAGCGTTGCGGTAATGGGGATCGTGTGCCGCTTAATCGCGAATGCGCCGTCACCGGGGCTCATATCTGCAACTTCCGGCGGCTGTTCATCGAATTCCACCAGTTTAAAGAAGCGGGCGTCGGGCGCATTGCTGAGCGCATTGAATGTAAAAGCATCGGCATATTGGCCCGCTGTTGCCGGATAGCCATCCACCGACGACCAGTTGGTCAGGCTCCCGGACTCCTGTAGTTCATACCGCACCCCCGGCTTGGTCTCCCACACCACCTGATGGGTTTCATTCGAATCCCACGTATTGGCAGGCAGCAGATGAATCTCATTGCTCTGCGCAAAAGCGCTTATTAAAATCAGCAATCCCGAAAAGAAGCAACAGACAACACGGCACATAACCTTCTCCCCTATAAGAAATAGGAGGATTCTACACAAAACAGTAGCAACAACCCAGAAGTTTAAAATAAGTATACCCTAGTATATTGTACTATTTTGATCGTC
Organism: Pontiellaceae bacterium B12227; assembly: GCA_029432775.1. GTDB lineage: Bacteria > Verrucomicrobiota > Kiritimatiellia > Kiritimatiellales > Pontiellaceae > Pontiella. Next base: position 13,382 of record JAROAZ010000001.1, on the reverse strand, counting down.
CTATGCGGCTTTTACAGTGGAGCATCCCCTCTGCTCCATTTTGTTTTTAGACGGGATAACAGGATTTTTTCAACCAACATCCATAATCCTGTCGTTCCTGTTATCCTGTCAAAAAAATCCTACCTGCGCTCAATCTTAAGCGCATAAGCAAAGTCGCAGGGTCTGGCTTCCGGAAATTTTAAATACCAAGACACGAAGGGAACAAAGTGAAGGAACCGCTGAACGGAACTTCGAGTCCTTGGAGCCTTCATGTTCAACACTTATCGCGCTTAGCTCAATTATTGAAACGTGTCGCGCGCCTTCGGCTGATACCCTTCTTTTTTGGAGGCCTCCGGAACCGCGCCTTCGAAAAATGCATCGCGTTTTTTGTGATAGTCTTTGTAACCGAGCAGTCGGCACTGCACATTGCCCTCGTTCCACGTTTCCCAGGCAGAACGCAGTGCTTTCGCGCGCTCCGGCTGTTTGGCCAGCAGGTCGTTGGATTCAGAAACATCCTTCGGCAGATAGTACAAACGCTCGCCTTTGCTGTCCTTATCCTTCATATGCTTGGTTCCATCGGATGCCAGTACCGACCAGTGACTGCCGCCGCGCCAGAACAGCGCTTCATGGGGAGCCCCTTGAGTTTTACCGGTCACGAACGGAACAAGATTCACCCCTTCCATTGGTTTTCCAGCCATTGGATCTGCTCCGGCCAACTCAACGGCTGTCCGGCCGATATCGAGGGCAATCACCGGATAGCTGTACCGTTTGCCCTTCGGCAATTTTGCCGGCCAGTTCGCCATGAACGGAACATGGACGCCGCCGTCATACAGATTGCCTTTGCCGCCACGGAACGGAGCATTGCTCGACCCGTTGCCTTTACCCGGCTGTTTGGGCGATGACTGCGGGCCGCCGTTGTCCGATGTGAAAAAGATCAGTGTGTTTTCCCGAATACCGTTCTTTTCCAAGGCCTGGACCACCTCGCCGATTCCGCGGTCCATCACATCCACCATCGCGCAATAGGTCCGGCGTTTTTTATCTTCAATATGTGAATAGCGGGCAATGTCTTCTTCCGGCGCCTGCTGCGGCGCGTGCGGGCAGTTGTAGGAAAGGAACAGGAAGAAGGGATGGTCTTTGTTGCCTTCCACAAACTTCACGGCATCGCGGCTGAGCGCCGTGGTCAGATAGCCCTCGAAATCAGCCGGGCGTTTATTGCGAACGAGACCCTGCAGATACGCTTCCTTCACCGGCGCACTCAGATCAATCCGGAAATAATCATGCCCGCCACCCAGGAAACCGTAGAAATAGTCAAAGCCGCGGTTGTTCGGATGGAAGTCCTCCGCCGCGCCCAGATGCCACTTGCCGATGATACCGGTCGTGTAGCCCGCTTTCTGCAGACGTTTCGGAAACATGATCTCTTCCGGATCCAGCCCCATAATCGTGTTGGCGGGATCATACGCCGGGTTCGTTTCAAAGCCGAACCGATGCTGATAGCGACCCGTAATAAATGCCGCGCGGCTCGGCCCGCAGAACGGATGGTTGGCATAGCCCTGCTCAAATACCACGCCTTCCGCCGCCAGTTTATCCAGATGCGGCGTCTTGATATCTTTCGAACCCGTAAATCCGGCATCCTGAAAGCCCATATCATCCGCCATAATGACGATGATGTTCGGTTTATCCGCTTGCGCCCCCATTGCCAGCGCAACGAGAGCTCCCATGATTACGATTTTATTTTTCATAGTTGCAATTCCCTTAAATTAGAACAGCACAGTAGCTGAAAGCATAACCGATGCAACCCAACCAAAAGATCTGTCCAAAAAACAACTGATCTATAACGGTCGGGTTACGTTTTCTGGCTTTTTGCTGCAAATCATGATGCAGGGCGTCATGCGGCGGACACTTGTTGAGTCATTCAGGACTGCCCCTTGATCAGAATCAAAACATCAAGGATTGGATCAGCAACGATCCACGCAAGATATTGAATTTTGAAACACCAGAAGAATGGTTCGTTCAGGAGTTGGCGGCATATGGAGTGAAAAAAAATAGACCGTTCGATTTACAGTCTATCCAAGAGCAAACCACGCACAAAATAATGGAAACTCCAAACCGGGCTTCAACCGGAAAAACTGCTTCGGTTCATTTAATGACTCAGTTCGCTGAGTTTAAAGGTGGAAGCGTTCATTACTTCAGCATCCTGATTGATGGCAGCAAAGGTTACGGTCGGGTCTTGCTTCGTGAAATCAAATGCGATTTCGCCCCAGAAGTTTCCTTCATTCACCGACCACTCAGCTTCCTTCCGCGTATTATGCGTGTGTTCATTGGTCACCTTGGCGGTAAGGAATTCATAGAGCGGATACCCGTTCGGCCGGTCGGTTTTCCAAAGATCAGCACGGTGCCGGTCGCCGGCAATCAGCACGACGCCATTGATTTTCTTCTCATTGATCAGATCAAAGATTTCATTGCGCTCTTTTTTAAAGCGGGGACCGGCCCACGAATCCTTTCCGCCTTTGTCGGCCTTGTCGTGCCACATGGTGCCGGAGCAGAGCACCTTGAATTTTGCGGCTGAGGTTTCCAATGCCTGGAGAAGCCATTCCTTCTGTTCCGGGCCGAGCATCGTATTCGTGGTGTCGGTTTCATCCTTCATGTCGGTCCGGTAAAAACGGCCATCGAGCATAAAAAATTCGACGTCGCCCATGGTAAAATTATGCCAGGTTCCGGGCGTCTCCGGTTCCTGGCCGTAGAACGGGTTATTCCAGTTCTGTTTGAAGACTTCAAAGTTGCGGAGTTTCCAATCTTTGGAAAGTCCGGGGCCGCCGGCGCTGTCGTTTAACCCCATATCATGGTCATCCCAAACGGCATAAATGGCCGTCCGGGCAATGAACTCGCGGTATTCCCTGCGTAACATGCGGCGGTAGTAATGCAACCGCTGCACATCGCGGCGGTCCGTTGCATCGATATAGACATTATCGCCCAGCCCCAGATAGGCTAACGGACCGGTATCGGCCATCGTCCGCCAGATGCCTTCGTGTCTAGGCACATAGCGCGCCCCCGAGCCGAATGCGACCGAGTACTTCGCATTACTTCCAGCCGCTGGAAATGTTTTAAACCGGAAGGACGGATCCGTAATTTTCTTTCCATCCAACAGGATGGAGTAGCTGTATTCCGTGAACGGCTTCAGGCCATCAACCATTGCAATGCCGGTGAAATCATCCGCAGCCGAGGTCTTCACCGTCCCGGTAACGCGCCCGTCGATTTCCACCCGGAACGCTGCCTCCCCGGCGGTTCGAATCCAGATGCCTGCCGTAGTCGGCGTCACACATCCGATCATAGGACCGTTGAAAAGCTGAAGATTATGTTTTTCAACCAGCTTGATGAAGTCCGGCTCACCTAGCAGATCAGCCATGCCCCCTTCGGAACCGAAGCGGCCGGGAGGAATTGTTTTCCAGTCCTTCCCGTTACCGCGCAGGGCGGTGATCATATACGGGTCCAGATCCAGCATCACCGGATCAGTTTCCGCCTTGGTGATCGGCGGTTTGGCATAAACCTGCAGCCCCAGCGTACCCAGCAAAACCAACAGTCCGAATATTTTCATGGTTGTCCTCTATTTTGTCTTTTTCTTTGCCGGGTTCTTTTTCATGCGAACACCGGTGGACATTGCCCAGGCATCCCACTGATCCGTCATCTGTCTGAAACGTTCCGGATGCACAGCAGATAGATCATTGAGTTCCGTCCGATCTTTGGATAGATCAAATAGCTCCCAGCTTTTCATATTTTTCCAATACGTTATTTTCCAGTCGCCATCGCGCATGGCGCGGTTTCCGACCCATTCCATAAAGATCGGCTTTTCACGGGCGCGCTCTGTGCCCTGCAACACAGGCAAAAGGTTTTCGCCGTCGGGCAGGTTCCTTCCAGCGGCGCGATCCGCAGACGGGTCTAGACCGGCAACCGACATCAGCGTCGGCTGAAAATCTATCAGATGCCCGACGGCATCCGTCCAGCTGTTCTCGGGAATGACGGAAGGCCAGCGCACTACGCAGGGCGTACACATGCCGCCTTCATGACCATGCACTTTAAATTTGCGGAAGGGCGTGTTGCAGGCATTCGCCCAGCTCGGACCGATTGCCCGGTACGATCCACGGGTGCCGACTTCCGCCCCTTTAACGCAATCAAAACGGGGATTCTCTGCACTGGCTCCGTTGTCGGATAGAAAAAAGATCAGGGTGTTGTCCGCCGTACCCGTTTCATCCAGCAGCTTGAGTACACGCCCGATATTCTGATCCATCCGGTCCACCATCGCCGCATGAATTTCCATAAGGCGCTGTTGATAGTCATCCCCCGTCCACGGCTCGGTTCGCGGGTCGGGAGGCGGGAGCTGCACGCGGGTATCGATCACACCGAGTTTAATCATCCGAGCATACCGCTCCTGCCGCATCGCTTCCCAGCCACCGGCATAGCGACCTTTATATTTTGCGATATCCTCTGCCGGAGCGTGTAGCGGATAGTGCGGCGCGGTGTAGGCCAGATGCAGAAAATACGGTTGCTTCGCATCAATGGCTTTTTTGATTTCACCAAGTGCATGGTCCGTAAATGCATCGGTTGCATAAAAATCGTCGGGAAACTCCGTAATCCGTTTTTCATTGTGGCCAAAATAGCGCTTACCGAAGTTCGGTTTATCGGGATCGGTTGGATAGAAAAAGCTGGAGCAACCGTCAAACAGGCCATAACTTTCGTCAAAGCCGCGATCCATCGGCAGGCTGCCTTTGCTATGGCCGAGGTGCCACTTGCCGCTCAGGATTGTGCGATACCCGGCGAGCTTCATGGCCTGCGGCAGCGTCACGTATTCTTCAGGAACCAGTGCGCCGGCACCGCGGTTTGGATAGCGCCCCGACATCAGCGACGCCCGTGTGGTCGTGCATTTGGCATTGTTGTAAAAATGGCGGAAGCGCATGCCCTCCTGAGCGAGTCGGTCGATATGCGGCGTTTGAATTTCTCCGCCATAACAGCCGATATCCGAATAACCCATATCGTCCGCCAGAATCACAACAATATTGGGTTTCTCTCCGCCTATACTTACCAATGCAACACACAGCAGAGCACTCAGACTTATCCAACTCATCCTCATCTTACTTATCCCACCTTCTTTGATTCGAATCTTACGATACATGGGACCCTCCTGCGAGCGCAGCATCCGGATGAACCGGGTTAAGCTATAGGAGAGGCACAGTAACCATCTTTTAATTAACGGACCTTCCCTCTCGGAAAGCAATATCAATTTGCGTCGGCCGACCGATCCTCTTTAAACAGAATCGCAAAGAGGATCAGAATCGCCCCGGCAATCATCGCGGGTGTGAGCCAGATCTTCTGCCAGCAAATGACTTGTTCAACCACTCCGGCTGTTGAACCTGCGACCGTGAAGTGTTGCACCACTTCGCCCGAAAGGTTGGCCCCGATAACCATGCCGACTCCATAGGTAATAAAAGCAATGAAGCCCTGCGCCTGCGCCTGAATCGCCTTAGGTGCGGTGTTGTCGACATAGATCTGACCGGTCACAAAGAAAAAGTCGTAGCAGATACCGTGCAGAAGAATTCCGATATAATACATCCACACCAGAGAGTCCGCACTTCCGAATGCAAAGAGAACATAGCGGATCACCCAGGCCAGCATGCCGATGAGCAGCATTTTCTTTACTCCAAGCCGCACAAAGAAAAACGGCATGATGATCATAAAGATCAGTTCCGACATCTGGCCCATCGTCATTTTTCCGGCCGCATTCACAACACCGACATCATTCAGGAACATATTGGCAAAGTTGTAATAAAAAGCCAGCGGGATACAGATCAGCAGGGAGCCGATTACAAAAATCGCAAACGACCGCTGTTTCATCAGCTTAAGAGTTTCCAAACCGAGCATATCGCTTATGGTGACCTTGTGCCCCAGCGATTTCGGCGGAGTGGGCGGCAGGAAAAGCGAGAAGAGGCCGAGCAGAAGGGAAGCGCCCCCCGCAATGACGAGCGGAATATTCTGTGCTTCAACTTTCAGAAACCCAATCAGCAGTCCGGCAGCAATCCATCCGATGGTGCCGAATACGCGAATACGCGGAAACTGTTTTTCCGGATTGGTCATTTTGTTAAATGAAATTGCATTGGAGAGACTCAGGGTCGGGTTATAGCAGATGGCATAGGCCAACAGGATCCAGAAGAGAACGGCAGACTGTGTAATCGTGCTTGCGTAGAACAGAATGGCACCACCGACAATATGCATAAAGGCCATCACTTTCTGGGCCGCAAAAAAACGATCGGCAATCATACCGGCAATAAACGGGGCAATGACCGCCCCCCAAGGGATGGCGCTGTAAGCCCGCCCTATCTGCCCGGGCTCGAACCCGAGCCCTTGCGAAAGGTAGGTTCCCAGTGTGACATACCAGGCGCCCCAGATAAAAAACTGAAGAAACATCATGATCGCCAGGCGCGAGAATACGGAAACCGTCATTCTAGACTCACTCATTTCATCATCTCCAACTGTTTAGCTGCGTGAACCATGTCTTTCCTGCGTTGATCGCCGGCTTCCCGTTCAATGGCAAGCGCTCCGGAATAATTGATGTCAGCCAGTGCCTTGAAAAAATTCTCGGGGCCCACTTCTCCATCACCCCACGGCACTTCCGTCCCCCACTCATCCGGGTTCGGCGAAGCCGTCGCATCCTTGATGTGAACATGTTTAATCCATGGAGCCAGTCGATGAACAGCATCGATCGGATTTCCTTTTCCATAAAGAATCATGTTGGCCGGGTCAAAATTAACGCCCAGAGCCGGGTGGTTCAGCTCTTCAAGAAATATACGGAGGTCCCCTGCGCTTTCCTGACCGGTTTCCAACAGGATCATAATGCCATGTTCTTTTGCTGCATCGGCCACTTCGGTCATGCGGCCGCAAAATAGTTGATAGTTTTCAGTATCCGTGTGATCAATAAAGCCGGCATGAAAGGAAAGGTATTTCACGTTAAGCTTTGCGGTTTTCTCAATGGCATCGATGACCAATACACGATTAACCGGCCAGCAGTCGTCCGGAACAATGCCTCCTGTTTCGCGTATGCGGTGGAGTGTTGAATAGTCTTCCTGAGGAAACGCGAGCATGGTGCAACTGACCGTCAGGTTATTTTCTTTGATCAGTTCGCGAAACAGCTCTAATGCCACCAGTTCAAGATGGAGCATAGAGAGCCCGGCTTCTTTCAATGCCTTTACGACCTCAAATGGATTATTCTGAAGCGACCAGGTACACATTCCCGTTGATAATTTCATGAGTTGATGGTCTCCAATGCCATGCGCACCGATTCACGCGCCTCTTCCGGTGTTATGATCCGGGGGATTTCAGAACCGGTGATCAATTGTGAAAAATAGTTGATTTCGTTTTGATACCCATCGCCATCAGGAAGCACCGGAATGAGGGGGTCACCTACGTGCGGAATCAGACGGAGCGGGGTAGCTGCCTGCGAATCAAGCAGGAGAACGGCTTTTTCGAGAATGATCCGGAAACTCATCTGAAACCCGAAAGATTCAGGCATTGCCCAACTGGCCGTCGCCGAAATGGTCTGGTCCGCACCGAACTCCAATTCGGTCTGTATATGCCCGGTGATTTTCGACTCCAGCGTGGCGCAGCTGGAACGGATACTCCCGGGAACTCCAAAAACAAATTGGATGAAATCCAGATCGTGAATGTGCAGGTCCAGCGCAATCCCCCCGCTTTTATTCTGATCGGAGAGCCAGCTGTCAGCATCCCAGGCCGGCGCATAGGTCAGGCGGGAAAACGCTGCAGCAACCACCGAACCGTATGCCCCACTGCTTATGATCTGTTCGGCCCATTGGTATTCCGGCCAGAAGCGGATGCAGTGGCCGATCATCAGTTGTTTCCCCGCGGCATCGGCCGCTGCGATCATGGCATCACAATCCGGAACACTCAACGCCATGGGCTTTTCGCATAAAACGTGAACACCGGCTTCCAGGCATTGGATGGAAATCCTTTTATGCAGATGGGTCGGCAGTGTGATGGATACCGCATCCAGATTTTCCGTGGCGAGCATATGCGCGATATCGGTATAGATGGAAACCCCGTTCAGATCCAGCTCATCCCTGCCCGTATCAATATTTCCCTGCTTCGCTTTTCCTTCAATGGGATTCGCATCGCAGATGGCAACCACCTCGGCCGATGCATTCGCTTGCCATCCTTTAAAATGCACGCCCCCCATAAAGCCGAAACCAACAATCCCAACCCGTATCATCGCTTCCCCTCGTCATGCCTGTTCAACAAGTAGAGCATCTTACGTATACAGGCTCTCAGATTGATCTGTTTGTTTTTCAAATCCATGGAAACAGATTAGCAGGATATCAATTGCGTAGCATGTAGAATTCAGGCACTCGTGTGTAAATCACCACGGACTTTTCCGATCTGAGGAGCGGAACTCGCTGGGAGAAATCCCCATTACCTTTTTAAAACTGCGCACAAAATGGCTGTGATCATAGAATCCGGCCTCCTGAGCAATCGAGGCAATGGTATCGTTGCTGGAGGAGAGCAGGTTGCAGGCCGCCCGAATCCGCACATTCAGAATATGCCGCGTCGGACTGATTTCAAATACCTTGCGAAATCGCCGTTCAAACTGACTGGAGGAAAGATGCATAAGAGCGGCCAGATCATCCACCTTGATCGATTCGGCATAATGTTCCCTCACATATTCCAATACATTGTTCATTTCAACATGTGGACGGAGCTTTTCATGCGCATCGTTCATATTACGGGCAATACAGGCCAGTCCGATAATCTCCTGCGCGTCGGAATAGAGCGGAATTTTCGTGGTTACAAACCAGTTAATGGAATTATTGGGATCTGGAGCCAGTTCCACCCGCTCAACAATTGGATTGCCGGTTTCAAAAACACTACGATCATCCGCAATATAGGCCTCGGCGCGTTCGGGCGAAAAAATGTCGTGATCCGTTTTACCGATCATATCTCCTTCACATTCAAACCCGCACAGGCGCACTGCGACCTCATTGGCCATCATGACCTGCCCCTTGCAATTCTTGACCACGAAGTAAATCCCGGGCAGATAGTCGAACAGCTGCGACAACTGCGCTTCGCCGAACTTTCCTAAAACAGGTTCATTGACTTGATTACTGGTTTTTTCCATGTAGACCTAAACTATCAACTATCCTGAAGCAATGAAACTAAAGAAATTGAGCAGAAAGTCCGATGATTCGCCTCCACGAACTATAAACGTGAACATGCAGGCATTCCCGGATGCGCTTTATATGAGCCAAATGGATAGTACGGATTCTGTACAACACCTTAAGTTGATTTCGTACTGTCTAATGTTCTTGTGGATATTCAGAGTCGTAACTGACGGCATAAAAAAGGAATAACTGTGAATCTAAAACTAACGCGATTATATGGGTGCATCGCATTGAGCGTGTATTTGGGAACCGTTGTGTATGCGGCAAAGCCGAACGTTCTTTGGATTATTACCGACGACCAGCGCGCCGACTCCATCAGCGCCTTCAATCAGGCTGAATATGGGACCAAAGAAAGTCCGTTGGGCTATGTGGAATCACCGAACGTGGATGCGTTGGCCAGGGAAGGCGTTCTCTTCACCCATGCCATCTGCAACTCCCCGGCCTGCGGGCCGTCGCGCGGATCCATGCACAGTGGGCGCTACCCCTTCCGCAACGGACACTATGCTTTTGAAACCACCCATCAGTCGGCCGACTTCGTTCGCCCGGTCACCCATCAGGTGATGCGCGAGCAGGGATACCAGACCGCCATCATCGGAAAAACCGGAGCCTACATCTACACCTACCCGGGTGAACACTATGCCGGGGAAGACGAAATCTACGGACTGCGCATCCATTTCAAACATGACCTCCAGAAAAATGGTATCGGCGACATCTATACCAGCGCCTACTGGTCGAACGGAGAAGGATCTCCAGTGAATGGAACCACCGAAACCGTGCTCTACCCTGACGGAACGAAACGTAAATATATTCTTTCTCTGACCAAGGGCACAGTTTCGGCCGAAGATCTGGCCCAGCGCAATAAAACGACAAAAGATCACGATCTGCTCCGCAGCTATACCCGCAGCAATCCCAACCTTATTCTGGGCGGCCTGAATCCGCAGCCCGCCGGCCAGACGGTCGACGGCGGAATCGTGAAGGCTTTTAAGGACTATCTGAAAAATGAAAACAAAACCTACAAAACCGACTTTAAGAGAGAAATCACGGGTGTGGATCCGGACAAGCCGCTCTTCGTGAATCTCGGATTCCATCTCCCCCACACCCCCGTGCTGCCGCCGAAATCATTCCGTGAACGCTTTGCAAACAAAAACTACCGCGTACCGGATTTTGACCGCACTGAGCTCGACAAACTGCCGCCGCAGCTGAAGCAAATGTACAATGCCATGAAAATCCTCGGCACCTCACCGGAGGAGATCGACTCCAAAAAAGCCCTCACTCCGGCTGAAGTGCAAACCGCCATACAGGACTACTATGCATTTTGTGCCTACGGGGACTCGCTGATCGGTGAATCGGTGGAGGCTTTTAAAGCCTACTGCAAAAAGCATAATCAGGAATATGTGATCATCTACACCATCGGCGACCACGGCTGGCATCTCGGCGAACAGGGTATCGAAGCCAAGTTTACCGGTTGGCGCCAGTCGATTCACAACGCCGCGCTGGTTGTTTCGTCCGACAAACAAATGTATCCCGCCGGAAAAGTCTGCGATACCCTGACGGAATTTGTTGATTTTGCACCAACCATCCTGGCGGCGGGCGGCGTGAACATTCATGACAAGCGCTTCGACTATCTCGACGGCTGCAACCTTGAAGAGGTTTATAAAGGAAAGGTGAACGAGCGCGATTATGCGGTCGGCGAAATGAACCTCGTCATTGGCCCCCGCGCGTACCTGCGGAGTAAGGACTTCGGGTTTTCGATGCGCACCCGCAACACCTGGGAGCGCGCAAAAGAAGGTACGCTGAACAACGATATTCAATGGGCGCTCACCTGCCCCGTGGAAAAAGCCGAGCTTGCCCTTTACGACCTGCGCAACGATCCTCTCGAGCGCAACAATGTCGCCAGTGATCCGGAATATGCCGCCCTGGCGGAATGGTTCCGCACCAAGCTGGGCAACATTGTTCTGGGCGATGGCCGTGTCGAATGCGACTGGTCAAAAAAGAATCTTTATAATACCAGTAACTTTGCCAAAGGCGCAGATGACAAGAAACTGGACATTCCGGCAGAACTGATCCCGAAAATTTAATCATTGGAGGATGTTGCTTCGTCAACGCCACGGCGACGACAAAGCGGTGCCCTCCTTGACCGAAAGAGAGATTACTATGAAATATCAATTCATTATTTCCGGACTGCTCCTGATGGCTGTTTCCGGAACAGCTACCGCCCAAAAAAAGCCAAACATATTATGGGTGCTGACCGATGATCACCGGTATGATTCGATCCGCGCCTTTAACAAAATCATGACGGGCGAAGAGATGAGCCCGCTCGGTTATGTGGAATCGCCCAGCACTGACAAACTGGCGGAAATGGGCACGACATTCATCAACACCTACTGCCACGCACAGGGCTGTGCACCGTCACGCGCCTCCATGCATACGGGACGCTATCCGCACCGTTCCGGCATCTATGAATTCGAATGGTTCAACAACAATGTTGAACACTGGAAGCCGTCGCTGCCGGAACAGATGGAAAAGCTGGGCTACCAGACCTTCCACGTTGGAAAACTGGGGTTCCGCATCCGCTCAACCCGTCCCAACGGTCAATTCGGAACCTATCAGGTATATCAGCAGGATATCAGCTTCCACAGAATGTTTGATGAAAACCTGACCGGCTGGAGTAAGGGCAAGGTCAAAGAGATAAACGGCATCAAACTCGACGAACCGACCGAATCGAACTGGTTTGTCACACCGGAAGGCAAACGGGAATACACCGGCTACCAACTGAACACCATTCCGGGCCTCGAAAACCAGAGTAGGATGATCGATGAAAAATACGATATCCTGCGCAAATACAGTAAGCCGAACGAAAAGCAGCCGGGCTATGGTGAAATTATCGGCGGCGTCAGCTCCCAGCCCTATGGAAAAAACCGCGACGGCCGCTACACCACCGAACTGGTTAAGTTTCTGGGCAACCCGGGTAAAACGCTGCGCGTCGGTTCGCAGACCTATACCGGTGTCGATCCGGACAAGCCGTTGTTTGCCAACATTGGTTACGACTTTCCGCACACACCGGTTCTGCCGCCGAAGTCGTTCCGCGATCGTTTCCTGAAAAAGGAATATAAGATTCCGAAGGTCGATAAAGACGAGTTCGGAAAACTGCCGAAACAATTACAGGGGCTGATCAAAAAGGCGGCATCGGAACACTATTCCGACGAGGATAAACAGCAGATGGTTCAGGACTACTATGCCTTCTGTGCCTACGGCGATGCACTGATCGGCGAAGGTGTGGAAGCCTTCCTGAACTACAGCAAAAAGCAGAATCAACCCTGGATGATCATCTATGTTTGCGGCGATCACGGCTGGCGCCTGAACGAGCATGGCTCGATCTACAAATTTGCGCCGTGGAAAACCGATGCGCTCGATCCGATCATTGTGGTTTCTTCCGACAGGAAAAAGTTCCCGGCAGGAAAAGTCGTCACTGATATGACCGAGTTTGTCGACATTGCCCCCACCTGCATGGCGGCAGGCGGCGCCAATCTGGCTAAACCTCAATATGACTATCTCGACGGATTTGATCTCGCGCAGGTTACCGCTGGAAAAGTGGAGCGCGACTATATTATCGGCGAAAGCCACGCCGTCACCGGACCGCGCGCTACCATCCGCACGCAGGACTATATGTTCTCCATCAAATCGCGCCCGAAAAACAAGATGGGCGGCAAAGATATGAAATGGGCCATGACGGCATCCTTTAAGGATCTCGAACCGGTGCTTTACGACATGAAGCGCGACCCGGATGAATTGAACAATCTCGCCTTTAATCCTGAATACCAAGACATTGCCTTAAAGATGAAAAATAAGCTCCTCAATATCGTTATTGGCGACAACCGGGTGGAAGTCAACTGGAACTCAAGCGGAAGCGGAACTGAAATATTCCGCAGTAATTTTGCTCCTGAAGCGGATGACAAAAAGCTGAAGTTGTAATGTCGGCGGAGTCGGCAACAAGCCGGCGGGACAATTGAAATGGTCTCACCTGTCTATATAGACCATTGGCCATATAGACAGGTAACAGCGATCTCCTTCATATTAGCTTTTTTAAATCGAGGGTTCTGTCAAAAAACCTATGAAAGGAATGAATAACATCTGAGCTGGTTTCGAGTGGCTGTAATGCCGGTTGAGTTTGGGCTTTTGATGGCTGCG